>NZ_DASYDO010000017.1:0-38758 GCF_036499525.1 Luteibacter sp. | reverse complement strand
CACCTTGCTGGTCGTGCCCATGACCTTCTCCCGCATGCGTTCACCGATGCCCGCGGATAGCCCGAGCCACGGATCGACCTCGGCGTCCTCGTTCAGCGGCGTGCCCAGGCCCGAGTAGTACATCCGGTACCAGCGGCGGTTCGGTTCCAGCGGCTGCTCCGGATCGCGATGCGCCTCCCACAGCCGGCAGATGTTCGAGTACATCGAGCTGGCCGGATCGTCCTGGTCCCGGTGCCGGCCGAAGGCGTCGAAGAAGAAGCCCATGCGCACGACGATGCCGCAGGGGAGGCAGCCGGTGAACGGGGTGTCTTCTTCTTGAAGTCTTTCTAGTCTCTTGACGACATCGTTTGGAACTTCATCGTCCGGATGCAAGGGCTCGAAGGATTCAGTGGTCATGGTGTCGTTCCTTTCAATTTCTCCGTGAACCGCTGGTCAGGTGCCAGGTACGGTACCTCCACAGGTGTAAAACGGTTGCTCTTCAGTTCCGCCAGTACGTTAGACGGCAGGTTATCGAGCGCCTTTGCGACATAACCGAAATCGTCTCTTCCGTCGAGCAAGATCTCATGCACAACAGGGTGCGCGTCGAACCGCTCGTTAATCGCCAGCGCGAAGTACATGTAGATCGCCAAGTCTCGGGGGGCGAACAACTCATACTTTCTCCAAGCTTCCCTGGTCAGGGCGAACATGGCGCTGAATCGCTCTTCCGATGTCTCGAACCGCCACGGCCCATCGTGCCGTTTCTCCGGCGGCAGCTTCGCCATCTCTTCGCGTGCATCCAGTTCGGGATAACGGCGCAATACTTTGTCCGTTTCATACCGCCAGTACATGGCCTCACTCGGCACACTCCGCCGAGACGCATCCCTTGGTGCTCCCCTCGGCCGCGTCCGCAACGCCAGCCCATCCGGCTCGAACTCCAAAGGACGCACCTTCGGATCGATCGCCGGCACGGCGACCGCCGTGAAGCGGTCGTCCTTCAACGCCTTCATGACCGCTGGCGACAAGCCATCCAACCCCTTCGCCACGCTGCCGGGCTTGTCCTTCCCTGCCGCCAACAGCGGCTGGATTGCCGGGTGCGCGTCGAAGCGCTTGTTCACCGCCATGCGGAAGTACGCATACGTGCCCAGGTCTTCGACGGTCGTCAGCCGGTACTTCAGCCAGCCCTCGGCGATCGCTCGCTCGATGGCACGGTCGCGTGTCGCGTAGTGGTCGAACATCGGCGGCGCCCGTGGCGCCAGGCCCTGAGGTCGAATTCGTGCATCCAGTTCCGGATAGCGGTCCATCCATCGAGCCGCCTCCCGAAGCGGAAGGCGTCGCTTCGGCACGATTTCTTCGGGGAAACCTAGTTCGACGTGGTGGTCGGGGAAGATATGGATGGCGAACGTAGGTGCCAGAGTATCCCGTGGAATCGACTCAGTCGGCCGGTAGCTGACTTTCGTCTCGCCGTGATATCGGCGCGCCTTCTTCTCACCCAGATACTTCTGTGGGGTACGCAACCATTCGTCCTGATCGTAGTAGTCCCACGTCACGGTGAACTCGGTGCCACGCAGGGTGTAACAACAGGTGCTACTGCCCTGACCACTGGCCTTGTTGCCGTAGGCACCGGTGATCGTCGCATTATCGAGATTGAACGGCAGGTAGCTAGCAACCGAAATAGCCACACCGCGATACACCGGCTCGCGCGGCGATTCGGCAGCTTTGACTTCCTGCGCGGGTACCGCTGCCGTGGACGACGAAGCCGGCAACGATATCTCCGTCCGCGGTGGTTTGCCGCAGGCGGCTAACGCGAAAAAGGCCGCCATCAGGGCTGCGCGCAACACGACGCTCATCGTGCCTTTGCTCCTTCCGGCTCATGGTGAGGCGCCAGGGCCGGAACAGAGACCGGTGTAAAGCTGTTCTTTTTCAGCTCGCTCAGCACTTTCAGCGGGAGACCATCGAGCGCTTTTGCGAAGTGCCCCGGTACATCGCGGCTATCCAGCAGGATGTCGTGCACCGCGGGGTGGGCGTCGAATGTTTCGTTGATGTCCAGTTTGAAGTAGGTGTACCGAGCCAGGTCCTCAGCTTCCAGAAGCTCATACTTCAGCCACGCTTCATGGACATTCTCGCGGATCGCGGCACGACGGTCCTTGTGGGTCTCGAACCACCACGGGCCGTCAGGCCGCTTCTCGGGCGGCAACTTCACTATGTCCTCGCGCGGCTTGAACCCGGAATAACGTCGCAACGCATGGGAAGCGTGATCGATCCAGTAGATGCTTACGTCGCCCGGAGGCAGCTCGCGCCCGGCCGTATCCTCCGGCTCCTCCCTTGGGCGCAGGCGCAATGCTGGCCCGTCCGGTTCGAACGCCAGCGGGCGCAGCTTAGGGTCGATCTCAGGCACGCCGACCGCTGCGAAACGATCGCTCCGCAAATCATTCATGACAGCCGGCGACAGGCGATCCAAGCCTTTCGCCACGCTACCGGGCTTGCCCCGCCCGGTCGCCAGCAACGGCTCGACGTCTGGATGAGCGTCGAAGCGCCTGTTCACCGCCATGCGGAAGTAGGCGTAAGCGCCCAGGTCTTCGATGGTCGTCAGCCGATACTTGAGCCAGCCATCGACCATCGCCCGCCTGATCGCACGGGAACGCGTCTCGTAACTGTCGAACATCGGTGGCTGCCGGGGGGGCAGGCCCTGCAGGCGGAAACGTGCATCCAGTTCCGGATAGCGGTCCATCCATTGCGGCGCATGCCGGAATGGCAGACGCGGCTCCAGCAGAATCGCGTTGGGAAAGTCGAGTTCGACGTGATGATCGGGGAAGATGTGTATAGCCAGTGTCGCCAGCTTGTTCCGAAAGCTCGCCTTCTCCGGACGGTAGCTGACCTTCGCTTCGCCGTGATAAGTATTCTTCTGCCCGCGAATCCGCTCGTCTTCGTCGTAATAGTCCCAGGTGACCGTGAACTCGGTACCTCGCAACGTGTAGCAACAGGCGCTGGTGCCCCGGCCGCTGGCTTCATTGCCGTACGCGTCCCTGATCGTCACTCGCGAAATGGCGAACGGCAGGTAATTCTCCACCGGGATCGCCACGTCGCGATAGATCGGCTCGGCAGGAGGCGATGCCTCGCCGCCTTGCGACGACGAGCTTCCAACCGGAGAAGACGAACCCGATGGCGGCGCCTTTCCGCATGCCGCAAGTGCAAGCGCTACCATGAAACCCAGACAGGCGACGGATTCCCTTTTGATGCCGTTCATCAGAAGACCTCCGAGTGCGGCTCTACCGCCTTGCCTGCTCCCAGCAGGCAGTCTTCGCACGCGCCAACCTGCATGGCAGGAAGTGGCACATTCAGGCTCTTCCCTTCCGACCACTTGAGAATGCCGGAGTCAAGGTTCATCTCGCCGGGGCACGCGATCTCGATCCGACCGTCGCGAAGACGGATATAGGCCCCGCCACTGGCGAGCGTGATGCCCTCACGGGAGGTGAGCATCAGGCCGCCTGACGTGCTGGCCATGTTGATGTCACGATCCGCCGCAAGCGAGAGCGCTCCCGTCCTGGCCTCCAGCCTCACATCCTTCATGGCGGCGACGATGGCGATACCGAGTTCCTGTGCGAAGAGCGAAAGACCGCCGCGCGCGGCAATGGAGACACTATCGCTGGCGGCTACCTCGAGGTTTCGCGCCGCCATGGCCGCGATATTGCCTTCCGCCACGAGCTGTATGTCGTCTCCCGAGCCCAAAGCAAGGCCCTGCGCCGCATCGACCAGCACCACCGCCGCCTGCAATCTGTCGAGCCGCTCGCGCAGCAGTCGTTCCTGTCTTGCCACATCGAGTGCCGCCGTCTGCGCTGCCTCGCCAGCTTCCGAAAGAGTCCGCGTATGGGACAGCGCGCTCTCGATGCGGTGCCTGGCTGCTTCCATGGCCAGTTGCGGTTCGCCGACGGCACCGTCGTTGCCGGCCGAAACGAGCACACCGCGCTTTCCGCGCAGCGACGCATGCCCGTCGGTGCGCAGTTCGGCACCGTCGCCCCGCGTCGCGCCACCGCTATCCACCATATGCCCGAGATTCAACTCGCTGGTCGCATGCGGCGTATGCAGGTGCACATGCCGGCCCTCGCGCTGGTCCTCGAAACGCAGCTCGTTACCGGCCGCACTGCGCACGATGTTGCGCGTGCGATTGGGCGCGCGCACCGGGTCGGTGTGCTGGCTGTCGTGCAGCGCGCCGACGATGATCGGCCGGTCCGGGTCGCCGTCGGTGAAGACCAGCGCCACCTCGGTGCCGGCCAGCAGGGGGAAGTGGTGGCCGTAACCGGCCCCGGCGTACGGCCGGGCGAAACGCACCGGACGGCTGCTACCACCGGGGCTCCAGGTGTCCAGGTCGAACGGCAGGCGCACGCGGTACCAACCCTCGCCGTCGAGCGGCGCGTAGGTATCCATGCCCGCCGTGACCACGCGCGCCGGCAGTACGCCGGCGATGCGCGGCCGTGTCGCCGGATCGGCCAGCGGGCGGTACGCGCGCTCGGCCGGGATGGCGTGAAAGCGATGCCGGTAGGCGCGGTCGCGCGCGCCTTCATGCGCGATGCCGGTGACGAACAGGCCGCCGGCGGCTTCGGCGTACGGCGCATCGGGCACGCGCACGACATCGCCCGCGCCCAGGGTCATGGCGTTGCCCTCGCCCTCGTACACGGTCTGCGTGCACAGGTGCGCCTCGTGGCGCAGGCGGGCGAGACGTTCGCCGGCCTGCGGTGAGGCATGATGCGTGCCCCAGCGGTGGTCGAGGTGAATGCCGGCGGCGTCGCCATCCGTGGCCAGCAGGGCCACCTCGGCAGTGCGGTGGTTGTAGTCGTCGACGCGCACCGCGCCCGGCACGCTGCGATGGCGCACGCCCAGCCGGGTCACGGCTTCGTCGCCGACGCTCTCCAGGCCGGCGTCGCGGCGGTACGGCAGGTTGGCCTCATGGCGGCCGCGCGCACCGTCGTGATCGCCGAACACCACCACCTCGCCCTGCGCCCCCTGCTCGAAGCGGAACCACAGCCCCTCGTCGGCGGCCAGCCGCTGGACGAAGGCGAGGCTGCTCTCGGCGTACTGCGTGGTGTATTCCCGCCGGGCGTAGGCGTCCTTCAGGTCGAAGCGAAAGTCGTGGCCTGCGAAACCGGCATGGCGCAGCACCGCCTCGATGATCTCCGGCACGCTGGCGTGCTGGAACAGTCGGCTGGTGACGTGGCCGGCCAACTGCGCCAGCCGCGCTTCCAGCACGATCCGGTAGCGGATCTCGTCGCCATGCTCGCCGACATCCTCGATGCCGGTGACCACGCCGGCGAACGACCGCGGCGGCCCTTCGGCCAGCGAGGCGAGGTCGCCGTAGCGGGCGACCAGGGCCTCGCGGCCCGGGTCCACCGAGCGGATGCGGAAGGTGGCGCGCCGGCCGATCAGCGAACCCAGCGCGGCGCCGACCGCGGCGCTGGTGACGTCCACGACGAAACGGTAGGGCTCGTTCAGGGCTTCCTCGCCCGTGAAGGAATGCACCGAAACGGGAAACCCGGGCAGGTCCAGCCCGTAGGGCTGGTGAATGCGGGTGGGTGAAGGCATGGTCTGTTCCTTGACGGTCGGGCGCGTCAGGACTTCGCGCGTGGCATCTGCGAGACGAGGGACAGGCCGATGTCCATGCCCTCCACCTGGAAGTGCGGCACGATGAACAGCTTGATGCGGAAGAACCCGGGGTTGTCCTCGATGTCCTCCACCACCACGCGCGCATCGCGCAGCGGGTGCGATGCCTGGAGGTCGTCGCCGGGATCGTTCATTTCCGTGACGAGACCGCGGATCCAGTTGTTCAACTCCACCTCTAGCACGCGCCGGTCTTTCGTGCTGCCGATGTTCTCGCGCTGGATGAGCTTGAGGTAATGCGCGATGCGCGAGAGGAGGAACACGTACGGCAAGCGTGCATTGATGCGGCTGTTGGCAGTGGCCTCGCGCGTATCGAACAACGCCGGGCTCTGTGCGGAACTGGCGGAGAAGAAGCACGCGTAGTCATGGTTCTTGTAGAACGAGAGCGGGATGAAGCCAAGGTTGGCGAACTCGAACTCGCGCGTCTCGGGAATCAGCACCTCCGTGGGAATCTTGGGCTGGAAACCCGTGCCCAGGTCATACATGTGTACGGGCAGGTCGTTCACCTTGCCACCGGCCTGCGGGCCGCGGATCTGCACGCACCAGCCGTTGTCGACGAAGCTGCGCACCATGTTGGCGGCGAAGGCGAAGGCGGCGCTTACCCACAGGTAGCGCGAATGTTCGCTGCCCTTGACGCCTTCGACGTAGTTGAACCCCCTGACCGGCCGCGTATCCGGTCCGTACGGCAGGCGACCCAGTACGCGGGGCATGGTCAGGCCGATGTAGCGCGCATCGTCGGATTCGCGGAAGCCGCGCCAGCGGGTGAATTCCGCCCGATCGAAGTACGTGCCGATGTCCTGGATGGCCGCGACCTCCTCCATGGTCTGCTTGCCGAAGAACGCCGGACCGGCCGCGCCGATGAAGGGCATGTGCGACGACGCGGCCACGCGCGAAATGTCCCGCAACAACGCCACGTCGCGTGCCGAGCTGTCGAACTCGTAGTCGGAGATCACGGCGCCGATCGGCTGACCGCCGGGCGTGTCGTATTCCTGTACGTAGGCGTGCCGATAAAGACCGCTCTGCACGAGTTCCGGCGCATCCTCGAAGTCCTGGCGCAGCGCCTCCTTGGAGATATCGATCAGCTCCAGCTTTACGTTTTTGCGGAAGTCGGTGCGATCGACCAGGAACTTCAGGCCGCGCCAAGCGGCCTCGATGCGCTGGAAGACCGGCGCATGCATGATGGCGTCGAGCTGCGCGCCGATGCGCGCATCCAGCAGGCCGATGTGGTGGTCGAGCAGGGTCTTGTCCAGCTTGTCGATGGTCGTTCCTGCCTCGCCGACCATACGGAGGAAAACCGTTACCGCGCGCGCCATGCGCTCGTCGGCCGACGCTTCGGCCAGCAGTTCACCGTCCTCGAACACTTCCAGCGGACGCGCCGCCGCGACGGGCTTGAGATTGATCTTCTGACAGAGCGACTCGTAGACGCCGGGAGCGTCCGACACCAGCGTGCTGGCGGCGGCCCGACGGGTTTCCGGGGAAGTCATGAGCGATTCCTTTGCGGGATAGGGTAGGTGCCGGAGGCGTTCAGGCCGGACGGCCGACGTCGTCCGCGATGGCGTCAAGCTCGTTCCGCAGGCTGGCGGACAGCGCCTCGTCGCGAAGGACGCGCTCCAGTTCACGGCGGAACGCGGCGTTGTCGAGCAGGTTGGAGCGCAGGTCGCGAAGGAGGTTGCGCATGGCGAGGAGCACGCGAAGCTCCGGCACCTGGCGCGCCACGGCATCGGGTTCGAAGTCCTTCATGGACGCAAAGCGCAGTTCCGCCGACAGCGTGGCATCGCCACCCGCCAAGGTGTTGACGGTATCGACGCGAACCGCGGGAGCGAGATCGGACAGGACCGCATCGAAATTGTTGCGATCGATGGAATGCTTCTCGCGCGATGCCAGCGGCGTATCGTCATCGCGGCCACTGTAGTCGCCCATCACCAGCAATTTGAGCGGAATCTCAACGCGTTTCTTCGCACCACCGGTGTGGAGATCGAGACTGATGTTGACGCGCGCCTTGGGAATCTCGCGCTGGAAGCTGTCTGACATGGAGGTTTCGTCCGTGCGTGGGTTGAGCGACGGGCACGATGCATCCGTCGCACGAGAGGGGGCGGCATTAGACCGCCGAAGACAAGCGCCGTCAAAAAGGCGTGTACGAAATTTTCGTGCCGATCGTGGACGCGCCTTGCAGGCGGCGCCCACGCCGAATGGACAAGTCGTCAAAGTACGTCATGTGATGTGAGACGTTCCCGGAAGCGCCATAAGATAATTCTGAAAATGCACTGCTTTATTTCGTACACGATGCTGCAAGAAGCAGTTGTAGAAGGCACACATCGCGCCGATAATCCGCGCCCTCAACGGACGACATTGAAGCAAGCGGATGCAGAAACCACTTTGGCACGAAGGCATCGTACTTACGCCGCAGCATTTCCAACAGCAGGAGCTCTGGCTGCGAACGGAACACCGTCACCTCGCGCAGCTTTCCATGGCCGAACCCTGGGGCATCGTTTCCGTCGACCTCGACGAGGCGGCACTCGACGCATCGCGCCTCCTGCTCCGCGCGGTGAGTGCGCGGCTTTCCGACGGCACATGGATCGATACGGCGGAGCAGTGCGACCTTCCCGAACCCAGGCACCTCGAACGGGACATCCCCGACGACGTGCGCGAGGTCGTGGTGCATATCGCACTGCCACTCCTGCGTCAGGACGAGGTGAATGACCGAACGGATGGCGCGTCGGCTCCGCGACGATTCCGCCGCGCTCACGCGAGCGTGCGCGACCGCTTCGGTGAAAGCGAGGAGGAGATCTCCGTCGAGCGTTACCACCTGCGTCTTCTGTTCGACCATGAATCGCACGCCGACGACGTCACCTGTCCTGTCCTCCGGCTGGTACGGGGAGGCCATGGGCGCTTCCGGGTCGATCCGTCGTTCGTTCCGCCCTGCCTGTACATCGACGCGAACGAACGCCACCTCGCCCGCGTGCGGCGGGTGGCGGAGGTGCTGGCAGCACGTGCGGACACGCTGGTAGCGCGCCGGCGGTCGCGCAACGAGCTTGCCGTGGAGTTCGGTGTTTCCGACGTCAGCCTGCTCTGGCTGTTGCACACGGTGCAATCGCACTGGCCCCGGCTGGCATTCCTCGCCAGTCATCCGCACCAGTCGCCGGAACGGCTGTACCTCGCCCTGGCCGAACTGGCAGCCGCACTGATGATGTTCAGTGCTGACAAGGGCCTGGATGACATCCCGGCGTACGACCACCGACAGCAGGACACCTGTTTTGCGCAACTGGAGGCGATGGTCGCTTCGTTGCTCGACGCCGTCATTCCCTCGTCGCTTGTCGTGCTCGGCCTCGCTCGTCAGGACGCCACCACATGGCACGCCGCCCTTCTGGAGCCGCGCCTCCGCGAAGGGGCCGACTTCTACCTCGCCGTCTCCGCAGCCGACGTTGCGGAGCTTGCCGACAAGATTCCGCAGCTTTGCAAGGTAGGTGCGGCCGACGACATCGCCCATGTGGTGAACGCCGCCTTGCCGGGCATCCCCCTGCGGCTGACCACGCGGCTTCCGCCGGCGCTGCCGGTTCGCCTGGATACGCAGTACTTCGCCCTCGACAGCCGTTCGGCCGAGCACGGGCGGATGCTCGCCAGCGGTGCCGCGCATGTGTACCTCCCCTCGGCGCTGGGCGATGTCTCCCTCGAAATCTACGCGGTCCTTCCCCGATGACAGTTCCCATGGACACCTCCTCCCGCCGGCTCCACGACCTGCTTCGCGATACCGCGCTCACCGTGACCACCCTCGCCACCGGTGGCCGCCCCGCCTCTGTCGAGTCGCTGCGCGAGAACGGCACGCGCCTCGCGAACGAAATGAATACCGCCATGGCGGAACGCGGCTTCAGCCACGAGGAACGCGAGGAGGCGGTTTTCGCTCAGTGCGCACTGTTTGACGAGACGGCGCTTCGTTCGCTCGAGGGCGACGATCGCGCCGCCTGGCAGGCGCATCCGCTCCAGGCGGCGCGTTTCGAACGCCTGGATGGCGGGAAGCAGGTGTTCGTCAATCTCGAAGAGCATATGGCGTCCGAAAAATCGGGCTCCAGCTGGCTGGTGTTCTATGCCGGCATCCTCGCGCTGGGCTTTCGCGGGCACCACGCCCGCGGCGGCGAGACCGCGTTGCGTGACCTGCGTGCGCGCCTGAACGCGCGCATCGGTGACGGCAACGAACGACCGCTGCCGGACTTCATCGTGGAGTATGGGAAGCCGGGCGCGTGGCGCAGGCTACGGCCCTATCTTCCCTGGCTCGCCGCCGGTGCGTCCTGGGTTGCCGCCGTCGCCACCTACGTCGTATGCAGCCGCGCGCTCGACGCCGAGCTGGCACGATGGTTCCCGTTGGCGGGTTGAGACCGGCATGCGACAGCTGACCCGTGACCTGCTCGTGATCGCATCGTCGGCCGCGCTCGCCTGCGGCGTCGGCGCCGTGTGGCTGCACGGACATCACATGGCGTACTGGAGCGGCGTGACGGCCGTGCTCGTCGCGACCATGCTGTTGGCGTGGTGGCGAGTCCACCGACACCGGCGCGCCAGACGTGCTGCCGCTTCACTGTTCGCGAGCAACGACGCCGACGCCTGGCCTGGCTTTCGTCCGTCATCCGCCGCACGGTGCCTTGTCGTCATCGGCGAGGGCCTGCCCGAGTTATTCGACAGGAATGGCACCGCGCGACGGCAGCGCCTCGAACAGGGTGCATGGTGGCATCGGGTCGACGATCCGGGGCAGCTGACAGAGTGCATCGACGCGCTGCGCCACCTTTGCGGCCGGCAGATCGACGGCGTGGTGATCGCGCTGCTGCCTTCGCGGCACGCCGGCATGGACGACCTCGCGGAAGCCGCGCGGCGTCTGCAACGAGCCGTCGAAGATGCAGGGCGTCGCCTTGGCCGCCGGATTCCGTCCCACCTCGTGCTCTACCACCGGTGGGGCCAGGACATGGCAGGTGTCCTCTCTTGCCGCGGGGTGGTCTTCGACGCGGCGTCTCCATCGGTGGACGGCCTGAACGCACTGCGTGCCGGCGTGGAAGCCGACGGACGACGTGATCCAGGAGCGGGCGGCTACGGTGCGGCCCGTTTCGATGCCCTGCTCCGATGCAGCGCATCGCTGGCCGCTGCGAACAAGGGCTTCCCCCACGCACTGGCCTGGGTCGATGCCGGGACGGCATCCGGCGGACGAGACGCCGCGGGTCGCTGGATCGCCTCGGCCACCGGGGTGACGCCCGGCCATCTGGCCGCCAGCGTCACGCCCTGGCCCCTGCCCCATGCGATGGCCGATCACTTGCCTCGTCCACCGCGAATCGCGTCCGTGCCACAGTCGCTGGCGTGGCTCACCGCGCTATGTGGCGTGGCACTCGCGCTGGCCTGGGCCGGCAGCGCGCGCAACAACCTTCGCTGGCTGCGCCACGACCACGCCGACCTCGTCCGCTACGCGCAGACGCCAACCCAGGCCTTCGCCGCAAGGGAAGCCGCATTAACCGCGCTGCTCGACGACCGCAAACGTCTCGACCGTCACCGTCTCGTCGGCGTGCCTCTTGCGCTTGGCCTTGGCATGTACCGCGACCACGCCGTGCGCGCGGCACTCGATCGGACGATAGCGAGCCATGTCCCGCCTCCGGCGCCTCCCGTGCTGGTGTCGCTCGACGCCATGTCGCTCTTCGAAAGCGGAAGCGCGGCCCTGCGAACGGGTTCGTCGCGCCTGCTGGTCAAGGCTCTGGCCGATATCGGCCGCCACCCCGACAAACGCATCCTCGTCGCCGGTCATACCGACGACACAGGCGACGCTGAAGCCAACCGACGGCTCTCGCTGGCCCGCGCGGCGGCGGTGCGCGACTGGCTCATCGAAGCCTCGGGCATCGCAGCGGAACGATTTGCCACGCAGGGCTATGGCGAGCTGCGTCCTCTGGGCGACAACCGCACCACCGAAGGCCGCGCGCGTAACCGCCGTGTCGAGATTTCACTGGTCGCCGAAGCGACCTCCCCGTGAAAGGCCGGGCATGCGCCCGGTACGTGCAACCCCGAAACCCACCTCAGGAGAAGTGACACCATGGCTATCCCCGCATACATGTGGATCAAGGATGACGGCGGCGCCGACATCAAGGGCTCCGTCTCCGTCCAGGGGCGTGAAGGCAGCGTCGAAGTGGTCGCGCTCGACCACGCTGTCAACATTCCCACCGACGCCAACACCGGCAAGCTCACCGGCACCCGCGTCCATCGTCCGATGACCTTCACCAAGGAAACCGACGCATCCACCCCGTACCTCTACAAGGCGGTCACCAGCGGCCAGACGCTGAAGTCGGTGGAGATCAAGTGGTTCCGCATCGATGACGCCGGCAAGGAAAAGGAGTACTTCAACACCCTGCTGGAGAACGTCAAGGTCGTAGCGGTGAAGCCGCGCATGCACGACATCAAGAACCCGGCCTACGAGCGCCACAATCACATCGAAGACATCGAACTGCGTTACGAGAAGGTCACCTGGTCCTTCAAGGACGGCAACATCATCCATTCCGATAGCTGGAACGAGCGCGCCTGATAACCGCTTCCGGGTGCCGCCATACCGGCGGCACCTTTCCCATGAACGACGCGGCCACGCCGCCAAACCAGTGTCCAGGATAATGACGCCCCGCGACCCCACCCACCTGCTGCGCCGCCTAAACAAGCATTGTGCCGTCACCCTCGAGTCCGCCGCGAGCTTCTGCCACGCGCGCATGCACCAAGAGATTACGCCCGAACACTGGCTGCTCAAGATGCTGGATGCGCCCACGAGCGACCTATGGAGGCTGCTGCATCAGGGCGGTGTCGATGTCGACGCGCTCTGGCAATCGCTGGATCGACACCTCGATACTCTGCCGCGCCATGGCCGCGGCGCGCCGCGCCTGTCGCGTCACCTGGCTGATGCGCTCCTGGACGCCTGGCTGTTGGCCACGGGCGCCGATGCCACGTCCATAGGATCCCTGGATGTCTGGCAGGCGCTGTCGGCTACGCCGTCGCGTCTGGCATGCCCCGAAGCTCAGAGAGCGCTTGGCGCCAGCCTGGACGCCGCCGCGTCGCTCGCCACCAACGATGGCGAGTTCGCCGCGCCCCCCCACGTGGCCATGCAGGAAGAACATCCCGCAGGAACGTCCGCCGGCGTCACGCCCCGGACTGGTAGAGCGCTTGACCGCTTCACGCTCGACCTCACCGCCAAGGCGGAACGTGGCGATATCGACACAGTGCTCGGCCGCGACGACGAGATCGAACGCATGATCGACGTGCTCGGTAGACGGAGGAAGAACAATCCGATCCTGGTCGGCGATCCCGGTGTCGGCAAGACCGCCATCGTCGAGGGACTGGCGCTTCGCATTGTCGAAGGTGCCGTGCCGCAGCCACTGCGCAATGTGCGCGTGCTGTGCCTGGATCTCGGCCTGCTACAGGCCGGTGCGGGCATCAAAGGCGAGTTCGAGCAGCGGCTGCGCGACGTTATCGAAGAAGTGCAACGATCGGCGGCACCCATCCTGCTTTTCGTAGACGAGGCGCACACGTTGATTGGAGCTGGCAACACCGCGGGTGGATCGGACGCGGCGAACCTGCTGAAGCCGGCGCTGGCACGCGGCAGCTTGCGCACCATCGCGGCCACCACCTGGTCGGAGTACAAGCAATACTTCGAACGGGACGCCGCCCTCGAACGCCGATTCCAGCGCATCGTCGTGGATGAACCCGACGATGCGACGGCATGTCTCATGCTGCGTGGCGTGGTGCCACGATACGCTGCGCACCATGAGGTCGACATTCGCGACGAAGCAATCACTGCTGCGGTCAGGCTTTCCCGCCGCTACATTCCGGCCCGGCAACTACCTGACAAGGCCGTCGACCTCATCGACACTGCCGCTGCTCGCGTACGGCAGGGACTTGAAGCGCCGCCCGCGGAACTGCGCCGGGCTGAAGCCCGGATCGGGGCGTACCTCCTTGCACACAAAGCTGCGGCCCGAGATGCATGCGCCCCCGAAATCGATGACATCCGGGATCCAGAGTTGGAGGCCCTGCGAGGCCAGGTGAAGGCACTGGAAGTTCGCGCACGCGAGCAACGTGAGCTTGTCGATGCCTATCGCAGCGCTCGCGCGGCATGGGCTGCCGACCCCGGCCCTGCAACCGCCCACGCCGTCCGCGATACCGCCGCGACACTCGCCATGGCCCAGGGCGAGCTGCCGCTGGTCGCCGCCGAGGTGGATGCGAAGATGATTGCCACCATCGTCGCGGATTGGACCGGCGTCCCGGCCGGCGACCTGATGCAGGACGAGATCCACGGCCTCCTCTCCCTCGAGGATCGGCTGCGCGAACGTATCGTGGCACAGGACGAGGGCCTGTCTGCCTTGGCACATGGGCTACGCATGGCCAGGGCAGGCCTGCGCTCCGGCCAGGGACCATTAGGCGTGTATCTTCTCGCAGGCCCTTCGGGCGTCGGAAAAACCGGCACGGCCCTGGCACTTGCCGACCTGCTCTTCGGCGGCGAACAAGCTCTGACGACGATCAACATGTCGGAATACCAGGAAAGCCATACGGTTTCGCAACTCAAGGGCGCGCCACCCGGCTACGTCGGCTTTGGGCAAGGTGGCATACTCACCGAGGCCGTACGCAAGCGTCCCTATGGTGTTCTGTTGCTGGACGAGATCGAAAAAGCACACCCGGACGTGCTCGACATGTTCTATCAGGTCTTCGACCGGGGCATGCTCCGCGACGGCGAAGGACGTGAAGCGGACTTTCGCCATTGCGTCATTCTCATGACGTCCAATCTCGGCAGCGAGGAACTTTTGCGAGGAGCCGAAGCTGGCGAAGACGTTTCGTACGAGACACTGTTGCAGTCGATCCGTCCCTCGCTGGTCCGCCACTTCAAGCCCGCGCTACTGGCCAGGTTGCAACCCATCGTGTTCCGCCCGCTTGATACAGCGGCACTCGCCAGGGTGGCGCGCATGAAGATCGACGCGCTAGCCGCACGGCTGAACGAACGCCATCGCGTCTCCCTGCGCTACGACGGCGCGCTTCCGCTGCGGCTGGCTAACGCCTGTCTCTCGTCCGATGCGGGGGCGCGGGAGGTGGAAAGCCTCATCGATCGCAGTCTGCTCGCGCCGCTGTCGGAACACATGTTGCTGCGCATGGCGACGGGCCCTCTACCCGAAGCCGTCGACCTGCTGCTGGCAGAAGATGGTGCCATGGTCATGGAATTCACCGAATCTCCGTTGACGTGAGCGATGCGACCTCGCTCTTCGACAAGCTTCTTGGCATCGTCGCTAACCGGCCCATAACCGACTACGGCGAAGACGAGAGAACGGTTATAAGCATCATGGAAAACATAACGCGCGTACTGAACGCGCGCGCTGGCTCCATCAAGCACATTCCCGACTACGGCTTGCCCGAACTCGGGGCAATCTATCGCGGCATGCCGCAATCCACTCACCTTCTGCGCAATGAGATCGATCATGTCATTCGCACGTATGAGCCGAGGGTGACCGCGATCGAGGTAGAGCCACTCCCGACTACTTCACCCGGTTTCGTCGCAGCCTACGGCCTCGTCTGCCAGCTGCGCGGCAGGCGTGAGCTTCGTTTCCATAACCAGCTCGGTTCAGATGGCATCACGCATATGCTCTGGCGCAGCACCCGCGATGCCTGAGTTCGTCGTCTCCCTTTCAATTCGAACACCATTTCAGAATTGTCTTAAACATGGACGAGCCGCATGCGTGTCGGCGAGCCCGCGACACCACGGCATAGCGCGGCCTGAAGCGATCCCGGCAACAACATATTGCCATCGCCAACTACTTTTCCGAGCATGCCTGCGTGCAGTACGCACAGGTCAAGCAGAAAGGTATGTTCGATGAATCATGCAGAAGGAAAGGCACACGACGTGTGGGCGGTGCAACTTCGCGCCTTGCGCCGCCACCTCCCCGACATGGAGTCCACCCGGGAAGAACTCGCTCAGGGCGTGGACAAACTTCAGGTCACTGCGGGCAACGTCGCCCGCGTCTATGGATCGTGCGCACTCGACGCCTTGGGCGACATGCACGCGACGACCATGCTTGCACTGGAGCAAGGTCACGAGGTCAGCGCCAGGACGCTGGCGCGGGATGCCATCGTCATGGCCGTGAACGCCGCCTACGTGTTGGATGAACCGAAAGATGACGGCGTGATGTCCGCACTGCACTCGCACCTCTACGCACAACGCAAGCGCTTCACGGCGTGGCAAGCGGCGGAGCCGGGGAACGAGCAGCTGGGCCGGGACCTGGAATCCCTCATTGACGGTTGTCGCCTGTCGACCTGGTATGCGCTCGCCCCGGGATGGCAGACCGTCTCCGCCCGCGCACAAGCCGTGGGCCTGGGCCTTTGGGTCGAGCCCGCCCTGGCGGTGGCCGCCAATACCGAACAGGACTCGGCACAGGACATCCTGAACATCCTGCACTGTAATGGCAGCCCACCAGCGGACCGAAAGGCGGCGCATGCCTATCGCAAGGCCCGCACCGCGTCGGATGCCCTCTACCTCGAAGCCGTGGCCCTGCGCCTGTTCGGTTGCGTCTTGCAGCGGATGGCGTCGTCCCTCCGGGATGCCGCCGCGGCCTCCGTGGCGGAAGCCGCCATCGAGCGAATGGATAACGTCCTGGCCGACTACCGGCGGCTGGCCGAGGCGCACCGGAACGACAAGACCGCTTACATCGCGTCGTTCGGGCCATTCAACGATTCCCTCGGGGACCGCGTGGGTCCGCGCCTGAGGAGGCGCCGCGCCTAAACGCGCGTTTTGTACCAGGGAGGGGACTGACGGTTTGCTATCATCGGGGGCGACCGGCGTCCCCCACGCCACGTATTGCAGAGGTTCCACCCATGATCACGGTCGATTTTCCGGGCAGCCGCAAGCTCATCGAGGCCATCGATGCCTCCGTTACCCAGCCGAGCACCCCGGCCATCACCGACAATCTGCGCAACGCGCTGTGCCGGCTGATCCGATCGGAGGAAGTGGAACTGCCGGGGTGCGTGTTCGAGATCGCAGGCGATCATTACGCCCGCCGCGAGCTCTACCGCAGCGAGGAGCACGGCTACAGCGTGGTCGCCATGACCTGGGGCCCGGGCCAGGGCACCCTGATCCACGACCATTGCGGCATGTGGTGCGTCGAGGGCGTCTGGAACGGCGCCCTGGAGATCGTCCAGTACGAACTGCTCGACCACGAGGCCGAGCGCTACCACTTCCGCCCCGTGGGCTCGATCCAGGCCGGCCCCGGCTCCGCGGGCAGCCTGATCCCGCCCCACGAGTACCACACCATCCGCAACCCCAGCGACGACGCCGTGGCGGTCAGCCTGCACATCTACTCGGGCCGCATGACCCAGTGCGCGGTGTTCAACCCCGAGGGCGACGACTGGTACCAGCGCACGGAGCGCCAGCTGGGCCTCGACCGCGTGCACTGAATCCCGCATAATCGCAGCCCCCATGCCGAAATGGCGGAACCGGTAGACGCGGCAGACTCAAAATCTGTTTGTAGAAATACAGTGTGGGTTCGAGTCCCACTTTCGGCACCAATCTGAAAACCTCCGCGATTTCGCGGAGGTTTTTTTTTCACGAAGTGACCCAAGAAAAAGGCCGCCTGCGCAAGCAGGCGGCACTGGGGAAACACGCGATGGCCCTTACGGGACATTTCTAGTTATAGGCGAAGCGTCGCTTAGAAGTCGTACGTGGCCGTCAAGCGGGCGTAGCGCGGGTTCTGGAAGTACTGACCGAGGCCGTAGTTGTTGAGCACGGTCTGCGACACCGCTTCATACGTAGCGTAGCTGTTGAGCGGCTGACGCTCGTTGGTGACGTTGAAGACCGACAGGCCGAAAGCGAGCTTGCCTTCGAAGTACGACGGACGGTAGGTCACCGCGAGGTCGAGCTGACGGTACCAGGGATTGCGCTTGTCGCCCGGGTGCGACGGCTGGCCGTTGCAGTTGTGGTACGACGAGCCGTAACCGATCGGATCCGGATCCGCCTCGCCGTTCTCGAAGCCCAGGCACGACTTCGGCGCACCGGAGGCAAGGCGCAGGTTACCCGAGACCAGCCATTCGTCCGTGAGCTGGTAGGCACCGTAAGCCTTGATCTGGTGCGTACGATCGTTGGCCAGGAGGCCGTTGGCGTAACGCATCAGTTCGCCGGAATCCCAGTCCTGCGTCTTCGAAATGTCCGTCTGGCCGATGTCGGACTTCGTCTGCCCTTCCGTGTTGCCGTAGGAACGCGAGAACGTGTAATCCAGGCGACCCTGCCACTTGCCGTCGAACGGATGCTCCAGGTAGAAGTCCAGCGCGTAGTAAGAGCGCTTGGCCTTCTGCGAGAAGCCCCAGTCTTCCTGGTTCATCTTGACTTCGGTACGGCCGGAGCCGTCGGTGTTGGCCAGGCTGAACGTATTGGTATCGCCTGGGTTGAAGATGATGCATCCCGGGACGATCACGGAATCCGGGTCGAGACCTTGGCTGGTCATCTTGTCGGCGATCTTGCCCGTATCGCACACGTCGTCGATCGCCGTGCGCAGCTTGCGCACCGTGACCTTCGCACCAGTGACCCAGTCGGGACCCAGTGTCTTGTCGAAGCCCAGGATGGCTTCATCCTGGTACTGCGACTTCAGGTCGCGCGCCGCGACCGACTGCGCGTCGACCGGTTGGCCGAACTCGCCATCCGGCGACACGAGGCCGCCCAACTGGGTGAGACCGGTCGGTCGGCCATTCGGGTCGATACCGGTGTAGTTGAAGTACTCGTACGTATAAGTCGACGACGAAGCGCCACGTACCGCGACGTTATTCGGCAGCGCGAGGTAGTAGCGGCCGAGGTTGCCGTAGATTTTCAGCGACGAGTCGCCGAACACGTCCCACGACGCACCGAGGCGCGGGGCCCACTGCGCCTGGTTGTTCACGTACGGCTTGTTCTTGTCATTGAAGTTCTTGAAGCCGTCGTTACGCAAGCCGATGCTCAACAGCAGCTTGTCGTTGACCTGCCAGCGATCCTCGAGGTACTGCGCGCGCTGGTCGAGCGACATGTTCGTCACGCTCGAGAAGATGACGCGACGCACGTAGTAGCCGTCGCCGCCCGGCGCACCGATACCCTGCCCCGGGCTGATGGGAACGCCCGGATTGGCGGAGTGGAAGTAACGCCAGTAGTAGCCCGGGCCGCTCGTCGAGGTGCCCTCGTCGATGCCCTTGTAATGCATGTTGTCGATACCACCGGCAAGGTGGTGATCGCCCAGCTGCCATTCGAGGTCGAGGCGGAGACCGTGGGTACGGCTGCCCGCGCTCGGGTCCTGGCTGGTCTGCGAGGAGTTGAGGTTCGTGATGGGGTTGCCACCGTTGAGCGCGGGATCCTGCAGCGCCGGGCTGAAGATGTAGGGCTGCTGGTCGATGTTCGGCGTCGGGTTGTGCAGGTAATCGTCCGTCCATCCCTTGGCATAGGTCGCCGAAAGCGTGATGTCGTCGGTGATGTAGGACGTGTACTTGGCGATCGCGTACTTCGACGTGATCTTCGACGTGTCCGCATCCGCGCCGGTACGGCCCGTGTTGGTACGCGTGTCGTAGTCGTAGCCGGTGTAATAGCCGCGCTGCTCGTCGGTCGAATGGATGCCAGTCAACTCCAGGATATTGCTGTCGTTGATGTTCCAGTCGATCTTGGCGTAGATCTTCGGAAGGTTGTACGTGTAGTGGTTGTTCGCGACCGGGTTGGACTCGGCATTCGAGGTGCTGGTGCCTTCCGATTTCTCGGCCTCGGCGGCGAGGAAGAAGAACAGCTTGTCCTTGATGAGCGGCCCGCCGACGTAGGCGCTATAGGTCTGCGTCCACTTGGTGTTGTCGTCACCGTTGCGGTAGATGGCGCCCACCTTGCTGGTGTCCTGATAGCCGTAGCCGGCCGGCAGCGGGCGACTGCCGTAGTAGACGCTGCCCGGATTGGAAGCAGCGAACTTCGGCTCCCAGAGAATCTGGGCTCCAAAATGCCACTCGTTGGTACCGCGCTTGCCGACCTGCGAAATCACGCCACCGTCGGAACGGCCGTATTTGGCGGAATAACCACCCGTATAGACTTCCTGCTGGTCGATCGCGCCATACGGCAGGCCGACCCCGCCGAGAGCCTTATAAGGGTCGGTGGTGTTGTAGCCGTTGACGTAGTACGCGTTTTCCGAGGCACCGGAACCGCCGAACGAGACCGTGCGGAAACGGCCGTTGCCGAGCGTGCTCTGGCCGGGGACGGCGCCCGGGGCCAGCAGCGCGATGGCTTCCGCGTTACGACCCAACGGCAAACGAGCCAGGGTCTGGGCAGTCACGACGGTGCGCGAGTCGACCGTCGAGGTATCGATGGGAGGCAACGAGTTGGCGGAAACGGTGACGGACTCCAGCGACTGCGCGTTCGCCGCGGTCGCGGGGCTCGCAAACGAGACATCCGTACTACCACCCACCTTGATCTGGATGTTCTTGCGCGAGTCGACGACGGCACCGTCGCGCTTCAGGCTTACGGTGTAATTACCCAGCGGCAGGTTACCGACACGGTAACGGCCGTCGGCATCGACCGGCACATCGCGCGTGAAACCGCTATCGCTCGTCACGGTGATGGATTCGTTCGCCGCAGCCGGCACCTGGCCGAAGATGGAACCACTGGTCGCCTGCGCGAAGACGGTGCAGGTAGCACCCATGCCTAGTGCCAGCGCGACAGCCAGCACCGACGGCCGCACAAACGTGCGCCGCTCGTTTCTCAAGAATTCCATGGTCTCCCCCAAAGGAAAATTGTTCGAAATGAAAAAAGTCGGTCTTACACCTGCATTTCCATCCCAGGCGATACCGGCAATAAAACGATGCTGCTTCCCCAAGCAAGAACGCGTCGTATCGCATCGGACGGAGGTATCGGCTAACCGAGCAAACGATTTGGATGTCCAAATCTTTTACGGGTCGGGGGCAAGACTATGCGTCGGTGTGATGACAAGTCAATAGATGTCAGGGGTAATTTGGAACATCGGCAATAACTTGCGAAACGGATCGTCCACGACGGCGACTACCGCGACCAGCAGGGCGCCGGGGACCTCACATGATGGCTGCGGCGCCGCCCTAGAGTTCCCGCACGACCCGGAATCCCACGCGTGCATTGCGCAGGTCAGCGGATGCCCCTTGGCGATAAGCCGAGCGCACCATGTTCGGCGCGCTGCCCCACGAACCGCCGCGGATCACCCGGCGGGCGCAACCAGGATTCACCCAGGCTTCTGCGGTGCGCGGCGCGCGCACGTAATTGTCGTGCCAGCAGTCGGCGACCCACTCCGACACGTTGCCCCCCATGTCGTAGAGGCCGAACGGGTTCGGGGTGAAGCTCATCACCGGTGCGGGGCCCCAGTAACCGTCCCTGTAACCGGTGAAGGCATTACTCCAGCGTCGACCCGAGCCGGAGCGATCGTTGCCACCGGTGAGGTTCTCGACACGCGAGGGCGGGTTGCCGTCGCCCCACCAGTAACGCGTCGTGCTTCCCGCACGCAGCGCGTATTCGAACTCGGCTTCGCTGGGCAGGCGATACGTCTTGCCGCTGCGCTGGGAGAGCCAGTCTGCGTACGCCTTGGCATCGTTCCAGGAAACATTGATAACGGGCAGGCGCTCCTGTCCCGGCTTGCCCGCGTAATCGTCCTGCCAGGTCGCGGACGGTTCGTCGCGCAGGCCACCGCTCTGCTCGTCGTAGACGCTGCCACCTCCCAGCGACTGCGACTGCGGCACATAGCCGGACGCTCGCACGAAATCGCGGAACTGCCCGGTGGTGACGGAACTGCGCGCCATCGCGAAGCCCTTCGCCACCTGTACCTCATGCGTCGGCGCCTCGTTGGCGTCGTGACCGGTCTCGCCTTCCGGCGAGCCCATGAGGAACTTGCCGGTGGGCACGACGACCATCGCCGGCGCCTGTCCCGCGGAATCCACGAAGCGATCCGCGAACACCTGCCCGGGTTTGTAGCTTGCGTACAACCGTGCGTTGGTCATCCGTTCGTTGAAGTCGTCGATGCCGGGAAGATCGGGGCTGATCTGTTGCGCCTTCGTGGCGAGCTGCTGGGCGAGGTCGATATTGCCCGCGTCGAGAGCGGTTCGCGCCTGCACAAGCATGGTCGTGGCGTTCTGCCGCCGCATGCCCTCGATGCGACCGCGGGTATCCTGCAACGCCTGCGATTCCGGCTCGATGGTGGCAGCCTCGGCCAGTGCCGCATCGGCCGCGGTGAAGTCGTTCTGCGCCACGGCGGCCAGCGCCTTGTCCAGCACGGCGCGTTGCACGGTCGTGACGCCCTGCTCCGCCACCGCGTTTTCGGGATCCAGCTGGAGCACGGACCGGTAAGTGTCCAGGGCGCTGTCGCCCTTCGGCTGGCTGGTCTTGCCCGCCTGCAACTGGGCCGCGGCCTTGCCGAGCAATGGCCGCACCTTATCCAGCACGGCGAGCTTCTGCTGTAGCGGCGCGACCACGGCAGCCGACGATGGCAATGTCTTCAGGGACGCCAGCGACTCGCTGGCGGCGTCTGCGTCGCCAAGGGCGATGTCCTGCTCGATGCCGGCTGCCAGGCGGGCCCGCACCTCCTCCATGCCGGTCTGGGCCCTGCGGCTGTCCGCGCTCTCCTTGAGCGCGCTTGAGAACAGCGCGGCGGCGCTGTCCTTGCCCCCGACCAGGTGATCGGCGGCAAGCGCCTTGTCGCCACGGTCGAGCAAGGCGGCCAGTTCGGGAGAATCGGGCGTTTTCTGAGCCGGGATCTGGATCTCCGTACTCTTCTCGCGGTGTCGCGCGGCGATGACGGCGGCCGGCGCCAGCATGATCGGCGGACCGGAATCGATTTCCGATACCACCGCCTGCGGCGCGGCCTGGGGACGCTGGTCGAAGCCAATCACTGCCGGCTGGCCGCGCAGCGGTGAACGCGGCGTGTTCTGCGTGGGCCGGACGTGCAGGACCTGCGGGAAGAAGTGGTAGAACAGCGCGAAGGCGAGCACGGCGACACCGAGCGCGCCGCCTATGGCGCGCTGTCGGTGGACGGTTTCGGTGTTCGGCATGGTGGGCGGTTCCGCGCGGGCCTGCTATCGTGCGCTGCCACCTTAGGGAATCGCGCGCGGCAGGGCAACACGAAAGGTCGACGCGGCCCCGGTACCACAAGGATCCCGCATGACATCGAGCGACATCGCTCCCGACGCCCCCTGGATCGAACGCCGAGAGGCGCTGGACGCATGGCTGGCCCCGATCGGGCCGCAGGCCGTCGTCGGCCTCGACACGGAATTCATGCGGCGGAACACGTTCTATCCTCAACTCGCCCTCCTCCAGCTTGCCCACGACAAGCGCTACGCGCTCATCGATCCGCTCGCCGTGCCGCTCCGCGAAGCGCTGGAACCGGTTTTCGCGGCGCACCCCGTCGTCACCGTAATGCATAGCGCAGGCGAGGACCTGGAGGCTCTGGCCCCTTACCTCCCCGATGGTCCGCACACCCTGTTCGACACGCAGATCGCGGCGGCTTTCGTCGGCATGGGCCTGGGCATCAGCTATCGCGCGCTCGTCGCGGAACTGGTGGGCGCCGAACTCGACAAGGGCGAGACACGCAGCGACTGGCTGCAGCGTCCACTGACCGACTCGCAGAAGCTCTACGCCACGCTGGACGTGGTTCACTTGCATCCGGTGCACGCCATCCTGGCGGAGCGGCTGGCCGAACGTGGTCGCGCCGCATGGCATGCGGAGGATTGTGCCCGCATGAAACGCCGCGCCAGCCATCGCGAGGGCGATCCGCAGCCGCAGCGCGGCTTCAAGGCGGCCAGCGAATGGCCGCCGGAGAAGCAGGCCCTCCTCCGCCGCGTCCTGCGCTGGCGCGAAGCCACCGCGCGCGAGCTGGACAAGCCGCGCTCCTGGCTCCTCGAGGACATGCAGGCGACCGACCTCACCGGCCATATCCCCGACGCGCCGGCGAAACTGGACGAACGTACCCGCGGCACGCGCGCGCTGCGCTCGCCGCAGCGCCAGGAACTGTTCGAGCTGTTCCATCGTCCGCTCGAAGCCGCGGAGGTCGACAGCACGGCACCGATCATCGGCCATCCCGCGGGCGATGCGAAACGCGCCATCAACGAGATGCGCAGCGCGGTGGACACGCTTGCCTCCCAGTTGGACGTGCCTCCCGGCCTGCTCTGTGCGCGCCGTTCGATGGAAGAGTACGTGATGAGTGGCACGTGGCCCGAGGCGCTGGAAGGCTGGCGTCGCGGCGTGCTCTTCGAACGGTTGTCGGCCTTATTGCCAGGGTGAAGCGCGGTGGCCCACCTCCCTCTGGCGAAGGAAGGCGCCCGCCCCCTCGACCCCGTTGGCAGCTTCGATTCCGGCTGATATAGTTATCGCTTAGTGGGGCGGTAGCTCAGCTGGGAGAGCGTCGCGTTCGCAATGCGAAGGTCGGGAGTTCGATCCTCCTCCGCTCCACCATGATTCGAAAAGGGCTTAGCCGGTGGCTAGGCCTTTTTCTTTGCATCGAAAGTTGACCATTGCAGGAGGCTTTGCGTGGAATCTTCGATCGTCATCCGATTCGTCACGGACCAGGACTTCGATGCCTGGAAGCCCCTATGGGACGGCTATAACGCGTTCTATGGCCGCGCCGGCGACACTGCCCTGCCCGAAGAGATCACGCGCACCACATGGTCGCGATTTCTCGATCCCGCGGATCCGGTACACGCGCTGGTCGCGGAGCGTTCGGGGGAGATGCTGGGCCTCGCGCATTTCCTGTTCCATCGCACCACCACGAACATCGGGAACAACTGCTACATGCAGGACCTGTTCACCACAGAGGCATCACGTGGCAAAGGCGTGGGTCGCGCGTTGATCGAGAGGGTGTATGCGGAAGCAGGCAAGGCGGGTGCCGGGCGCGTCTATTGGCAGACCCATGAAACGAACAAGGTTGCCATGCAGCTTTACGACAAGGTGGCCGAGAACTCCGGCTTCGTCGTGTATCGCAAGTTGATCTGACTCAGTGCCAATCGAGGATGCGAGCCCTCGGCATGGCCGCAGCCAACAGAGGCTTCGCCCATTCCGGCGTATCTCGCAAACCGGCGATGCCTGCCGGCCGCACTAATTTGCCGTTGGCTATCTCCGCGACCAGACGCGGATCGGGAATCGCTCCTCCGTGGGCGACATCGATGCTGTTGTCGTACAGGTGCAACAGGGAAATCGACGGCATCAGCGCCACCAGATTTTCGCGTGCGGAACTGTAGCGCTCACGAATCTTCGCTTCGGGTATGTCATGGCCGCCCGCGGAGACACGGGCCTTTACGCGGGCGATATGCTGCTCCGGTGACGACAAGCCGCAGAACCACATCAGTACGTCGTGCGTGAGTGATGCTTCGGCAATCTTCAAAGGGACGGTGTGACCGCCCAGCGTGGTTTCGAACGCATAGGCAATGCGATGTGCGACGGCCACGTCAAGACGCCGCATGCCTTCCTGCCATGCCGCGGCATTGGCATCGGTTTGCGCGCAGCCCGTATCGACCATGAGTTCATGCGCGAAGGTATCGGGATTGAACCAGTCCATGCCCGCCTGCCGAAGGCGATAACCGCCGATGGAACTCTTGCCCGCACCGTTGACGCCCGCCAGGACGTAGAGGACAGGCCGTCCCTTCAATGCGTCTCCCCGGCCTTGACCTTGCCGCCGAGCGTGGTCGGACCCTGCATCAGGGCGCGCAGGCGGTCACTGGCATCCTCGGCCTGCAATGAGGCGAGGCGTTCGTCGAAGCGGCGGCGGAGGACGTCGAGGGCGGATTCCTGATGCGCGCCGGCGTCGTTCAGGGCGCGCAGGATGAGTCCGTATTCCTCTGCGGAAAGGATCACCGCCTCGGGCTCGCTATGGTTGGTCACCACCACCTTGCCCTTGCGGCCGACGGCACGCATCACGCCGCGCCAGCCGAGCTTCTTCACGTCGGAGGCGGGCGTCTGCGGGAGGTTTTCGAGGGCGTCGAGCTTGAGGGTCAGGGCCATGGGCGATCCTGTGGAGGGCGCTATGGCCAATATACCCTAAATTCCCTTTTTTGGGCCATCCCGGTATACCCCGCCACCACACCCTTCCCGGCACTCTGACCCCACCTCCGCCCGGAACCCGTCTCCATGACTCCCCTCGACAAACCGCTCAAGCGCGAAATCGACGTCGACGGCCAGGCCTATACGCTCACGATCGATCCCGATGGCCTGAAGCTCGTTGCCAAGGGAAAGCGCAACGGCGTTTCGCTCGCCTGGAAAGACGTGCTCAGCGGAGACGCCGGACTCGCCGCCGCGTTACAGGCGTCTGTCGGTCACTGAGCATTTCCTGACGCCGACAGAGGTCTATACCTTTCAGCCTATGGCCCATGGCTGTGTAAACCTCCGACCGGTTCGGGTGTCGCTGGCACGGTGTTTGCGACGACAATACCGGGCTGGGTCGCCGACGTAGGGATGTCGCGACACCTTTTCTTCACCGCCGCCACCGGAACGTACGTTCACGGGGGCCGAAAGGAAGCTATTGGCAGGATGAGACTGAATTCGACAACACACCCGCGCGACGCGCGGGTGTCACGGGCACGGCTGTGCCTGGCTTTAGTGCTGGCGATCCAGGGGCCACTCGCGTTGGCGGCAGATAACGCCGTGGAACGCGATGCATTGATGGCCAGGGCTCGCCATGAACATGATGCGGGTCACCGCGTCGATGCCCTCGCGCACTGCCAGGCCGTGCTCGAGCGCTGGCCGGGCGATCGCGAGGCACAGGCGCTGAACGTCACTTTATTGACGGAACTGGGCGCCAGCACGCGCGCCGGGGAACTGGCGGCGACGCTCCAGCCCGGTCCGACGGTCGCGGAAAAACACCGCTTGGGCGCGGACCATGTCGCCCAGGAGATCCGCTGGGCCGACGGCGAGCCGGCGGACCCGTTCCATCCCTACGTGGAAGCGGACCAGGCCGTGGACGATGCGCGCCATATCGCCGACGATCCGTTGCTTCCCGCCGACCTCCGCCAGCGCGCCGGCTTCGATCTTCTCGTCGCCCTCTCTCGGGCGGGCCGTGCCGACGAAGCCACCGCCCGCTACGACGCACTGCACACGCAAGGCGTGGCGTTGCCGGCCTATGTGGAGCGCGCCGCGGCGGATGCCCTGCTGGCGAAGCGCCGTCCCGCCGAAGCGGCAAAGCTCTACGAGGACAGCATCGCCCAAGACCCGGGCCCCTACGACGCCAACGAGGGCGAGCCGCGCATCGGCCTGATGTACGCGTACCTGGAATCGGGTCGGACGCGAAAGGCTTTCCAGACCGTCGACGCGCTTTCCGCGAAGGAAACGCCTTGGATCCGGGTACCCGGCGCGCCCTTGCCCATCGAAAACCCACGCAAGCTCGACGCGGACCTCAACGCGGCCGCCGTACGCGATTACGTCGACATGCACGCCGACGCGTATGCACGCCTGGACGCGCTGGGCCGCGAAGCACCCGCGAACGCCCAGCTACGCAGCGAGCTCGGCATGACCGAACTGGCGCGAGGCTGGCCTCGTCGCGCCCTGCAGGATGTCGCCATCGCCCTCACGCTCGACCCGCGCGAGGCAGGCGCCTATATCGGCAAGGCCAATGCAAGCCGCGTCCTGAACGACTACGCCACGGTGGACGAGGACCTGGCCGTTGCGCGATCGCTGGCCGCGCGCAATACGCGCGTCGATCGCGCGCAGGAGTCGTGGGATCGCGAACGTGGATGGCAGTTCGACATCGAGACCGAACGCGGCAAGGGTTCCAGCCCCGACTTCGGCGATCGCGACGGCACGACCCAGGCCACGATCGCCAGCCCGCTGATCGACGACCACTGGCGCGTCCTCGCACTCGGCCGTTATTCAACCGCCGACCTGCCCGAAGGCGACGTGCGGCGCAGTCGCGCGGGCATCGGCATCCGCGGCTACGCCCTTGGACTCGAGGCCTATGTGCAGGCGCTGCCCTCCACGGATCGCTATGTCGGCAAGACGGCAATCGAAGCCGGCTTCAACTGGTCGCTGACGGACCGTTGGGCCTGGGCCGCCGACTACAGCACGGCGGGCGACGACACGCCGCTGCGTGCCCAGTTCTATGGCATCTCGGCGAAAACGCTCGACACGACGGTCACCTGGCGCGCGAGCGAACTGACCCAGGCCCGCATCGGTCTTTCGCAGGATCGTTTCAGCGACGGCAACCGGCGCAACGGCTGGCTGGCGTCGCTTGTCCAGCGCCTGCACACCGCACCCAACCTCGCCCTCGACGGCGGCATCGAAATCGGCGGCTCGACGAACACACTCGACGACCGGCCGTACTTCAACCCTCGCCGCGATCGCAGCTACGCGCTCACCGGCCGGCTGGAAAACCTGCTCGGCCAGTTCTACGAGCGCAGCGTGACGCAACGAATCGACGTGGCCGCGGGCCAGTACGCCGAACGTGGCTTCGCCACCGGCTGGATGGCCAGCGTCCGCTACGGCCAGATCATCCAGACCGGCCCGGGTTTCCACGTGGGCTGGGGCATCGGCTGGCACAACCAACCCTACGACGGGCGACGCGAACATCGCGTCGTCCTCGACCTGACCCTGCACTGGGGAGAATGAGATCATGCGCCCGCTGTTGATCCTGCTTGCCCTCCTGGGGCTCGCGCTTCCCGCGTTCGCGCAGCAGGCCGCCCCCGCGCGGCCCGCCCTGACCGTGCTCGCTTACCATGACGTTCGCGACGACGTTCGCCTCAGCGGCGACCGCGATCCCGACGCCCTCAGCACCGATCATCTCGTGTCCCAGTTCGAGTGGCTCAAGGCGAACAGCTACCACGTCGTCAGCCTCGAGCAGGTCGTGCAGGCGAGCCATGGCGGCCAACCGCTGCCGAAGGACGCCGTGCTGCTCACCTTCGACGACGGCCTGGAAAGCTTCTACACCCGCGTGTATCCCCTGCTGCGCGCTTACGGCTATCCCGCCGTGCAGGCGCTTGTGGGTTCGTGGATCGACATGCCCGACGGCAAGCGCATGGCGTACAACGGCAGCGATTGCGATCGCTCGTGTTTCCTCACCTGGGATCAGGTGGTGGAGATGCACGAGTCCGGGCTGGTGGAGATCGCATCCCATACATGGGGCATGCACCAGGGTCATGATGCCAATCCGCAGGGCAACCTCCTGCCGACGGCAGCGTCGCTGAGCTACGACGACGACAAGCACCGCTACGAAACCGCCGACGAGTATCGCGCCCGCCTCCGCGCCGACCTCGAGCAGAGCGCCAGCCAGATCGCCCGCCACATCGGTAAGCGGCCGCGCGCGCTTGCATGGCCGTATGGCGAATACACCCGCGTCGGCCGCGACGTGGCCACCGAGGTGGGCATGACGGTCACCTTCAGCCTCAGCGACGACGCGCCGAGCCTTGTACCCGGTCGTACCGTGCCGCGCCTGCTGGTGAGCGACAACATCACCGCCAACCGGCTCGGCTGGCTGATGCGACACCAGCTGCAGGTAGACCCTACGCGCACCGTGCAGATCGATCTGGACTACGTCTACGACCCGGATCCCGCGCAACAGGATCGCAACCTGTCGAAGCTGCTGGACCGGATCAAGCGCATGCACCTGACCGATGTCTGGCTCCAGGCCTATGCCGATCCCGATGGCGACGGTGTCGCGGACGCGGTGTACTTCCCCAACCGCCACCTGCCGGTTCGCGCCGATCTCTTCTCCCGCGTGTCGTGGCAGTTGCGTACCCGCGCGGGCGTGCGCGTGTATGCCTGGATGCCCGTGCTGGCATTCCGCTTCCCCGGCGGTGAAACGCTGCCGACGCTTGCCGGCGAACCGAAGCCGGGCGGCGATCATTACCGCCTGGCGCCGTACGACCCGAAAGTGCGCTCGATGATCGGCGACGTCTACGAAGACCTCGCCATGTACACCGACACGGCGGGCGTCCTGTTCTCCGACGATGCCTACCTGCGCGACACCGACAACCTCGGCCCGTGGGCGAAGAACACGCCGGCGCAAAACACGCAGGCGCTGATCGACTTCACCCAGGAACTGGTAACGCGCATGCGGCCATGGCGCCCGCAGTTGCTCACCGCGCGCAACATCTACGCCCGCCCGATCCTGGAGCCGGGTGCGGAGGCCTGGTTTGCGCAGAGCCTGCCGGCGTTCAACCGCGCCTATGGCCTGACTGCGGTGATGGCGATGCCGCAGCTCGACCAGGAACCGGACCGCCTTGGCTGGTATCGCAAGCTGGTCACCGCCGTGAAGGCTACGCCTGGCGCCATGGAGCGCACGATGTTCGAGTTCGCCGCACAGGACTGGCGCACGCACAAGCCGATTCCCGCCAGCGACATGGCTGAGCGCATGCTCGCCGTGCAGGCCCTGGGCGCGCGCCACATCGGTTACTACCCGGACGACTTCGGCAACGACCAGCCCTCCCTGGAGGCCATACGCCCAGCCGTCTCGGCGTCCGACTATCCCTACCCGGAGCCTGCGCGATGAACGGCGGCATCCTCCACGCCCTGCTCGAGTTCGCCTTCTATTACCCGCTGGTGATGTCGCTCGTCTGGATGAGCGGCGGTGTCATCTACTTCCTGCGCTGGGAGCGCCGGGAGCCCTCGCGTGTGCGCCCCCGGCCGCTGCCCGAGTATCCGATGGTGAGCCTCGTGGTGCCCTGCCACAACGAAGGCGAACAGGTTCGCGAAACGGTCGCCCACCTCGCCTCGCAGCAGTACCCGAACTTCGAGATCATCGCGATCAACGACGGATCGACGGACGATACCGGCGCGCAGCTCGACCAGCTGATGCTGCAGTACCCTGCCCTCCGCGTGATCCACATGTCGAGCAACCAGGGCAAGGCCATGGGCCTGCGCGCCGCAGCGCTTGCCTCGCGTTCCGACTTCCTTGTCTGCGTGGACGGCGACGCCCTGCTCGACGATTACGCCACGCACTGGATGATGATGCACATGCTCGAAAGCCCGCGCGTCGCCGCGGTCACGGGCAATCCGCGCATCCGCAACCGCTCGACCCTGCTGGGCAAGCTCCAGGTGGGTGAGTTCTCCTCGATCATCGGCCTGATCAAGCGTGCGCAGCGCGTATACGGGCGCATCTTCACGGTCTCCGGCGTCATCGCCTGCTTCCGCAAGAGCGCGCTGCACGACGTCGGTTACTGGAACACCGACATGGTCACCGAGGACATCGACGTTAGCTGGCGGCTGCAGATGCGCCACTGGGAAATCCGTTACGAACCCAACGCTCTGTGCTGGATCCTCATGCCGGAAACCGTGCGCGGCCTTTGGAAGCAGCGCCTGCGCTGGGCCCAGGGCGGATCCGAGGTATTGCTCCGTTATACCGCGCGACTGTTGAAGTGGCGCCAGCGGCGCATGTGGCCGGTGGCCTTCGAGTACGTGATGAGCCTGCTCTGGTCATACACGATGTCGGTCATCATCGTGCTGTGGGCACTGGGCTGCTTCATGCCGCTGCCGCCGTCACTGTACGTCGACACCTTGCTGCCGCAATGGCACGGCGTGGTCCTGGGCGCCATCTGCCTGCTGCAGTTCCTCATCAGCCTGCTGGTCGACCGCCGCTACGAGACGCGCATCGGCCGCAATTACTACTGGATGATCTGGTACCCGCTGGTGTACTGGCTTCTCAACACGGCGACCTCCGTGGTCGCGTTGCCCAAGGCTATCCTGAAACGCCGGGGCACGCGCGCCATCTGGGTCAGCCCGGACCGGGGACTTCGATGAAAGCGGAAACCATCATCATCCAGCGCCCGGAACGCCAGTCGTCGGCGCAGAAGGCGGCCTTTGCCACCATCACGGTGTTCGCCTGGCTGTTCTGGGCATTCCTGTGGCTACCCTTGCTGACCCTCGGCGCCTGGGCCTTCGGCCTGCGCAACGCGTGGCTGCAACTGCACGTGCTCAATCCCATCGGCAATGGCGGCGACATCAACATCATCCTGCTCGTCGCCGTGCTTTGTGCCGTCGTATTCAGCAGCTGGTCCGGCTACAACCACGCGCGCTTCGCCGGCAAGCAGAAGCGTCGCGGCAACAAGCCGGTGGACGTGGCCGAAACGGCAGCAGCCATCGGCGCGGCCACCGGCGATGCGATGAAGATGCAAGGGAGTCGCCGGACCGTGGTCAGCGTTGCCGAAGATGGCTTCATGACGGTGGACGAGGCAAGCTAACCGACCCGACAACCGTCGCCCCCTGCTTTCGCAGGGACGACGGTTTTTTTTGGTCAGACGGCTCGCAGGACGAACACCCCGAACGCCGGATCGGCGGAAATCCACTCTTTCTCGATCCGCCATCCGCCTGCCTCAGCCAGCCGGGCGAACGACGCTGGAGTGAACTTGTGCGAGTTTTCCGTATGGATCGACTCGCCGGCGGCGAAAGAGAACGTCTGCCCCGCCACCGTCACGCGTTGCGCCTCGTGGCTTACGAGGTGCATTTCGATGCGCTCGAAGGCTGCATTCCACACGGCCCGGTGCTCGAATGCATCGGGCAGGAAATCGCCTCCGAGTTCGCGGTTGATCCGGACGAGCACGTTGCGATTGAAGGCCGCCGTGACGCCGTCTGCGTCGTCGTAGGCGGCCAGCAGCACATCGAGGTCCTTCACCTGGTCGGCGCCGACGATGAAGCGCGCGTCCGGGCCGAGCCGCTCGCGCACCGAACGCAGTAACGCGACTGCGTCGTCCGGTGTGAAGTTGCCGATCGTGGAGCCGGGGAAGAACGCCACCACGGGCCTGCCCGCCAGGGGCTTCGGCACATCGATGGCATGGGTGAAGTCGCCCACCACCGGATGCACGGCCAATGCGGGATAGGCTTCGCGAAGCCGCGCCACCGCGCCGTCCAGCGCATCGGCGCTGATGTCGACCGGAACGTAGGCCGAGATCCAGGGCGCGGCATCGAGCAGCATCCGTGTCTTGTCGCTCGCACCGCTACCCAACTCGAGCAGCACCGCCCCCTGCGGAATGGCTTCCGCCAGCGCGGGCGCGATGTCGCGAAGCAAGGCCGTCTCCGTTCGCGTCGGATAGTACTCGGAGGTGACGCAGATGGCCTCGAACAGCGCCGAGCCCGCGCCATCGTAGAAGTACTTCGGCGAGAACGCCTTGGGCGATCCGGAAAGCCCGGCGAGCGTATCCCTGAGGAAGGTCAGCCGCTCGCGATCGGGCGACGAACCCGGATCGCGTGCGAGGCGGACACCGCTGAACATCCAGCGCTGGCCATGCCGGTAGAAGTTGCGGTACGAAACGCGCGAATGTCCCGGCGGCGTGACGCTGGCGCCACCGCGCAGCACCATCTGGCCGCTCATGAACTTGCCGTTGTATTCGCCCACGGCGTCGTCCGCCGCACGGAAGCCCGGATACGGCGCATACGCGCTGGAGGTCCACTGCCAGGCCACGTCGTCCACCTGCTCCAGATCGTCGCGCGCGCGCATGGCATGTTCCCACTCGGCCTCGCTGGGCAGCCGCCCGCCCGCCCAGCGCGCGAAGGCTTCGGCCTCGTAATAGCTGACGTGGGTCACCGGCGCGTCGGGGTCCACCGGGCGCCAGCCGCCGGGCGTCATGTGCGACCAGGCCTCGCCGTCATGCTGCCAGTACAGCGGCGCATCCCAGCCCTCGGCCTGGCATTGCGCCCAACCGTCCGAAAGCCACAGGTCCGCGCGACGGTAGCCGCCGAGCGCCATGAAGGCCAGCCACTGGCCATTGGTGACGAGGCGATCGGCGATTTCGAACGGCTCGAGCCATACCGTGTGCGCCGGCCCCTCGTTGTCGAAGGCGAAGGCCTCGTTCGCGACGCCGACCCGCACGGGGCCGCCGCCCACGGAGCGGAAGCGCCCTACCGGCCCGGCGGCCGGCGCGGTCCACGACGGGTCGAAGGACGGCTTCAGCGGCGACTGCGCGAACAGGTGCTGCACGTCCATCACCAGCAGCTCCTGGTGCTGCTCCTCGTGCGCGAAGCCGAGACGAACCAGAGCCTCCAGCTCGGCGGACAGTTCACCGGCCAGGAACACGCGCATATGCCGGTCCACATGATGCCGGTAAGCCATCACGCGCTGGCTCGCCGGCCTCGTGAGCAAGCCGCGCAGGGGGCGCGGATGGCGCGGTCCGACGGCCTCGTAGTAAGAGTTGAACAGGTAGCCGAAGTCGGCGTCGAAGACCTGGTAGCCAGGCAGGTTCGGCCCCAGCAGGAAGGTCTCGAAGAACCACGTGGTATGGGCCAGGTGCCACTTCGCCGGGCTGGCGTCAGGCATGGACTGGACGACCATGTCTTCCGGGCCGAGGTTTTCCACCAGCGCTTCGGTGCGTGCCCGCACGGCGTCGTAGTGGTCGGAGAGCGAAAGCAGGCCTTCATGGGCCCGCGCGGCGGCGCCGGGGGCCATGGAGGTATCGATAAGGGCTTGCATGGGAACTCCCTGGGCTGCAAGGGTCAATCCGGCGTGTGCTCCATCTGCACGCGGTCCGGATAGTAAGCGAGGTGGTCGCGGATCGGTGCGACCGGGTCGTGGGGAGCCTCATAAGACCAGATGGCGTTGATCGACCCTTCCTCGTCGCCGGGCAGGCTGAAGTACGAGGCCTCGCCCTTGTACGGGCAATAGGTGTGGTGTTCGGTCCGCTGCAAGGCCGCCATGTCGGCGTCCTCGCGGGGGATGTAGAGCACCGGTGGATAGCTGGCTTCGCGCAAGATAAGCGCGTTGCGGGTGTCGGCGATGACCTGGTCGCCGAAGCGGACGACCACCCTTCCCCCGGAGGCCTTTACCGTGATCGGGTGATCGGGGCCGGGAATCCTGACGGGATTTGAGGGCATGGCGAGCTCCTTCATGACGGCTAAGTCTGACATCCTGGGACACGCGGGCGGCGAAACCAAGCTGACAAACGGGAATAGGTAACATTACCGATCCGCAAAGATCGGTTCTTGGACCCCACAATCACTTTTGACAGGGCGCACCATCCGTTCCAACATCCTCCCATGGGCGCTAAACATCCGCTCCACCCGGCCGATATGTCTATTGTGTTGCAGGTGGCGGGAGGCTCGCCATGAGAGCGCTTATCGTCGCGGCGGCCATCGTCGCCGCCCATGCGGTCGGGTTGCTGGTCCTGCCCGATGTCGGCATGACCATATCGTATACGTTCTTCTTTTCCGTGGCAGTTCTCGCCATGGCCGGCGTCGTGGTTGCGCGGCACCGGTCGGGCATGCCGGGGGACCGGCGGTGGTGGCTGCTCCTGGCCAGCCTCGCCCTCTGGACCGTGGGCATGTCGCTTTCCGCCCGGCAGAACTACGTGCTGGAGAACTCGAATCCCGCGCCCGGCGACAGCATGTTCTTCTACATCCTGTACGTGCTGCCGGTGCTGGTGGCCGTCTCGTCCGCACCGGTGGCGGCACGAAAGAAGTGGGCGATGGGCATCGACCTGGTGCTGGCGACCCTGTTGGGCGTGCTTTTCTACATGCGCACCTTCTCGATCGTCTCGATCGAGGGCGCCATTGGCACGCAGGCGGCGGTGGACGTGGCCTACATGCTGGACTTCGAAAACGGCTGCCTCGCCGTGGCCGCCCTGTTGCGCCATATCGCGACGGACCACCCCGACGATCACTTCTTCTTCCGCGGCGTGACGGCGTTCTTCGTCACCTATGCGCTCTGCGGCTTCTTCTACAACCACTTCGTGGCGCTCGGCGGCCACCCTGAATTCGGCACCTCGCCGTGGGACACGCTGCTCGACCTGCCCTTCCTGGCGTTGTTCGTCGCCGCGGTGACGCGGATGCCGCAACGGCACTGGCATCCCCCGGTATACCTCGTGCGCTTCGTGCAGAGCGCGAGCCCCACCTTTCTCGCGATGAGCGTGCTGGGGTTCGGGCTGATGGTGATTCCCGGCTATCCGATCCTGGGCATCGGGGGCGCCATCGCGGCCGTCATCGGCATCGGCCTGCGCGGCACGCTTGCCCAGGTGGACCTCGTGGAAGAGGAATTCAGGCTGATGCGCAGCCGGGACGAACTCCAGGGCCTGGTTTTCGTCGACAGCCTCACCGGGCTGGCCAATCGCCGGGCGCTGGACGAACGCCTGCTGCGCGAGTGGCATCGGCCCGGCCAGGAGGAGCCCATCGCCCTGCTGATGATCGACGTGGATCATTTCAAGGAATTCAACGACCGCTACGGCCACCTGGCCGGCGACGACTGCCTTCGCTCTCTCGCCGCGGCACTGGTCGGGCGCGGCCTTCGTGCCGGCGACTTCATCGCCCGCTTCGGCGGCGAGGAGTTCGCCGTGGTGGCACCCGGCACGCGCCTGCCTGCGGCCCTCGCGCTCGCGGACGAATTGAGAACGCAGGTGGAAGCGCTGTCCATCCGCCATCCGTTGAGTTCATTCGGCGTCGTTACCATCAGCATCGGCGTCGCCGCGGCGCATCCCACGACGGAAAGCGGCCCGCTCGACCTGCTAAATGCAGCGGACCGCGCGCTGTATCGGGCCAAGCAGTCGGGCCGCAACCGCGTGGGCAGCCAGGACGATGCCCGCATGAACGCCGTGCGCATCGACGGATCGCGATACCTTGGTTAACCCCGTTTCACTCTTCTGTCCCACGCCGCTGGAAACGCTCGCCGCGCCCTGGCGGCGCGAGGACGACATCAAAAAAAGCCGGTTCCTCGCCCAGGCCATCCCCGTCGAGTCGCCGGCCACCGCCCTGGCATGGCTGGAAACGGCCGGCGACCCGGCGGCGACGCATAACTGCTGGGCCTACCGCATCGGCGACGCCTACCGCTTCAACGACGACGGCGAACCCGGTGGCACGGCAGGACGCCCTATTCTCGCCGCGATCGACGGCCAGGGCTGCGATCGCGTCGCGGTGCTGGTGACGCGCTGGTACGGCGGGATCAAGCTTGGCGCGGGCGGCCTCGCGCGCGCCTATGGCGGCAGCGCCGCCGAGTGCCTGCGCCTTGCCCCGAGGACGCCGATCGTCGCCACCGGGCGACTGGTCCTGCGCTGCGAGTTCGGCGAGCTGGCCCTCCTGATCGCGCGGCTGCACGAGATGCAGGCGGTGGTGGAACGGGAGGAGTTCACGGCCGATGGGGCGGAGCTGGTGGTGTCCGCGCCGCTGGACAGGCTCGATGCCATTGCCGCACGGCTCGTCGACCTCACCCGGGGAAAGACACGTCCCCGCCGCCTGGACTGACCCGGGGTCGTTGAATACCGTACCGGCCGGCCCCATCCGTTGGCGAATCGCCTGGAAAGAACCGAAGTGAGCATGAGCGACGAACGCAGGGAGAAGTCACGCAAGATCGGCGCGCTGCGCAACCTCTGGCCATTCCTGAAACCGCACAAGGGCCTCGCCATCGGCTGGCTGGTGTTCCTGGGCATCTCGTCCAGCGCCTCGCTGGTCCTGCCCGTGGCCGTGCGCCACATCATCGACCACGGCTTCCTCGCCTCAAGCCTCGCCACGATCAACGGCACCTTCCTCGCCCTGTTCGGCGTGGCCCTGGTGCTCGCCATCGCCACGGCCGCCCGCTATTACTGCATTGCCCTGCTCGGCGAGCGTTCGCTTGCTTCGCTTCGCAGAACGCTCTACGAACACGTGATCCAGCTCGATGTCGGCTTCTACGAAGGCACCCGCGTCGGCGAACTCACCTCGCGCCTGGGCACCGACACCGAAGTGGTTCAGACCCTCATCGGCTCGGGCATCTCGGTGGCACTGCGCAGCGCGGTGATGCTCATCGGCGCGGCTGCCGCCATGGCGTGGACCAGTCCCCGTCTCGCCGGTCTTACCGCGCTGGTGATCCCGGCCGTCATGCTGCCGATCCTCATCTTCGGCCGCCGCGTGCAGAAGCTGTCGCGCAACAGCCAGGACCGGATTGCCGATGCCGCCGCCGTCGCGAACGAGACGCTCAACGCCGCCCAGGCCGTGAAGGCCTATGCGCGCGAGCCGATCGAGAGCCGTCGCTACGCCAACGCCATCGCGCTCGCCCTGGCCACGGCACGCCGCCGCATCGGCATGCGCTCCCTGCTGACCGCCGCCGTGATCGTGTTGATCTTCGGCGCGATCACGCTCGTGCTGTGGGCCGGTGCGCGCGACGTCATCACGGGCGATCTCGCCCCCGGCGTGCTCAGTCAGTTCGTTCTCTATGCGATCTTCGCCGCAGGTTCCGTGGCCGGCCTCTCCGAGGTATGGGGCGACGTCCTGCGCGCCGCGGGCGCCATGGAGCGCATCGGCGAACTGTTCGCCGAACAGGCCAGCATCCGCACGCCGGATGCGCCGGAACCGCTGCCGCGACCGGTCGCCGGTGCGCTGCGTTTCGACCACGTGGAATTCCGCTATCCCTCGCGCCCCGACGTGGCAGCGCTGTCCGACTTCGATCTTGAGATCTCGCCCGGTGAGACGGTCGCGCTCGTCGGCCCTTCGGGTGCGGGCAAGAGCACGGTGTTCAGCCTCTTGCTGCGCTTCCACGATCCGCGTTCGGGCGCCATCCGTTTCGACGGCGTGGACCTGCGCGCCCTCGCTCTCCCGGAGTTGCGCGGAGCCATCGCCCTGGTGCCGCAGGAAACCGTGATCTTCGGTGGCACCGCGGCGGACAACATCCGCTTCGGTCGCGCCGACGCGAGCGACGAGGAAGTGCGCGAGGCCGCCCGCCTCGCCGAGGCCGACGGTTTCATCACCGCGCTCCCGGACGGCTACGAGGCCGCGCTGGGCGAGCGCGGCGTGCGCCTTTCGGGCGGACAGAAGCAGCGCGTGGCGATCGCACGCGCCATCCTGCGCGACGCGCCGCTGCTCCTGCTGGACGAGGCCACTTCGGCGCTGGACGCGCAATCCGAGGCAGCGATCCAGCACGCGCTGGAGCGCCTGGAGAAGGGCCGCACCACGCTCGTCATCGCCCATCGCCTCGCCACCGTGCAACGCGCCGACCGCATCGTCGTGATGGACGGCGGCCGCATCGTGGCCCAGGGCACGCACGACAGCCTGCTGGCCGAAGGCGGCCTGTACGCGGAACTCGCACGCCTGCAATTCGTGGCCTGAGCGTCGCCGTCCCCGGTAGCCGCAGGGCTACCAGGACCCGCTGACGCCCGGCGCCCACGACTCCGTGACCCCACGGCTCGCCTTCTTCGCATCCCGTTCGGCCCACAGGCGCTTGCGTGCCTCGCGCTCCTCGGCCAGCAGGTCGGTCTTGCCGAAGGTGCTGACCTCGCGAGTGCGGAAGTACAG
>NZ_DASYDO010000016.1:0-45141 GCF_036499525.1 Luteibacter sp. | reverse complement strand
GCGGCCCGTGTGCTCATATGGCCTCCGGCCGCTCTCTTGTGCGGAACTCGCCTCGAGGGTGGGCACCGAAGACTCTCCCCATTCCTGAGGGCGGAGTGTCCGGAGAGCCGCCACGGCCGACGACGGCAGCCGCTGCTCGCGGGATGTCGTCATCGCATCGGGCGCCTGTGGCTCTCCCATCACCCCACCGCATCGTCCGGAAGAGACCTTGGTGCCCACCCTCGAGGCGAGTTCCGCACAAGAGAGCGGCCGGAGGCCATATAAGGACATAGGCCGCGCAAGCGGCCCTCCTTGCCGAACGCGGAGGACCTGTCTGAGCAGCGAGGGTGGGCACCAAGGTCTCCTGCGAGACGCTCAGGTGTAAACGCGCCGTGGCGATACCGGGCGCGCGAACGCCACGGCGAGCCTGATCGAACCAGCGGCAGGGTCGTCATCTAAGGCGGTGCTGATCCCCGATAATGCGTGAAGAACCTTTTTTTAGCTCTCACCCTGAAGCCTATGCCGACGCTAAGGCACAAGCCGCTTCAGCGGCGATCGGTGCTCGTGGCAGGTTTACCCGCGTTGCGGGATCGCCACCGTTCCACGGCCCCGATCGCAACGGGAAGGCCCAGCAGGACGAGTGGGTACTGAATGACGAGACCGCCCACGATCGCGATCGCCAGTGGCTGCTGGATTCCCGAGCCTCGGCTTATAGCAAGGGCAAGCGGCAGCAGGGTAAGCAGCGCGGCGAATGTGCTCATGCTGATCGGTCGTACACGCAGGCGCACCGCACGGCGCATCGCGGCAACGGGTGAGGATATGCGCCGCTGGGTCACATAGGCGGAAACGAGGAAAATCGCCATCTCGGTTCCGATACCGACCACCATGGTCAGTCCCATCATCGCGGTAACATTCAGATCCACTCCGGTGAGCCAGAGAGCAAGAAACACGCCCGAGGCCGACAGCAGGGACGTCGCAATGACCAACCCGGCTAACCACGCGTTGCGGTACAGCAGCATCAACAGAAGAAACTCGGCGAGGAGCGCCGCCGCGAAAACCTTCCGCAAACCCGAAAACGCTGCTTGCTGTTGCGCGTAGAGACCACCCAGTTCGTAGCGGATGCCAGGAGGCAACAGGCCGGGCTGGGCCAATACCCCGCGCACGCGGGACACCGCGGCGGCGATCCCGCCCTGGTCGATGCGTGCCGTTATCGGCACCATCGTCTGCAGGTCCTCATGGGTAATCTGTGCCTGGCCGGTTACCGCCGTAAGCGTGGCCACGCGGCTTAGCGGAAAGATGTGGCCGTCGGGGGCGCGCACGGGCACATTGGCCACGTCGGCAATGCGCCAGTGGCGCGCACCCGGCATCGATACGCGGACACCCACGACGCGTGTCGCCATGGGAAGGCTCGTGGCGACGACGCCATCCAAGGCAGCGCTGACCGTGCGGGCAATCAGGTCCGCTCCCACGCCTTCGGCTGCGGCGGCATCATGGTCGACGCGGATGTCCAGCGCATCGCCTGCGATCCGCACGCCACTTTGCACCTCGACCAGGCCATCGGTCCGCGCGAGCGTGTCGGCGACGCGTCTTGCGGTGTCGCGCAAGGCTGCCTCGTCGTCACCGTACAGCTTTACTTCGATCGGTTGAGGCACTGCCGTAAGGTCACCGATGAGATCCTCCATCAATTGAGCGGTCTCCACTTCCACACCGGGGACATTCCGCTGCACGCTCCTGCGCACCTCATCCATCACGTCGTGTGTCGATAGCTCGTGGTCAGGAACCAGTCGGACAAACATGTCGCCATGGTGCGATTGACCGAGGTCGCCACCCAGGCCCGTGCCGAGCCGGCGAGAAAACGTCTCCACGTCATGTCGCGCACGCACGATCGCCTCGACCTGCGCCACCTGCCGTTCGGTTTCGGGCAGCGATGTGCCGGGGGCGGTGTAATAATCCAGCACGAAGCCGCTTTCGTCTGCGTCGGGCATGAACCCGGTCGGTACCCGCGAGGCGGCGAACGCCCCGGCGGTGAGCAATGCCAGCATCCCGATTGCCGAAAGCCACGGCCGGCGGACCACGGCACCGTACGCCAGGCCGTGCCAGCGGATCAGGCCCCGGGCCCGCCCCCTACCGGGATCCCTCCATCGGGACAGGTCAAGGCCGTGCGCCGTGAGGTACGGGACGATGAAGGCCGTCATCGCCCAGGAAACCGCGAGCGCACAGGCCATGGTGATCGACAGGGCGCGTGAAAAGGCCCCGGTAACGCCGTCCAGATAGGCTAGTGGAACGAACACGATGAGCGTCGCGGCGCTCGATCCCGAAAGCGGCGACAGGAATTCCCGGGCGCTCGCAAAGATATGTCGCTGTGCGCCGCCCTCGTCCGCGGTATCGGCCTGCGCTGCGCGATGGGCCAGGTGCTCGACCATGACCATCACGTCGTCGATCACCAGCCCTACCGCCGCCGCCATGCCACCAAGGGTCATGATGTTGAAGCTCATGTTCATCGCGCGCAGCAACAGCACCGTGACAGCCAGCGTTGCCGGCACGACGAACAGCGCGATCGCCACGATGCGGCCGTTGCGCAAAAAGAGCCAGAGCACCAGGGCCGCCAACAGCAGGCCGATGCCAATGGCATCGCGCACGCTCGCTGCGGCATCCGTCACCAGTTCGCTCTGGTCGTACCATTTGTTCAGGGTGACACCCTGGGGGAGCGTGAGCTTCGTCAGGCGTGACTTCACCTCGGCGGCGATCGCCACGGCATTGCCGTCCGGTTGCTCGTACACGTTGAAGAGCACAGCGGGACGACCGTCTTCCGCCACCCGGGTCCATTGGGGTTCCACCCCCACCTGTACCGTCGCGACGTCGGCGACGTGGATCCAGCCGGCGTCGCTTCGGCGCACGACGACCTCGCCAATGTCGCGCGCACCGCGCAGCGGTTGATCGACCAGCGTGAGAAACAGCTTATTGTGATCCTGGACGCGGCCGACCGCGCGGACCACGTTGGAACTGCCGATCGCTGTCACCAGGTCGTCCAGCGTAAGGTCCTGGGCCGCCAACCGGCGTGGATCGGCCTGCACCTGGATTTCCGTCGTGTCGCCGCCTTGTACGTCCACCCGTGAAAGGCCCGGTACGGAGGCCAGCGACGGTGCGATACGGTACTGCGCGAACTCGCGCAGCTGAGCGGGGGACACCGCGGTTGAGCGCAGCGCATACGAAATGATCGGGAACACGGTCGGATCCATGCGACGGACGTCGTAGCTCGTCCCTGCCGGAAGCGTCGCAACCACGCGCGCGATGGCAGCATCGACCAGCAACGTGGACGCGATCATGTCGCGCCCCCAACCGAAATCAACCGAAATCTGTGCCGCACCGCGGGAGGTTTCCGAACGCACGCCTTCGACGCCAGGGACGGTGCGGACAGCTTCCTCGACAGGTTGGGTCACCAGCAACGCCGTCGTGTCAGCCGGTCTATCGCCTGCGTCCAGGTCGACGACGATGCGAGGGAAGGACACCTGCGGGAAAAGGCCAACAGGCAGAGACCAGGTGGCCACCGCGCCCCCCACGGCGAGCGCCACGGCGAGGAGAAACAAGGTTCTCGCGTGACGGAAGACGAAGCTGTCGCCGTTCACTTCATGGCCGCCGGTCGCACCTGCATGCCTTCATCAAGCTGGGGCGCCCCGACGGTCACCAGCGGTCGCGACGGGTCGATCTTACCGTCGACCAAAGCCTCGGCGCCGTGCTGTGCGACGACGGTGACCGGCACGCGATGGGCTTTGCCTTTCACCACCTCCCAGACTGCTCGCGAATCGTCCTCGCCGATCACGGCATCCGCCGGTACCCTCCACCCTTCGAGCGTGCCGACAACAATATCGCCACGATACGCTGCCCCCTGGACCACGGGCGTCGCTGCCCTTGCTCTCACGTTGACCAGATGTGTGGTCGGATCGACCGCCCCGGCCACGGCGATGATCCGGGCAGCCAACGTTCCACCGCCAGAGAGGGGCTTCAACGCGACTGTCTCGCCGACGTGGACCCGGTCCATATCCCCGGGTTCGACGCCACCTGCGAAGTCGCCGAGGGTGTCATCGGCGAAGGTCAGCAGGGGCGCCCCGGCAGTGACCATCGCGCCGCGCCGCGCATCGACGCTCAACACGGTGCCGTCGGCAGCCGCCCGCACGGTGTCGTCCACCGTGGCTTGGGCAGCGAGCGTCGCTTCCGCATCGCGCAGTGCCTTGTCGGCCTGGAGCCACTGCTCGTTGGTCGCGAGATGGTCGGTCCGCAGACGCGCGAGGCGATCGCGCTGCTCGCGCGCCAGACTCACGGCTGAGCGAGCCGCGGTGCGTGCGGCCGCGGCAGCCTTGCTTGGAGTAAATACGGCCAAACGTTGGCCGGCACGCACACGTTGCCCAGCCATCACGTCCACCTCCATCAGCGTGACGTCCAAGGGCAGCGTGATGGCACGCGCGCCGCCGCTACCCGCGCCGCCTTGGCCGTAGGCCACGATCACATCGTCGAACTGGCCACGCGACGGCGTGATCTGCTCGATCACGGCGCTGGCGGTGACATCTTCCGCGTCCGTGTCTGCATCGCTGCTGCAGCCGCCCAATGCGAGAAAAAGCAGCGTGATGCTGCTCCGGAAACAGTATGGGTTCATGGTGTCATCCGGGGCGAAAGCGCATTGGGCAGACCTTCACCGGTCAGCGCCTCGAGTGCGATGCGTTGCTCCCGCCGATAGAGATCGCGGGAGATGTCGTTGGCAGCCTGTCCCAACGCGGCGATGCTCAGATCGCTGTAGGTGGCGGCGTCGATGTCGCCGTTCGCATAGGCACGACGGGCGGCATGCAACGGCGCGGTGTCGGCGGCGACGGGGGATGCCTCAGGCTCATTGGCGATGAGGGCGGCAAGAAGCGCACGGGCTTCGCCGGCCGCCGCATCGATCCGTGCGGTGTACTCGTCGTGCAAGGTCTGGCGGGTTGCTTCGGCGATCGCGATTTTGCTCTGTTGACGGTCGAACAGGGGCATGTCGAAAGAGACAGAGGGACCGATGTTGAGCACCCGGCTGCTGTCACGCGTCGCGTCCAGACCTATCGAGAGAGGGGGGAATTGACTGAGGATGGCGCCGCGCACACGGGCCTCCTGTGCCGCGTATCCGTACCTCAGCGCGGCGAGGTCGGGGCGGTGCTCACCCATGGACGCGATGTCCGACGCCGCCCGCATCGCATCAAATGGTGCTAGCGGCGGTAAGGGCGCCAGGGGCAGCGGTGCGCCTGGATCGAGGCAAAGGAGCGCGGCGAGTTCGGCGCGCTCCTGTTGCAATGTGTGACGTGCGTCGTCGCGGGCGGTACGGGCATCGCTTGCCACGGCAAAGACGGCGCCCGCCGCACCGGCCTCGATGTCTCCACGGGCCAGCGCCGCGCGCAGGGATGTTCCTCGTGCGTCGAGCAGACGCGCGGTTGTTTCCAGTATGGCGAGGCGGCGTTCACCATCGACGATGTCGACGACCAGCTGACGCGCGCGCGACAGCGTGACCCACGATTCCCAAAGCAGGCGCGCATCGGTTTCCTGGGCCGACGCGCGAGCCTCGTCGCGGCGGGCTCCTCGCGTGACCAGGCCTTGCAGGCTCTGAGCGAATCCCGCGGCCCAGGCGGGTGCGTCGCCGGCACCGGCCACAAGAAAACCCAGATTGGCCTGGATCGAAGGATTGGGGAGCATCGCGGCATCCCGGACCTGTGCCTGCGCAATGCCACGCTCGGCCCGTGATGCTGCAAGGGTCGGATTATTAAGCAGTACCAGCCGAAGCACCGCCGCTTCGTCCAAGGGTTGATTCAGCTCGCGTCCCCCGTCGAGGTCTTCAATCCGCCGGGCGAGCACCGGCTTGTCTGCCAGGGGCAGCGGATGCCAGCTCGCACATCCAGCCGTCATCGCGCACAGGACGACGGCAAGGCGGGGCCAAACGCGACGAGCAAAACGTTTCACCTACCATTCATCCCATGACAGTCATTGCAGGGAGAAGGTTAAGCAAAACTCCTTAGCGGAGACTTTTGAACGGTGATGGAGGCTATTTCGCGCCCATGGCCATCGATCAAGCAGGCGAACAATGCCCTCGACGGCATCCAGGAAGCCGGTCCTAGAGTTCCAGGCGTTCGGCGAATTCGAAGCGGCTGTCGGCGGGTGCGGCGATCATGTTCTGCTGGACCATCCCGGGGAAGATGTTCGCGCCGACGCCGGCGTGGTTCTCGTTGTTGAACAGGTAAGGCACGTGCGACCACACCCGGTAGCCCAATGCCTTGATCGCGTCGACCTCCGCCTGGGCGACGTCCAGTCCGGACAGGCGCGCATAGATCAGCGGACGGTGCGTGCGGATGGTCTCACCGGCGCCCGCCAGGACGTCGACCAGCGCGTAGGGCTGATTCACCTTGAGCAGGTGTAGCGCGTCCAGCTTCAGGCTGTCGACCGTAGCGAGGCGGACCTTCTCGTCGGTGCCCGCGGCGTGCCCGGGTAACAGCGTGCCGAGGGACGAGGTGCCCTTGCCTCGACCAAGCCACACGGGATGGGTGAATACATTGCCGAGCCCGTTGATGGCCACGTTGGCACAAGCCTGCTGGAAGAGGATGCGGCGTGGCTCGGCCACGTGGACCTCCCCTTGCGGACCCACCACTCGCGCCATCCACAACGCATGTGCCGCGAAGTCGCCGCCGAATTCGAGCACGGTCTGTCCTTCCTCGATCAGGCCGCTCAGCAGGATGGTTTCGTGCTCTGCCCATTCGCCGTAGAGCTCCAGCGAGCGGGCCACCACGTTGTCCGTGGTAACGCCAGCGGCGATGCCGTAACGGGTGGACCAGAAGGGTGGGGCGGTATCGCGGAAAGTTTTCATGCGTGAGGACTCGTGTTCGTGAATTCAGGAAGTGGAACGGGCGATGGCGAGGCAACGAAGCGACTGTGCGAGCGTTCGTTCGTCGTGTCCTTCGGTGCCGGCCCAGCGCCGGCAGGCCTTGCGCCAGAGTTCGAAGACCTTGCCGTCGGCGCTGCCGTCGCGCCAGATGGACTCGCACAGGCTTGCGGCTTTCGCATGGGCACCGTCGCGCAGGTACGCTTCCGCGACGGCGGCGCGCGCCGCGGGAGCAAGCGGGCCGGTGGCTTCCAGGTGGCGTCCAAGCGATGCGGTGACGCCATCCTGTCCGATATGGTCGGGAAGTGTTTCGTAAACCAGTTGGATGTCGAGGCGGCAGGCTATGGCCTCGGTTCGGCATGCCGGATCCTGTTCGGCGTGGAAGGCATGAACCAGGGCGTGGGAGCACGCGTCGGCCGCATCTGCCGGCGGCAACAGGCGCGCGCGCCGCAATGCGGTCTGGGCGACGAGAAGCGCTGTTTCCGCGTCCGGCGCGCGCAGATGCGCTTCGTCGAAAAATGCCTGCGCGCGATCGAGTTCGGGCAAGGCCAGCGATGTCTTGCCCAGCCGCGCGCGTTGCAGGCAAACCTCGCCGCGCCGGCGCAGGACGCGGCCGTCGACATCGGGATCTGCCTTCGCCAGCCGCTCGCATAGCCTTTCCGCCTCGCCTAGACGGGTGTCGGCGGCATCGCCCATGACCCATGAAGCCCAGGCCAGTTGCGCGTCGATACGGGCTTCGACGACGACGGTCGCGTCGGTGTCGGGATCGTCGGCGACGGCAGCGAGGAGGTTTCGCACGGCTAACAGGCGGGTGGCACCGGAGAGCTTCTCCGCGCGCGTAAGCCTGATCCTCAGCCATTGCGCAAGCACCTGCGCGCGCGCGTCGCCGCTGGTCTCCTTGAGCGCATCCATGGCTTCGCTTTCTGCCATGGCAAGGATGAGATCGGCGTCGTGCCGGGGTAGGGCGCGCGATTCCGCGATGAGCGCCTGCCATGCGGCAGGTCGTGCGTGCAGTCCAGTGGACGCGGCGCGCTCGGCGACGGTGGACGGCACCAGCAGGTCCACCGGCTCCGGCACCACGTAGATGGCCGGTGTTTCGAAGGGCGTACTGCGGTAGACCCAGGCGGGTGGGGTGGCTGGCGCAGAGCTGTCGTCCGGGGATGGGACGAAGAAGGCGGCGATCGAGGGCACTTCCGGCGCCGGCTCGGCAACGCGTTTCCTCCTTCGCCTCCAGGCAAACATGGCGAACGCCGGGATGGCGAGGCCGGCGGTTATGGCGATCGCCAGTGTTGCGAGCAGGGAAAAGGCCGAACGGTCACCTGACGCTGACGTGTTCGCAGGCGGGATCGGGCTGGCGATGGCAGCAGGGGAGGCGGGAGGTGCAATGGCGAACGACGGGGCCTCCGCGGCCGCCGGTTTGTCCGCTTCCATGGCATCGAGCATGCGCGACACGTCGCGCATCTGCCGCGCGCGCTTCGCGCGTTCCTCCTGCTGTTGTTCGCGTCCGCTGCAGGCGGCCAGCACCCAGGCCAGCATCGTGCAGACGAAAAGACGCACGACGACGCGTCCCTGCACGAGGGACGACGATGAAACCTTCAACGATCTTCCTCAGCGTTTGCAACAGGCAAAGCGCTTACGATGGTACGAGGTCGATTCCGGAAGATCGATGGAAGTTTTCGGAAAGTTCCCGCGGATTACGCCTACAGCAGCACGCGCTTGCCACCGATCCAGCTTTCCCTGAGCAGGTTGCCCCCGATCCAGTAGCAGAGTTCCGGAAGGTGCTGGACATTCCACACGGCGAGGTCGGCGCGCTGGCCTGCCGCGAGGGTGCCGCGGTCGTCGAGGCGCAGGGCACGCGCCGCATTCACGGTGGCGCCCCGCAGTGCTTCCTCGGGAGTGATGCGAAACAGCGTGCAGGCCATTCCCATGGCCAGGCGCAACGACAATAGCGGCGATGTTCCCGGATTGAGATCGGTGGCGACGGCCATGTCGACGCCGTGCCGGCGGAAGGTGTCGATCGGCGGTGGCCGCGTGTCGCGCAGTGCGTAATACGCGCCGGGGAGGAGCACCGCCACTGTGCCCGCTTCAGCCATCGCCCGCGCACCGTCTTCGCTGGTCCACTCGAGGTGGTCGGCGGAGAGGCCGCCGTAGCCTGCCACCAGCGCCGCGCCACCCAGGTCGGACAATTGTTCGGCATGCAACTTCACCGGCAGCCCCAGCGACGTCGCTTTATCGAACAGCCGACGCGTTTCTTCCGCGGTGAAGCCGATGCCTTCGCAGAATGCATCCACCGCATCGACCAGGCCTTCGTCCGCGAGGGACGGCAGCATGATGTCGCACACCAGTGCGACGTAGTCGTCGCGCCGTCCGGCATACTCCGGCGGAACGGCGTGCATGCCGAGGAACGTCGTGCGCACTTCCACGCCCAGTTCCTCGCCGATGCGCCGGGCCACGCGCAGCATGCGCCGCTCTGCATCGGGCTCCAGGCCATAGCCGGACTTGATCTCGAGCGTGGTGACGCCGTCGGCGAGCAGCGCCTTCGCGCGAGGCAGCGACTGCCGCAGCAGTTCGTCCTCGCTGGCCGCGCGGGTGGCGCGCACGCTGGAGACGATGCCACCACCCGCGCGGGCGATCGCCTCGTAGGTGGCGCCTTCGAGCCTCTGTTCGAACTCCTGGGCGCGCTCGCCGCCGAACACCAGATGGGTGTGGCAGTCGATCAGCCCCGGTGTCACCCAGGTACCGGGCGCCGATTCGACGTGCCGTGCCAGCGCGTGCGGCTCCCCAGCCAGTTCGGCCATCGGCCCGGCGAAAGCGATGCGCCCGTCGCGCCAGCCGATGGCGCCGTGTTCGATGGCACCGTATGCCTCGCCGTTGTCCAGCAACGTGGCGAGGCCGACATCGAGGAGCAGGTGGTCCCAGCGTGGATCGATGGTCATGGGTTTCCTTCGGCCCCGGCGATACGCCGCTGCGCGCATTCGTCTTTGTATTGGGCAATCAGCTGGTTCGCCAGCGCCCGGTATACCGGCACCCGGCAGATGAGCGCGGATACGACCCGCGCAAGCAGGCACGCGGCCATGATCGGCAGGGCCATCTGCCGGTTAGCGGTGAGTTCGAGCGAGATGACGGCCGCGGTGAGCGGCGCCTGGGTCACTCCGGCCAGGTAGGCAGCCATGCCGAGAAGGACCACGGCCGATGGGTCCGCGCCGGGAAGGAGATGGGCGATGTTGCCACCGAGCCCCGCGCCGACCGCCAGCGCCGGCGAGAAGATGCCCCCCGGTATGCCCGCCCAGGAGGCCGCGATGTTGCCGAGGAATTTCAGCGCGCCGAACAGCGGACCGGTGTCACTGTGCCCCTGGAGGATGTCGCGTGCCTGGGCGTAGCCGGTGCCGTAGAGGCTCGTGTTGCCGGCCATGCTGAGCAGGACCAGGCCGAGGCCGCATGCGGCAGCGAAAAGGACGGGGTTGTATGCGCGCAGGCGCGCGACGCCACCGCGAAATCCCTTCGCCGAAGGCAGGATCAGGCGCGCGAACAATCCACCCGCGGTGCCGCCGACGAGGCCGGTGAGGACCACGGCGATCCATGTCTTGCCGAGCGGGAGCGATGCGGCGATTTCGCCAAAATAGGCGTAATTGCCGAGGATGCCCAGGGAAACCACGCCGGCCACGATCACCGCGGTGAGCAGGGTGCCGCTCATGCGGTGCTCGAAGGTGCCGGACATTTCCTCGATGGCGAACACCACGCCGGCCAACGGCGTGTTGAACGCGGCGGCGAGCCCTGCGGCGGAACCGGCGAGGATGAAGCGCCCCGCCGCGGCCGGCTCGTCGAAGCCGAAGCGACGGCCCAGCGAATACAGGAGGCCAGCCCCCACGTGCACGGTCGGACCTTCGCGGCCCACCGATGCGCCGCCGAGCAGCGCGCCGAGCGTGAGCGCCATCTTGCCCACGGCGATCTTCAGTGAGAGCAGGCGGGCCCGGAAGTCCTCGTCCTCGACGTCGAGGCTGGCCATCGCCTGCGGAATGCCCGAGCCGCGCGTGGCTTTCATCGCGCCCTGGGTAAGCCAGCAAAGCAGGGCAAACGTGGCGGGGGTGATCAGCAACGGCACCCACCAGCCGTGCGAGGTGACGCTGCGGAACAGGTCGAAGGCGAAGTCGGCGGCTTTCGCGAAGAACACCGCGGCGACACCCACGAGCACCGCACCGGTCCAGAAGAGGATGCGTCGACGCCATTCGGTGGGCGAAAGCCAGGTATGGCGGCGGAGGCGTTCGAACGGCGAATCGGCTACCGGTGCAGGTCCGGATTCCGGAGCCTCGCTCATTTGACCTCCGTGCTGCGCACCCAGCGCACTTCGTAGAGATCGTAACGGCGGTCCTTCAGGTTCTGCACGGCGCCGGAGTTGCGGGCACGGGCGAGGTTCTCGAGGCGCAGGTCCGCGAACAGCACGGTTTCGATGTTCGGGGTGGAATCGGCGGCGACACCGTCGCGTGCGAAGGGAAAGTCGCTGGGCGTGAGGATGCAGCTCTGCCCGTACTGGATATCGAAGTTGTTCACGCCGGGCAGGTTCCCGACGTTACCGGAAAGGACGACATAGCATTGGTTCTCGATGGCACGGGCTTGGGAACAATAGCGCACGCGGAGGTAACCCTCGCGCACGTCGGTGCAGAAGGGCACGAAGAGGATCAGCGCGCCCTGGTCGGTGAGGTGGCGGGCCACCTCGGGAAACTCGGCGTCGTAGCAGATCATCACGCCAATCGGACCGCAATCGGTCTGGATGGTCGCTGCCGCGTCGCCGCCGGTGATATTCCACACGTTGCGCTCGCTGGGCGTTGGGTGCAGCTTCTCGCGCTCGTGGATCGAGCCATCGCGCAGGCACACGTAGCAGACGTTGTGGATGTCGCCGTTAGGCTGCCGCGTGGGGTGCGAGCCGCCGACGATGTTGATGTTGTAATGCACGGCGAGGCGGTGGAACAGTTCCTTGACCTCGTCGGTGTATTCGGAAAGACGGCGGATGGAATCCACCGGCGACAGTTCCGCGTTCTCGATCGACAGCAACTGCAGCGTGAGGAGTTCGGGGAAGGCGACGAAGTCGGCGTCGTAGTCCGCGGCGATGTCCACGAAGTATTCGACCTGGGTGGCGAACTCCGCGAACGAGGCGATCCGGCGCTGCTGGTATTGCACGGAGGCGACGCGCACGTTGTCGGGCAGCCGGTGGCTTTGCGATACGCGTGGCATGTCGGGCTGGTCGAGCCGATGCGGATTGCGCCAGACGAGGTGCGCGGCGTAGCCGAGGGATTCATGGTCGGAGGGCACGTAGCCGCGCAGCAGGCCGATCACCTCGAAGCCGTTGCGCAACTGGAAGCTGAGCGTGGGATCGCGGCGGCTGCCATCGACCACCGCCTGCACGTACGCCTCGGCGCTGCCGTAACGGCCCATGGCGCGGGCGAGACCGGGCACGCGGCCACCGAAGACGATGCCGCGCAGCTTGAGGTCGGCGCAGAGCCGTTTGCGCGCCATGTACAGGCGCTGCCCGATGCGCATGCCGCGATAATCGGGGTGGACCACCACCTCCATCCCATAGAGCCAGTCGCCTTCCGGATCGTGGCGCGAGGCGAAGCCACCACCCGTGATCTGCATCCAGGTGTGTGGGGCGAGGGCCACCGCCTCGCCCAGCCGGAACGTGGCGCAGAAACCGACGATCCGGCCTTCGTATTCGACGATGAACTGTCCTTCGGGGAAATGTGTCTGCTGTCCATGCAGCATCTCGGCGGAATGCCCCCATTCGGCCGTATACACACGGGCAGTGAGGGCCACAAGCTCGGGAACGTCGCCTGGGCGGGCCAGGCGAAGCAGCAACTTGGGTGGCTGTGAGGCCTTGCTCTCGTTCATCCCCGCATTATGCGCCAGCGTAAACCCCCCTTTTAGTACCATGCGCGCACCCCTCCACAGGTCATCCTCATGTCGAACGCCGCATTGAGCGCCGATTTCCTCTGGCAACAAGGCGCATGGCGTGCCGGCGATGCGGGTCTTGGCATTGCCGCGCAACGCTTCGCCGCGGCGGAGGGTAAGGCCGAACGGATCGGCCGTTTCGTACTGCCGGGCATGCCCAATCTGCATTCGCACGCGTTCCAGCGCGCGATGGCCGGTCTGGCGGAGCGGCGCGGGCCGGGGGAGGACAGTTTCTGGACGTGGCGCGAAACCATGTACGCCTTCGCGGAGGCGATCGATCCGGATGACCTCAAGGCGATCGCCACCCAGCTCTACGTCGAGATGGTGAAGGCGGGCTACACCCAGGTCTGCGAGTTCCATTACCTGCACCATGGCCCGCGCGGCGTGCCCTATGCCGATCGGGCGGCGATGTCGCTGGCCCTCATGGAAGCGGCGAAGGAAGCGGGCATCGGGCTGACGCTGTTGCCGGTGCTGTACATGACCGGTGGCTTCGACGGGCGGCCGCTTTCCGAGCGGCAGCAACGCTTCCGTCACGATGTAGGCAGTTTCGTGAGCCTGCTGGAGCGCCTGGCTCCCTTGCAGGACGACATGTTCACCCTGGGCATCGCGCTGCATTCGCTGCGCGCGGTGCCGGAAGAGGCGATGCGGGCGTTGCTGGCGACAGGTATCGCGCAGGGATTGCCGGTCCACATCCACATTGCCGAGCAGATCGGCGAGGTACAGGATTGCCTGGCCGTGCGCGGCGCGCGCCCGGTGGAGTGGCTGCTCGATCATGCCCAGGTGGACGCGCGCTGGACCCTCGTCCACGCGACGCACCTCACGGCGCAGGAAACCGATCGCATCGCGAAGAGCGGCGCGGTGGCGGGCCTATGTCCCACGACCGAGGCGAACCTCGGCGATGGCGTGTTCCCGCTGGCGGCCTTCATCGATGCGGGCGGTACATTCGGTATCGGTTCGGATTCGCACATCTCCGTGTCGCCGGTCGAGGAGTTGCGGTGGCTGGAGTACGGCCAGCGCCTCGCGACGCGGCATCGCAACGTCGCGGCTCGCGCGCCGGAGGAAAGCGTCGGCACGGCGTTATGGCAGCGAGCCCTGGATGGCGGCCTTCGGGCCGCGGGCCGCGATATCGGCCGGCTCGCTGACGGTGCCCGCGCTGACCTGCTCGTCCTCGACGACCGCTCGCCACTGCTCGCCGCGCGCGACGAGGCGGATGTGATCGACAGCTTCCTGTTCGCCGGCAACACGCCGCTGGTGCGCGACGTGATGGTGGGAGGGCAGTGGCGCGTGCGCGATTTCGCGCATACGGCCGAGTCGAGCGCCGCGCAGGCGTATCGCGGCGTGGTGGAAAGGTTGGCTGCCGCGTGACTGGCGGTGGCGCCTGTCACGAGGAAGACCCTTCGTCAGGCTATCGCGCGTAACCGCCGGCTCCCGGCGAAGGGAACGACGCGCCCCTGCCCAGGAGCCGTTGCCCGAGGTACCTCAGCAATGGTTTCTCCAGGACGTGGTAGCTGAGCAGACCGGCGCCCAGGCCAGTGGCGACCATGAGCGCGGTCAGCCCGGTCGAACTCACCACGCCCACCCAGCCTAGGTGCGCGAAGGCGTTCGCCACGGCATGGAACACGACCGCATGCCACAGGTAGATGGAGAATGAGGCGTTACCGAGGTATTGCAGTACGCGCGGCATGATCCATCGTTGGCGAATTTCGAGCACGACGATCCCGTAGATGACGATCGCCGCCGGGGCCCCCCAGCAGATGACGTGGAGCGCAAACGAAAGGTGGACCGCCGCGAACTTTCCCGAGTGGGCCACGCTCGAGGCGAATAGGGCGGGTCTGAGGAAAAGCGACCCGATGGCCATCCAGATAAATGCGCCCGCCAGCAGTGCGCCATGACACCGGCGAAAGCCGCGCTCTACCAGCACGGCCACGGCGATACCCAGCAGGAACTCCAGCAGGATGGGAGAAAACACGAAGTCCAGCGGCTTGCCCCATGGGAACCAGAAGCCCAACAGGGTTGCGCCGCCGATCATGGCGAACCAGGTCAGCACGCCTGCCATGGCCCGCCTTGCGAACAGCAGGAGGCTGAGGGCTACTACCGCGTAGAAGTAGACCTCGAAGGTCAGCGTCCAGGAGACGTAGAGGCGCGGGTTCGGCAGGTTGTCGACAAGCGCGAGCAGTTGGAACAGGGGTTCGGGCAGCGGCGGCGGGGTAGGCGACACCCAGGCCGTGAACAGGCACGACGTGCCGAACACGAGCCAGAAGAGTGGATAGATTCGAATGACCCGCTTCATCGCGAAGTCGTAAACCGCTTTCGCCTTTCCCACGGCGCCCATGCTGGCGATCGACCGCCCCATCACCTGGTAGATGAGGAAGCCCGAGATCACGAAAAATATATCGACGCCGGCTCCTCCGACGAGTGCGAAGAAAGGTTTCGCCCAGTGGGTGCGCATGGGCTCGATGTCGAAGAACATATGGGCGGAGACCACCAGCAGCGCGGCGATCGCGCGCATGCCCTGGATATTTCGGTAAGTCATCCGTGTCGATTCCCTTGGCAGTGCGGTATGTGCCCGCAAATCCCTGCTAGGTTTAATTGGCCCCGATGCGGCGGTGACGGCCGCTTGCGCCGGCCATAAGGTTCGTGTTGTAGTCACTGCATGATTCGCATCGCCGCCAATAACGCCAATAGCAATAATTCCCGGAACCTCGGGAGGGTCGGCGTGTAGGCGGTTGCAAGCGAAACCACCGTATACACGAAAGGCCCGCCCTCACAGGCGGGCCTTTTTCTTTGGACGTTTTCTGATCAGGAGAAAGAAGGCATGTGTTCGATCCTGGGGATATTCGGCGTAACCGCCGGTGACGACCTCGTCGCATTGCGCGCGCGGGCGATGGAGCTTTCGCAGCGGCAGCGCCACCGCGGCCCGGACTGGAGCGGGGTGTATGCGGACGACGGTGCGATCCTCGTCCACGAACGCCTTGCCATCGTCGATCCGGCCAGCGGCGCGCAGCCCCTGCGTTCGCTTGACGGCGAACTGGCTCTGGCGGTGAATGGCGAGATCTACAACCATCGCGAATTGCGCGCCGCCAGCGACTACGCTTTCACCACCGGCTCCGACTGCGAGGTGATCAACGCCCTCTATCGCGAATACGACACCGATGTCGTGGGCATGCTCAACGGCATCTTCGCCTTCGCCCTGTGGGACGCAGGCCGCCGGCGTGTCCTCATCGCGCGCGATCCCCTCGGAGTCTGCCCGCTGTATTGGGGCCACGACAGCGAGGGACGCCTGTATATCGCTTCGGAAATGAAGTCACTGGTGGGCGTGTGTGCGGATGTGGCGCCATTCCCGCCGGGGCACGTCTACGACAGCGCGCGGGGCGAGGCGGTGCCTTACTGGACACGCGAGTGGCGCGACTACGACGCGACACAGGGCAGGTCGATCGAGCCCGCCGCCTTGCGCGCAGCCTTCGAAGCCGCCGTGCACCGGCAGATGATGACGGACGTGCCGTACGGCGTGCTGCTCTCGGGTGGCCTGGATTCGTCTCTTGTTGCCGCGGTGGCCGCCGGTTTCGCGCGCCGCCGGATCGAGGCCGACGATGGCGCGGAGGCATGGTGGCCGCGATTGCATTCCTTCGCCATTGGCCTGGAGCGCTCGCCCGACCTGAGGGCCGCCGAGATCGCGGCGGCGGCTCTGGGTACCGTGCACCACGGTTTCCTCTATACGCTCGAGGAGGGCCTCGACGCCCTGCCGGAAGTGATCCGGCATGTTGAAACCTACGACGTGACCACCATCCGCGCCTCCACGCCGATGTTCCTCCTGGCACGAAGGATCAAGGCCATGGGCGTGAAGATGGTGCTGTCGGGCGAGGGTTCGGACGAGGTCTTCGGTGGCTACCTCTACTTCCACAAAGCACCTTCCGCCCGGGCTTTCCACGAAGAAACCGTCCGCAAGCTGGACGCCTTGCACTATTACGACTGCCTGCGCGCGAACAAGTCGATGTCGGCCTGGGGCGTGGAGGCCCGCGTACCGTTCCTCGACCTCGACTTCCTGGATACCGCGATGGGCTTCGATGCCGAGGCCAAGATGGTTGCCCGCAAGGGCATCGAGAAGGGCATCCTGCGCGAGGCCTTCGAGGGCATGCTTCCAGCGGAGATCCTCTGGCGGCAGAAGGAGCAATTCAGCGATGGAGTGGGCTATGGCTGGATCGACGGGTTGAAAGAGCATGCCGGAAAGCAGGTGTCGGACCGCGAATTCGCCGCCGCGGCCGCCCGGTTCCCGCGCAATACGCCGGCCACCAAGGAGGCATATTTCTACCGCGCACTGTTCGAGAAGCACTTTCCGGGCGATGCCTGCGCGGCGACGGTGCCCGGTGGCAAGTCCATCGCCTGCTCGTCGCCGGCCGCGCTGGCCTGGGACCCGGCCTTCGCGGCCGCGGCCGATCCCTCAGGCAGGGCGGTGCGCGGCATCCACCGCGAGGCGTTGACGGGGTAGGAGCGCGCCTTGCGCGCGACATGTTTTGAGGCCGAGACCGGGAGCTGGCGCGCCAGACCCGGGCCCGTGGCGACGACCTGTCGCGCGCAGGGCGCGCTCCTGCATGCGAGGGCGCCGGGCATTTGGTAAGATTATTCGCTTTAGTCGGGCCGCACCGCGCCCGCATCATCAGGCCAGCCAAACCATGATCGAGATCAATCCGATCCTTGCGCAGATCGCGGACCTCAAGGGCCGCGTCGAGTCGCTTAGGGGGTATCTTTGACTACGCCGTCAGGAAAGAACGCCTAGAAGAAGTCAATCGCGAGCTCGAAAGCCCCACCGTATGGGACGACCCGAAGCGCGCGCAGGAGTTGGGCCGTGAGCGCGCCCAGCTCGACACCATCGTCACCGGTGTCGAGGAGATGACCGCCTCGCTGGACGACGCGAAGGAACTGCTCGACATGGCCGCCGCCGATGGCGACGAAGCCACCGTGCAGTCCATTGTCGACGACCTGAACAAGGTCGAAGCCCGCGTGGGCAAGCTCGAATTCCGGCGGATGTTCTCCGGCGAGCTCGACGCCGCCCCGGCGTTCGTCGACGTGCAGGCCGGTGCCGGCGGCACCGAGGCCCAGGACTGGGCGGAAATGCTGCTGCGCATGTACCTGCGCTGGGCCGAGTCGCGTGGCTGGAAAACCGAGCTGATGGAAGTCAGCGCGGGCGAAGTCGCGGGCATCAAGTCCGCCACGTTCCGCGTCGAGGGCGATTACGCCTATGGCTGGCTGAAGACCGAGATCGGCGTGCACCGCCTGGTCCGCAAAAGCCCGTTCGACTCCGACAACCGCCGGCATACCAGCTTCACCTCGGTCTTCGTCTCGCCTGAAGTCGATGACGATATCGAGATCGACATCAATCCGGCCGACCTGAGGACCGACGTCTACCGTTCCTCGGGCGCCGGCGGCCAGCACGTGAACAAGACCGAATCGGCCGTGCGTATCACGCACGTCCCGACGAATACGGTCGTGGCCTGCCAGACCGAACGCAGCCAGCACGCCAACCGCGACCGCGCGATGAAGATGCTCAAGGCGAAGCTGTACGAACTGGAAGTGCAGAAGCGCAACGCCGAGAAGGACGCGCTGGAAGCCACCAAGTCGGATATCGGCTGGGGCAGCCAGATCCGCAACTACGTGCTCGACCAGTCGCGCATCAAGGATCTCCGCACCGGCATCGAACGTTCCGATACGCAGAAGGTGCTCGACGGCGACCTCGACGAATTCGTCGAAGCCAGCCTGAAGGCCGGCCTCGAGGCCGGTTCGAAGCGCGTCGACGCCTGATCCATCCGGGGCGCTCCGCCCCTGCTCTTACCAAGAAGCCAGCAATCCACGCCATGACCGAAAACGCCAACGCCACAGCCTCCGCCGCCGCCGACGAGAATCGCCTCATCGCGGAGCGCCGCGAGAAACTGAAAACGCTGCGCGCGCAGGGCATCGCATACCCGAACGACTTCAAGGTCGACAGCTTCGCTGGCGACCTGCAGGACGAGTTCGCGGACAAGGACACGTGGACGGCCGAGGCCATCGAGGCCGCGCCGCGCCGCGTGGCCGTCGCCGGTCGCATCATCCTGATGCGCGGGCAAGGCAAGGTCAGCTTCGTGCAGATGCAGGACGGCACCGGCCGTATCCAGCTCTTCGTGCACCAGGGGACGTTGGGCGAGGAGGGCTACGAGGCCTTCAAGCGTTGGGACCTCGGCGACATCGTCGGCGCCACCGGCCTGCTCATGCGCACCAAGACGGGCGAGCTGTCGATCAAGGTGGATGCGATCCGCCTGCTGACCAAGTCGCTGCGCGGCCTGCCGGACAAGCACCACGGCCTCGCCGACGTCGAGCAGCGCTACCGCCAGCGCTACGTCGACCTTATCGTCACCGAGGAATCGCGCCGCACTTTCGCGCTGCGTTCGAAGATCATCAGCCACGTCCGCCGCTGGCTCGAGGACGAGCCGCGCCGCTTCATGGAAGTGGAAACCCCGATGATGCACGTGATCCCGGGCGGCGCCACCGCGCGGCCGTTCACCACGCACCACAATGCGCTCGACATCCCGCTCTTCCTGCGCGTGGCGCCGGAGCTTTACCTCAAGCGCCTGGTGGTCGGCGGCTTCGACCGCGTGTACGAGATCAACCGCAATTTCCGTAACGAGGGCGTGTCCACGCGGCACAACCCCGAGTTCACGATGCTCGAGCTGTACCAGGCCTATGCCACGTATCACGAGGTCATGGATCTCACCGAAGGCATGATCCGGTCGGCCGCGGCGGATGTCGTGGGCAGTGCCCGGATCGAGTGGGACGGTGCCACCGTCGACCTGGGCCCGGCATTCCGCCGCTGGCGCATGGAAGACGCGGTGCTCGAGCTCAACCCCGGGATCAATCCGGGCGAGTTGCGCGACCGCGAGGCGATGGCCGGGCATGCGAAGCGCCTGGGTATCCATGTGAAGCCATCGTACGGCTGGGGCAAGCTGCTCCTCGAGATCTTCGAGGCCACGGTCGAACACACCCTCATCCAGCCGACCTTCATCACCGATCATCCGGTGGAGGTCTCGCCGCTGGCCCGCGAGAGCGACACCGACAAGGGCATCACCGACCGCTTCGAGCTGTTCATCAACGGCAAGGAGATCGCCAACGGCTTCTCGGAACTCAACGATTCCGAAGACCAGGCGGCCCGTTTCCAGGCCCAGGTGGACGCGAAGGATGCCGGCGACGACGAGGCCATGCACTATGACGCCGACTACATCCGCGCACTCGAGGTCGGCCTGCCGCCGACCGGCGGCCTCGGCGTCGGCATGGACCGCCTCGTCATGCTGCTCACCGGCTCGTCGTCCATCCGCGACGTGCTGCTGTTCCCGACCATGCGTCCCGAGGCCTGAGCCTCGTCCTCCCCGGAGTCACACCATGTGGTATGCCATCGTCGCCCTCGACCATCCGAACTCGCTCGAGAAGCGCATCGCCGCGCGCCCGGCGCACCTGGCCCGGTTGAAGGCGTTGCTCGAAGAGGGACGCCTCAAGCTGGCCGGCCCGTTTCCTGCCATCGACTCGGAAGACCCGGGTGAGGCCGGTTTCGACGGCAGCTTGATCGTCGCGCAGTTCGGCGACGTTGCCGCCGCGAAGGCCTGGGCGGATGCCGATCCTTATATGGAATCGGGCGTATACCGCGAGGTATCGGTCCGCCCGTTCCGCGTCACCCTGCCGTGACCGTCGAAAAAGTCGAGCGCATCCGACAACTTCTGGCCGGGGCCCTGGCCCCGGTGGAACTGGATGTGATCGACGAGGGCCACAAGCACGTGGGCCATTCGGGTCAGGGCAAGGGTCATTTCTTCGCCCGTATCGTCAGCCCGGCCTTCGCCGGGAAGAACCCGATCCAGCGCCATCGCATGGTGTATGAAGCCCTGGCGGAGATGATGCCGGACGGCATCCACGCCCTGTCGATCGAGGCCAAGGCCCCGGGAGAGTAGTTCCCGAGGCTCTATTTATGATGGAACAATGGGTTAGCGCCTTAACTTAATCCGTCTTCGCGTATTGCGCACCCCGCCCCCCTTTGGCAAAGTGATCGATCAGCCACGGGGAGGCTCCCGAACGGAGCCCACGGCCGCGTCCCAACGGAAACCATAATGCGTCTGACCACGATCAAGCTGGCGGGATTCAAGTCCTTCGTCGACCCCACCACGCTGCACCTGCCCACCAACATGACCGGTGTCGTCGGTCCGAACGGCTGCGGCAAGTCGAACATCATCGACGCCATCCGCTGGGTCATGGGCGAGTCCGCGGCCAGCCGCCTGCGTGGCGACTCCCTCACTGACGTGATCTTCTCCGGCTCCAGCGCGCGCAAGCCCGTGGGCCAGGCGGCGGTCGAGCTGATCTTCGACAACAGCGACGGCACCATCCAGGGCGAGTACGCCAGCTTCGCCGAGATCTCGGTGAAGCGCGTGGTCAGCCGCGACGGCCAGTCCGCCTACTTCCTCAACGGCGGGCGCTGCCGCCGCCGCGATATCACCGACCTGTTCCTCGGCACGGGCCTCGGCCCGCGTTCCTACTCGATCATCGAGCAGGGCATGATCAGCCAGATCATCGAGGCCGCGCCGGAAGAATTGCGCATGCACCTGGAAGAAGCCGCGGGCATCTCCAAGTACAAGGAACGGCGCAAGGAAACCGAGAGCCGTATCAAGTCCACCCGCGAGAACCTGGACCGTGTGCGCGACGTCCGCGACGAGGTCGAGAAGCAGCTGGACCACCTGAACCGCCAGGCCCGCGCCGCCGAGCGCTGGAAGGCCTTCAAGGAAGAGCACACCCGCCGCGAGGCGGAGTTGCGCGCGCTGGAATACCGCTCACTGCATCGCCAGCACGAAGGCGAAGGCTCCGGCCTGCGCGAGGCGGAACTGGAAATCGAAAAGCACCTCGCCGGCCAGCGCCAGGTCGAGGCGCAGCTGGAAAGCGTGCGTGAGCGTCATCATGGCGCCAGCGAACACCTGAACGTGGTGCAGGCCGAGGTGTACAAGGTGGGCGCGGAGATCGCCCGCGTCGAGCAGCAGGTGCGGCACAACCGTGATCTCAGCGAACGCCTTACACGGTCGCGCGCCGATGCCGAGCGCGAACACGAGGAACTGCAGGGCCATATCGCCGCCGATCGCGAACAGGTCGAAACGCTGCGCATGGCGCTGGCCGAGGGCGAACCGAAGCTCGAAGCGCTGCAGCAGATTCAGGACGAGACCGGCGAGGCGCAGCGCGCCACCGAGTCCAGGCTCGCCGACTGGCAGCAGCGCTGGGACTCGCATACGCGTGGCGCGTCGGAATCGAGCCGCGCCGCGGAAGTCGAGCGCACGAAGCTGGCCTACCTTGACCGCCAGTCGGTCGATCTGTCCCGGCGGCGCGAAGCGCTGGAGACCGAGCAGCGCGCCACCGACGTCGCCGCGCTGGACGCTGCCGCCGAACAGCTGGACACCGAACACGACACGCAGCGCGAGCGCGTGGAACAGCTGGGTGGCGTGCTCGACCAGCACAAGTCGGCCTACGAGGGTGCGCTCGAAGAAGAGCGCCAGGTCCAGTCCGCACTGAACGATGCCCGCCAGCAGTTGCAGACGGCGCGCGGCCGCCAGGCATCGCTGGAAGCGCTGCAGACGGCTGCGCTCGGCCAGGAAGAATCGGCCGCGAGCGGCTGGCTCGCGCGCCTGGGGCTGGATCGGTCGCGCCGTCTCGGCGAATCGCTGCAGGTGGACGCCGGCTATGAATCCGCCGTGGAAACGGTGCTCGCGGGCGTGCTGGACGGTGTGCTGGTCGATGCACCCGAAGCGCTCACCGCCGAGTTCGACTCGCTCGGCCAGGCCGACGTGGCGTTGTTCGCGGGCGCGCAGGGCGGACCCGGTGCCGACGGTACGCTGGCCGCCTACGTGCGTGGCCCCGTTGCCGCCGTGAACCTGCTGGGCAATGTCCTGGTCGTCGATTCGGTCGAAGCCGCCGCCGCCCGTGTCGGCTCGCTGGCCGCGCACCAGTCGGTCATCACCCGCGACGGCGCCTGGATGGGCCCGGGCTGGGTCCGCGTGCGTCGCGCGCAGGGCAACCAGGTGGGCGTGTTGGCCCGCGAACGCGATCTTCGCCAGCTCGCCGAGCAGGTCGAAACGCTCGAGGCGACCATCGAGGAACGCACGGACCAGCTGGAAGGCCTGCGCACCCGCAAGTTCGAAACCGAACGGCAGCGCGACGACGCACAGCGCGACCTGTACGCCGCACATCGCCGTCTCTCGGAACTCGCGGGCCAGCTGCAGAGCCACCGCGGCAAAATGGAAACGGCGCGTGCGCGTGCCGAAAAGGTCGGCGGCGAAATCGCCACGATCGTCGACCAGCTCGACGAACTGGATGGCCAGACCCGCGAAGCCCGCGCACGCCTCGACGAGGCCGTGGGCCACATGGGCGATCGCGAGGACGAACGCCGAGGGCTGGAAAACGAACGCCGCGAACTGCTCGAGGCGCGCGAGGAAGCCCGGATCAACGCCCGCGAGGCAGCCGACCAGGCACACCAGCTCGCGCTGGGCATGGAGTCCAAGCGGTCGGCGCTGACCTCTCTCGAGCAGGCACTCGCACGACTCGACACGCAGTTGCGCCAGGTAGTGGCGCGCCGCGACGAGATCGACCAGCAGCTCGCCGCGGGTTCCGACCCGATCGCCGACCTGGAAGCCGAGCGCCAGACCTACCTCGACCAGCGGTTGCTGGTGGACCGGCAACTGGTGGATTCCCGCCGCGCGCTTGAGGATTGCGATGCCGAATTCCGCAAGCTGGAACAGGACCGCCAGCGCATCGAGCACGTGCTGAACCAGGTGCGCGAGAGCGTGTCCGAGAAGCGCCTTGCTGCGCAGGCGCTGCAATTGCGCGCCGAGCAGCTGGCCCAGGCCATCCATGCCTCGGGCCTGGAACTCGAGCCGCTGCTGGCCGAACTGGCCGAAGACGCCGTACCGGAGCGCTGGCAGCAGCAGTTGGTGGACCTTTCGCAGAAGATTGCCCGCCTGGAACCGGTGAACCTGGCCGCGATTCAGGAACACGCCGAGCAGTCGCAGCGCAAGGAATACCTGGACGCGCAGTTGACCGACCTGTCCAGCGCGCTCGAGACGCTTGAGGGCGCGATCAAGAAGATCGATCGCGAAACCCGCCAGCGCTTCAAGGAAACCTTCGACCGGGTGAATGCGGGCGTGCAGGAACTGTTCCCGCGCCTGTTCGGCGGCGGGCACGCGTACCTGGAACTCACCGGCGAGGACCTGCTGGATACCGGCGTGGCGATCATGGCGCGCCCTCCCGGCAAGCGCGTGTCCAACATCACCTTGCTGTCGGGCGGCGAAAAAGCGCTTACCGCGGTGTCGCTCGTATTTGCCATCTTCGGCCTCAACCCGGCCCCGTTCTGCCTCCTGGATGAGGTGGACGCACCGCTGGATGAGGCCAACGTAGGCCGCTTCTCCGCGATGGTCCGCGAGATGAGCGAGAAGGTGCAGTTCATCTTCGTGAGCCACAACAAGGCCACGATGGAGGCCGCGCACCAGCTCTGCGGCGTTACCATGCGTGAGCCGGGTGTTTCGCGTCTCGTCCAGGTCGATCTGGCCGAGGCGTCGAAGCTGGTCGGCGTCGCTTAAGTACTACTCGAGGAAACGACCATGAATCCCGCCATCGGCCTGGCCTGGAACCCCGCGGTAGGCATTCCCATGCTCTTCGTTGGCGTCGTCGTGCTCGTGCTGCTCTGGCTGTTCGGCCAGCCGCGCCGGGAGCAGGGCCGTCGCAAGCCCGTGCAGGAGCAGCCGGAACGAGCCCGCGAGCGCCTCGAGCCGGTGTTCGGCGACGAGGTAGACGGAGAGGATGTGGCGATGGCGTCGTTCCGGGCGCGCGAAGACGACGACGCCAACGATCCCCTGTTCCATCCGAAGCGTGCTCAGGGCGAACTCGATGTCGACCTGCGGGCGGAGCTGGAGCGTCTCGGCGCCTCGCTTGCAGGCGAGCGCACTGTGCCCGCGGCGCCAGCCATGCCGGAAGATCCGGCTTCGCGCCCAGCTCGCCTGGATCCGCGCCTTGACCTGCCGTGCGAGTTCGACGAACCCGCGGCCGTCGCGCCGGCTCCTGCGCCGGCACCGCCGCCGCGGACACCGCCGCCGCGCTCCGACCTTGGCCGCCGCCCGTCGAACGCGATGGTCGAGCGCATCGTGAGCCTGTACGTCGTGTCCCGCGAGGGCAGCAAGTTCAACGGGTCCGACCTCGTCGTGGCCGCCGAGAAGGCCGGCCTCGAGTTCGGCGACATGGGCATCTACCATCGCCTCGTGGACGGTCGTCCGGAGCAGGGACCGATCTTCAGCGTGGCCAACCTCGTGAAGCCGGGCAACTTCGACATGGCGCGCATCGCGTCGTTGCAGACGCCGGGCCTGTCGTTCTTCATGGCCCTGCCGGGCCCGGTTCCGGCGCTCGACGCGTGGGACGCGATGTTGCCGACCGCGCAGCGCCTCGCAGAGTTGCTTGACGGTCTGGTGCTGGACGAGGAGCGCAACGCGCTCGGTCGCCAGCGCATCGCGCATATCCGCGACGAATTGCGTGGCTGGGATCGCGGTCACGAAGGCGAAGAGATCAAATTCGGACAATAGCGCCCGTGTATACGCCGAAGGACTTCGTGGAAGCGCGCCTGCCCATATTGCACGAGGCGATCCGCGCGAACGCCTTCGATCTAAAGGGACAGCCTGCTGTCATGCCCCGGCGGCTTCGCCGCGCTTGCCGGCTCGGCTTCGCCATCGTGTTGCGCTTCGCTGGTGAGGCAGGGGAGCCGCCGCGCGTCACCCTGGTCGCTAAGTGCTCGTCCGGCCTACGCCTCCCTGCGCAATCGCTCCCAGGGCGACGCCCACCGGCTCCCCACCCAACCTGACAGCGAACGTGTAGGAGCTCGCCCTGCGCGCGACATATTTTCTCGACACCACTGCAGGTTTAACAGCTCCCGCCCTTGCAATGCTCGAAAGGCGTGACCGAGCTACTGGCCGAACTCGTGCACGAAGCGGATAAGTTGAATCCGCAGCAAATGGCTGTTGGCCTTGAGGCTGTCGGCAAGATGATCCATATGGGTTTGCAATGCGCCTCGACGGCACACACGCGAATGCAGTGGGCACAGGCCAAGGCGAAGGCCGGTTCCGGCCTGCGCGGGAACGACGGAGTGGGAGTCTACGTACAAGAATGAGAACCAGTGCCATGGCACATTCACACTTCCGCAACGCCCCGATGCGTCACTGTCCAAGCTTCGCGTGCCCGGGTCATTGGCACGATGCATACATACGGCCCGGCATGCTTGTCTCCATTCCCCAGGAACGCGAGTCACATGCAGGCCAGCCAGAGTGCGCCCTTTCGTATCTATTACCTGCATCCGCTCATCGCGGGGCCACTGACCGCCTGGAGCGCATGGATCGAGCATGCGGCGGAACTGGGCTTCCGCCAGTTGCTCGTGGCACCACCGTTCGAAACCTCCCCGTGCAACGACGTCTTCGTCACACGCGATTTCGATTGCATGAACCCCGCGCTGGGCGACGGCGAGGCGACGATCCGGCTAGCGCAGATCGCGAAAGCCTGCCGGGCGCACGATCTCGAGTTTTGGCTCGACCTTCCCCTCGACGAATTGTCTTCGGATGCGCCCGTGCGCGAGCAGCATCCGGAATGGTTCCGCGCGGTGGCCGCACAACACGGTACGCCGGACCCGCGCTGGACGCCCAGCGAGAGCGACAGCGCGCGTTGGCGCCTGAACGATCCCGATGTGGTCGATGCGGCGAGTGACTGGTGGACGGAGCGCCTGCGGCAATGGATAGCGGCGGGTGTGTCGGGCTTCCGTATCGTCCACCCCCAGCGGCTGCACGCCAAGGCATGGAAGGCCCTGATCGACGGAGTGCGCGCGGATGCGCCGCGGGTGGCCTTCCTGGCCTGGACGCCGGGGCTCACGCCGGACGAACTCGGCGCGCTGAAGGGCGCTGGTTTCAACGCGGTGGTTTCGTCGGCCAACTGGTGGGATTTCCGTGCGCCGTGGTTCGCGGACGAAGCGGAACGCCTCGCCACCGTGGCGCCCGCCCTGGCATGCACGGAGGAACCGTTCGCCAGGCGATTGGGAGACGAACTGGGCGAAGAGAACCAGCTCGATCATGCGTATCGCCGTGCCATCGCCTTCAGTGCGACGTCGCCGGCAGGCTGGATGATGCCAGTCGGCTTCGAATATGCCGTGCACGACATGCTGGACCCGAGGCGCGGCAGTGCACTTACGCCGGCCGCGCTCGCCAGGGATGGCGTGCTCGATCTTTCCGCCGCGGTGAAGGCGGCTAACGCTTCCGTGGGCCAGCAGGTGGCGATGCGGCCGCTGGTCGTCACCCGCCCTGGCGTGGCCATGTTCCTGAGCGTGGACGGCGCCGATCCACGCACGGCGGACGGCGCCACACTCACCCTCGTGAATGCGTCGCTGGATCGCGAGGTGGACGTATCGGCCGCGGACGCGTTGATAGGTGCGGCCGCACACTTTTCTCCCTGGACCGCGCCCGACGGGCGCAAGGTCTTCGACCAGGGCGAAGGCATCACGCTTCCGCCGGGCGACGTGTTGACCCTGCGTGGGACACGCGCCGCGCCGGTGAAGCGCAAGATGGGTGCGAGCGCCCAGAAAGAATCCCTGCATGCGGCGACGCGCGGGCAGCGCGTGGTGATCGAAGCCGTGCAACCGAGCGTGGACGGCGGATGCTTTCCGGTCAAACGGATCGTCGGCCAGGCGATCACGGTCACGGCGGACATCTTCATGGATAGTCACGACGTGCTGGCTGCGCGCTTGCGCCATCGCGCCATGGACGAGAAAGCCTGGCGCGAAACGCCGATGCTCCTCCTGAACAACGACATCCACACGGCGAGCTTCACACCCACGCGCATCGGCCGCTACGAATTCCAGGTGGAAGCCTGGCGCGATCCTTTCGCCACGTACCGGCATGAAATCGAGTTGAAGCATGCAGCGAAGGTGTCGATCTCCCTAGAGCTGGAAGAGGGCAGGCTGCTGGTCGAAGAACGCGCCGCCGCGGCTTCCGGTCCGAAGGCGAAGGCGCTGCGTCACCTCGCGGCAGCCGTGGCAAGGAGCGAGGGCGACGCCCGCCGGGAACTGCTGCTCGCCGAGAGCACCCTCGAACTCATGACGGCGACCGATCCACGCGAACAGTCGAGCGCCACTGATGCGTACGCCGTCGAGGTGGATCGCCGCGAGGCCGGCTTCGCCAGCTGGTACGAGCTGTTCCCGCGCTCGATGACCGGATCGAAGGCAAGTCACGGCACGTTCCGCAACACCATCGCGCGCCTCCCGGCGATCCGCGACATGGGCTTCGACGTGCTGTACTTCCCGCCGATCCACCCGATCGGCACGGCCTTCCGCAAAGGGCCAAACAACACGCTGACGCCGGGCCCGAACGATCCCGGCAGTCCGTACGCCATCGGTTCGCCCGAGGGCGGGCACACCGCCATCCATGCGCAACTCGGCACGCTGGACGATTTCCGGGCGTTGCGCGATGCCGCGCACGAGCACGGCCTGGAGCTGGCCCTCGACTTCGCCATCCAGTGCTCCCCCGACCATCCCTGGCTAAAGGAGCACCCGGAGTGGTTCGACTGGCGACCCGACGGCAGCATCAAGTACGCCGAGAATCCCCCGAAGAAATACCAGGACATCGTCAACGTCGACTTTTACACGGACGGTGCTGTGCCTTCGCTCTGGCAGGCGCTGTGCGACGTGGTGCTTTACTGGGCGGGCGAAGGCGTGCGCACGTTCCGCGTCGACAATCCGCATACCAAGCCGTTCCCGTTCTGGGAATGGATGATCGCGCGGGTGCGCGCGAAGTATCCGGACACGCTTTTCCTGTCCGAAGCCTTCACCCGGCCGAAGCCGATGTATCGCCTGGCGAAGGTTGGCTTCAACCAGTCGTATACCTATTTCACCTGGCGCAATACCAAGCAGGAGTTCATCGACTACCTCACCGAATTGACGACCACGCCGGCGAAGGAATTTTTCCGGCCGAACTTCTTTGTCAACACGCCGGACATCAATCCGTATTTCCTGCAGACATCGGGTCGCCCGGGCTTCCTGATTCGCGCGGTGCTGGCTACGACGCTATCCGGCCTGTGGGGCATGTATTCCGGGTTCGAGATCTGCGAATCCGCGCCCATTCCCGGCAAGGAGGAATACATGGATTCGGAGAAGTACGAGATCCGCATTCGCGACTTCGATGCGCCAGGCAATATCGTGGCGGAGATTACCCAGCTGAATCGTATACGCCGCGCCCATCCGGCCCTGCAGACCCACCTGGGTGTGCGCTTCCTGCCGGCGAACAATGATCAGGTACTGTTCTTCGAGAAACGCACGGGCGACGACCTGGTGCTGGTGGCGATCAGCATGGACCCGCACAACGCGCAGGCGGCCGATGTCGTCCTGCCGCTGGGCGACTGGGGCCTGCCCGCCGATGCCGCGATCGACATCCACGACCTCCTGCACGACCAACCCTTGAGCTGGCGCGGCACGACGCAGCACGTATGGCTCGGCCTCGGCCAGCCTTACGCGGTGTGGCAGGTGCGGCTTCCCGGAGTCTGACCCATGGCCACGCGCAATAAGAAGAAAACGGTCGCTCCCGATTTCTCGAACGATCCGCTCTGGTACAAGGACGCGATCATCTACCAGGTGCACCTGAAGTCGTATTTCGATGCCAACGACGACGGCGTCGGCGACTTCCAGGGCCTGATCGACAAACTCGAATACATTGCAGAGTTAGGCGTGAATACGCTCTGGCTGCTGCCGTTCTACCCGAGCCCGCGCCGCGACGATGGTTACGACATCGCCGAGTACAAAGCGGTGCACCCGGACTACGGCAAGCTGGCCGATGCGCGGCGCTTCATCGCCGAAGCCCATGCCCGCGGCCTGCGCGTCATCACGGAACTGGTCATCAACCATACCTCGGACCAGCATGCATGGTTCCAGCGGGCGCGCCATGCCAAGAAAGGCTCGGCGGCGCGCAATTTCTATGTCTGGTCGGATACCGACCAGGCCTACGACGGTACCCGCATCATCTTCCTGGATACGGAGAAGTCGAACTGGACCTGGGATCCAGTGGCCGGCCAGTACTTCTGGCATCGTTTCTTCTCGCACCAGCCGGACCTCAATTTCGACAATCCTGCTGTATTGAAGGCGGTGTTGGACGTGATGCGCTTCTGGCTCGACATGGGCGTGGACGGGCTTCGCCTGGACGCCGTGCCGTACCTGATCGAGCGCGAGGGAACGAACAACGAGAACCTTCCGGAGACGCACGCTATCCTGAAGCTGATGCGCGCCGAAATCGACCAGCATTATCCCGATCGTATGCTGCTGGCCGAGGCCAACCAGTGGCCCGAGGATACACAGGATTATTTCGGCGACGGCGACGAATGCCACATGGCGTTCCACTTCCCGCTGATGCCGCGCATGTACATGGCGATCGCACGCGAAGACCGCTTCCCGATCACCGACATCATGCGGCAGACGCCGGCCATTCCGGATAACTGCCAGTGGGCGATCTTCCTGCGCAACCACGACGAGCTGACCCTCGAGATGGTCACCGACAGCGAGCGCGACTACCTCTGGCAGACCTATGCCGCCGATCGCCGGGCGCGCATCAACCTGGGCATCCGACGCCGCCTGGCGCCGTTGCTGGAACGCGACCGCCGCCGCATCGAACTGATGAACGCGATGCTGCTGTCGATGCCGGGCACGCCGGTGCTGTATTACGGCGATGAGATCGGCATGGGCGACAACATCCATCTCGGCGATCGTGACGGCGTGCGTACGCCCATGCAGTGGTCGGTGGATCGCAACGGCGGGTTTTCCCGCGCCGATCCGGCCAGCCTCGTGCTGCCGCCGATCATGGACCCGCTGTACGGCTTCCAGGCGATCAACGTGGAGGCACAGTCGCGCGACCCTCATTCGTTGCTCAATTGGACACGGCGCATGCTGGCCGTGCGCAAGCGCTACAAGGCATTCGGCCGTGGCACGCTGAAGTTCCTTTATCCGGGCAACCGCAAGGTCCTTGCCTACTTGCGCGAGTACGACGGCGAACACGTGCTCTGCGTGGCGAACATGTCGCGTGCGCTGCAGGCCGTGGAGCTCGACCTGGGCGCGTTCGACGGCAATGTGCCGATCGAGATCATGGGCGGTTCGTCGTTCCCGCCGATCGGCCAGTTGCCGTACCTGCTCACCGTGCCGCCCTACGGCTTCTACGCCTTCCAGATCTGCCCGAACGCGCAGATGCCTACGTGGCATGAGGTGCCCGCCGAGCCGATGCCGGACTACGAAACGCTGGTGCTTCGTGGTGCGCTCGTCGACGGGCCGGTGATGGCGCACCACCGCGGTGTGATCGAGAAGCAGGTGTTACCGGGTTACCTGGCCGTCCGCCGCTGGTTCGCCGCCAAGGATCGCGGTATCGACTCGGTAAAGATCCTCTACGCGGTGCCCTGGCCGGATCGCGGCGACGACCTGATCCTGACCGAGGTGGAGGCGACGCTCTCCGACGGTGGAAAGGAACGCTATAGCCTGCCGGCGGGCATCGTCTGGGAGGACGAGAGCCCCACGGCGAGGGCCCAGCAACTGGCCCTGGCGCGCGTGCGCCGTGGACGCCGCATCGGCCTGTTGACCGACGGCTTCGCGCTCGAAGCCTTCGCCAGCGGGCTCCTCATCGGTCTGCGCCAGAACGCCGAATTGCCGGTGCACGGTGGCGCGGTGCGCTTCGAGACCACCACCGCGTTCGCCGGGGTCACCTTCGTCCACGATATAGAAAACCGCTGGCTCACGGCCGAGCAATCGAACAGTTCGATGGTCCTGCACGACGCCGGCGTGGTGAAGCTGTTCCGGCGCATGTCGGCGGGCGTGAACCCCGAAGTGGAGATGGGGCGGTTCCTTACCGAGAACGGTTACGCGAACACCGCGCCGCTGCTCGGCGAAGTGGTCCGCGTGGGCGAACACGGCGAGAGGACCACCCTGGCCGTCTTGCAGGGCTTCCTGCGCAACCAGGGCGACGCCTGGGCCTGGACGCTGGACTTCCTGCGCCGCAGCTACGACGAGTTCAGCCATGCCGGCGACGACGAGCGGAAGGCGGAACTGGAAGCAGGCTACGACGCCTTCGCCGCTGCGGTGGGCACCCGCCTCGGCGAATTGCACGCCTTGCTGGCGAAGCCGAGCGACCTCCCGGCGTTCTCGCCGGAATCCGCGGTCGGCGCCACGGTGGAGCAGTGGCGCGAAAGCATCCGTACCCAACTGGGACGGGCGCTCATGTCCGTCGACTCGACGGGGGAGATGGCGGAGCCGCTCGCCGCGGACGTGGAAGCCCTGCGCGGACTCGCCGGCGCGTTGGACGAGCGCATCGGCAAGCTGGCCTCGGCGGGGCAGGCCGCGTTGACGACACGCACGCATGGCGACTTCCACCTCGGGCAGGTGCTGGTAGTGCAGGACGACGCGTACATCATCGACTTCGAAGGCGAGCCCGCACGGCCGCTCGAGGAGCGTCGTGGCAAGACCTCGCCACTGCGCGACGTGGCTGGCTTCCTGCGCTCGCTGGACTACGCGGCGGCCATGGCCCGCCGCGGCGAGGACGGCCTCGCACCGGTGGAGGACGAAGGTTTCGGCAACTACCTTGCGCGCTTCCGCACGCGTTCGTCGAGGGTGTTCCTTGAGGCTTATACCGCCGTGCTCGACGAGGCATCCGTGCGCTGGATCGATACCGATGCCCTGGCGCCGGTGCTCGAACTGTTCGTCATCGAGAAGGCCGCCTACGAAATCGTCTACGAAGCCGCCAACCGCCCTGGCTGGCTCGACGTGCCGTTGCGCGGCCTGCTGCAGATCGCGCGCGGCGAGATGGCGAATGAACGGGAGGAGGACTTGTGACCGATCCACGCACCTACGGGCTTTCCGATGCCGCCGCGATCGACGCGCTGGTCGACGGCCGGCACGGCGATCCTTTCGCGCTGCTCGGGCCGCACCACGTCGACGGCCGTCGTGTGGTACGCACTTTGCAGCCCGGTGCCCGCAGTGTCGAACTGATCGATGCGCAAGGGCGTGTCATCGGGGGTGAATTGCAACGCGTGCATGCCGGCGGTCTCTTTGCGGGATTCGTCGACGGGGACGGCAGCTATCGCATACGCGTGCACTGGCCAGCGGCCACGCATGACACGCACGACGCCTACGCTTTCGGCACGTTGCTCGGCGACGAGGACCTGCGCTTGCTCTCCGAGGGAACACACATCGAGTTGTTCCGTTGCCTGGGCGCCCATCCCGTCGTGGTCGACGGCGTGCATGGCGTGCGTTTCGCGGTGTGGGCGCCCAATGCCAAGCGGGTGAGCGTCGTCGGCGACTTCGACAGCTGGGACGGCCGCCGCCATCCGATGCGCAAGCGCGCGCCGGCCGGCGTCTGGGAGCTGTTCGTGCCGGGCCTGCTGCCGGGTGCGCGCTACAAGTACGAGGTATGGGGCGCCGACGGTTCGCTCACGCAGCGCGCCGATCCCGTGGCGCTTTCCTCGGAACTGCCGCCCGCGACGGCATCGATCGTCGCCGATCCAACGGCCTTCCACTGGACAGACGACGACTGGCTGCGCCGCCGCGGCGCCTTGCACCATGCGGGATCGCCACTCTCTATCTACGAACTGCATGCCGGATCGTGGCTGCGCGGCAACGACGGTCACGACCTGCACTGGGACGAACTCGGCGAGCGCCTGATTCCCTACGTGGCAGGCATGGGCTTCAGCCATATCGAACTGTTGCCGATCTCGGAGCATCCCTTCGGCGGTTCCTGGGGCTACCAGCCGCTGGGCCAGTTCGCACCGACCTCGCGCTTCGGCACGCCGGACGCCTTCGCCCGTTTCGTCGATCGTTGTCACGAGGCCGGCATCGGCGTGATCGTGGATTGGGTGCCCGCACATTTTCCGACCGACATTCATGGCCTCGCGCATTTCGATGGCACGCCGCTCTATGAGCACGCCGACCCACGCGAGGGCTTCCACCAGGACTGGAACACGCTGATCTTCAACCTCGGTCGCAACGAGGTGTCGGCATACCTGATCGCCAGCGCGCTGGCCTGGCTGGAGCGCTTCCACGTCGATGGCCTGCGCGTGGACGCGGTGGCGTCGATGCTCTACCGCGATTATTCGCGCAATCATGGCGAGTGGGTGCCGAACATCTACGGCGGCCGCGAGAACCTCGAATCCATCGCCTTCCTGCGCCGGGTAAACCAGCTGGTGGCCGAACGCCATCCTGATTGCATGACCATCGCCGAGGAATCCACCGCATGGCCCGGCGTGACCCAGCCGGTGGAGCAGGGCGGACTGGGCTTCACTTTCAAATGGAACATGGGCTGGATGCACGATTCGCTGGAATACATGTCGCGCGATCCGATCCATCGCCGCTGGCACCACGGCGAAATGACCTTCAGCATGGTCTATGCATATGCCGAGAAGTTCGTCCTGCCGCTGTCCCACGATGAAGTGGTGCACGGCAAGCGCTCGCTGCTGGGGCGCATGCCCGGGGACGAGTGGCAGCGCTTCGCGAACCTGCGTGCCTATTACGGTTTCATGTGGGGCCACCCGGGCAAGAAGCTGCTTTTCACAGGCGGCGAAATCGCCCAGCCGCATGAGTGGAACCACGACACTCAGATTGCCTGGGACCTGCTCGACCATCCCTTGCATCTGGGCGTGCAAAAACTCGTTCGCGACCTCAATCGCACCTACGCGGCCACGCCAGCGCTTCACGCCTGGGATGCCGATCCACGGGGTTTCCGCTGGGTGATCGGCGATGACGCCGGCCAGAGTGTATTCGCATGGCTGCGCTTCGCGGAGGGCGGGCGGCCCGCGCTGGTGGTCAGCAACATGACGCCGGCCGTGCGGCACGGATTTCGTATCGGCATACCCGATGGTGGCCGTTGGCGCGAGGCCATCAATTCCGACGCGACGGAGTATGGCGGTTCGGGCATCGGCAACGAAGGCGAACGGCATGCGCAGGCGGTTCCTGCGCATGGCTTCGAGCACTCGCTGATGCTCAGCCTTCCACCGCTCTCCACCCTCATTTTCGTCGCCGACTGACGAGGAGTACGAATGCCCGCCTTACCCGAACGCATGCAGTCCGGCTCGTCGTATCCTCTCGGCGCCACCTGCGACGGCATGGGTACCAATTTCGCCGTGTTCTCCGCCCATGCGGAACGCATGGAACTGTGCCTTTTCGATCCATCCGGCAAGCGCGAGATAGCCCGCTACGACCTGCCCGAGTGCACCGACGAGGTGTGGCACGGCTACCTGCCGCGTGTTCGTGGCGGCACGCTTTACGGTTTCCGCGCACACGGCCCCTATGCGCCGGAAGAAGGCCATCGCTTCAACCCGAACAAGCTTCTACTCGATCCTTATGCGCGGTTGTTGCACGGGCAGGTGCGCTGGTCGGACGCCTTGCACGGCTATCGCGTGGCCTCGTCGCGTGCGGATCTCTCGTTCGACCGGCGCGACAGTGCCGCCGCCATGCCGAAAGCCGTCGTCGTGGACGAGCCGATGCACTGGACCTACGGCAACCGCCCGCACACGCCGTGGAACGAGACGGTGGTTTACGAAACACATGTGAAGGGTTTCACGCGCACGCTGAAGCGGATTCGCCAGCACGAGCGCGGCACCTTCCTCGCACTGGCCGATCCCTACGTCATCGATTACCTGGTGAGGCTGGGAGTGACCGCGGTGGAGCTGCTTCCAGTGCACGCCTTCGTGCAGGACCGCCGCCTCACCGAGATGAAGCTGCGCAACTACTGGGGTTACAACACCCTGGCGTTCTTCGCTCCGGAACCGGGCTATCTTGCCGAGGGCGCGCTCAACGAGATCCGCGCCGCGGTGCAGGCGCTGCACGCCGCCGGCATCGAAGTGATCCTGGACGTGGTCTACAACCATACCTGCGAGGGCAGCGAACTCGGCACGACGATGTCGTTCCGTGGGCTCGACAACAAGAGCTACTACCGGTTGATAGCCGACAACCCGCGCTACTGCATCAACGACACCGGCACAGGAAACACGGTCAACACGTCGCATCCGCGCGTGCTGCAGCTGGTGATGGATTCGCTGCGTTACTGGGTGCAGACCTTCCACGTGGACGGGTTCCGTTTCGACCTGGGCGTGAGCCTCGGTCGCGAGGAAGCAGGGTTCGATCCCAACTGCGGCCTGTTCGATGCCATGCGCCAGGACCCCGTGCTAGCCAATGTGAAGCTGATCTCTGAGCCCTGGGATATCGGCCCCGGCGGCTACCAGCTCGGCAACCACCCGCCGGGCTTCGGCGAGTGGAATGGCCAGTTCCGCGACGACATCCGCAAGTTCTGGAAGGGCGATCCTGCCATGCGCGGCGTTCTTGCGGGGCGGTTGCAGGCTTCGGGCGAACTCTTCGACCATCACCGCCGTCGTCCTTGGGCGTCAGTGAATTTCATCACCGCGCATGACGGATTCACCCTGGAAGACCTGGTCAGTTACAACGACAAGCACAACGAAGCCAACGGCGAAGAGAACCGCGACGGCGGCAACGATAACGAGAGCTACAACTACGGCGTCGAGGGTCCGACCGAGGACGAGGCCATCCGCACGGAACGCGACCGCGTGAAGCGTGCGATGCTGGCCACGTTGTTCTTCTCCCACGGCACGCCGATGATGCTGGGCGGGGACGAGTTCGGGCGCACGCAGCTGGGCAACAACAACGCCTATTGCCAGGACAACGAGATTTCATGGTACGACTGGAAGCTGGCCACTTCCGATCGCGGCAGGGAGCTCGCCGACTTCGTCGCGCGGTTGATCCGCCTGCGCGAACAGCATCCTACGTTGCGCGCGGCGCACTTCCTTCGCGGGGACACGGAGGTGGTCCCGGGCATGCGCGAGGTGATGTGGTTCGACGAAAGCGGCACGGAGATGACCCAGGCGACCTGGGGCTACACGGAGGGCCGCCTGCTGGCCTTGCGTCGCGTGCAGGCGCAGGGCGAGAAGCGCGCCGACACGACCTTGGTAATGATCAACGCCACGCCGGAAAAGCACGTGTTCCACCTGCCGCAGCCGGCGGCGAACTGGCGGCTTGCCTGCAATACCGCGGCGCCGGCCGCGCCGGAAATCGCGTGGAGCGAATCTACGATCGAAGTGGAAGGCCGCAGCGTGGTTCTCCTGGCCGCGACGGTGAGGACGGAGCCCGCATGAACCAGGGTCAGGCCCACGCGATGCCCTACGGGTTCAAGCCCCTGGGCGATGGCCGCATACGCTTCCGGCTATGGGCACCGGACCGCGAGTCGGTGTCGATCGAATGCGACAATGGCCACGAAGCCACGATGCGCGCGCTCGACGATGGCTGGTTCGAATGCGTGTGCCCGGTCGACGTGGGCACAGCCTATCGATTCCGCCTCGACGATCGCCTTGTGGTGCCCGATCCCGCATCACGCCGGCAGTTGGGCGGCGACGTGCACGGTTACAGCCTCGTCACCGATCCCCTGGCGTATCGCTGGCGCCATGCGGGATGGAAAGGGCGCCCGTGGCACGAGGCAGTGATCTACGAACTCCACGCGGGTGCGCTCGGTGGTTTCCACGGCGTGGAAATGGTACTGCCGCATCTGGCATCGCTCGGTATCACCGCGGTCGAACTCATGCCGATCGCCGAATTCCCGGGCGAGCGCAACTGGGGCTACGACGGCGTGCTGCCGTTCGCCCCGGCTGCGGCCTACGGTTCGCCGGACGACCTGAAATCGCTGGTCGATACCGCGCACGGCCTCGGCCTGATGATCTTCCTCGATGTGGTCTACAACCACTTCGGCCCGGACGGAAACTACCTCGGCGCCTATGCGTCGCCGTTCTTCGACGAATCCGCGCATACGCCCTGGGGCGCGGCCATCGGGGTGGCGACGCCGCAGGTGGGCGATTATTTCGTGCACAACGCCCTGTACTGGCTGGAGGAATTCCAGTTCGACGGCCTGCGCTTCGATGCCGTCCATGCTATTGGCAATCCCGGTTGGCTCGCCGCGCTGGCGGGGCGCGTCCGTGCCGCGACGGGTCCCGACCGGCATGTGCACCTCGTACTGGAGAACGAAGCCAACCAGGCACACCTCCTGGGCCGCGGGCGTTTCGACGCGCAATGGAATGATGACTTCCATAACGCGCTGCATGTGCTCCTCACCGATGAGCATGAAGGTTATTACGCGCATTACCGGCCGCCGATGGAGAAAATGCTGCGGACCCTGACCGACGGCTTCGCCTTCCAGGGCGAGACGATGGGCGGGCGCCGACGCGGCGAACCGAGCAGCGCGCTGCCGCCGGCGCGCTTCGTCAATTTCCTGCAGAACCATGACCAGGTAGGCAATCGCGCGTTCGGCGACCGCTTGAGCACCCTGGTGGGCCCCGAAACCATGGAGGCGGCGCTGGCGCTGCTCCTGCTCGCTCCCTTCGTGCCGATGTTGTTCATGGGCGAGGAATGGGCGAGCCGCACGCCATTCCTGTTCTTCACCGATTTCTCCGACGACGACTTGCGCGCCGCGGTGCGCGACGGCCGGCGAAAGGAGTTCGAGGCCTTCACCGGTTTCACCGGGGAAGATATTCCAGACCCGAACGCGTACGACACGTTCACCGCGTCCATTCCCATTCGCGACGAGGCGGCGGGCGAACGGCGCCGTGCGCTGGTGCGCGAGCTGATCATGCTGCGCCAGCGGCATGTGGCAGCGCATATCGAGAACGCGCGCACCCTCGGTGCCGGGCCGCTGGGTGCACGCGCGTTCGTCGCCGCGTGGTCGCTTGGGGGCGGGTCGCTCACTTTGTTCGTCAACCTCGGCGACATGGATGTCGCCGTAGAACGACCACCGTCCCCTTCCGCTGCGTGGCTTCACGGCGATGCAGCCGACGTCGCTTCCGTTTCACGCGGCCTGCTTCCGGCACGCCGTACCCTTGCCTGCCTGGAGTCCTGACGCTGTGAATGCACCCCTCCACGATCGCCTCGCACTGTTGGCCGAACGGGCCGGCATCGACGTGCACTGGCGTGACGCGCTCGATCGCCCGCAGACGACGCCGGCGGACACCTTGCGCGCGGTGCTGCGGGCATTGGGCCTTCCGGCCGATCACGCGGACGAGGTGGAGGACAGCCTGCGGCGGATCGACGAGGAGCACAGCGGCGTCCGGCTGTCGCGGGTGCTCACCGCCGACGCGGGAACGCGTATCGAGGTTCCAAGGTTGCCTCGCGCAAGGCCATGGAAAATCGAGGCGGGCGATGCCACGCCGGTGAGTGAGGGTGTCTTGCCTTCCGGAGAAGCCGCCATCGCCGTCCCGTCGCTGCCCGGCTACTACACGCTATCGCTGGACGACGAACGGACGACCCTCGCGGTGGCGCCGCCGCGGACCTTCGGCGTACGCGACGTCACGACGGCATGCCGTCGTCCCTGGGGCATGGCCGTGCAGCTATCTGGCCTGCGCCGTCCCGGCGATGGCGGTATCGGCGATTTCACCGCGCTGGAAATCTGCGCGAAGGCCGCGGCGGAGAAGGGTGCCGACGCCCTCGCGATCAGCCCCCTGCATGCGCTGTTCGCGGCCGCTCCCGAGCGCTACAGCCCGTATGCGCCGTCGAGCCGGCTGTTCCTCAACGGGCTGTACATCGATCCGGCCCGGACCAGCGGCGAACAGACGGTGCGCGCGGTGATCGATTCGCACAACCTGCGCCAGGAACTCGCCGAGCTGGAATGGCTGGACCTGATCGACTGGCCGCGCGCCGCGCGGGCACGCATGACCATCCTGCGCTCGATTTTCGAGGGCGCCTCGGCCGATCTGGCGCATTCGGAACGCTTCATGGCCTTTCGCAACGAGCAGGGTGACCCGCTCGAGCGCCACGCGCGCTTCGAGGCCTTGCATGCCGACTTCACGGCGCACGGGCGCCCTGGTGGATGGCAGGGCTGGCCCGCGGAATTCCACGACCCTGCCAGTTCCGCGGTGACGGCTTTCGCGCGGGAGCATTCGCGCGAGGTGGCCTTCCATGCATGGCTGCAATGGCTTGCCAGGCAGGGGCTGGAGGGCGCGCAGAAAGCGGCGCGCGACGCGGGCATGGCCATCGGGTTGATTGCCGATCTGGCCGTCGGCGCCGATTCGGGCGGCAGCCATGCCTGGGCGCACCAGGCCGAGGTGTTGACGGGAGTTTCCGTGGGCGCACCGCCAGACGCGCTGAACCGTCTCGGCCAGGACTGGGGCCTGACGACCTTCTCTCCGCGCGGCCTGCGCGAGACCGGCTTCCGCGGTTTCATCGGCATGCTGCGCGCCGCACTCGCCCATGCGGGAGGTGTGCGCATCGACCACGTGCTCGGCCTGAAGCGGTTGTGGATGGTGCCGCATGGTGCGGGTGCGACCGAGGGTGCGTATGTGCGCTATCCGTTGACCGACATGCTGCGGTTGATCGCGCTCGAGTCGCACCTGGAGCGCGCCATCGTCATCGGCGAGGATCTCGGCACGGTGCCATCCGATTTTCGCGACACCATCGCCGAAAAGGGCGTGCTCGGCATCCGCGTGCTCTGGTTCGAGCGGGCTGCCGACGGCGGATTCACCACACCGAAGGATTGGTCGGACAAGGCCATGGCCACGACGAGCACGCACGACGTGCCGACGGTCGCCGGCTGGTGGAGCGGGCGCGACGTCGAATGGCGCAAGCGCACCGGGCTCGACGATCCGGCCGTGAACGAGGTGGCACGGCGCGAGCAGGAGCGCTTGCAGTTGTGGCGCGCTCTGTTCGCCTCCGGCTCGGCGTGGAACGAGGACTCGCCCCCCGCCCCGGACGAAATTTCGCCGGTGGTGTGGGCGGCCGCGCACCATGTTTCGCTGGCACCGGCGCCGCTGGCGATCTTCCCTGTGGAGGACATTCTGGGCCTGCACGAACAACCCAACCTTCCGGGCCCGACCGACGCGGTGCATCCCAATTGGCGCCGGCGCATGCCGGACACGTCGTCGCGACTTTTCGACGGTCCCATCGCCCACGCCGTGTGCGCCACCATCGACCAGACGCGGAATCGCGGATGAGTCCGCCGCGTGCCCTCGCGCGCCTGCAGTTCCATGCAGGCTTCACGCTGGACGATGCCGTAGACGTGGTCGGCTACTACGCACGCCTTGGCATCAGCCACCTATACGCCTCGCCGATCCTGCGCGCCCGTGCGGGATCCACGCACGGTTACGACGTGGTCGATTGCAACGAGGTGAATCCGGAAATCGGTGGCGAGGAAGCACTGCGTCGCCTGGTCGCGAGCCTGCGTTCGCGTGGCATGGGTCTCGTGCTTGACATCGTGCCGAACCACATGGGCGTGGGCGTGGAGAACGCATGGTGGATGGACGTGCTTCGCCACGGCCGCGAGAGCCGCTACGCGGGCTATTTCGACATCGACTGGCAGGCGCACGATCCGCTTCTGCGAAACCGCCTGTTGTTGCCTATCCTCGGCGCCGGTTACGAGGCGACGTTGCGCGAAGGCCATCTTCGCCTCGCGCGGCGGCGCGACCAGTGGATGCTCCGCGTCTACGACGACCACCTGCCGTTGTCTCCTGCGTCGGTGGCGGACCTCGACGACGGCGCGGTGGGTACGCATGATCCATCGACGGATGAAGGCAGGGCGGCGCTGCACGCGCTCATCGAACGGCAGCACTACCGCCTGGCGTTCTGGAAGCTGGCCAGCGACATGGTCAACTACCGTCGTTTCTTCGACATCAACGAGCTTGCCGGCCTGCGCATCGAGCGCACCGCGGTGTTCGAGGACACCCACAAGACGATCTTCCGGCTGTATGCCGAGGGGCTGATCGACGGCGTCCGTTGCGACCATGTGGACGGCCTTGCCGACCCGCGCCGGTATTGCCGCCAGCTGCGTCATCGCCTGGAGCGCCTGCGATCACAGCGGCCCGCGGGGGCCCTACGCGACGCGGCCTACGTCGTGGTGGAGAAGATCCTCGCGAGCGACGAGTCGCTGCGGCTCGACTGGCGCACCGACGGCACTACCGGCTACGAGTTCATGGACCAGGTGTCGGCTGTGCTCCACGACGACACCGGTGAAGGCCCGTTGACGGAACTATGGCGCAAGCTCACCGGCGAAAGCGCGGATTTCGGAACGCAGGCGGTGCGCGCGCGGCGGCAGATCCTCGTCGACAGCTTCGAGTCGGAACTGGATCGCACGGCGCGCGCGTTGTTCGCCGCCGCGCGCGCCGATGTCGCCACGCGCGACGTATCGCTCGCCGCGATCCGCCGCGTGCTAGTGGAACTGCTGGTGCACTTTCCCGTCTATCGCACCTATGCGGGCGGCGCCGGGCGCGACGCGTACGACGAAATGATGTTCGCGCGGGCCGTGGAAGGCGCCTTGCGCACCATCAGGCTTGAGGATGTGGAGCTCCTGCACCTCGTCGCCGGATGGCTTGGCGGCGAGGCGCCGCGCTCGCTGCCCCCGGGGGCGGTGCGACGAGCTCGCGAGCGAGCGATGGCGGTGTTCCAGCAGGCCACGTCGCCGGTGGCCGCGAAGGCCGTGGAAGACACCGCCGGTTATCGCTACGGCCGGCTGCTGTCGCGCAACGAAGTGGGCGTCGACGCGGCCCGGCTCGCCATGGCGCCGGAGGAATTCCACCGGCGCTGCGTGGAGCGCGCCGCTACCTTGCCGCATAACCTGCTGGCCACGGCCACGCACGACCACAAGCGCGGCGAGGATCTGCGGGCTCGTCTCGCGGTTCTTTCGGAAGTGGCCGGACGCTGGGTGGTGACAGTCGAGCGCTGGCGCATGCGCCATGCCGGATTCCGCCGGCGCACCGAGGACGGCCGGATGGCGCCTTCCGCGGCGGATGAGCTCATGCTCTACCAGATGCTGGTGGGCGCGTGGCCGCTGGGGCTGGCGCCGGACGACGAGGAGGGCGTGGAGCGCTTTGTCACGCGGATCGCCGCCTGGCAACGCAAGGCGCTGCGCGAAGCCAAACGCTGGACCCGCTGGACCTCGCCGAACGAACCCTACGAGGATGCTTGCGAAGACTTCCTGCGCAGCCTCATGTCGAGCGAATGCGGTCCCGAGCTCGCCGCCTTCGCCGCCTACATCGCCGTGCCCGGTGCGGCGAACGGGCTGGCACAGACCGCCCTGCGGCTGACGACGCCGGGCGTTCCCGATCTCTACCAGGGCACCGATTACTGGGATTTCAGCCTGGTCGACCCGGACAACCGCCGGCCCGTCGACTTCCTCGCCCGGGCCGCGTCCCTCGAACGGGATGCAACGCCCGCGGATGCGCTGGCCAACTGGCGCGACGGATCGATCAAGCAGGCGACGATTGCCCGCCTGCTGCGTCTGCGCAGGGACCACCCGGACCTGTTCGCCCGCGGTACCTACCGGCCGCTGGTGGCCTCCGGCCCGGCCGCGGACCACGTGCTGGCTTTCGTGCGCGAGCACCGGGGGCAGAAGCTCGTGGTGGCGGTAGCGAGGCACACCGCGGAATGGCTGGCCGGGTCGGACGCACCCGCCATCCCGGCAACTCGCTGGGCAGGGACCTCTCTCATCCTGCCCAAGGGTCACTGGCACGACGTGCTCGGCGCCGGCCGCCTGCGCGGGGAAGACTGCCCCGTCGCCGACCTCATGGGCGAACTCCCCGTCGCCGCCTGGTTCGTAGGAGCGCGCCCTGCGCGCGACATCGTTTGAGGCCAAGCCTGGGAGCTGGCGCGCAAGTTCGTGGGCAGTGGCGAAAGGCTGTCGTACCCGACGCGGGCATAAGCGCGCAGGGCGCTCTCCTGCGAGGGTCACCGCGTGGCTCAGCCCTCCAACGACTTCACCAGCGCGACGTAATCGCGCATGGCCACCTCGGTCGGGGTGCCCTTTAGCGTGGCCCAGGCTTCGTACTTGGCCGTGCCCACGAAATCGAAGAAGCCCGGCCTGTCCCCATGGACGTCGCCTTCGGAGCCCTGCTTGTAGAGGGCATAGATGCGCAGGAGGGTGTCGTTGTCCGGTCGATGCCCGAGGCGGCCCAGGTCCAGGTAGGCCTGCTCGAACTGGCTCCGGAGGTCGTCGGACATGGAACGTATCAACCGTGGCGCGGGAGTTGGGGGCTTGTAGCATGGCTCCCGGAGACTGTCCATCGGCCGGGACCCGAGCCCAACGCGATATCATGCGGGTTTCGCGAACGAGGTTGATCCCATGGCCCATCCGGCAGCCGTCCCCGTCCTGACCATCGACGGCCCCTCCGGCTCCGGCAAGGGAACCATCAGCCGCCTCGTGGCGGAGCGCCTGGGCTGGCGACTGCTCGATTCCGGCGCCCTGTACCGCGCCGTGGGCTATGCGGCGGGCGAAGAGGGCATCGACCTGTCCGACGCCGAGGCGGTCACCCGCTGTGCCCGGATGGTGAAGATCCGCTTCCAGCCCAGCCCCGACGGCGGGGAAACCCGGGTCCTGGTCAATGGCCACGATGCCACCGACGAACTGCGCACGGAAACGGCCGGTGCGGCCGCCTCGGCCATCGCCGTGATCCCTTCGGTCCGCGAGGCCCTGGTGGACCTCCAGCTCGGTTTTCGCAAGGCGCCGGGCCTGGTGGCGGACGGGCGGGACATGGGGACGGTGATTTTCCCCGAGGCCGTCCATAAGTTCTTCCTCACCGCCAGTGCGGTCGAGCGTGCGAAAAGGCGCTATAAGCAGTTGAAGGATAAGGGACTGAGCGTTACACTTGCCGTCCTTCAGCGAGAGATCGAGGCGCGCGACGAACGGGACGCGTCGCGGCCGGTCGCCCCGCTGAAGCCCGCCGAAGGCGCCGTGGTCATCGATACCACAGGCATGCCGATCGACGAGGTGGTGGCGAAAGTTTTCGCCGTGGTGCGTCCGTAAGGCGCATCTCGGCATCGGTGTCCGCGCAGTGGGCGCGGGCTCTTGGCAACGGTGCAGGGGAGCCTACCCGGGTATCTCCGCGCGCCCTCTACCGGCGGGTCCCCCGTCCGTCTGCGATCAAGAAGGTACGCAGGCAGCGGGTACGACCTTTCATAACCCTGGAATCAACATGACTGAAAGTTTTGCCGAACTGTTTGAACAGAGCCAGCAGGCCATTTCCAAGCTGAAGCCCGGCTCCATCGTCACCGGTATCGTTGTGGAAATCCGCAACGACGTGGTGGTGATCAACGCCGGCCTGAAGAGCGAAGGCATCGTCCCCATCGAGCAGTTCAAGGACGAGTCCGGCGCGCTGGAAGTGGAAGTGGGCGACGAGGTCAAGGTCGCGCTCGACGCGCTCGAAGACGGCTTCGGCGAGACCAAGCTCTCCCGTGAGAAGGCCAAGCGTTCGATGGTGTGGGACGACCTCGAGCAGGC
>NZ_DASYDO010000015.1:0-70621 GCF_036499525.1 Luteibacter sp. | reverse complement strand
CTTTTCGCCAGGAGCAACAGGCCCTGTTGCTCCTGGCGAAAAGCTGTCGCGCGCAGGCGCGCTCCTACCTCGCCAGCAGTTCCAGTTCGGCGACCGCTCCGGGGGCATCGGATTCCAGAACCAGCCGGTAGTGCTTGTACGAAGCCGGCTGCTTCACCACGAACGCACGGGTCTGCCGATGCCACGGGAAACGCTCGTCGCGACGCTCGTCCAGGGTGGTCCAGTGCTTGCCGTCCGCCGAACCCTGCATCGTCCAGTGTGACGGTGCCGGCGCGGTCGCGCCCGAGGTGATCGTATAGACCGATACCGCCACGGGCTGGTCGAGGCGGTAATCAACCTCTGACCTACCCCGGGCCAGCGCGAACTCGGTGGACGAATCGTTATCCGCCACCGCGGCAAGCTTCGCGTCGCGTTGGCCAGCAAGCGTCGCTCCTTCCACACGGGTCACGTCGTGCAACGGATCGGGCTTCTGTCCCTCGGCCGTGATCGACGCCGGCAACGCGTCCGTTCCGGTGCCCCACTTCGAAGGCTCAGCGCCCATGACGAAATCGAGCGTCGCACCCTTCGCCAGCAGCGCGTGCGGCAGGGTCAGCGTGTTCCACGCCTCGCCATTCACCTTCAACGATTGCACGTAGCGGTTCGTATCGCTGACTCCCGGGGCACGAATGTCGATCTTCGCGCCGCTCTCCAGCGCAATGGTCATGTGCGGGAAGTGCGGCGCGCCGACGACGTACTCCGGCGTACCCATGCGCAACGGATAGAAGCCCGCCACACCGAAGAGCCACCAGGCCGACATCTCGCCGTTGTCCTCGTCGCCCGGATAGCCCTGGCCGATTTCGCTGCCTACGTAGAGGCGCGACACCGCGTCGCGCAATTTGTCCTGCGTCTTCCACGGCTTGCCGGCCTCGTCGTACATCCAGATGATGTGGTGCGAAGGCTGGTTCGAATGGCCGTACTGGCCCATGCGAACGTCGCGGGCCTCGAGCATCTCGTGGATCACGTCGCCATAATCGCCCACTTCGAACTTGCCGGAAGCGGAGAAGAAACTGTCGAGCTTCGCCGCCAACGCGTCGCGGCCGCCATACAGCCCCGCCAGACCGGCGCCGTCCTGCGGCGCGTGGAAGGCCATGCCCCACGCATCGGTTTCGGTGTAATCGCCACCCCAGCGAATGGGGCTGAATTCCTTCGCGTCCCAGCGCCATTTGCCGGCGGGATCGCGGGCGACGAAGAAGCCCACTGCCGGGTCGAAGAGGTTGGTGTAACCCAGCGCGCGCGAGCGATACCACACCGCGTCGTCGGCGTAGTTGCGATAGCCGCCGCCCGGCACCGGCTCTTTGGCAAGGGCCGCGGCGAGATTGCCTATGGCGAAGTCGTTGATATAGCCGTCCATCGACCAGGACAGGCCCTCGGCCACCTTGTCGTCGGTATAGCCGTTGAACAGCGACCGCTCGATGCCCTTGCGGCCCGCGCCCTTCACATCGCTGACGCTGGACGCATTGCGGATCGCCGACTGATAGAACAAAGCCACGTCGAAGTTATGCACGCCCTTCAGCCACGCGTCGGAGAAGGCGACATCGGAACTCGTGCCCACCATGAGATCCGCATAGCCCGGCGAGGTCCAGCGCGCGATCCAGCCACCGTCGCGATACTGCTGCACGAAGCCGTCGATCATCCGGCCCGCTTCCGTCGGTGTGAGCAGGACGTAGGCCGGCCAGGCCGTGCGGTACGTGTCCCAGAAGCCGTTGTTGACGTACGGCTGGCCGTCGACGATGCGAGCGCCGGTATGCGTCGGCGTATTCTCGCCTGCGGCGGCAGAGAAGGGGCTGGCGTATCGCCATACCGGCTTTTCCTTGCTGCCGGTGTTCTCGTACGCCTGGTTGGGATAGAGGAACAGACGGTAGAGGTTGGAATAGAGGATGGTGCGCTCGTCGCGCGTGGCGCCTTCCACGGTGACGATGCCCAGACGTGCGTCCCAGGCCTTGCGGGCGCGTTCGCGCACGCTGTCGAACGTGTCGGTCGAAGCGATTTCCTGGGCGAGGTTGGCCTTGGCCTGGTCCACGCCGATCAGCGACGTGGCGATGCGCATCGTCACGACGCGGCCGTCTTTCTTCGACGTATCGAAACCGAACCACGCAGAGGCGTCGTCGCGCTTCTCGCCGGTCAGGCGGCCACTTTCGGTGACAGGCTTGTCGAACTCGGCATAGAAGAACAGGCGCGTGGCACCCGTGGACAACCTGCTCTTCACCTCGGACCAGCCCTGGATGGAGCGATGGGCCGGATCCAGCGTGACCGCCGCGCGACTATCGAGGTTGTCGAATACAAGTTGCGAACGCTTACCGGTGAAGGTGAAGCGGAACATCGCGGCGTGGTCGGTGGGGGTGATTTCCGTCGCGATACCGTTGTCGAAGCGCACGCTGTAATAATCCGGGTGCGCCATTTCGGCATCGTGGCCGAACGCCAGCGCGCGCGTTTCGCGCTTCAGCGGCGGCGCTCCCGCCGCGACCTGGGCCGGCATCACCTGGAAGGTCTGCCGCTCGCCCATCCACGGGCTGGGCTCGTGCGACAGACCGAACGCCTCGATGCGCGGGCGATTATCGTCGCCGTTGCGCTCCTGGTACTGGTAGATCCAGTTGGAGCCCGCGTTCGTCGTCGGCGTCCAGAAATTGAAGCCGTGCGGCATGGCCACCGCGGGGAAATTGTTGCCTCGCGAGAAATTGGCGTTGGCGTTCGAACCGCGGCGCGTGTCGACGTAGTCGGTGGGATGCGTGCTCGCGATGTCCTTCACCACGCCGATCCGCACGTCGTCGAGGTAGCCCTCGAAGGTCTTGCCGCCCGGTGCATCGGCAACGAGTTCGATGGACCGCACGCGGCGTCCCTTGGCAATAGCGCCAAGGTCCACGCTCACGTAGTTCCACTGGTCCGGATAGAGCACGCGTCCTTCGCCCTGCCCCTTCGCCGTAGCAGGCACGCGATGTTGATCGCGTGCGCCGCTGGCCGACAGGCGCGAGCCGTCGTCGAACACGATATCGACACTAACGTAGTTGGCGGGATTGACGAGGTCGTCTTTGTTCGAACGCGGGAAGACGAGCCAGGACAGCGTCGTGCCGTCGATCACCTGCAGGTCGGTGTCGAACAGCTTCGCACGCGTCGCGCCGCCGGTGGCGGTGCCCGCATAGCGCAGCGAATGCATGCCGGTGAAGCCAACGTTCGCCTTCGCCGTAAGCACGGCCTCCGGCGGCGGGCCGCCGACCACGCGCACGTCCAGGCCGCCGGTGGCGCTGCCCGCGAGCAACGGCGGGTCGCCTTGCTCAAACGAGCCATCGAAGCGCTGCGTGGCCGCGAAGGCCGCGCCAGTGAACAGGATGGACGACATCGCCAGTGCGAGTCCCGACCTTTTCCAAACCAGCATCGATCCCGTCACGCTCATCCCCTCGTTTGCGGAAAGGGCATTTAAATCGTTCTAAATTCGGGATGTCAAGGAAAGGGGGGTCTTTGACTCTGACCTCGTTTTTTTCTTCTTGACATGCAAGTAAATGCCTGCCAATTATAAAGGCAAGTAATAACTTGCTTGTTTTCGGCCATGACCGACAGCCCGGACGACACCGATCTCCTTTTCAAGGCGCTGGCCGATCCCAGCCGGCGCAAGCTGCTCGACCTGCTGCACGCGCACGACGGCCGCACGCTCAACGAGTTGTGCGAGCACGTGGACATGAGCCGGCAAGGCGTGACGCAGCACCTGGACCTGCTGGTGGCGGCGAACCTCGTCGCCACCGTGCGGCGGGGCCGCGAAAAACTGCACTTCCTCAATCCCGTACCCCTGCAGGACATCTACAGGCGCTGGATCGCGAAGTTCGAAACGCCGCGCCTCAAGGCGCTGGACGATCTCAAACGACGACTGGAGAACGACGATGGATAGATCGACCTTTGTTTACGTGACCTACTCGCGCCAGTAGCGATCCGCCGGTCGTCGCCACTGGCGCGTGACGACGGGAGGTGCATCGGCGGGAAAGTCGATGCGGATCGCGCCGCTGCGCGCCGTGAGGTAGACGTCGGCGCCAAGGGCGGCATGCCGGTCGACGATGCTGGGGTGGGGATGGCCGAAACGGTTCCGCCAGCCGGCCGACGCGATCGAGAGCGTCGGCCGCACGGCTGCGAGCCACGCGGCGTCGGAAGAGTAACGGCTGCCGTGGTGGGCCATCGTCGTGACCGTCGGAAGCGGCGATGCGAGGTCTTCGACATCCATGCGCCGCTCTGCCCGGTTGCCGATGTCGCCCGTCAGCAGGAGCCGCCCGCCCTCACCTTCGACGGCGAGGACACAGGAGCGATCGTTCGACTTGGTTTTCCTGCCCCGATCATCCGGCAATTCCATGAAACGGAAAGACACGCCATCCCACGACCAGGACGTGTCGGTGGTGCAAGGCGCTGCGACGAAGCCTAGTCGCCGGGGCTCGCCCGACAACCGCACGGCCTCGGGATAGCGGTTCGCAACGGGCGCGGCGCCACCGGCATGGTCGTTATCGCCGTGACTGATCACGAGCCGGTCGACGGGACCGATACCCAGCGCCGTGATGGCGGGTAGCACGACACCGGTACCCGCGTCGCTTCCGCCTGCATACGCGGGGCCCGCGTCGTACACCAGGGTATGCGAATGTGTGCGCACAAGCACGGCCAATCCCTGCCCCACGTCCAGTACCCACACGCGAAATGCGCCAGGCGACGGTGTGTCGGATGGCGGCAGAGCCAGCGGCAGCAACAGCAACGCGCCATAGCCACGCAGGGGCACGCCACGTGGCGCGAACAGCCACACCGCACCGGCTGTCGCCAGCAACGTCGTTGCCAACGCGCTTTCCATGGCGGCGAAGTTCGCGAATGGCCACGTCGCCATGCTTTCGAGCAGGCGCCACAAACGATCCAGCAACCATGCAGATGGCAGCAGGAACAGGTCCGCCAACGTCGGCATGCCCAGCGTCACGCAGCCGAGCAGCGTCAGTGGCACTACCACGAAACTGACCAGCGGCGCGGCGAGCAGGTTCGCGAAGAAGCCCACCAGCGACGCGCTGCCGAAGAACCACAAGCACATTGGAAGCAACGCGATGCTCATGGCCGCCTGCGCGCGCAGCAGCTCCGCCAGCCACCCACGCCAGCCCTCGGAACGCGGAGCGACGCACAGCATCAGGAAACCCACGCCTGCGAAGGAAAGCCAAAACCCGGGAGACAGTACCGCCAGCGGATCGACCACGAGGACAGCGAGAACCGCCATGGACAGCAACGAAGCGCCGCGTGCCCTGCGCCTGCCGATCGCAGCGAGCACCACCACCGCGATCATCAGCAGGCTGCGCACCGTCGGCAGGCCCATGCCGGCCAACAGGCCATAAGTTCCGGCCACGCCGAGGCCCAGCACGGCTTGCGCGATCGGCCGCGGCACCATCATCGCCAGCCAGGGAAACAAGGCGTAGAGCAGTCGCGCCAGCACGATCCCGCCTCCCGCGGCGACACCGACGTGGAACCCGGAAATCGCCATGAGGTGGGAGACGCCTGTGGACCGTGAGGTGTCCCAGTCGGCCGCGTCGAGGCCCCTCGTATCGGCCACCGCAAGCGCCTTGAGGATGCGCGCGTCACGTTCGCCGACGCGGGCATCCAGCGCCTTTGCGATGCGGGCGCGCCAGCCGTCGATACAGGCTGGTGACGACAGTCTTTCATTGACCGGTGCATCGCGCACATAACCTGTTGCCACGATGCGACGCTGCAACGCGCCGCGCTCCGCGTCCACGGGGCCGGGATTGAGCGCGCCGCGCGGACGGCGCAAGCGCACGGAAAGCCGCCAACGTTCGCACGGCCGCGGCGCCACGGGACTGCGATACCAGGTAAGCCGGATATTTCCGTGCGGCGCGTCGACGTCGCCGCGCCGCGCCTCCGGCTCGAAAACGAAAGCGATGTCGGCACCGTTGCGCCGCGGCAGATCGACGACATGCCCCGTGACGACGACATCCGCGCCATGGCGCGACGCCGGCCACCGTGCATCCATTGCAGAGGTGGCATGGAGAGCCGCCCACGCGGCGAACAGCACCACCACGGCGAGCAGGCGGATAACGGCCCAACGTCCGTGCCATAGGGTGGCCAACGCGCCAACGCACCCCGACGCGGACCATGTCCATGCCGGCACCGATGCGAAGCCTTGCACCAACGTGCAGCCGACGATGGCGGCGATAGCGATGGAAACAAGCGAAAAGGGAACGCGCAAGGAGAACGCCGCACGGCTGGACGATGACGATACTCAGCCTAGGTGGAGATGCAGCTCATGCGGTTCGCGACAACCTGTCGGCGCAGGGGCCCGCATGCACGGGTTGCCCGCCGATGCGACTCCCTAGTCGGTAGTACCGCGGAACCGGCTGCGATCGCGCCCGGTACCTGTCTGGCGTACCGAGGGCGCGGCGCGCGGCGTAGCCGAAGGGGCCTGACGATGTCCACGGCCCCGATCGCCACCATGCCAGCCTCCGGATGGCGGGTTCCCTCCACCATGCCAGTTACCGGGTCGATGATCGCCACGGTCCGGGCGGTTGCCGCCACGCCAGCCGGAACGGTTGTCGCCCTGCCAACCGCCCCCCGGACGATGGTTGTTATCGTGCCGATCATGCCAATCGCCCCGCGGCGGCGGATGGCCGTGCCAGTCGCCCCCGCGGCGATAGCGCCGGCCGTCATAACCGTCGTACCAGACGGTGCCTACACTGAGGTCCGAGTAGCAGCAGGCCGGGCCGTAGTCGTAATACCGATATCCCGGTGAGTACACGCCGGGCGACACGACGGTCTCTTCGCCGTAATACGCATCGGCACCCGTGCCATTCCGCACATAGCCATAATCCGGGTCGTAATAGCATCCGGCGAGCGGCAGGCAGGCGGCCACCGCCAGGAGAAGCGTGTGCGCTCGACGCATGGGAGAATCTCCGTGGGGACGATGACGACACTGCGCTCGCCCGATTGAATGGCCGCTAAAAAGAAAAGGCCGCGCGAGGCGGCCCTTTCCTTTCATTCAGCTTTCACGCTCAGCCTTTGTCTTTCTGCTGGTCGCCGCGCTCATGCGCCATGTTCGGCTGGGTCGCTTCAGGCGACGGCGCCTTCGGCGACGGATTGGATCCACTGCCCGGTACCGCATCTGGCGTACCCGCTGCGTGCTGGTCGCCCGAAGGCCAGCCCGGCGGCTGGCGGTCGCGCTCTCGCTTCGCATCCAGCAGTGCCTGGATGTGCGCCACGGCTTCTTCCTGGGTGATGTGCTGTACCGGCGTATCGTTGCCGGTATCCGGGGCGGGTGCGGGCCTGGGTTTCTTCGCCGCCGGCCTCGGCTGCGGCTTGGCAACGACGGGAGCGGCTGCGGGCTTCTTCGCCGGCGCGGCACGTTCCATCGGCGGCGCCTTGGCAACCGGCTGCTTGCGCGCGGGCGTCTTGCGCGTGGCGGCCTTGGCGGCCGGTGACTTCCGGGTGGCGGTCCTGGCAGCGGACTTGCTCGATGCCGTCTTGCGTGCCGGCGACTTCGTCGCGGCGGTCTTGCGTGCTGGAGCTTTGCGGGCCGCGGTCTTGCGCGCGGCGGTCTTCCGGGCTACCCCACGCTTCGCGGTGGCCTTCTTGGCCGTTGCCTTCTTCGCCGTGGCCCGCTTGGCGGTCGCCTTCTTCGCGCTTGCCTTCTTCGCGGTAACGCGCTTCGCCGCAGCCTTCCGCACCGACTTCCGGGTGGCGGTCTTCTTCGCCGTGCCCTTCCGTGCGCTGCCCTTCTTCGCTGCGGCCTTCTTCGCTGCCGGACGGGCAACGCTCTTGCGTGCCGTCTTCCTCACGGTTTTCCTGGCGGCAGCCTTCTTCGCTGCTGCCTTCTTCGTCGAAGCCTTCTTCGAGGCGGTCTTCTTCGCTGCCGTCTTTCGTGCCGCGGACTTCTTCGCGGCGGACTTTCGGGTCGTAGCCATGCGCTCATTCCTCCTGCGGTAGTAGCCGACGCGAACCACCCCCCAGGGGAAACTCGCGTGCATGCCGGACGACAATCTAAACTCGGTTTTTCGTTCCGGTCGTATGCATGATGTAACAGCTGTCGTCCGAAGTCACATTAATCTCTCGGAATGGTCAGTTCGCGATCAGAAAAGCCTGGGTTGTGACAATGAAGCGATGAAGTTGAGAAGCACGCCGGGACGCAACGCGATGGTGAAGAGCACACCGTAAAGCGCGCCCCACAGATGCGCGCTGTGGTTGACGTTGTCGCCGCCACGCTTATCCATGTAGATCGAATACACGACGAACAGCACGGCATAGAGGATGGCCGGCATCGGTATCACGATCAGGTAGATCTTCGCCCAGGGGGCCAGGAGGATGAAGGCGAACAGGATCGCGGAGACCGCGCCCGAAGCGCCCAGGCTGCGGTATCCCGCGTTGCGCCGGTTGGCCAGGTACGAGGGCAGGATCGAGAACACCAATGCGCCGATGTAGAACGTGAGGAAGCCCAGGGGCCCCATCGCGGCGGTGAAGAACTGCTCCATGATCCGGCCGGCGAAATACAGCGAGATCATGTTGAAGAACAGGTGCCCGCCGTCCGCATGGACCAGCCCGTAGGTCACTAGCCGGTAGTACTCGCGGCTGCGGCTGAGCGCAGGGGGCCAGAGGATGAGATCGTCCATCAGGCGGTGATTGCGGAATGCGACGATCGAGACCACACAGGTCGCGAGGATGATGAGCAACGTGATCATGCCTTGAAACAGCGTCCTTACGCGTCGAGCCAGCGCGCATCTTGGCGTTATCCCGACGCGTTGTCGAATGCCGTCCGTCCTCCGCGCGGCTATCATGTCGTCTCCCCCCGACCCCCGGTTCCACGATGTCCCCCATCCGTTACAAGCAACTCGACGTCTTCGCCGCCCGTCATGGCGGCGGCAATCCCCTGGGCGTCGTGGTCGACGCCGCCGGCTGGTCCGATGCGCGCATGCAGCGCTTCGCCCACTGGACCAATCTGGTCGAAACCACCTTCCTGGCTCCCCCACGCGCCGAGGGTGCCGGTTACCTGGCGCGCATCTTCACCCCGACCAAGGAGATTCCCTTTGCGGGCCATCCGACCATCGGCAGCGCCCACGCCGCCCTCGACGCGGGCCTGGTGAGGCCTGATGGCTCGGGCATCGTGTGGCAGGAATGCGGCGCGGGCGTGTTGCCCATCCGGGTGGAAGGCAGCGGCCAGGCACGCGAACTGTTCGTGCAGGCGCCGAACGCACGCATCGTTGGCGACGCCTCCCGCGGCGGCGAAACCCTCTCTACCGTGCTGTACGGCGTGAAACCGGGCGCACTCGGGCCGGTCTGCGTCGAAGGCGGACGCCGATGGTGGATCGCCGAACTCGCCGATGAGGCCGAATTGCGCGGCTGGCGTCCTGACCATGCCGCCATCCGCGCGCTGGCACTTGCCACCGATACGCTGGGCCTGTGTGTGTTCGCCCGTTCCGCCGAGGGCCTGGCTGTCCGCGCCTTCCCCGCGGGTGTCGGCATCGTCGAAGATCCCGCCTCGGGCGCGGCTAACGGCCTGATTGCTGCGTATGTCGCGGAATGCGATGCCACCGGCAGCCTCGCCAAGGGCTACGTGGTGAGCCAGGGTCGTGAAGTGGGCCACGACGCGCGCATCATCATCCGCATCGACAGCGGCGCCGTATGGGTCGGCGGGTGCACGAACACCATCATCGACGGCTCCGTGGACTGGCAGGATCTCTGAGCATGCGGATCTGGGTCGACGCCGACGCCTGTCCCAATGTCATCAAGGACATCCTGTTCCGCGCCGCCGAGCGCGAGCAGGTGGAGGTGACCCTGGTGGCGAACCAGTGGATCCGTACCCCAACATCGCGTTTCGTTCGCTCCATGCAGGTCCCGGGCGGCTTCGACGTGGCCGACGACGAGATCGTCCGCTGCGTGGAAGCAGGCGACCTGGTGGTAACGCAGGATATCCCGCTGGCTGCGTTCGCCATCGAAAAGGGTGCCCTGGCGTTGCATCCACGCGGTGAGATGTTCACGAAGGACACCATTGCGGCGCGTCTGTCGATACGCAACTTCATGGAGGAACTGCGCGGCGCCGGCGTCGATACCGGCGGCCCGGCGGCCATGCATCCGCGCGACCGGCAAGCTTTTGCGAACGAGCTCGACAAGTGGCTCGCTAAGCGCCGGGGACCTCGTCCAGGCGCGGGGTGAGGCATTTCGCAGCGCTGCCGCACCGGCATGACGAGACCCGATCATGGAAGAAACGCCTGGCGTTTCGTCAGTGCAGGCCGTCACAGATATGGCTGACGGTATCCGCGGAAAAATGCAGTTCCTTCAAGGCTTCCTTGAGCGATTCGCGCGAGTTCACCTCGCTCTCGACCTGCTCGCCCGCGCTGCTCGGCGATACGTGCACGAAGGTTTTCCCATCCTGGTAGGCGATTCCCTCGTCGTGGACGCTCTGCCTGGTGAGCACCTTGAATGTCCCGTCGCCCGATTCCCTCACCGTGATCGACCGCCCTTCATGCTGCCCTTCGTACACCGTTTTCCAGCTTGCCGTCATAGCGTCCACCCTCGTGTCGCACACAGCGTGCAGTTCGATTGTGGCCGATTCCAGGGGATAACGATCGTGAAGACCCCTCCACGTAGGAGCGCGCCCTGCGCGCGACATCTTTTGGGGCCCGGGGCAACAGGACCAGTTGCTCTTCACGAAAGACTGTCGCGCGCAGGGCGCGCTCCTACCCGAGCCGGGCCCTGCGGGCGGCCACCTTCGCCATCGCCGACCAGTCGAGGTCTCCCTCTCCCGCCGCCAATGCCTCAAGGAGCGTGTCGTGCAGCACGCTGGCGAACGGCATTGGCACCCGCTCCGCCTCCGCCGCCGATCTGGCCAGGCCGATGTCCTTGAAGCCCAGGCTCATCTTGAAGCCGGCGGGCGAATAGTTCTCGTCCGCGATCAGGCCGCCGTAGGTCTTGAACACCGGCGAGGCAAACAGAGAGCCGGACATCACCTCGAGGAAGTCCTTCGCCGGCACCCCGTGCGAACGGGTAAGCGCCGAGGCCTCCGCCATGCTCTCGATGGCCGCGCCGATGAGGAAGTTGCCCCCGATCTTGACGATGTTGGCGCGCACAGGATCGTCGCCCATGGGCCAGACCTTTCCGGCCAGCGCCTGGAGCAGGGGCAGCACTTTCGCCAGCGCCTCCTGCCTGCCCGCGACGACGATGTTGAGTTCGCCGGAAGCTGCCACCGACGGACGGCCGAACACGGGCGCGGCGACATAACCCAGGCCGCGCCGCTCGTGCGCTTCAGCCAGTTCACGCACCAGCGCCACGGATAGGGTTGCGTGGTTCACGTGCACGGCACCCCTGGGCAAGGCGTCGAGCACGCCGCCCTCGAGGATCACCTCGCGCACGGCGGCATCGTTCGCCAGCATGCTGTGAAGCACTTCTGCATCCGCCGCCGCGGCGCTGGCGCTCTCCGCCACGGTGGCGCCCTGTTCCCCCAACGGCCGCGCCGCATCCGGCGAGCGGTTCCACACCGTCACCGCATGTCCGGCCTTGACCAGGTTCGCGGCCATGCCGGCACCCATGCTGCCCAGACCGATGAAGCCGATACGTACGTTACCCATGTCTTGCTCCGCGTTCAGGTGGCCAGGCCGGCGGCGTGGCCGGAGGCCCAGGCCCATTGGAAGTTGTAGCCACCGAGGTGGCCGGTCACGTCGAGTACCTCGCCCACGAAATAGAGGCCATGCTGGCGGCGAGACATCATCGTGGACGACGACACCTCGTCGGTATCGACGCCGCCGAGCGTAACCTCGGCGGTGCGATAGCCCTCGGTGCCACTACACACCACAGGCCAGTCGGACAACTGTGCACCGATGCCGTTCAACTCGGCGTCACGATACTGGCGCATCGGCTTGCTGGGCAGCCAGACCTCGCACAGACGTTCCGCGAGACGGCGCGGAAGCAAGCCGGACAGCACGGTCTTGAGTTCCGCGGCGGGTCGTTCGGCACGGCCCTCGCGCAGCGCATCCGCCGCGTCGCGGCCGGGAAGGAGATCGACGCGCAGGTCGGTGCCTGGTTCCCAGTACGAGGAAATCTGCAGGATGGCCGGACCGCTGAGTCCCCGATGAGTGAACAGCATGGCGTCGCGGAACGCACTGCCGTTCGCCCTCGCTTCCACCGGCAAGGCCACGCCGGCCAGCCCCTCGAAGCGCTCCTGATGCTTTCCGCTGAGCGTCAGCGGCACGAGCCCAGCGCGCACCGGCAGTACGGCATGGCCGAACTGTTCCGCCACCGCGTAACCGAATCCGGTCGCACCGAGGCTGGGAATCGACAGGCCACCGGTGGCTACCACGAGCGAAGCCGCGCGCACATGGCCCAGCGGCGTGTCGCAGGCGAAACCACCGGCCGCGGCACGCAGGTGCGAGACCGCGCAGCCGGTTTCCACGCGCACACCCGCGGCGGCGCACTCGTCCAGCAACATGCGCACGATCTGCTTCGACGATTCGTCGCAGAACAGCTGGCCAGGCGACTTCTCGTGCCAGGCGATACGGTGCCGGTCGACCATCGCGATGAAGTCCCACGGCGTATAGCGGGCCAGCGCGGACTTGCAGAAATGCGGGTTGGCGGAGATGAAGTTGGCTGGCGCGGTGGCCGTGTTGGTGAAATTGCAGCGACCGCCGCCGGACATCAGGATCTTCTTACCCGCCCGGTTGGCATGGTCCACGACCAGGACACGGCGCCCGCGGCCGCCCGCGACAATGGCCGTCATCAGGCCCGCCGCGCCGGCGCCGATAACGAGGACGTCGTATTCCAAAGCACCTTCCTCGCGCAAACTCGCATGATACCCGTGGGGCCGATACTGTGGGAGCCGCTATAGCGGCGAGAAGCCAACGAAGCGATGAAGCATCGAGGTTGCTACCCCAGCTAAACTGTCCGTCGCCCCCCCTCCGAAAGGACCACGACCATGCCCTCCTTCGACATCGTCTCGGAAGTCGATACGCACGAACTCACCAATGCGGTGGACCAGGCGAACCGCGAGGTGACCACACGCTTCGACCTGCGCGGCACGTCGGCGAAGTACGAGCTGGAAGAGAACGTCATCACGCAGAAGGCGGACAACGAGTTCCAGCTGAAGCAGCTGCTCGACATCCTCCGCGGACGCCTGTCCGCCCGTGGCATCGACGTACGCGCCATGGACGAGGGCAAGGTGGAAACCAACCTCGCCGAGGCGCGGCAGAAGGTGACCATCAAGCAGGGCATCGAGCAGCCGATCGCGAAGAAGATCATCGCGAAGATCAAGGAGGCCAAGCTCAAGGTGGAGGCCCAGATCAATGGCGAGAAGATACGCGTGACCGGGAAGAAGCGCGACGATCTGCAGACGGCCATCGCGCTGCTGCGCAAGGCGGATGTCGAGGTGCCCCTGCAGTTCGAAAACTTCCGGGACTGACATCGCCGACGGGGTCGGCGATTACAGGCCGGCAATGCGGCTGCGGTTGCGTCCTTGGTTCTTCGCTTCGTACAGCGCGTCGTCGGCGCGACCCAGCAGGGAGTTGAGCGATTCCGGCGCGCGCCACATGGCCACGCCGGCGCTCACGGTGATACGGATGCGGTAGTCGCCGTGCGCCATCACCATCGCGCCAAGGGCGTGACGCACCCGTTCGGTGATGTCCAGGGCATGCTCGGCCAGCGCGCCGGGAAGGCACAGGATGAATTCCTCGCCGCCAAAGCGGCCCGCGAGGTCGTCGGCCCGGCACATGGACGAGATCACCCGCATCGTCTCGCGGATCACCGTATCGCCCGCCAGGTGGCCGTAGGTGTCGTTCACCGACTTGAAGTTGTCGATGTCGATGAGTACCACGCTGAAGGGAATACCGTCGGCCGCGGCACCCTGGCGCACGCGCTCGGCCTGCTCGAGGAAGCGACGGCGGTTGAGCGAACCGGTCAGTTCGTCCGTGCCGGCAAGATGGTCGAGACGCTCATTGGCCGCCTTGAGGTCGCGTGTGCGGGCGTCCACCTGGGCCTGAAGCAGTTCGGCGCGGCGGCGCAGGTAGAAGGTGCGCAGGTAGACGAGGCCGAAGAACACCGCCACGCCCAAGGCGATGCCGAGCAGCAGCGTCCACGGGCTCTCATACCAGCGCGGCCTCACCACCACACGTACCGAGGTCTCGACGGTACGTGCATCCAGGCCACGCATGGTGGCGCGCAGCCGTAGCGTGTACGTGCCGCTGGGCAGGTTGGTATAGATCGCGCTGGGCGGTATGCCGCGTGGCACCTCGTTCCAGGCGGTGTCGGTGCCGTCCATGCGGTAGGCGTAGTGGGTTTCCATCGGCGCACGGAAATCGAGCAGCGCGAAGTCCAGGCGGAGATTGCGGCCGTTGCCGGCCAGCTCCAGCTGGCCGCCGTCTCCCGGGATGTCGCGCAACGGCAACGCCCTGTCGTTCACCGACACCTGGGTGACCACGAGACGCGCCGGTCCGACCACGGGCGCCACCCAGTACGGCCGTACGACGGTGAGGCCACCCAGGCCGCCGAACATCAACTCGCCGCCCGGCGCCTCGGCGGCAGCGCGATGGATGTAGCTGGGAATGCGCAGGCCGTCGCGGATGCCGAGGTCGGCGACGCGATGAGTGGCCGTGTCTACCATGGCCACGCCGTTGGCCATCGAGGCCCAGACGCGGTCGTTGTGGTCGATGAGCAAGGCGTTGACCTTCGTGTTGGACAGGCCCTCGCGCGCGCCGACCAGTCCGAAGTGGAATGGACCGCGCGGTTTGAAATGGTCGAGGTACGCGATGCCGCCAAAGGTTCCGAGCCAGAGGCGGCCATGCGAATCGAAAGACATCGATCCGGTGTAGTCCTGCGGCAGACTGTCCGGATTGGCGGGATCGTGGAACAGGTTAACGAACCCGGGCTCCCCGTCGTAAGAGATGCTGATGCCGCTGATCGTGGCGTACCACCAGGCCCCGGGCATGCGCACGATGTAACGAACCTGGTCGCCCACGAGGCTCTTCGGATCGTCCTCGTCGTGGCGCATCTGCGTGAGCTGGCCGTGCACTGTGTCGTAACGGAACAGGCCGTCGTACCCGCCAATGAGGATGTCGTCGCCCTCGCGACGCATCGACAGGATGAGCCGGCCGTCGAGGCTGGGGACCATCGAGCTCTTCAACTCGAAGGTGTCCGGATCGATGCGCGAAATGCCCTGGGCGCCAGCCCATATGGAACCGTCGGGCGCCACCACGAAGGCCTGAACGTCGCGCTCCGCCTGTTCGCCGCCCAGCTGCAAATGGCGCATCGTGCCCTTGGCGAGGTCGAGCACGTCGATCCTGCCCATGCCCAGGCCGAGCCACACGCGCCCCCGGGGATCGACGAACACCGAATGCACGTTGGCGTTCGACAGCGTGTGCGTTTCCAGCGGCGAAGGCAGCACCGAGAACACCTTGCGGCCGTGCGGATCGTAGTGCGCGGCCCCGAGCTCGGTGGCGACCCAGACGTTGCCGGCGGTGTCCTGGTAGATGTCGCGCGTGATGTCGCCCGGCAGCGAGGAAGGCATGGCCGCGTCGTGCGCAAGCGTGCGCACGCGGCCCGTGGCGAAGTCATAGGCGACCACGCCCGCGCCGTCCGTCGCCGCCCAGAGCTCGCCCTGCGGCGTCTCGTGGAAAGCGCGCATCGTGCGGCGGCGAGCCATGCTGTTCTTGCCGGAAAAGCCCGGCACGGCGTGCCCTTGGCCCTTGGGGTCGATGTACACGGCCCCCGATTGTCCCGTGCCCACCCAGAGCCGGCCCTTGCTGTCCTCCAGCAAGGCCCAGACCTGGTCGTGGAGGATCTCGTCCACGGCGGGATCGCTGGAACGCACGCGTTGGAAGTGTCCCCCTGGCTTGCGCACGAAGAGGCCGTTGTCCACGCCCGCCCAGACATTTCCGGCCTTGTCCTCGGCCACGACGAAGGTGCGCGGCACCATTTCCTTCGCATCGAGCGGCGCCTGCGATTCGTGCGTGATCTTCCCGCTGGCCAGGTCGAGGCGATCGACACCGCGCTCGGTGGCGATCCAGAAGACACCATGTTCGTGCGACCGGCCGATAGCGAAGATCTTGCCGTCCGCCGTGCCCTCGGGGCCGATCGGATAGACGTGGAAGCGCATCGTCTCGGGATCGAAGCGAACCAGGCCTCCGGCGTTGGTACCGATGAGCAGGCCACCGTCGTCCAGCGGCACCAGCGCACGGACGTAGGAATCGGGAAGGACGGCGCCGGCATACGAGTCCGGTTCCTGACCGAATACCTGCATGCGATAGCCGTCGTAGCGCACGAGGCCACCGAAGGTGCCGATCCAGATCAGTCCCCGTGTGTCCTGCACGATGGCCGTGGTGGTCGAATGCGGCAGGCCGTCGGCCACGCTCACGGTGTCGAACCATGTCGATTCATAGACAGCCCAGGGATCCACGCCCGCCGTGGGAGCGTCCTGGGCGGCGGCTAGCGCCGCAAACGCGAAGCAAAGCCCTCCCGCGAGGGCGAACAGACGTGCTCGAAGGCGCGGGAAACGAGCGGGCCGCGGCTGGCGGTCAGCCTGCATATGCCGGTGTCGGGTCGAGATACCGAATGAACGCGTCGGCGCTCATCGGGCGGGCAAAGAAATACCCTTGGCCAATGTCGCAGCCAAGGTCACGCAGCCATTCGGCTTGCGCCTCCGTCTCGACGCCTTCGGCGATCGTGCGCATGTTGAGTTTCTTCGCCAGGCCGACGATGGCCTCAGTGATCTCGCGATCGGCGTGATTCGACGTGCTGCCGCGTACGAACGACTGGTCGATCTTGATCGTGCCCACCGGCAGTTCGCGCAGGTGGCTGAGATTCCAGTAACCGGCACCGAAATCGTCGATCAGCAGGTCGAACCCGTGCGAGCGTAACTTCACCAGCTGGCGCATGGTCTCTTCGGGCTGGCGCATCGCGGTGGATTCGGTGAGTTCGAAACGGATCCGGGTGGGATCTACGCCATACGATCGCACCGCGCGATGCAACGTGTCGACGAAGGCGGGGCGACTGAGTTCGTGCATGGACAGGTTGATCGCCACGTAATCGACCATCGTGCCCCCGGCGTCCCAGCTCTGCAACTGGTTCAGCACCGCGCGCAGCACGTATTCCCCCAGGGCGTGGATAAGACCGGAGCGCTCGGCGATCGCCACGAAGATGGTCGGCGGCACATCGCCGCGGGTGGGGTGCGGCCAGCGCGCCAGAGCTTCCACGCCGGCCAGGGTGCCGTCGCGCAGGTTGCGCTTGGGCTGGTATTCCACAGTGAGCTGGCCCGCCTGCAAGGCCTCGCGCAGTTCCACGGTGAGGGCCAGGCGCTCGCGTGCCTGCTCCAGCATGCCTTCCTCATAGAAACGGAAATCGGCCTTCCCGGTCTCCTTCACCGCGTACATGGCGGCGTCGGCGTTGCGCAGGAGCGTTTCAGCCACCAGTCCGTCCTGCGGCGCCACCGCCACGCCGATGCTAGGACTCACCGCCACGAACTGGCCGGATACGTTCACCGGCTTGGACACGAGGTCGAGCACTTTGCGGCATACGCGGACAAGGTTCTCCATGCCGCCGTAGGTCTGCACGATCACCACGAACTCGTCCCCGCCGAAGCGGGACACGGTGTCGCGCTCCCGCACGCTACTGCGCAACGAGGAGGCCACCGCGCGGAGGAAGGTGTCGCCTGCCTCGTGGCCGAGCGTGTCGTTGATGGACTTGAAGCCGTCGAGGTCGACGAACATCACCGCGAGCGATACCTGCGGCGCGGCCAGCGCCTTCTCCAGTTCGCGCATGAGGTAGGCGCGGTTCGGCAGGCCGGTAAGCGTGTCGTGATAAGCGTGAAAGGCCAGCGCGCGGCTGGCCTGTTCGCGTGGATCCTCGAGCTTCGCGTGGAGGTGGCGGCGCTGGCCTACCAACCAGGCGATGACGGCGGCGGCCAGGGCGCAGACCACGATGAGCGCCAGCATCCAGCCGAGTCCGGCACCGACGGTGCTGAAGCTGGCGCAACCGTACACGTCGCCTGGTCCGAAGACGGACCGGTGCGCACACTTCGATAGGGCGAGGTGCGTGCCGCTCTCGAGGCTACGATGTGTCAGCACTCCACGCTCCGGCCCGGCTTCCGGGACACATCACTGGCCGGCATAGGCGTCAGCCGGCCCGGGGGTTCAACGAAATATCCAAGGACGGCGCAACGAATCCCGGGGAAAGGTCGGGCGCAATGCCACTGGTTCCTCGGATTATCGGCCACACAGCCCCCGACTTTAGCTCCACGCGACGATCCATTCCGGTGTCTTCAATGGGAATGAGACGGCCGGCCCTGATCGCATGATGCTGTGTCAGAGGAAAAACGCAATCCATCGGGGCCGGAAGGCCCCGATGGCGGCAGGTCAGTTGGCCGTGAGGTACTTGTCGAACCAGGCCAGGGCGCGGGCCAGCACGTCGCGGCGGTTGGCGTCACGGGCAAAGCCGTGGCCCTCCCCGGCGTAGACCACCAGCGAGGTCGGCACGCCCTGGGCCCGCAGCGCGTGCCAGAACTCGAAGGACTGGGGGGCCGGGCATTCGGCGTCGCGCTCGCCCACGACGATGAGGGTCGGGGTCTTCACCTGCTTGATGAAGTTGATGGCCGAACTCTTCGCGTAAACCGACGGATTGTCATATACGGATGAACCGAAGAACGGTTTCATCCACTGGTCGATCAGGTTCTGGCCGTAATAGCTCTGCCAGTTCGAGATGCCGGCACCCGCGACGGCAGCGCGGAAGCGCCCAGTCTGGGTCACGCCGAACATCGTCATGAACCCGCCGTAGCTCCAGCCGGTGAGGCCAAGGCGCTTGTCGTCCACCGGATGGTCCTTCTCGATGACGTCAACCCCCGCAAGCACGTCGCGCATGTCGCCATAGCCGAAGTCCTTGCGATTGGCCTGCACGAAGGCTTCGCCCTGGCCATAGCTGCCGCGTGGGTTAGGCATGAAGACAAAGTAGCCGAGTGCCGAAAGCGGCGCGCCGCCGTAGCCTACGCCGGGCCAGCGCGGCGACACCATCGATGCCGGGCCGCCGTGGATCGACACGATCATGCCGTAGTGCTTCGACGGATCGTAGTTCGCCGGATAGAGCAGCCAGCCCTGGACGTCGTGGCCCTCATTCTTCCATGAGATCGATTCGGCCTTGCCCCAGGACGGCTTCAGTCCGGCGTTGAAGGACGTGACGGTCTTCGGCATCGAGCTTCCGTCGAGGCTGGCGACCTGGACTTCCGGCGCCTTATCGAACGAACTTGCGGTGAACGCGGCCGTTTTCGCGTCCGAGCTCAGCGAGACCGACATCGACAGGCGGCCGTCACCGATGCTCATCGGGCTTTCGAACAGCGTCGTGGCCTTCGATCCGCCCTCGCCCAGCTCGTAGCTCGACACGCGGCTGACGCCGGCAGCGTGCTCGCCCACCAACAGGCGGCCCGGGGCCGTCCAGGCCAGCCAGGCCGGCGTGGTGTGGATGCCGGGGGTAACGTCGACCGGCTCGGCACCGCCCGCGGAAGGCACCATCCAGATATCGCCGCCGTTGGATCCCTGGTCGCTCATCAGGCCACCGATGAAGGCGACCTGCGCGCCGTCGGGAGAGAAGCGGGGCACGGCTATCTGAAGGTCTTTCAGGGGGCCCGACAGCTTTACCGTGTCGACCAGCATCACGGCCTTTGCACCCGCGCTGGCCGGCTGCGCGTAGAGCTTGGCTACCCACCAGTTGTTGTCGCCCGGCGGCTCGGCGCCGACGTATGCGATGCGGTCACCGTTCGACGAGAAAGAGAACTCGTAAACATGGAGGCCGGCCGGGGTAAGCGTGTGCACCTCGCCGCCGCCGGTGTCGACCGTCGCGACCTGCTGCACCTCGATGCCTTCCACGCCGATCTCACCCAGCTGCGGCTTGGCAGCAGCCGTCGCGCTGGCGCGGCGGGTGGCGTTCGGCACGTAGAGGAAACCGATGGCCTTGCCATCGGAACGCCATTCCAGGCCGTGGACGTAGCCCTTGAGGTGGGTCAGCCGTTTCGCGGGGGCCTTGCTCGCGACGTCTACCACGTTGATGTCGTTCTGCTTGCCCTCTTCCACGCCGGGCGCCTTGCCCGCGCAATCGGAGAGGAAGGCCAGATGACGGGAGTCAGGCGCCCAGATGGCCGCGGATTCGCTGCAGCCCTTGGACGCGGTTACGCGATGGGCGTTGGCGCCATCGGCATCGGCCACCTGCAGCACCGGCTTGCCGTCGGTCTTGACCGTCCAGGCCAGGTGCTTCGCGTCGGGCGAGATCGCCACCGATCCGATAGAACGGACCTTTCCGAGGGCTTCGAGGATCGCCGCGATCCGCGGATCCTCCGCGGTCTTGGCGGGAGTATCGGCATAGGCGGCGCCTGCGCAGGCGAGCGCGACGGCGGCGGCGATCCACTTGGTACGCATCGATGGCCCCTGGTGTTTGTGAAGCGTGAAAGCTAACACGGACACCAACAGCCGTGTAGGAGCGCGCCATGCGCGCGACATGTTTTGAGGCCGTGCCCTGGAGCTGGCGCGAAAGCTTGCAGACAGAGGCGAAAGATGTCGCGCGCAGGGCGCGCTCCTGCTTGCCTCAGGCCAGCAGGTGGCCGTACTCCGGGTTCCGCGTGAACCACGTCTGCGCGTAAGAACATACGGGACGGATTTTCCAGCCCTGCGCCTCCGCCACCTGTACCGCGAAGCGGGTCAGCAGGTTCGCGATGCCCCTGCCGCCGACCGGGTCGGGGACGCCGGTGTGGGTGATGACCATGACCTTCCCATGGAGCTGGTATTCCACCTCGCAGTGATAGCCATCGACCACCACTGAAAATTCCTGCTTCTTGCTGTCGTGGATGATTTCCAGGGGTTTCGCAACGTCGCTCATGAGTGCTCTCCAAGGGGGCTGTCGGTAAGCATGCGCGTGTTCCGCGTAGGCGTAAACTGCCCGCGCCGACAATCAGAGGACAATACCCCACGTGCTGATCATCCACGAACACGGACAACACGGTGCCCCCATCCACTGGGCGGCCGGCATGGGCAAACCCCCGGCACCGATCTGGATCGACCTCCTCAACCCCAATGACGAGGAACGCCACTGCGCCGCGGAGATCACCGGCCTGCGCGTTCCCGAGCGCGGCGACATCGTGAGCCTGGCACTGTCCAGCCGGATCCGCACGGACGACGACGCGATGTACCTGTCGATCCCCTACTTCGCCGACACCGGCAACAACCACGCGGCGCCCGTGGGCATCGTGGTCACCAACCACGTGCTGATGACGTTGCGCTTCGAGCAATCGCCAGCGTTCGACCTGGCCAGCGAGAGCTGCGCTGCCCATCGCTGGGATTCCAGTGCCGACGTGCTGGCCACACTCATCGAGGCGATCGTGAACCTGGCGGCGAAACGCATGGAAGACGTGTCGGCCGACCTGAAGAAGCTCTCCGACCGCATCTTCACCCGCACCCGGGTCGGCACCCCCGCCCTGCGCAGCTGCATGCTCGAGGTGGGCCGCCTGGAGGGCGAGCAGGCGCGCAACCGCTCGTCGATGCTAGGCGTGCAGCGCATCGTCTCCTTCGCCCGCGCCAAGAAACCCGCGTGGATGTCCGACGAGGTGGAGCTGCGCCTGCGTGTGGTGGACCACGACCTGCGCACCCTCGACGAGTTCGACGACCAGGTCACCAACAAGCTGCAGTTCCTGCTCGATGCCAGCCTGGGTTTCATCAGTACCGACCAGAACCATGTCATGAAGGTGCTCACCGTCACCTCCGTGGCAACCATTCCGCCGGTGATCCTGGCGGGCGTCTGGGGCATGAACTTCAAAAGGATGCCGGAACTGGACTGGAGCTTTGGCTACCCAATGGCGATCGCGGCCATCCTTATCAGCATCGTGTTGCCCGTTCTGTTCTTCAAATGGCGGGGCTGGCTTGAGGGGGACTGAAAGGCCGATGCCCTAGCCCCTGCCTTCACGTTTGTGAAGGCAGGTAAGTGTGACCTGGTTCACATATTTTTACTTTTTGCCGGTTTCGCCCTAAAGTTATTGGCTGGCCAGCCGACATACCCACGTGGGTCGCCGAGCCTGGATTGCCGGACAGACGCACTTGGGGCCCGCTGCGGTGGCGCGCTCTTCTCGGGGGAGGGAGTGTCGGTGCCAGTCAGTTGCCTATATCGCGACAGGTCGGTGGCAGGGAAAACGCCGCCATGAAAGCTCCGTGGCACGCCCTCGCCGGCACGCTGCCGGAATCCCGCCTGCTCGCCTCCGTGGCCGAGTTCACCCATCACCGGGACATCGACGCGCTGGACCACAGCGTGGTGCTTTCGCTGGCCGAGCTGGTCGACGTCAGCAGCGTCACCCTCTGCAAGCGCGGCGAGAGCCTGCAGCACCCGGTGGATTCCATCGTGGTCTGCTCGCGCAAGCCCGGCGGCGGGTTCGTGGTCGAGGCGATCGATCCGGGCCGCGAAGGCGATCCCATCGACACCATCGTGTGCGCCATGGAGACCCTCGAAGCCATCAGCGACGTCACCGAGGACGGCACCAACCGTCTGGTCATCCCCATCCAGCGGGAGCACGCGGCCATCGGCGCGCTGATGCTCGAGGCAAAGGATTCGCTGGATGAGGTCCGCTCGATGGTGGAGGGTTTCGCCCGCATCTACGGCAATTACATTGCCCTGCTCAACGAAAGCGAGCGGGACAAGCTTACCGGCCTGTACAACCGGCGCAGTTTCGAACAGCGGCTTCAACGGCTGCTCAAGCTGCAGCGCCAGCGGGCACGGGGTGCCTCGCCCGGGGGGAAGGAGCAGCGCCAGCCCCAGGACGACGTTTCCCAGCTCTTCCTGGCCATCCTCGACATCGATCATTTTAAGCGGATCAACGATACCTACGGCCACGTCTACGGTGACGAGGTGATCCTCATGCTCGCCCAGCAGATGCGCGCGAGCTTCCGCCAGGGCGACGTGATGTTCCGCTTCGGCGGCGAGGAATTCGTCATGCTGATCGCGGCACGCGACGAAGCGGCGGTGCACGTGGTGCTCGACCGCTTCCGCCAGTTCGTCGCCGGTCATGGTTATCCGCAGGTGGGCCATGTCACGGTCAGTATCGGCTATGCGCGGATCACCGAGAACGACTACCCGGAAATCGTGCTGGACCGTGCGGACAAGGCGCTCTATTTCGCCAAGCAGAACGGGCGCGACAGCGTGCATGGGTACGAATCACTGACGGCACGCGGCGAACTGGCCTCGCCGGTGACACTAGGCAGCATCGACCTGTTCTAAAGGCCCATGTAGGAGCGCGCCTGCGCGCGACATGTTTTGAGGCCGTGACTCGGAGCTGGCGCGCAAGGCCGGGGACTTTCGCGAAAACATGTCGCGCGCAGGCGCGCTCCTACATAGCACCGGCCCGCTTTGAAATATAACGCCGCCCGCCAGCCTGCCCATCCGGCCGGACGCGAAATGCCAGGCTGATCCGCGCACCGACCGCCGCGCGCGTCTTCGGGATGCCATGGTCGTAATGGAACTGGGTGACGTAGCTCATCGTGAGCAGGCTGCCCGGCTCCACGTCGATGTCGAACGCGCGTTTCGGCGCTTCCCGTTCGCGTAGCGACATCCGCCGCGCCGCTCCCAGCGACAACAGTGCGATGGGTGCGCCTTCGGCGAGTTCTTCGAGGTGGTCGTTATGCGGAGCGACGCTGTCGCGACCGTCGCGGTAAAGGTTGAGGCCGACCGACGTAAAAGGCACGCCGGAGTGCGCAATGACTTCCCTGCCCGCCTCGCCCAGTACCGGAGGCAGGCCCGGATCGTCCAGCGCGTAATGCTGCACCAGCCGCGGCACGTCCACCTGGCGACCATACATGGCGCGACGCTGCGCTTCCCAGGGGATGTCGGCCAGCAGGGTCGCGAACCATGCCTCTGCTTTTTCGGGCGCGACGACGCCCGGCTCGTAGGCGAACCGCCCGTGCTCGTCGTCGACGATCACGAGCGGTTCCGCAGCGAAAAGACCGCTTTGGGCCATTGTTTCCTTACTTGACCACGCCGCAGGCGATGCGCGCACCGCCGCCGCCCAGTGCCTCGGGCTTGTCGGAATAGTTGTCGCCACCTGCGTGGATCATGAGCGCGTGGCCCTTCAGCGTGGCCAGCTTCTTCAGGCGTGGCGCGGTGACCGCCGTGGTGTCGGTGCCGTCGGCACCCACGGTGAGCTTCGGCAGGTCGCCTTCATGACCCGAGGTGGAATCCGGACCTTCGTGCATGCCCGTGTGCGCCGGGTCGTAATGGCCGCCCGCGGCAAGTGCGGCGCCCTTCTTGCCATCCTTCTCGCCCGGCGCGCAGCTCGACTTGTCGTGCAGGTGGAACCCGTGCTCGCCCGCCGGCAGGCCCTTCAGGTCAGGGGTGAAGACCAGGCCTTCGGCGCTCTCGGTCACGGTGACCTTGCCGACGGAGGCGCCTTCGCCACTTGCGGAAACGAGGGTCATCGGCACGGTCACGCTCTTGTCGGCGGCCTGTGCGCCGGCGCAAACCAGCAATCCGGCCATCGCTACGGCTATACGATTCATCGTCGGCTCCTTGAGTTCGAGGGAACCCCGATACTGCACCCTTTTTTTAACGTTGGAAAATGCGGGCCGTGTCTTCGATCGTCAACTGCCGCCATTCGCCCGGCGGCAGTCCATCGAGCGTCAGGCCTCCCAGGGCTACGCGCTCCAGCGTCTCCACGTGGTTGCCCACGGCCGCGAACATGCGGCGGGCCTGATGGTAGCGACCTTCCGTGAGGGTAAGGCGGGCATGGCGCGGGCCGAGTATTTCCAGTGCGGCGGGCTCCAGCGGGTCGGTTTCACCTTCCAGCATCAGTGTGCCGGCGGCGAACGTAGGGCCCTCGTCGCCACGCAGGTCGGACGCCAGGGTCGCTTCGTACACCTTCCGCACCGAGGCCTTTGGCGAAATGATCCGGTGCAGCAACTGACCTTCGTCAGTAAAAAGCAGCAAGCCCGACGTATCGCGATCGAGCCGGCCCACCGTGGACAGAACGGGATTGCGCAGCGAAAAGCGCGGTGGCAGCAGATCGTAGACGAGGCGGCCCACATCCTTGCGCGAGCAGGTATACCCCGTAGGCTTGTTGAGCATGAGCAGCAAGCCCTGCGGCGGATCGAGCGGTTCGCCGTCGAAGCGCACATCGGCGTGTTCGACTTTGTCATCGGCGTAGAGCACCTCGCCCGCCGCATCCGTGACCAGACCTTCGCGGAACATCGCCGCAACCTGCTTACGGCTTCCATAGCCGAGGTTCGCCAACAGGCGGACGAGTTTCATCGGCGGGGCTCCCGGGATTCGACGACCTTGAAGCCGTCGCGCTCGGCGACGGTTCGCACGCTGGCGAAACAAGCATCGAGGGTGGCTTCGTAAGCGAGATGACGATTGGCGACCATCCAGAAGCTGCCGTGCGTGGCCAGCCCCCGGGCGGCCGCGGCGATGAACGCGCGGCCCAGCGATGGATCGTCGGCGCGCCCTTGGTGGAAAGGTGGATTCGCGACGATGGTGTCGTAGCCGGCGTCGATGCCGTGGGCGACGTCGTGCCAACGCACGGTCGTCGCGACATCGCGGCCGGAACGGGCAATCGCTTCCGCGAGATTCCGTCGGGCGGGATCCAGCGCGCGCGCTTCCGCTTCATACAGGTCTACGGCGGTTACCGCAGGGCATCGAGCGATGACCTCGCAGGCGAGATAGCCAAATCCAGCGCCCAGATCGGCCACCCGGCCGGAAAGGGAGGTGGGTAAGACACTGGCAAGCAAGGATGACGCGGTGTCCACGCGGTCCCAGGCGAACAGGCCGCGCCGTGTCATGAAGCGTCCGTCGGCCGTGGGCAGCGGCTCATCAAGGGCGAGCCATCCCCCGAGCAGCGAGGCATCCGGCGCGGTACCCGGCCGCGTCCAGAATACGCGGCACTTGTGTTTAGAGAGGCGAGCGACGCCACCGGCGAGCAGCGCGAAGTCGGCTTCGGCAGTCTTTGCACCTTCCGCATTGGGAACGCTCGCGACCACGACGCCGGTCGCGTCGACGAGCGTCATGGCCTGCGCGAAAAGGGCGCGTGATTCCTCGCGCTGTCGCGTCGGCAGCACCATCACCACGCGGTAGCGCCCTTCCGGGATCTCCGGCAGCACGGCAAAACCGGATCGCGCCAAAGCGTCCGCCGCCGGCTTGAAGGACTGCTGCAAGGTCCAGCCGGGCCGGCGCTTTTCGCGTAGAACGAAGCCATCGCGGGCACGAAGGATAAGCAGGCTGTCGTCCGCGGGCAGGCTCAGTTCTCCCGTCGCGAACGGCACGAACAGCGCATCGAGGGCAGCGTCGGAAGCGGAACCGGCAGACAACGCGAGGACCTTGGTCGAGAAAGGGGACCGCAGATTCTAGCTGCTGCAGGAAAGCATGGAACATCCCACGCGTTCGCGCGCCCATTCCGGGCGCCTCCCGGCCAGATGATCCTTGCCCGGCTGCTCGTCGTACGGTCGCCGCAGGGTATCGAGCAGCGCGTGGATGCCTTCCTCGTCGCCCTGCTCCGCCCTGTCTATCGCTTCCTGGGCAAGGTAGTTGCGCAGCACGTACCGAGGATTGCTCGCGTGCATCAATGCCAGCCGCTCCTCCTCCGGGGACTCGTCGGCTCGTACCCGGTCGGCATAGCGGTGTAACCAGGCCTGCAACGGCTCGTCGACGGCGATGCGGCCGGCTTCCTCGTAGAAGGCGGCACCCACGCTGCCCACCTGCGGCGCGGCAAGGTCCAGCGAAGCGAGGTCGCGGAAGAAGATGGTCATGTCCATGCCGCCCGTCAGCAGCAGGCCGCGAAGATCCGCCACGAGTTCCTCGTCGCCAGCCTGCGACTGGGCCAGGCCCAGCTTCGCCGCCGAGAAGGCCGCGTCCGTCGCCCCGAAGGTTTCCACGTAGCGATCCAGCCCTGACTGCAGGGGCCCGACCCCGTCGAATAGCGGCGACAGCGCCTGCGCGAGCCTCTGCAGGTTCCAATAGCCTATCTGCGGCTGCTGGCCAAAGCGGTAGCGGCGGTGCATGCGGTCGGTGGTATTCGGCGTCCAGTCCGGATCGAAGTTGTCGATCCAGCCATAGGGGCCGTAGTCGATGGTGAGGCCGAGGATGGACATGTTGTCCGTGTTCATCACGCCGTGCACGAAGCCAACCCGCATCCACTGGGCCATGAGCACGGCCGTGCGCTCGCATACCTCCGCGAAGAAAGCTGCGTATCCGTCGTCCATGGGAAGCCCCGCGAACTGCGGATAATGGGTCGCGATGGTGAAATCCACGAGACGACGCAGGAGGTCGACATCCCCGCGCGACGAGGGAAGCTCATAGGAACCAAAGCGCAGGAACGAAGGCGCCACGCGGCAGACGATGGCCCCGGCCTCGGGCGCCGGATGGCCGTCGTACATGACGTCGCGCACGACGCTCTCGCCCGTGGCGACCAAGGATAGTGCCCGCGTCGTGGGCACGCCGAGATGGTGCATGGCCTCGCTGCACAGGAACTCGCGGATGGACGAGCGCAGCACAGCCCGGCCATCGGCACCACGAGAGTATGGCGTTCGCCCCGCGCCCTTCAGCTGGATTTCCTGTCGCCCATGGCGGGGCGTGAGCACCTCGCCAAGCCCGATGGCCCGGCCGTCGCCGAGCTGGCCCGCCCAGTTCCCGAACTGGTGCCCCCCATACGCCATGGCGTAGCCGGTCATGCCCGGCCAGCGCGCGTTGCCGGCAAAAACCTGGGCGAAGTCCGGCGCGTCGGGGGCGATGCCGAGCATGCCCGCTACTTCACCGGAAACCGCGATGGTTCGCGGCGCCGGTACCGGCGTCGGCTCAACCCAGGAGAACGCGGCGCCGGCGACCTGGCGCGGCACGTTCGACGTCTCGGGATCGGCCGGAAGTTCGCGGACGAAGGCATTGTCAAAACGAAGATCGATCATCCCCCCCATATCCGGGCGATCGCCGGCACATGCAAGGTTCCCCCTCAACTCGTGCACACTAGCGCCCCGACCTTCCCGTCCCGGACCCATGCGCCTCCTCTTCTCCCTGGCCCTGCTCGCGATTCCGGCCCTGCCCGCGGGCGCCGAACCGCTGGCCGTGCCGCGCAGCGGCAAGACGCTGGTGGAGATCATCAACGCGACCATGGGCACCCTGCCCAACGCCATGGATGCCCTGTCGGACAAGCTGCCCGGCGGCCTGCATCCCACGGCCGACGCCCCGCCGCAGATCGTGCGGAGCATGCCCTTCGTCACTCGCGACGGCTTCCGGGTGAGCGCTTTCGAGGCACGCGGCATCGACGAAGGCGGCGACATACCCATCGTCCGCTTTACATCCATCCAACTCGAACAGCGCCCGTGCTTCCAGCGCTCCGGACTGGACGAGGCATTCCATGCCGCGGAATCCGAAACCGTCCTGCCCGCCGCACCTTCGATGCTGCCCAATCGCTACGTGGTGATGCAGATGCCCTGGGGCCGGCTCTCGTTCGGCACGTCGCAGGAAAGCGGCGGCTGCGTCATCGCGATCGTCGGCGACGCCACCGGGGGCATTCCCGGGCTACGCATGCCGCTGCCCCTGCCGCAACGGACCACCGTCCCTGGCATGCCCGACCTGCGCCGGACCTGGCCGATGTCCGTAGGGGCCTACGAGTAGATAAGTCCGAAGGCAGGCAGGTGCCTAAGGCCTGTCGAGCGGTACCGTCACCGCCGGTGCGTCGGCGCGTCGGCGCGTCGGCGCCCAGCTTGGCTTCAGTCGGTACAGCCGAAGCTCAGCTACCCTAACCCCCTCGCCCACTGAGTAGGAGCGCTCCTTTCGGGTAGGAGCGCGCCTACCTGAAGGTCGGACGCTGTTCAGGGCTTGAGCGGCACCGTCACGGTGGGCTCGCCGCTACCCAGTCTGGCTTCAGAGCGATACGGCCGCAGCGACTCGAACTTGCGCTGGTACTCGTCCGTCACCTGCTTGGCTTCCTCGCCGTTACTGATCACGCGGGGCGTGATCAGCACGATCAGCTCGGTGCGGTCGCGGTTGCGCGTGGTCGAACCGAACAGGCGGCCCAGCACCGGTATCCGGTTGAGCCCGGGAATACCCGTATCGGTCAATCCTTCCTGCTGCTTGATAAGGCCGCCCAGAAGCACCGTCTGCCCACTCTGCACCGCCACCTGGGTGGCGACCTCGCGCTGCTGGATCGGAAAGTTGCCGGTCGCCGTGTCCTTCACACCCGGCGCACTGACCACCTGGTTGATATTGAGGTACACCAAGCCGCCCGGATTCACTCGCGGACGCACGTTGAGGATCACGCCGGTGTCCTTGTATTCCACCTGGCCGATCGTGTTGTCCGTGTTCGCACTGGTGTTCACGAAGGTCTGCGTGATCGGAATCTGGTCGCCGACCTGGATGTGGGCCTTCTGGTTGTTCAGCACGACAAGCGACGGTGCCGACAGCGTCTTCGTGTTGCCACTCGTCTCCATCGCGCGCAGTGCGACGGCAAGGTTGTTGTTGACGAACGAATAGAAGAACGCGTCCTGGCCCTGACGGAAGCTGTTGCCACCGTCACCCAAAGCCCACTGCTGCTTGTTGCCCGGCTGACCGACGCTGCCGTTGGTGCCACCCACCAATCCTTCCAGGTACCACTGCACGCCGAACTGGAACTGACCCGTCAGCGCCACCTCGAGGATGCGCGTTTCGATCTGCACCTGCAGCGGCACGGCATCGAGGCGCTTGATCGCCTGCTCGATCTCCGTCCACTGCGCCGGCCGGCACCGCACCATCAGCTGGTTGTTCGAGTCCACCGAAGTGATCCGTACACCTTCATCGGTGGTCACCGGACCGCTGTGCTGGCGCCGCGACGACGAGTCGTCGCCGAAGCCGCTGCTGCCGTTCGAACCGAAGGAGCCAAGCGACGAACCACTACCCATGCCCGACAACGAGGACGAGCCGTTGAGCCCATTGTTGTTCGTCGTATTGAGGAGCGAACCGGACGAAGAGCTGTTGCCGAAAGCACCCGTGGTGCTGCCGAGCCCGGAGCCGTCGCGATTGCCGAGGTCGCTATCGCCGCCGCCGAGCGTGCCCGAGCTCAGGCCGGGGCCTACGCGGCCACCGCTGTCGCCGGAGCGACTGCCACCTGATCCGCCGCCGTAAATATCCGACAGGTACTGGGCGAGATCGGAGGCCTGCACGTTGCGCACGTCATAGACGTACAGCTGCGGCTCGTTGCCGCCGCCGCGGTCGATCCGGTCGATCCAGCTTTTGACTTCTTCCAGGTAGGCCGGCTGCGGGCTGATCACGACGAGCGAGTTCGTCCGCTCGATGGGAATGAAGCGCAGCAAACCCGCCATGGGCGTGTTGCCCTTTTCCCCGAACAACTTGTCCAGGGTGGGCGTCAACTCCTTGACCTCGGCGCGCTGCAGGCTGAAGACACCCACCGACATGCCGCGCAGCCAGTCCACGTCGAAGGTCTTGACCGTACGCTCGTAGTTGTCGAGCTCGGTCGGCGTGCCCGCCATCACCAGCACGTTGCGCGTCGGATCGGCAAGCAGGGTCGCATCCGGCCGGGCGAACGGCTTGATCAGCTTCTGCATCTCCGTGGCCGAGATGAAACGCAGCGGGAACAGGCGGGCCTGCAAACCACCCGGCGGCGCCGCGGCGCCGATGCTCGGCACCAGGTTGCCCGCCACCGCCTCCTTGGACGGCAGCACCACGTAACGGCCGTTGGTCTGGACCAGGGCATTGCCCGTCCACGACAGCAGCGTCTCCAGGATCGGCAGCGCCTGCTCGCTGGTCACCGGCTGCGAGGTGGAGAACGAGATGTTGCCCTGCACGCCCGGCACGATCGAGTAGTTCTCGTGCAGCAGGTCGCCCAGGATCGCCTTGACCACCGACTCGACCGGCTGGTTCTCGAAATTGAAGGTGACCGTGCCCGCCCCGGCCGCGACCGGCATGGGCTTGGCCAGGCCCACGGGCTTGACGAACTCGCCCGTGCCCGTGGTGATGTCCGGCGCCGCCACCGGCGGCACCGGCGGATTGGTGTCGCCCACCGCCATCGGCTTCGGCACCGGCTTTTCCATGCCGGCCAGCGCCTCGCGTTGCAGCGATCCGTCGTCGCGCGGTTGCGGCAGCGTCGAGCAGCCGGCAAGCGCGACCGCGAGCGCCGTAGCGGCGATCAGAGAACTTCTAGGCATGGAACAACGTACTCCCTCGTTGGACTCGGCATGATGCCGACCCCTGGCCTACCGCCGATCCGCCAACTCTAAAGGGAGGGTCTCTACAGCGCTAGCTCCCCGTGGCCGACATGGATCACGGGATTAGACTTACAACAAATTCAGAAAGTTCCTAGAAGCCATCATTCGGCCCATTCCGCGTGGAAACTACCCTTCTCGTCCACGCGCTCGAAGGTGTGCGCCCCGAAGAAATCGCGCTGCGCCTGGATGAGATTGGCGGGCAGCGTCTCGGCACGGTAGCTGTCGTAATAGGCCACGGCCGCCGAAAAGCCGGGCACCGGCACGCCCACCCTCACCGCCTCGCCCACCACCTCGCGCAAGGCCGTCTGGTAGTTCCGGGCCACATCGCGGAAATACGGGTCGAGCAGGAGGTTCCTCAGCGCTCCGTCGTTCTTGTAGGCATCGGTGATCTTCTGCAGCAGCACGCGCGCCCGGATGATGCAACCGGCGCGGAAGATCTTCGCGATGCCGCCGTAATCGAGGTCCCACCGGTTTTCGTCGGAAGCCGCCCGCAGCTGGGCGAAGCCCTGGGCGTAGGAAATGATCTTGCTCATGTAAAGCGCGCGGCGCACGGACTCGATAAAAGCCTTGCGATCGCCACTGAATCGGGGAGCCTCCGGCCCGGCCAGCACCCGGGCGGCGGCGACGCGTTCCTCTTTCATGGACGACAGCACCCGGGCGAACACCGATTCGGTGATCAGGGTGAGCGGAACGCCAAGGTCCAGCGCGCTCTGGCTCGTCCATTTCCCCGTGCCCTTCTGCGCGGCACGATCCAGGATCATGTCCACAAGCATCTTTCCGCTCTTGTCGTCCTTCCGGCGAAAGATCTTCGACGTGATCTCGATGAGGAAGCTGTCGAGTTCGCCCTCGTTCCATTCGCGGTAAACGTCGGCCAGTTCCACGTTGGAAAGGCTAGCCACGTGCTTGAGCACGGCGTAGCTTTCGGCGATCAGTTGCATGTCGCCATATTCGATGCCGTTGTGCACCATCTTTACGTAGTGCCCGGAACCGCCGGGGCCGATGTAGATGACGCAGGGCTCGCCGTCTGGTGCCCGCGCCGCGATTTCGGTGAGGATCGGCTCCACCAGGTCATAAGCGTCACGTGGGCCACCGGGCATGATCGAAGGCCCTTTCAGCGCGCCCTCCTCGCCGCCGGATACGCCGGTGCCGATAAAGTGCAGCCCGTCGGCAGCCAGCTCCTCGCCGCGCCGGACCGTGTCCTTGTAGTAGGTGTTGCCGCCGTCGATCAGGATGTCGCCTTTGTCAAGCAACGGACGCAGCTGCGCGATGACGGCATCGGTACCGGCGCCTGCCTGCACCATGAGCAGGATCCGGCGCGGTTTTTCCAGCGAATCCACGAAGTCCTCGAGCGTATACGACGGCACCAGCTTCCTCCCCGGGCTCTCCGCCATGACCTCGTCTGTCTTCTCCTTGCTGCGATTGAAGATGGATACCGCGTACCCGCGGCTCTCTATGTTCCAGGCAAGGTTGCGACCCATCACGGCCATGCCGATCACGCCGATCTTCTGCTTGCTCATGAGGAAGGTCTCCGGCTGGGGGGAAAGGCTTCAGGATGGAACCCCTCCCATCAAAGCGCCATCACGGCCATGGGTTCTTGCAAGTTTCCCGCACTGCGGCGAAGGTCCTCGCCGGGCTCGGCTATCATGGGCGGCGAACCGGCGGCGGACCGTCCGGAAGGAATCGATGCGCATGAACCAGGTGAAGTCGCATTCGCGCGACAAACGCGTCGCCAGCGCCCGCGAGGCACTGGCCGGTCTCGTGGCCGATGGGCAGACCGTCGCCGTTGGCGGTTTCGGCCTCTGCGGCATTCCGGAACTGCTGATCGAGGCGCTGCGCGATTCCGGCGTGACCGGACTCACCGCCGTCTCCAACAACGCCGGCATCGACGGCGTGGGCCTGGGCCAGCTGCTTGGCACCCGCCAGATCCGCAAGATGATTTCTTCCTACGTGGGCGAGAACAAGGAATTCGAACGCCAGTTCCTCGCCGGCGAACTGGAGGTGGAGTTCACCCCGCAGGGCACCCTGGCCGAGAAGCTGCGCGCCGGGGGCGCCGGCATCCCGGCCTTCTTCACCCGCACCGGCTACGGCACCCAGGTGGCTGAAGGCAAGGAAACCCGCGAGTTCGACGGGCACATGTACGTGATGGAGCGCTCCATCGTGGCCGATGTGTCCCTGGTGAAGGCGTGGAAGGCCGATCCGTCCGGCAACCTCGTCTACCGCAAGACAGCGCGCAACTTCAATCCGATGGTCGCCACGGCCGGCAAGGTCTGCATCGCCGAAGTGGAGGTCATGGTCGAGGTGGGCGAGCTGGAACCGGACCACATCCACACGCCAGGCATCTACGTGGACCGCATCGTGCATAATCCCGCGCCGTCGAAGCGCATTGAACAGCGCACCGTGCGCGCCTGAGGAAACCGACCATGGCCTGGACCCGCGAACAGATGGCGCAGCGCGCCGCCCTGGAACTCTCCGACGGCGACTATGTGAACCTCGGGATCGGCTTGCCGACCATGGTGGCGAATCACCTGCCCCAGGGCGTGGACGTGTGGCTGCAGTCGGAAAACGGCCTGCTCGGCATCGGCCCATTCCCGACGGACGACGAAGTGGACGCCGACCTTATCAATGCCGGCAAGCAGACGGTGACCGCCCGCGCCGGCGCGTCGTATTTTTCCAGCGCGGATTCCTTCGCCATGATCCGCGGCGGACACATCGACATCTCCATCCTCGGCGCCATGCAGGTCACCTGCGGCGGCGACATCGCGAACTGGATGGTGCCTGGCAAGATGGTGAAGGGCATGGGTGGCGCCATGGACCTGGTGGCCGGCGTGAAGCGCGTCGTGGTGCTGATGGAACACACGGCGAAGGATGGTTCACCCAAGATCCTCACCGAGTGCACCTTGCCGCTCACCGGCAAAGAGGTGGTGAACCGGATCATCACGGACCTGGCCGTGTTCGACGTGACCCCGAACGGGCTGGCGCTGGTGGAACTGGCGCCGGGCGTGGACGAGGCCCAGGTGCGCGCCGGCACCGGCTGCTATTTCACTTCGAAGGTCTGATCGATCGTAGGAGCGCGCCCTGCGCGCGACAGCTTTTGAGGCCGGAAGCCGGAGCTGGCGCGCAAGCTTCGGAACCGGGCCGAAAATCTGTCGCGCGCAGGGCGCGCTCCCACAGGGCGTCCCGCCGGCCGTGCCGTTTCCGAACGTAAAAAAGAAGTCGCCCCGCAGAGGACGCCTCAGCATGGGCCTCGGGGGGGGAGGTAGGCCAAATGCCGGTGTTTAGCGTCGATGCGGGGCGAGGGACCTACCGACCCAGGGGGAGGGGTTGGTGGTAGGTCGAGGTGAATCATAGATTTCCTAGGAAATTCCGGCCAATATATCTTTCGGCACTCACTTATTCGAAAATCGACTATGTTCGACTTGCGCCAGCTACGCTACTTCGTCGAGGTTGCCGAGACCCTGAGCTTCACCCAGGCGGCGCAGCGCCTGCATATTTCCCAGCCGCCGCTTTCCCAGCAAATCCAGTCGCTTGAAGCCGACCTCGGCGTTCGCCTGCTCGACCGCAACCGCCGCCGCGTGGCCCTGACCGAACCCGGCCGGCTTTTCCTCGCCGAGGCAAAGGCCATCCTCGCCCGTGCCGAGAGCGCCAGGACGGTGGTGACCGAAGCGGCTGCCGGCTTCACCGGCCAACTCAGGCTCGCCTACGCCGTCTCGGTGTCCTTCCATCCGGCACTGCCTGAAACCCTGCTCCGTTTTTCCCACGCCGTACCCGGCGTGAGCCTGCACCTTGGGGAAATGTTCACGGGGGCCCAGTACGACGCCATCTTGTCCGGTCAGATTGACGTGGGCCTGCTGCGCGCCCACCCGGAGGGCGTGGCGAACGCTCGTCAGCTCAACGTGGAGGTGATCGATCACGAGCCGCTGGTGATCGCCCTGCCCGCAGGCCACCGGCTGGCGAAGCAGCCGGTCCTGCGAATGGTCGAACTGGCGGGGGAGCGGTTCGTGGCACCGCCGCGCGCCCAGGCCGCGACCCTCAACGACCGCCTGGCTTTGCTCGCCAACAAGGCGGGATTCCGGCCACACATTCGCCAGGAAGCGCAGCAGATTCCTTCCCTCCTTCCGCTGGTGGCGGCCGGACTGGGCGTGGCTCTCGTGCCGGCGTCGTTACGGGTCGTGCATCTGCAAGGCGTCGCCTTCGTCCCGGTCGACGACCCCGAGGCCCATCTGTTGCTCGCTGTGGCCTCGCGCGTGGACAATACGTCCCCGGTGCTGGAAAGCTTCCTTCGCACCGTCCGCGAGGCCCGCTCCAAACTGGGCCTCGCCTGAAAGACCAATGGCGGCCGGTGCTTGCGTAAGCAGAAGCAGATCGCTACAATTCCGTTTTTCCTTGTCCGTAAAGTTTCAGGAGCTGGCCGTGAAGGTGCTTTCCTCTTTGAAGTCCGCGAAGTCGCGTCACCGTGACTGCAAAGTCGTTCGCCGTCGCGGCAAAGTGTTCGTGATCTGCAAGAGCAACCCGCGTTTCAAGGCCCGTCAGCGCTGATCCAGCTGCGACGTGTCGAAAAAAGGCCGCGAAAGCGGCCTTTTTTTATGTCCAACGCCGGAAGGCACGCTTATCCTCTGGCCTCGGACAGGTAGGGCGAATCCGGAATGTCACCCGTATCGCCCATGAACACGCAATTGCGCCCTGCCCGCTTCGCCCGGTAAAGCGCCGCGTCGGCCACCACGAGCAGACGGTGCAGTTCGAAGCCGCATTGCATGGTGCCGGCGATGCCGAAGCTCGCGGTCACCGCCAGGGTGGGCAGCGCCTGTGTGGCCGAGGTGGCCGCGATCGAGAGGCGTAGCTGCTCCGCACGGGCGCGAGCCTGCGCCGGGCTGCAATCGGGCAGGAGCACCGCGAATTCCTCACCACCCAGGCGGCCGAAGACATCGCAGGCATGCAGGGCGCGACGACACACGTCCACGCCACGTTTGAGTACCTCGTCGCCGACAGCATGCCCGAAGGTGTCGTTCACGGCCTTGAAGTGATCCAGATCGAACAGGATCAGGCAGGCGCCACGATCGGAACGCGCACCGTAGGCCAGCACGCGCTGCGCCTGTTCCACGAAGTGCTCGCGATTGCAGATACCCGTGAGACCATCGCGCCGCGCCAGCTTCATGAAGCGCAACTGCGAGCGCCGCAGCCACAGCAGCAACCAGCCGATCGCCCCGAGGCTGGCGAGCAGCACGACGATGTAAAGGCGTCCGGTTTCCACTTCCTTCCGGTCAAGCGCGCCGGTAAGCCTCAGGATTTCGTTCTGTTTGTTCAAGGCGTCGACTTCGGCCTTGCGCGCCAGGAGTTGCTGATCGACGATCTGGAACGCAAGGCTGCGTGCGCTCACGTCGTTCAGATAGCCCTTGTCGGCTTCCATGTATTTTTCGTGGTAAGCCAGCGCGGCTGGCGCATTGCCCAGGCGGCGCTCCACCTCATAGAGCACGCTGTAACCCGTGCGCTGCGGATCGGTGAATTCGTCCTTGATCGAACCCGCCACCGCGGAAAGCGCGAAGCGTCGCGCATTGGCCACGTCGCCAAGCTTCAGGTAAGCCTGCGCAAGCGTGGCATCGTATTCCGTCAGCAGCGCGGGATAATTCAGCGCGCGCAGCCTGTCCCGGGAATCCGTCAGGATCTTCACGGCCTCGGCGGGCCGGCCCTGGCGAAGATGGAAGGCGGCGATGTCGGCACGCATGGTGTCCGCGAAGACATCGTTGCCCGTCGTATCGCAGACTTCCATTGCCCGCAGGTACATGGGGTCCAGCGTCTTCAGCCGGTTCGCTTCGCGCTCCGCACGGAGCAGGTGCTGCGCACCGACGCATATCGTCCGGCCGGGTGCCGGGTTCTCCATCATCTCCCTTGCATACGCTGCCGCCTGCTCGTACTGACCGGCGGAACTGAGAAGTTGCGAGGCCTCGCCAAGGCCCTGGAACCGGGCCTTGCGATCGCGGATGGACGGCATCAGATCCTGCAGCTGGTTGAGCCTCACGAAGGCTTCCTGGTACCGGTGTCCGACGCCAAGCAGGTTGATCAGGGTTGCCATCGCACGAAAGCGCAGCACGTTGTCGGTAGCCTCGTCGGCCACCTCCTCCAACGCTTTCCTTCCGTTCTCGTAATCGCCCACCCAGGTGTAACGCCAGCCCTGAAGGAAGCGCAGCTTCCAGTGATCGGCCGGCGCCAGCTTCGCATCATGCGTCGCCAGATCGTCCAGGAGGCGGCCGAACCCCTGGAAGTCCACGATCTTGATGTCGTCGGCGCGAGAGAGGATCGCCTCGGCAGACGACGGATTGCCGGCCTCGTCGGGCGTCGCGCGCAAGCCCATGCAGACCATCAGCAGGATAGTGGCTAGCCACGGGAAAGCGTGACGGAGGGCCTTTTTCACGGCCTTAGCGGAATGGGTCCGCGGGTGGGCTGTGGGAAACGTTCTCGTCTGGCTCGCCGTCGCCGTCCTCGTCCTCGTCCTCGTCCTCTCCATCGACCGGATCCTCCTCCTCGTGGGCGGGGCCGTCCGGCATCTGCGAGCAGAAGAGTTCGCGCTGGCCTAGCAGGGCGCGAAGCGCATCGCCGTCATTCGCCGAAAGAGCATCGCCGAGTTCGTCGCCTTCCACGCCCGCTTCAAGCAGCGCCATGCGCACGGTGTCAGCGGATGCATGGCGTAGCGCCGCATCGCCGCCAAGACGCGCAAGGAACTCGATGACCTTCCCCATCTGCCTCATCCTTTGAGCCGGGCCTCACCCGGCCCTCGCGGCGAACCTCCCCTCGAGGCCGCTCGCGAGCGAATGATAGTCCCCCACGCGCGTCCGGAGTAGTAGGCCAACCGGACCAGCCGAAGGGACTGCGACGCAGATCAGACACCTGCGTGGCAGGTTCCGGAATGGCCCGCGGAAATGTCGCTAGAGCAGTGCGGCCGCCTTCTGCAGCGCGATCCACACGCCCACCAGGAAAGGAATGCCCACGCCCAGCCATGCCAACGTTCCCACCATGCCGAATCCGCCCCGCGCCACGGCGGCAAGATCTTCCGCTGAGGTGGCGGATTCGTGCTGCAACGAACGCTCGCGCGCCAGCTCGTCCTCGGTCATGTGGTACTTCGGGTCGACCGGGCGGACCAGGAGATTGCAGATGAGGCCCACGAGGAGCAGCCCGGCAAGGATGTACAGCGTGCGGTCGTAGACCAGGGTCTTCTGTACCCCGGCATTGAGCTGGGCTTCACGCACACCGGCGATCAATACCGGCCCGACGATCCCCGCGACCGACCAGGCGGTGAGCAGGCGGCCATGGATGGCGCCGACCATCTGCGTACCGAAGATATCCGCGAGGTACGCCGGCACCGTGGCGAAGCCGCCACCGTACATCGAGATGATCACGCACACGGTGATGACGAAGGCCGCCGCCATGCCCATGTGGCCCAGGGTGGGCAACAGGCAATAGAGCACGATGCCGAGAACGAAGAACACGATGTAGGTGAGCTTGCGTCCGAGGAAGTCCGACGCGGACGCCCAACCCAGGCGACCGAGTGAATTGAAGAGGCTGATGAGTCCTACCAGCCCGGCGGCGGCGGCCGCGATCGCCGCCTTCTGCTCGGTGGACAATTCCGTCGCGGAGTGCACGCCGAGCAGACCCGCCCCGAACACGTCCTGGAGCATGGGGCTCGCCATCGAGATCACGCCGATGCCCGCGGTCACATTGAGGCAAAGCACGCCCCAGATCAGCCAGAACTGCGGCGTCTTCCACGCGCGATCGAGGTGCACGTGGTGATGCGTGATGAGCGGTGCCTTCTTCGCACCGGCAACATCCGGCTGGAAACCCAGCGGCTGCCAGCCCTTCGGGGTGACGCGGAAGCCGAAGGCACCCAGCGACATCACGACGAAATAGAGGATGCCCATGCAGATCAGGGTGGACGAAACACCCGCCGTCACCCCGTTCCCGAAGACCGCCATCAGCTTCACGGCAATGGGTGCGCCGATCATCGCGCCGCCGCCGTAGCCCATGATCGCGAAACCGGTGGCAAGGCCACGGCGGTCCGGGAACCACTTGATCAAGGTGGACACGGGCGTGATGTAACCCAGCCCCTGTCCTACGCCACCCAGCACGCCACAACCGAGATAGACCAGCCACAGCTGGTGCATCGACACGCCGATACCGCCGATGACCAGGCCGCCACCCCAACAGCAGGCGGCGATGAAGCCCGCCTTGCGCGGACCGGCATGTTCCAGCCAGCCGCCCCAGATGGCCGCGGCCACGCCGAGCATGGCGATGAACGTTTCAAAGATGTGGTTGACCGCCGGCACCGTCCAGTTGCACGTGGTGGTGGTGAGCTGGTCGAGGAAGCCCTGGCTGGCGCAGATGGCCGCATCCGCCCCCGGCACGAGTTTCGTCATCGGCAGCCAGAACACGGAGAACCCGTAGGCCATGCCGATACAAAGGTGGATGGCAAGCGCCGCAGGGGGCACGAGCCAGCGATTGAACTTCGGTCCTGCGATCGTACGTTCCCGCGCCAGCAAGCCGCCTGAAGCCATGTGCCATCCCCCGCCGATGACGGTACATCCGTCTTGACGGGATCTTAGGCAGGTTTCTGGCGCCGCCACACCCTACCTTGGTCTTATGGCGAGCCGATCAGGCTGGTTGTCAAGGCGAAGAATCTCAAACTTGCACCGGCATCCCAAAAGTGTGAACCACGTCAGCCTCTCTGGCTCAGACGGACCTTTTTCGGACTTGTCCTATCGCGGCACTCGTTCATGCCTTACAGGATTCAGCCTTCCCTGTACGGAGCAAACTGATGCGCAGACGGTTCATTCTGCCCATGATCGGCGTCATCCTGATCGCCACCTTCGGATGTCACAGTGCCATAGCGACCGGGCACATCGAAGCCAAACTCTCCCTCTCTACGGACCCGAAGGCACCAAGCCCCGCCACCATCGTTGTCACCTTGACCAATACCGGCGATGCGCCCGTCAACGTATTCCGCTGGTGGACACCTTTCGCCGCGCCGGATGGACGACTCCCCCAGCCCGTCTTCGACCTCACCGACGATAGTGGCAAGCCAGTCAGGTACATGGGTAGACGCGTAAATACAGGGCCCGTACGGTTGGCTCACTTCATACAGGTGGCGCCGGGAGAAACGCTTGAACGCGAGGTTGATCTGACCAGAGAGTACGATTTCACTCGCGCGGGTTGGTACACCGTCAGTTTTGATCTGCATCTGGAGACATCGCTTGACCCCGAGAGGGCTCCCCTGGACGAACTGGGCCGTTTCGTTCCCAACGCCCAAGGGGTCGTATCGACGAACCGCATCCAGTTCCTTCTCCGCTCGCCCATTCCATGGGCACGGCGTGCTTCGGACGAAGTAGCCAGTTTGACATGCGACGTCGAGCAATCTGTCGACATAGAAAGCGCCCGTATTGGTGCGAGGGCCGACGCCACCCGCGCGGAGCGGTTCCTGAATACGATGATCTATGTGTACGAATTTACGGGCGATGATTTCGTTCTCACGTTCAAACCTCATCCGCGATATTCACGCTGGTTCGGAACGCACGATCCCGCCGAGCCCATGCCTGAAGATCCGGGCTGGGGAACCGGAAACAACGCACAGGTAAAACGCACGATCGAAACCGCCGCGTTGCGGCTCGTTAACGGAGTCATCTCACCCACGTGCGGCTGCAGCCCAGGATACGAAGATACATATGCGTGGGCAGAAGATCACACGCCATACAACATCCACTTCTGCAAGAAATTCTTCGATGCGGAAGCAGAAGGATGGGACTCACGTCGGTCGGCGGTCTACCATGAAATGACGCACTTCTATGACCATCTCCTGGATGGGCGATCCGACTACCCGTTCATCACCAACCAGGAAAGCGCAAAGAACCTCGCCACAACCAATCGCTCCCACGCCGTCCGGAGTGCCTTGAACTTCGAATACTTCGTTACGGACACGAACAATAAAAGCGATACACAGGAGCCCTGATCAATCTTCCAGTCTCACGATGCACTCGATGCCCTGGCGCGCCATTTTCGCGTAGGGACAAAGGCGCTCGGTGTTGCGGACCAGGCCCTCCGCAAGTGGACGCGGGACGCCCGGGAGCGAGATGACGACGTGTGCCACCAGGGTAAACAGGCCATCCATGGGATCGCGGCCAAAGGTCACCGCGGCGGTGACCGTGGCATCGGGGATGGCGATCTGCTCGCGCGTGGCCAGAAGGCTCAGTGCGCCGTGGAAGCAGGCGGCGAACCCCGCCGCGAACAGCTGTTCCGGGTTGCTTCCACCACCCGGGCCACCCAGCTCCGGCGGCAGCCGCAGACTTATGTCGAGCCAGCCGTCGGTCGAGCGAGCCTTGCCGGAGGCACGGCCATGCGCGGCCTCGCCGCCGGTGACACTGACCGTACCCGTGTACAACGGGGCGAATTCCGCCCCGTTGTACCGGTCGAGCAACGACACCGGAGGCGGTGCCGGTTTATCTACGGGCTTGCGCATGTTTCAGGCTGCCGATGCGTACTGGGCGTACTTCGAGGTCTTCAACCATGCCGGGAAGTCGATCTTGCCGAGGTGGGCGCCTCCACCCGCCACCAGCGAATCCTCCTCGAGCTGCGCCCCGAAATAAGGTGCGCCGGGGTCGCCGGCCACCTCGTGCGAGTCCTGGATGATGTTGAGGAAGCGGGCCACCAGTTCCGACATGCGGAATTTTTCCGGGCCGCCGATCTCCACCATGCCATTGACCGGCGCACCGAGCGCGCCTGCGGTGACCGCTTCGGCCACGTCATCCGACGCGATGGGCTGGATGTACTGGGTGGGCAGGCTGATCTTGCCGTCCGCGGCGGTCGACTGGGCGATGCTACCCAGGAACTCGAAGAACTGCGTCGAACGGATGACGGTGAACGGTACGCCCGATTCCGCGATCAGTCTCTCCTGGGCTACCTTGGCGCGCAGGTAATCGCTCGCGGTCAACCGGTCCGCACCGACCACCGACAAGGCGACGTGGTGACCGACACCGGCCCGCTTTTCCGCCGCGAACAGGTTGCGCCCGGCGGTCTCGAAGAAGTCGAGCACCGATGGGCCCACGAACACGGGGGAATTGGCCAGGTCGATCACCGTATCGACACCGACCATGGCCTCGTCCAGGCCCTCTCCGGTAAGCGTGTTGACCCCCGAAGACGGGGAAGCGGCGATGGCTTCGTGACCGAGTGCGCGCAGGCGCTGCACGACCTTGCTCCCGATGAGACCGGTGCCGCCAATGACAAGGATTTTCATGATCGTGACCTCTGCTGAACGTCGGATCATCCTAGGTTCGGTACGTTCAACCCGGTAGCACCCTTCGCGGGATCACGGTGTTGCCATTGCTGCACCAATGGGCAAGGTGCTGCCGCATTCCAGGTCCATCGCCCGGATGGCGCCGATCATGAAGTCGATGAACACGCGGATGCGTGAAGGCAGCTGCTGGCGGCTCTGGTAGCAGATGTAATGCCCGCGGTCGTCGGGTGCGTACTGCGTCAGGCAAGGTACCAGCCGGCCGGAACGCAAGTGATCGCAGACCTGGTAGCCGGCCAGCTGGCCGACACCTCGCCCGTCCAGCACGGCCTGCAGGACCAGGTCGGTGTCGTTGAATACCTCCATGGCCGGCGGCAGCGCCTTGCGCAGCCGGCCGTCGACCTTGAACTCCCACTCGTCGATGCGGCCCGAGCCCGAACGGTAATGAATGCCGCTGTGCATACCGAGCGCGTCCACGCTTTCGATGGCACCGTGTTCGCGCAGGTACTCCGGCGTGGCGCACACGAACATCTGCATCGGCACGACCTGCCGCGCGATGATCTGGCTGTCTTCCAGGCGGCCGTTACGGAATGCCACGTCCATGCGGTCGCCGGTGAAGTCGAAGGGACGGTCGTCGAGCAGCAGGTCAATGGCGATATCCGGATAGGCGTCGCGGAAACGCTTCAGCAACGGGGCCACCACCTTGCGCCCGAATCCCATCGGCGCACCGATGCGCAACTGCCCGCGTGGCGGTCCGTTACGAAGCTCGCGCATATCGTCGAGCGCCTGAGAGATGCGTTCGACGCCGGGGTTGCAGTTCTCGAAGAATATCTCGCCCTCGCGGGTGAGCGAGGTGCTGCGCGTCGTGCGCGAGAATAGGCGTGCTCCCACTTGCAGTTCCAGCTTCTGCACGCTGCGGCTCACGGCAGAGCGGCCAATGCCGAGACGATCGGCGGCCCGGGCGAAACTGCCCTCGTTCACCACCGCGATGAACGCGATCACTCCCGCGTAGCTGGCGGAAAACGAGTTGGCGAGCGCGTCCGCGCCCCCGCAACTCGACGGCGAATACGGGTTCATGGCAGATCCTCGTTCCGGGGCCGGGGGCGGCGCGTGGCGCCCGCCCGTATGTAAGAGCGTGCGTCGTGGAGCAGTTCGCGACAGGCGCCGGCGTCGCGATGCAGCAGCATCGCTACTTCGTCGATACCCGATTCGAAGATGTCGCTCATGAGGAAAGCTACACAGGCGTCCGCAGGTAGCCCGTCGAGTGCGTCCAGGAGTCCATTGAATACGGCGTCGACTGGCTGGCGTGACGATAGTTGCCTGCGCAAACTTTCGTAGGTGCTCGTGTGCTGGTCCATATTCAACAGACGTACCGGGCTCACCGTTTGTGACATGGCCATTGGTGTCTGGCGAGCAACACCGTAGTCCCGCGCGGATATCTACTACGGCGAGAGGCCCGGTCTTAGCCTTCCATCACTTTCCTTCCCATCCCGGGCGCTTACGACAAGGCCTGGGGGCAGGGACAAAGCCGGGCTTTCCTGAGCCCCCACCGAGGACACTCCCATGCGCATCGCCAAGACACTCGCCCTACTCCTCGCGCTTTCGCCGACCCTCGCCCTTGCACAGAAGGATCCGGCCGAAGGTGCGCCGCAGCCCGCCGTCAAGCACCTCATGACCAAGGCGCTCAAAGACAATCCCGGCAAGGAGATCACCATGATCTCCGTGGATTACCCGCCTGGCGCGATCGAACACATGCACCGCCACGATGCCCACGCCATGCTGTACGTGATCGAAGGCAACATCGTGATGGGTGTCAAGGGCAAGCCGGAGCAGACGCTGAAGGCCGGCGACACCTTCTATGAAGGCCTCGACGACATCCACACTGTCGGCCGCAACGCTAGCAAGACCGAACCGGCCAGGTTCGTGGTGTTCATCCTGAAGGACAAGAACAAGCCGCTGGTGATCCCGATCCCCTAAAAAGAGCGTTGTAGAAGCGCGCCCTGCGCGCGACAGCTTTTTGCGGTCACGCTACAGGGCCTGTTGCGGCTCGCGAAAGGCTGTCGCGCGCAGGGCGCGCTCCTACAATGATCCGTTGATACGCAAAGATTGCGTGTAGGATGATTTTGCTCAAGACGCGTCACAAATGCGCAGGCACAATCGTCTCAATGGGTATGAATGAGGCCACCGCGACCTTCTCCGCCTTGCGGCCGCGCCTGCATGGCATCGCCTACCGCATGCTCGGCTCGGTGGCCGAATCGGAAGATGTGGTCCAGGACATCTGGCTGAGCTGGAACGGGGTCGAGCGCGAGACCATCGACAATCCCGAAGCGTGGTTGGTAGCCGCCACGACGCGGCGCGCCATCGACCGGCTGCGTGCCGCCAAGGCACGGCGCGAGGAATACGTGGGCATCTGGCTGCCGGAGCCGATCCTTACCGACGAAGGCGCCTCGCCGGAAGACCTCCAGGAACTTGCCAGCGACGTCTCCGTCGCCTTCCTGCTCCTGCTGGAACGCCTGACGCCGGAAGCACGGGCGGCCTTCCTGCTGCGCGAAGTGCTGGATGCCGACTATCCCGAGATCGCCTGCACTATCGGCAAGAGCGAAGCCGCGTGCCGCCAGCTGGTACACCGGGCGAAAGACCAGCTTCGCGACGAGCGTCCCCGGCAGACCGTGCCGCACGACGCACACTTCGTCCTGATGCGCCGCTTCGCCGACGCCATGGCGAAGGGCGACTTCTACACGCTCCGCGACATGCTGGCCGTGGACGCCGACCTGAGCGGCGACGGCGGCGGCAAGGTCAGCGCGTTCCCGAAACCGATGCTCGGCGGCCAGCGCATCGCCCAGCTGTTCTACGCCTCGCACCTGCGCTACGGGGAAAACGTGCTGGTGCGCATGGCGCGCATCAATGGGGAGTGGTCCCTGCTCCGCTATATCGACGGCGAGCTGGAGTCAGCGCAGAGCTATGTCACGGATGGAGAGAAGATCCTCAGCATCCATGTGCAGCGCAATCCGGACAAGCTTGCCCGGATTGTGCGTGGATTGCAGGGCTTCTCAGGACGTCAGCTGTAGCGGACGCCTGTGATCTCGTAGTTCTTCAGGCCGTTCGGGGCCGTGAACTCGAACTCGTCGCCCTCGTTCTTGCCGATCAGCGCGCGGGCGATCGGCGAGGACACCGCGATGAGGTTCTGCTTGATATCGGCTTCGAGGTCGCCAACGATCTGATAGGTGACCCGGGCTTCCGAATCCAGGTCGATCAATTCGACGATCGCACCGAATACGATGCGCTTGCCCACGCTGAGGCGTTCGGTATCGATCACTTCGCAATTGGACAGGGCGGCCTCCAGCTCGGCGATGCGGCCTTCGTTGAAGCCGTGCATCTCGCGCGCGGCGTGATACTCGGCGTTCTCCTTCAGGTCGCCGTGCGCACGGGCTTCCGCCACGGCTGCGACGATCTCCGGCCGTTTCACCCGCTTCAGGTACTCGAGCTCGTCGCGCAGGCGATCGGCACCCTTCTGGGTCATGGGAGGACGGGTGCTGCTCATACCTTCAACTCCTTATGCAGGTCCTGCAGGCTGTTGACTTCACCATCGGCATGGAAGTCGAGCGAATGCACCAGGGCACGCGCGCCTGCGACGGTCGTGGAATACGTGACGCGCTGCTGCAGCGCTTCGCGGCGGATCGAGAACGAGTCGGAAATGGCCTGCTTGCCTTCCGTCGTGTTGACGATATAGACCACCTCGCCGTTCTTGATCAGGTCGACGATGTGCGGACGGCCCTCGAGCACCTTGTTGATGCGCTCGCACGCTACGCCGTTGTCCTGCAGGAACTTCGCCGTGCCCGACGTGGCGACGATGACGTACCCACGCGCGGCCACGTCCTTCGCGATCGGCAGCAGGCGGTCCTTGTCGGCGTCGCGCACCGACATGAACACCTTGCCCTTCGGCGGCGCCTTGATGCCGGCGGCTTCATGGCCACGCGCGAAGGCGGCGCCGAAGCTGCGGCCCACGCCCATCACCTCACCCGTGGAACGCATTTCGGGCCCGAGGATCGGATCCACGTTCTGGAACTTCAGGAACGGGAAGATCGCTTCCTTCACCGAGTAGTACGACGGGATGATCTCCTTCGTCGCGCCCTGCTCGGCGAGTGTGCGGCCGGCCATGGCGCGCGCGGCGATCTTCGCCAGCGACATGCCCGTGGCCTTGCAGACGAAAGGCACCGTGCGCGAAGCGCGCGGGTTCACCTCGAGGATGAACACGTCGTCGCCCTGGATGGCGAACTGCGTGTTCATCAGGCCGATGACCTTCAGTTCCTGTGCCATGGCCTTCACCTGGCGGCGCATTTCGTCCTGCACCTCGGCGCTGAGCGAATACGGCGGCAGCGAGCACGATGAGTCGCCCGAATGCACGCCGGCTTCCTCGATGTGCTCCATGATGCCGCCCACCAGCACGTTGCCCTCGGTGTCGGCGACGATGTCCACGTCCACTTCCACCGCGTGGTCGAGGAAGCGGTCGAGCAGCACCGGCGATTCGTTCGACACCTGCACCGCTTCGCGTATGTAGCGCGAGAGGTCGGCGTCGGCGTAGACGATTTCCATGGCTCGGCCGCCCAGCACATAGCTGGGACGTACCACCAGCGGATAGCCGATCTCGCGAGCCAGGGCCAGCGCCTCGTCGGCATTGCGCGCGGTGCGGTTGGGCGGCTGCTTCAGGCCGAGCTTCTGGATCATCTTCTGGAAGCGCTCGCGGTCCTCGGCCAGGTCGATCGAGTCGGCACTGGTGCCGATCACCGGTACGCCGGCTGCCTCGAGCGCGCGCGAAAGCTTCAGCGGGGTCTGGCCGCCGTACTGCACGATGACGCCCTTCGGCTTCTCCAGGTCGACGATCTCCAGCACGTCCTCGAGCGTCAGCGGCTCGAAATACAGGCGGTCGGAGGTGTCGTAGTCGGTGGACACGGTTTCCGGGTTGCAGTTGACCATGATGGTCTCGAACCCGTCCTCGCGCAGGGCAAGGGCCGCGTGCACGCAGCAGTAGTCGAACTCGATACCCTGGCCGATGCGGTTCGGGCCACCGCCGAGGACGATGATCTTATCCTTGTCCGTCGGGTTGGCTTCGCACTCTTCCTCATAGGTGGAGTACATGTAGGCCGTGGTGGTGGCGAACTCGGCGGCGCAGGAGTCCACGCGCTTGTACACCGGGCGCACACCGAGGGTGCGGCGCAGGTGGCGCACGGCGGCCTCGTTCGTGTCGACCAGTTCGGCCAGGCGCGCATCGGAAAAGCCCATGCGCTTCAGTTCGCGCATGCGCGGCTCGTCCAGCGCGGTGAGGCCCTGGCGCTGCACCTCGCCTTCGGTCATCACGATGTCCTCGAACGCGGCGAGGAACCACGGATCGATACGGGTCAACTCGTGCACTTCTTCCAGCGAGAGGCCGGCACGGAAGGCATCGGCCACATGGAACACGCGGTCCGGACGGGGCTCGCGCAGTTCGCGCTTGAGCGTCAGGAAGCCTTCCTCGCTACCAATGTCCAGGCCCGTCGGGTTCAGGCCCGTCTTGCCGATTTCCAGGCCACGCAAGGCCTTCTGCATCGACTCGTGGAAGGTGCGCCCCATGGCCATTACCTCACCCACCGACTTCATCTGGGTGGTGAGGCGGGCATCGGCGGCCGGGAACTTCTCGAAGGCGAAGCGCGGGATCTTGGTGACGACGTAGTCGATGGACGGCTCGAACGATGCGGGGGTGAGGCCGCCCGTGATGTCGTTCTTCAGCTCGTCCAGCGTGTAGCCGACGGCGAGCTTCGCCGCGACCTTCGCGATCGGGAAACCGGTGGCCTTGGAGGCCAGCGCCGACGAACGCGACACGCGCGGATTCATCTCGATGACGACAACGCGGCCGTCTTCGGCATTGATACCGAACTGCACGTTCGAGCCGCCGGTATCCACGCCGATCTTGCGCAGTACGGCGATCGAGGCGTTACGCAGGCGCTGGTATTCCTTGTCGGTAAGCGTCTGCGCCGGCGCGACGGTGATCGAGTCGCCGGTGTGCACGCCCATCGGATCGAAGTTCTCGATCGAGCACACGATGATGCAGTTGTCCGCTTTGTCGCGAACCACTTCCATCTCGAATTCCTTCCAGCCCAGCACCGACTCCTCGACCAGCACTTCGTGTACGGGCGAGAGTTCAAGGCCGCGGCCGACGATCTCGACGAATTCTTCCTTGTTGTAGGCGATGCCGCCGCCGGAACCGCCCAGGGTGAAGCTCGGGCGGATGATGGTCGGGAAGCCCACCGTGGTCTGGATCTCCAGCGCCTGCTCCATCGAGCGGGCCACCGCGGCCTTGGGGCATTCCAGGCCGATGTCGGCCATGGCCTTGCGGAACAGGTCGCGGTCCTCGGCCATGCGGATGGCTTCGCGCGAGGCGCCGATCAGTTCCACGCCGTACTTCTCGAGCACGCCGTTGTCGGCCAGGTCGAGGGCACAGTTGAGGCCTGTCTGGCCACCCATCGTCGGCAGCACCGCATCGGGGCGCTCCTTGGCGATGATGCGCTCGACCGTCTGCCAGTTGATCGGCTCGATATAGACGGCGTGGGCCGTCTCGGGGTCGGTCATGATCGTCGCCGGATTCGAATTGACCAGGACGACGCGGTAGCCCTCTTCCTTCAGCGCCTTGCAAGCCTGGGCGCCGGAGTAATCGAACTCGCAGGCCTGGCCGATGACGATCGGGCCGGCGCCGATGACGAGGATGGTCTTGATGTCGCTGCGCTTTGGCATATGTTTCCTCGCGAATCGATGGCGGATGGAGAATGGCGGGACCTGGGGCGTCAGGACGCCCGTTTCACCTTGTGCGCTTCCATCGCGGCAATGAACGTGTCGAACAGATAACCGACGTCTTCCGGGCCGGGGCTCGCTTCCGGGTGGCCCTGGAAGCAGAACGCCGGGCGATCGGTCAGGGCGAAGCCCTGCAGCGAGCCGTCGAACAGCGAGGTATGGGTGACGCGGACATGGGCCGGCAGCGTCGCGGGATCCACGGCGAAACCGTGGTTCTGCGAGCTGATCAGCACGCGACCCGTGTCGTGGTCCTTCACCGGGTGGTTCGCACCGTGGTGACCGAACTTCATCTTCAGCGTTTTCGCACCGATGGCCAGCGCCATGATCTGGTGACCGAGGCAGATACCGAAGGTGGGGATCTTCGTGGCGAGGATCTGCTTCGTGGCCTCGATGGCGTAGTCGCAGGCTGCCGGATCGCCCGGGCCGTTGGCCAGGAAGATGCCATCCGGATCCATGGCGAGCACGTCGCTGGCGGGCGTCTGCGCGGGCACCACCGTAATGTCGACGCCGCGACCGGCGAGCAGGCGCAGGATGTTCTGCTTCACGCCGTAGTCGAACGCGACCACCTTGAGCTTCTTCGGCGCGTTGTAGAAGGCCTGCTTGTCCAGGTCGTAGACGCCCTCGGTCCACTGGTAGGTCTTCGTGGTGCTGACCACCTTCGCCAGGTCCATGCCGTTGAGGCCGGGGAAGGCCTTCGCCTTCTCCACCGCCGCGTCGGCGTCGATCGCATCGCCCGCGACGATGCAGCCGTTCAGCGCGCCCTTCTCGCGAAGGATGCGGGTGAGCCGGCGCGTATCGATGCCGGCAATGGCCACGATGCCGTGGCGCTGCAGGTAGTGCGGCAGCGGCTCCGTGCTGCGCCAGTTGCTGGCCAGGCGCGGCACGTCGCGCACGATCAGGCCTGCCGCGTGGACGCGGTCGGCCTCGACGTCGACGTCATTGGTACCGGTATTGCCGATGTGCGGGTACGTGAGGGTGACGATCTGACGGGAGTACGACGGGTCGGTCAGGATTTCCTGGTAACCGGTCATGGCGGTGTTGAACACCACCTCACCAACCGTCTCACCGCGGGCACCGACCGCGTGGCCGTGAAAAACACTGCCGTCTTCGAGAGCAAGCAGAGCAGGAGTACGCATGGGATGGGCCGCCTTCAGGTGCAGCAAGGCCCGCAAGCCAGCATGAAGCGGCTCGTGGGCCTCGGGGAAAAGGGATCGTTGGGCGGGTAAGAATGATAGGTGACAGGAACGTTTCTGTCCACTGGAAACCACGCATGAACGTGTAGGCAAATGCCGTGGGGAACGCACCCCGGCACGATACAATGCCGGGGAGGTATCTACCTGAGACCGCCCGCATGCTGCTCGACCCCGCCCGCCTGGAACGTCCCGACACCGACATCAGGCACGAGCCGTTCTCATTCATGATCGCTCACGGGCAGCTTCCGGACGACGCCCGCAATGATCTCGACCGTGATTTCCCCCAGTACGGGAGCGCAGGGTTCTTTCCCTACGACGCAAGCGATTGCGGCCCATCGGTGAACGAGCTGGTCGAGCAAATGACCTCCCGCGAGTTTTCGGCCGCCGTAGGCCGCCATCTGGGCATCGAAGGGCTGGAGCATTACCCCACCCTGGTGACCCTCTGCCGGCTGCTCAATCGCCGCCACGGCACCATCCACACCGACAGCAAGTCGAAGATCGCCACGGCGCTGATCTACCTCAACCCCATGTGGCCCGACACCAGCGACGGCTGCCTGCGTTTCCTTCGCTCTATCAACGACATCGACGACGTCGTTGCCCCTGAGTTGAAGCCGCTGTACGGCGAATTCGCCGTGTTCCGCCGGGCGGAAAACTCCTTCCACGGCCACCTGCCCTACGAGGGTGAGCGCCGGGTCATCCAGGTGGCCTGGCTCACCTCCGAGGAAGAGAAGGCGCGAAAGACGAAACGGGGCAAGTTTTCGCGGGTCTTCAAGAAGATTTTCGGCAAGCTGGACCGCAAGATGGGCGCGGACCGGGATCGGAACGCGTCCCACCCCGACTGAAGCCGCCCCCCCCCCGTAGGAGCGCGCCCTGCGCGCGACATATTTTGAGGCCGTGAGCCAAAGGGCCGGACGCGGATCCCTGTCGCACCTCGCGAAAGGATGTCGCGCGCAGGGCGCGCTCCTACCGGGCGCCGAAATACCAGGCCACGAACAGCGCGAACACCCCGTAAAGCGCCCCGATCGGCATCAGCCAGCGCGCCTCGACCGCGCCACGGCGGAACATCGCCCACAGGGCGATCACCGCCACGGCCGTGATGGCACCGGCCACGATCAGCGGCGTATCGAACAGCCACGGCGTGGCGAACAAGGCCAGTGAGCTTGGAATCGTTGCCTGGATCATCATCGCGCCGGAAATGTTCGCCAGCGCCAGGCGCTCCTTGCCTTGCCGCACCCAGATCAAGGCATTCACCGTTTCGGGGAGTTCAGTCGCCACGGGGCTGAGCACCAGCGCCACGATGTGCGGCGAAAGATGGAAGAAACTGCCCAGCGCCTCCAGCTGCCACACGAAGGTGCGCGAGGCCACCGCGATCACCAGCAGCGCAAGCCCGGTCTGCAGTACCACCCAGCCCATGGTCGGGTTCGCGTCGTGGCGGCGAAAGGTCAGCGGTTCCAGTTCCTCGTCTTCCGGTGCGCTGGTGTCGTCGCGCATTTCCCGCCAGACGTAGAAGGCGTAAGAAAGCAGGAAGAGCACGCCGAGCCACGGCTTCCAGGCGAAGGCGACGAGGCCCAGCCCGATCTTCACGATGAAAATGCCCAGGAACCAGGACTGGTCGCGGGCCAGCCGGCGATTGTCCACGCGGACCCAGGAATCCGCTCGCTTCAAGCGCTTGCGGCCTGCATGTAAAGCGAATCCGACCACCGCATAGGCAATGGTGGCGAGCACCAGCGGGCCACCGAGGGCGGCACCGACGCCGATATCACGGGCCTCGGGAGTCTTGCCGAAGATCACGGCCACGAAGGTCACCGCGCTTTCTGGCAGCGCCGTGCCAAAAGCCGCAAGCACCGTACCGGTGGTCGTCGAACCGAGGTTAAGCTTGCGCCCGAACCATTCGACGCCGTTGACGAAATATTCGCAGGCGAAATAGATGGCCCCGGCCGACACCAGGAACAGGAAACACGTGAGAAGCATGGGGTGACTTGAGGCCGGGCGAGCGCAAGGAACCGATGGCACAACGACATCGCTCGCCCGGCCCGGGTGAGCATGTCGATGGCCAAAGGTCTCGCCGGGCGACCGGCGCGCTGTGCTGCGCCGTTGCCGTCCGCGCCATGGGGTCGTAAGACCGCCAAGTCTGTTGACGCGAACTCCTCAGGGGGAACGAGGATGGCTACTCCCCAATGACATCGGCGCGAATCTTAACACGGGCTCCAGGTTTGGGTAGGGCCGCGGATGACATCCTCGATGGTCCATGCGCCAGGCGCGCGGCCGGCGATCCACGCGGCGGCTTCCAGAGCGCCCCGGGCGAAGATCGAGCGGTCGGTGGCGCGGTGACCCAGTTCGATGCGCTCGCCGTGCCCCATCAGCAACGCCTGGTGCTCGCCGACGATGTCGCCACCGCGTACGACCGCGAAGCCGATCGTGCCCGCCTTGCGGGCGCCCGGGCGGCCTTCGCGTGCGTAGACCGCCAGTTCGTCGAGACTGGCGCCACGCGCTTCCGCGGCGGCATGCCCGAGGGCCAGCGCCGTGCCCGAAGGAGCATCCTCCTTGTGATTGTGATGGGCTTCGACGATGTCGATATCCCACCCCGGCAATGCCGCCGCCGCTTCGCGCAGCAGGCGCGTCAGCACGGCGACGCCGAGGCTGAAATTGGCCGCACGCAACACAGCGATACGTTCGGCGGCCTTCGCCAGACGTTCCTCGAGTTCAGGCGACAACCCGGTGGTTCCGGTCACCAGGGCCGCGCCAGTAGCTTCGCAACGATCCAGCGCAGCGACGAGGCCGCCTGGCCCGCTGAAATCGACGACCACGTCGATATCGCCGTCTCCCGACCAATCGCCGAAACGAACCGCCGGGACGTCACCGTAAACCGCTTTGCCCAGACGGGCCGAGGAGGACGAAACCACCGCACGCACGAGTTCGAAGCGTTTGTCGTCGCGCACGAGGTCCAGCAAAGCGCGTCCCATTCGACCGGAAGCGCCACTGATGGCGAGACGGATGGAACGCGTCACGAAGTGACCTTCGACCAGAAGTCCTTCACACCATCCATGAACGTCGTGGAGCGCGGTGTGTGCTTTGCCGCTTCCTCGCCCACGAAGGTGGTTTCCAGTTGGGTAAGCAGGTCGCGCTGTTCCTTCGTCAGGCGAACCGGCGTCTCGACGACGACGGTGCAAATGAGGTCACCCGTGCGACCGCCGCGAACCGACTTCACGCCCCGCCCGCGCAGGCGGAACTGCTGGCCTGTCTGGGTTTCCGGCGGCACGCTGACCGCGACTTCGCCTTCCAGCGTCGGCACCATCAGGTCGGTGCCCAGCGCCGCCTGCGCGAAGCGGATCGGCATCTCGCAGTAAAGGTCGGAACCGTCGCGCTGGAAGATCGCATGCTCGCGCACGCGCACTTCCACGTAAAGATCGCCCGCCGGCGAACCGGCCGGACCGGCTTCGCCCTGCCCCGTGAGGCGGATGCGGTCGCCATTGTCCACGCCCGCGGGAATACGCACCGACAGCGTGCGCTCTTCCTCGATGCGGCCTTCGCCGTGACACTTATTGCACGGCTTCTCGATCTGCTGGCCGGAGCCGTGACAGGCCGGGCAAGCCTGCTGGATGGAGAAGATGCCGTTCTGCATGCGCACGTGGCCGTGACCGGCGCAGGTGGAGCACTTCGACACCTTGCCGTCTTCCGACCCGGTGCCGTTGCAGTGGTGGCAGTTGACCTGGGTGGGTACCTCGATCTTCTTTTCGACGCCGAAAACGGCCTCTTCGAGATCGAGATCCATCATGTAACGCAGGTCCGCGCCGCGGCGCGCACGCTGACGCCCGCCGCCACCGCCGAAAATATCGCCGAAAATATCGCCGAAGATGTCGCCCACGTCGCCAAAGCCGGCGCCGTTACCATTGCCTCGACTGAAACCGCCACCCTCGAAGGCGGAATGACCGTACTGGTCGTACGCCGCGCGCTTCTGCGCGTCGGAGAGGATGTCGTAGGCTTCCTTCGCTTCCTTGAATTTGTCGATCGCTTCCGGATCGTCCGGATTGCGGTCAGGGTGGTACTTCATCGCGACGCGACGAAACGTTTTCTTGAGGTCGCCCTCGGTGACGGTGCGTTCCACACCCAGAATTTCGTAATAGTCGCGCTTACTGCTCATTGCACGCTTTCATTCCCTGGACGGATACGGGTGACCTGCCGCGAACCCCTCGCCCGCGGCAGGCCACCACCTGGCAGACGACTTACTTCTTGTCGTCCTTCACTTCCGTAAACTCGGCATCGACCACGTCGTCCGGCTGGGCCGATCCGCCGCCCGGGGCAGACTGCTGCGAGGTGTCCTGCGCACCGCCGGCCTGGGCCGCGGCGTAAAGCGACTGGGCAACCTGCTCGAGGTTGGTGATCTTCGCCTCGATAGCGGCCTTGTCGTCGCCCTCCTTCACCTTCTCCAGTTCGGATACCGCGCCGTCGATGCTGGCCAGCTGCTCGGCCGGCACCTTGCCGCCGTGCTCCTTCAACTGGCTGCGCGTGGCGTGCACCAGCTGGTCGGCCTTGTTACGCACCTGCACCAGCTCGTGGAACTTGCGGTCTTCCTCGCGGTTGACTTCGGCATCCGCCACCATCCGCTGGATCTCTTCGTCCGAGAGGCCCGAGCCGGCCTTGATCTCGATCTTCTGTTCCTTGCCGGTGTCCTTGTCCTTCGCCGACACATGCAGGATGCCGTTGGCGTCGATGTCGAACGTGACTTCGACCTGCGGCGTGCCTCGCGGCGCCGGACGGATGCCCTGCAGGTCGAACTTGCCGAGCGACTTGTTGGCGTTGGCGCGCTCGCGCTCGCCCTGCAACACGTGCACGGTCACGGCGGTCTGGTTGTCGTCGGCGGTGGAGAAGACCTGCGAGGCCTTGGTCGGCACCGTGGTGTTTTTCTCGATGAGCTTGGTCATCACACCACCCATCGTCTCGATGCCGAGCGACAGCGGAGTGACGTCGAGCAGCAGCACGTCCTTCACCGACCCGCTCAGCACGCCACCCTGGATCGCTGCGCCGACGGCGACGGCTTCATCCGGGTTGACGTCCTTGCGCGCTTCCTTGCCGAAGAAGTCCTTCACGGCTTCCTGGACCTTGGGCATGCGGGTCTGTCCACCGACGAGGATCACCTCGTGGATGTCGGACACGCGCAGGCCGGCGTCGTTGAGCGCGGTACGGCAGGGCTCGATGGTGCCCTTCACCAGGTCTTCCACCAGCGACTCGAGCTTGGCGCGGGTCAGCTTGATGTTGAGGTGCTTCGGACCCGAGGCGTCGGCGGTGACGTAGGGCAGGTTCACGTCGGTCTGATGCGACGAGGAAAGCTCGATCTTCGCGCGCTCGGCGGCGTCCTTCAGGCGCTGCAGCGCGAGCTGGTCCTGGCGCAGGTCGATGCCCTGCTCCTTCTTGAACTCTTCGACGAGGTAGTCGATAACGCGGTTGTCGAAGTCTTCGCCACCGAGGAAGGTGTTGCCGTTGGTGGCCAGCACTTCGAACTGCTTCTCGCCGTCGACGTTGGCGATTTCGATGATCGACACGTCGAAGGTGCCGCCACCCAGGTCGTACACGGCGATCTTGCGATCGCCCGCGGTGGTCTTGTCGAGGCCATAGGCCAGCGCGGCAGCGGTAGGCTCGTTGATGATGCGCTTGACCTCGAGGCCGGCGATGCGACCCGCGTCCTTCGTGGCCTGGCGCTGGCTGTCGTTGAAGTACGCCGGCACGGTGATGACCGCTTCGGTGATCGGCTCGCCCAGGAAATCCTCGGCGGTCTTCTTCATCTTCATGAGGACCTTCGCGGAGACTTCCTGCGGGGCCATCTTCTTGCCATCGGCGGTCTGCACCCAGGCGTCGCCGTTCTCGTGCGCCACGATGCCGTACGGCACGAGCTTGATGTCCTTCTGCACTTCCGCGTCGGTGAACTTGCGGCCGATGAGGCGCTTTACCGCGTAGAAGGTGTTCTTGGGATTGGTGACGTTCTGACGCTTGGCCGGCGCGCCGACCAGGACTTCGTTGTCCTTGGTGAACGCGACGATGGACGGCGTGGTGCGATCGCCCTCCGAATTCTCGATGACACGCGCGGTCGAACCTTCCATCACTGCGACGCAGGAGTTGGTCGTACCGAGGTCGATGCCGATGATCTTGGCCATTGAAGCTGCTCCGTATTTCTATGCGGCCCCCGCGGCCGCGACTGTGTTTGAAAGTGGGGACTAGCCCCATCGATTCAATGCCTTGTGAGACTTAGCTGTCGCGCACCACGGCCACCAGCGCCGGACGCAGCAGACGATCGTTCAGCACGAAACCCTTCTGCACCACCGCGACCACCGTGCCAGGCGCGTGCTCGTTCGATTCGACCGAGCTGATCGCCTGGTGATGTTCCGGGTTGAATGGCTGGTGCAGTGGATCGACCACGCTCAGGCCGTTGGCCTGGGTGACCTTTTCCAGCTGCTTCAACGTCAGCTCCAGGCCTTCGCGCAGCGTCTTCGCATCGGCGGCGTCATTGGTCAGGCCAAGGACGATGCCGTCATAGACCGGCAGCAAGTCGCCCAGGAGCTTCTCGTTGGCGAAGCGGCGGGCCTGCTCGAGATCGCGCTGAAGGCGGCGGCGCTGGTTCTCGATCTCCGCCCGCTCGCGCAGGACCGTCTCGCGCGCTCCAGCCAGTTCGGACTCGAGGGCGGTCAACTTCGCGGTGAGGGCGTCCAGGTCGGCATTGACGCCGCCGTCTGCCGCGCCACCATTCTGCGTCTGATCCGGCACGTGGGGATCGTTGTTCTGCATGCTTGCTCCAAATGTCAGCTTACCGGCCCACCCCATGAGGGGGCCGAACATCCGCGGGAAATAGTAAACCCGCCTCCCGGGGCGGTTTATGAGGTCGCCGCGGCGCGATTCAAGGCGTCGCTGAGCAATCCGGCGGTGGCTTGCACCACGGGGATCACCCGCTCATATGCCATACGCGTCGGTCCAATAACTCCGATCGCGCCGAGCATCCGGCCGCCCGTACCGTAGGTGGCAGTGACGATGCTGCAGCCATCCAGTGCCGAGAATCCGGACTCCTCGCCGATGAACAGACGTACGCCCGGGGCCTGGACACACATCTCCATCAGCTGGAGCAGGTCGCGCTTCTGCTGGAAGGCGTCGAACAACTCGCGGAGCCGGTCGATGTCGGCCAGCTCGGAATAGCCCATAAGGTTGGTCTGGCCGCTGACCAGGACGTCGTCGGCGTCCTCGTCCGTCGTGAACGAGGCCGTGGCCAGTTCCACCACGCTCGACAGCAGCTGGTTGAGTTCACCACCGGCCTCGCGCAGTTCGGTGGCGAGGTGCGCACGGATATCCGCCAGCCGGAAGCCGGCGAACTGCGCATTGAGGTAATTCGCGGCCTGCTCCAGTTCGCTGCCGTCCAGCGGACGGGCCAGCTGGACCACCCGGTTCTGCACCTGATTGTCGGAGAAGACCAGGATGACCAGCACGCGGGCGTCCGGCAGCGAGACGAAGTCGATGTGGCGCAACGGGAAATCGCCCTGGCGCGGCACGGTGACCACACCGGCGAAACGGGTCATGGCCGACAGCAGATGGGACACGTTGCCGAGCAGGTCGCGTGTGGTCGTCTGGTGCGGCGGCAGGCCGCCCTGCAGGCGCGCCATGTCGTCGCGCGGCACGGGCTTGAGTTCGAGCAGGCTGTCCACGAACAGGCGCAGGCCACGCGGCGTGGGCACGCGGCCGGCCGAGGTGTGCGGGGACGCGACGAGCCCGGCGTCTTCCAGGTCGGCCATGATGTTGCGGATGGTCGCCGGGCTCACTTCCAGGCCAGATGAGCGCGCCAGCGTGCGCGAGCCGACCGGCTCGCCGTCGGACAGGTATTGGGAAATCAGAGTCCGCAGCAGCCGGCGCGCGCGAGCATCGATGTCGTGACCGGAGAACGGATTCATGCGCAGGCTGGGTTCTGGAAGGGCCGGATTGTCCCTGCTATCAATAAGGTCTCGCCGTCCGGCTTGCAAGTCTCGGCCCCTGCGACTCCGGTCCCGCTACAATCGGCGCGATTCCATCCGCCACCCCGGTACCCATGCTTACCTCGCTCTACGTCCGCCAGTTCGCCGTCGTCGAAGAAGCCGAGGTTTCCTTCGGTCCCGGCCTCACCGTGGTCAGCGGCGAAACCGGCGCCGGCAAGTCGCTGCTGGTGGATGCGCTGATGCTCCTGGCCGGTGCCCGCGCCGATAGCGGTATGGTCCGCGCCGGCAGCGATCGCGCCGAGCTGGCCGCCGAATTCGACCTGACCGGCCTGCCCGAGGCTTCGGACTGGCTGCGCCAGGAAGAGCTCGACGACGGGGCAACCTGCCAGTTGCGCCGCGTGATCCGTACCGAGGGCAGCTCGCGTGGGTGGATCAATGGCCGCCCCGCCAGTCTTGCCCAGATGTCGTCCCTGGCTGCGCTGATCGTGGAGATCCACGGCCAGCACGAGCACCAGGCCCTGCTCTCGCGGCAGCATCAGATGGCTTTGCTGGACGCCTATGCGGGCAATGAGGAACGACTGGCCCGCGTGCGCGAGACCGCCCGCGCGTGGCGCGACGCCGTGGCCCGTATTCGGACCCTGTCCGGTGGGGACGACCGCGAGCGTCAGATCGAACTGCTCGCCCACGAACGGGACGAACTCGAGCGCTGGGCGCTTGCGCCTTCCGCGCTCGAGGACCTGGAAGCACAGCATCGCCGCCTCGCCAACGCCGGCAGGCTAGCCGAAGGCGCCAACGGCATCGTCGAGATGCTCGACGGTGAAAGCGAATTCGCCATCGGACGCGCCCTGCTCCGCGCCCACGCCGAACTCTCGCGCCTGGCCGAGCTCGATCCCACACTCGCGCCGCTGCTCGAACTGCTCGACAGCGCGCAGATCCAGGTGGGCGAAGCCGTGGACGGCCTCGGCCGCTACGCGCAGGACGTGGAACTGGACCCGGATCGGCTGGCCGAAGTGGACACCCACCTCGCCCACCTGCACGATCTGTCGCGCCGCTACCGACTGCCCATCGAAGAACTCTTCGCGAAGGCGGATGAAGTGCGAGAGCGCCTCGCGGAACTCGAGGGCGCGGGCGAGGCGCTCGAGCGGCTCGCCGGTGAACGCGACCGGCTGCGCGAGGCATACGACGTTGCCGCTGCCGCCTTGTCGAAGGCCCGTGCGGAAGCAGCGGGCCGGCTAGGTTCGTCGGTGGCCGGCCTCATGGGCGAACTCGGCATGGCCGGCGGTCGTCTCGAAGTGTCGCTCGAGCCTGCCGAAGGCGACGACCCGGACCCGCAGGGCCGCGAGCGCTGCGAACTGCTGGTCAGTGCCAATCCCGGCCAGCCGCCGCGCCCGCTGCGCAAAGTGGCCTCGGGCGGCGAACTGGCCCGCATCAGCCTCGCCATCGAAGTCGCGACGCTGGGCAACGACAACATCGGCTGCATGATCTTCGACGAAGTGGACACCGGCATCGGCGGCGCCGTCGCCGAAGTGGTCGGCCAGAAGCTGCGTGCGCTAGGCGAGCGCGTGCAGGTGCTCTGCGTGACCCACCTGCCGCAGGTAGCCGCCCAGGGCCATTCGCACCTGCAGGTGGCAAAGGAAAGCGACGGCGAAGCCACCCGTACCCGCATCCACACGCTGGACGCGGCAGGCCGCCGCGACGAACTCAGCCGCATGCTGGGCGGCGTGGAAATCACCAAGGAAACGCGGGCGCACGCGAAGAAGATGCTGGACCGCGCGCAAGGGTAACTGCAGGAGCGCGCCCTGCGCGCGACATGTTTTGAGGCCATGTCCTGAAGCTGGCGCGCCAACTTCGGGACTGGAGCGAAAAGCTGTCGCGCGCAAGGCGCGCTCCTACAACATCACTTAGCTGCGAATCAGGCCGCGCTCCTGTGCCATCCGGTACAGATCCAGTTCCGACCCCGCATTGAGCTTGTTCATCACCGCCGCGCGGTGAATGTAGATCGTCTTCTGCCCGATGCCCAGTTCCGCCGCCACCTGCTTGGGTGCGCGTCCGATAGCCAGCAGCAGGAACACCTCACGCTCGCGGGCCGTCAGGCGGTTGAACGGATCGAGGTCGGTTGTCGGACGTCCCGAGCGGCGCTCGCGCAGGTCCGAACTCAGGTACTGATCGCCACCCAGGACGGAACGCACCGCGGCCACCAACTCCTCCGGCGCCACACCCTTCGTGACGTAACCGCGTGCGCCACGACGCAGGGCTTCGGAAACGTAAGGCTCGCCGTCGTGCATGCTGAGCACGACGATCTTCATCCCGGGCGCGATGCTGGCCAGATGCTCGATCAGCGGCAACCCGCTGCCATCGGGCAGCGACAGATCCACCGCCACCAGATCGGGCCGATGTTGCGTAACCGCTTCCACCGCTTCATCGGCGTTGCGGGCTTCGGCGACGACGTCCAGGTCGGGTTCCAGCTCGATGAGGCGCTTGAAACCCTCACGAACGATGGCATGGTCATCTACTAGGACGATTCTAGGCATAGGTGGAATGTAGCAGGTGAAACCAATGGATGGCGCATACCCGCCGTGTACCATTCCGCCATGCGCTTACTCGGTTCCTCCCGCTTCGCCGGCCCTATCTTCGCCTTGGCCTACGCTTTCGCCTGGGTGATGCTGTGGCCGACCGAGCAGCCCTATTGGGTCCTGCCTTTCGGCCTGCGCTTCGGCGCCCTGCTGCTCACGCGCAGCCGGGACTGGTTCTGGATCCTGGGTGCCGAGATCATCGGCAGCGCCTTCTGCGAGTGGCGCAGCGGCCTGCCCATCGGCGGCGCCGGCTTCGTGCTGGGCGACGCGCCCGAGCCCCTGATGGTGGCCGCCTGCCTCTGGCTCCTCCGCCGCGCGCACCTCCACGCCAGCCTGAACACCCCCGAGGACGTGGCCCGCCTGCTGCTCTCGGCCATGGTCACCGCCACCGTGGCCACCGCCGGCAATGCGGCGATGATGGCCTCGATGCACCCCGCGGCTCCCGTGGAAATGCTGGGCACCACCTTCGGCAGCGACCTGCTCGGCAACTACCTGGGCGTACTGCTGGTGGTGCCGGTGATGATCCTGGTGTTTCGCGAGCGGCCCACGCAGGCCTCCATGGCGGAACTCCTGCTCGACGGCCTGCTGGTGATGCTGCCCTCGCTGGCCATCCTCATTACCCTGGCCGAGTACTCACCGCAGCCGCAGTTCGCCCGCGTGCTCTCGCTCGCACCCGTGCTGTTCTTCGCTTTCCGCCACGGCTGGCGCGGTGCCGGCCTGGCGATGCTGATCACCAGCGTGGGCCTCAATGTCACCGAGGACATGATCGGCCGCGGCGCACCCACGGCGGCCGCCCACCTGTTCCTTGCGGTGGCCGGTACCGGCACGCTCATGCTCGGCGCCGCCACCGACGCCTTGCGCCGCAGCAGCGAGCGCGTGGCCCAGCAGAACACCCATCTGGCGGCTGCCAACCAGCGCCTGGACCAGCTGGCCCGCCAGCTGCGCGACGCGGCCCGAGGCAATCTCCAGGCCGAAGAAAACCTGCGCCGCCACATGGCCGCGGAACTCCACGACGAACTCGGCCAGAACCTCACCGCCATCCAGACCCATCTCAAGCTGGCGCAGACACGCCTGGGCAGTGCCGGGCTGGACGACATCGGCATTTCCATCAACGGCATCCTTGGGCACATGCGCAAGGCCCTGCACCGGATGCTTGACAGCCTTCGCCCCTCGGTGCTGGACGAATTCGGCCTGCTGCGCGCGCTGGACGAAGGTCCGATCCGCGACATGCTCACCGCGGCATGCATCACCTACGTGACCGACCTGCGGGGCGAGCCGCGCCTGCTCGACGACGACACGCTCACTGCCATCTACCGCGTGGTGCAGGAAAGCGCGACCAACGTGGTGCGCCATTCGGGCGCGAGTCGCATGACCCTACGCCTGCGTATCGGTATGCGGGACAGCGGCCCCGTCGCCATCCTCGACATACGCGATAACGGTAGCGGTCTCTCCGCGAACCCGCGCCCGGCGCGCAGCGACGGCGGCCGTGGGCTGCAGGGGATGAGCGACCGCATTACGGCCCTCGGCGGCCTCTTCCGTATTCGCCCCGAACCTGTCGGACTTCACCTGCGCGTGTTGCTCCGCAGCACAAGTATCGGATCTGGCATAGGAAATTTTCCAATACCGGGACAGTGAACCGTTCGTTACGATCCCATTATCGATGTGGGGGAGCCGCCGTCGAGAGACGGCGAGCCCAGGTCGGTCGTGGGGACGATCGACCTGATGAGGCGACAGGATGTCAGCCTCGCCGGTGCGACATGGTGGTCCGTGGATCCAGCGAGCAACTCGCGTTCCACGAGCCATGAAAACGCCGGATCAAGCCGTCGGTGGACAGGAGTCCACCGGCGGCGTTTTTATTTGTGTTCTACCCCACCCGCAGGAGCGCGCTCTGCGCGAAGCCCCTCGCCCCGGTCCACACAAAAAAGGCCCCTCAGGGCCTTTTTCAACGATATCAGCGCTTCTTCTTGGGCCGCACATACAGCACCAGGCTGTGATCCTCGATCACATACCCATGCCGCTCGGCAATCTCGTGCTGAAGCCGCTCTATCTCTTCGCTGATGAACTCGATGACCTTTCCGCTGTCCACGTCGATCATGTGGTCATGGTGCTTGCCGCGGTCCAGTTCGTAGACCGCCTGGCCGCCCTCGAAGTTGTGCTTCATCACGATGCCGGCCGCCTCGAACTGGGTCAGCACCCGGTACACCGTGGCGAGCCCGATGTCCTCCTGGTGCGACAGAAGGCGCTTGTAGATGTCTTCGGCAGTAAGGTGGCGCTCCTCGGCCTCCTCGAAGATCTGCAGGATCCGCATGCGCGGGTGCGTGACTTTCAGGCCCGCCTTGCGGAGTTCTTTGGTTTCCTGGTCCATGTCAGACCCTCGCGGTGCCATAAGGCGCTTCAGTGTATCATCACAGGCTTCACGATCCGGACGTAACTACGCATGCAAAAGCTCATCCGCACGCTGGGTTTGGCCATGATGGCAGCCGCCATCGCGGGCTGTGGCCTCGTCTATACCCCTGACGTGCAGCAGGGCAACCTGCTCGACAAGAAGGACGTCGACCAGTTGCAACCGGGCATGACCAAGCGCCAGGTCCTCGTCCTCCTGGGCACCCCATCGGTCATCTCGCCGTTCGACCAGGATCGCTGGGACTACGTCTCCACTTTCTCGCACCGCGGGAAGCCGATGACCAAGCGCACCCTCACCCTCAGCTTCAATAACGACACGCTGGTCCGCACCGAGGGCGACTTCTTCTCTCAGGACGCCGAGCAGCTGCTGAAGGACTCCAAGAAGTACAAGGCCAATCCCACCGGGGACGCCGAGGGCGACAAGAACACCAGCGGCAAGAAGGACGACGACAACGGCGGCTTCGGCGTGCACGGGTCGTCGGACGACAGCCCCGCCAGCAAGAAGTAAAGCCGGTTCAGGCGCCGCGCGCCGCGCGGCGCCGCCTGGCTTCCATCGGGTCAAGGATGAGGGGGCGGTATATTTCCACCCTGTCGCCCTCCTCCAGCACCCGGTCGGCAGGCACCTTCGTCGCGAAGATCCCCAGGCGGGCAGGGTCGGGCCTCACGCCTGACGGCAGTTTCGGCATAGCCAGTTCCACGGCCTGCCAAGCCGTCGTTCCCTGCGGCACAGCCAGCGGAATCACCGCCTGGCCTTCCGGTCCCGCATAAGCGATCTCGACGGCGATCTCAGCCATACAGCCGGCGCGCCTCGTCGCAAAAGTCGTCCACCATCCGGTTCGCCAGTTGCTGGAAACCCATCTTCAGCACGCTGCCACCCAGGCCGGCATAGTCGAAATCCAGTTCCAGCGCGATCTTGCAACCGACATCGCCCAGGGCCTGGAAGGTAAAGACGCCATCGAGCGAGCGGAACGGCCCTTCCACGAACTTCATGGTGAGGCGCTCCGGCCGCTGCATCGTGTTCCGGGTGGTGAAATGCTGCTTCAGTCCCGCGAACTTCAGGTCCAGCCGGGCCATCAGGGTATCGTCGGTGCGCTCCACCACGGTGGCGGCGTCACACCAGCCGAAGCGCTTTGGGTATGCTTCCACATCGTTGACCAGGTCGAACATCTGCGCGGGCGTGAACGGCACGATCGCACTGCGGCGGATTTCAATCATGAAGACCTCGTCTCATTCGCCGGCGAACGGACCCGCCGGCCTTGTATCAGGGACCCGATAGACCGATTTTAACGGACATGGCAAAAGCGAAGGCAAAGGACACGGAAAAAGAAGGCGGCGGCACCATCGCGCTGAACAAACGCGCGCGCCACGAATACCACATCGACCAGCGCTTCGAATGCGGCATCGAGCTGCAGGGCTGGGAACTGAAAGCCCTGCGCGCCGGACGGATCAACTTCGGCGAAGGCAGCTACGCGATCATCCAGCACGGCGAGGTGTTCCTCGTAGGCACGCAGATTCCGCCGCTCATCAGCGCCTCCACCCACGTTGTGGCGAACGACCGGCGCACGCGCAAGCTGCTGCTCCACCGCGAGGAAATCGATCGCCTGATCGGCGCGGTGGAACGCAAGGGTTACACCCTGGTGCCCACCGCCCTGTACTGGAAGCACAACAAGGTAAAGTGCGAAATCGGCCTGGCCAAGGGCAAGCAGGAGCACGACAAGCGCCAGAGCGACAAGGAACGCGAGTGGGCGGTGGACAAGCAGCGCGTCATGCGCGCCCATAACCGCGTCGGCTGACTGAACGCGGGGGGTAAGTGCCCATTGTGGCGACCCTCCCCCGCCCCTATACTTCGAACTGGTAGTCTCACAACAGTTTTCCCCGGGGGTGTTCTGGCTTCGACGGGGGTAGTGCGATTGCCTGGTGCATGCCGAGGGGGCGGCTTTCCTCGTTAATCCAGCAGCAAAACTCATAGTTGCCAACGACAACTACTACGGTGACAACTCGGTGGCTCTCGCCGCCTAAGCTGTCCGGCCCCTAAAAAAGGCCAACCGCCCGAACCCACTTGTGCTCGTGCTCGTCGGTGTAGGGTCACTATCACGGGATCGCTGAAAGACTCTCCGTCTGGGGGTCTGACGCAAGATCAATCAGGCATGTCCGCCGATGCGCTTAGCACGTCGTGCTGTCGGCGGACGAGACTTAACGGCGAGCTAAGCATGTAGATCTGGGGATTAAACGCCTTCGGACGCGGGTTCGACTCCCGCCACCTCCACCAATATGGCCCTCTAAGCGTGATTGCTTAGAGGGCTTTTTTGTAGATGAGTGTCAGGGATATCTCATTGACGCTCCTGCCTTTTCATGGAAAGGTGTGCGCATGACCAAGAAAGCGACCCCGCCCAGTGCCCGGAACCTCGTGCGAAGGACTCTTAAGCAGCAAAAGCTGAAGAGCGCCGCAGTAAGCGAATCCAGCGCGGACGCGATCAAGGCGATGTACACCATGTCTTCGCGGAAAGGCCTGCGGCTTCTGAAAGAAGGTGGCATCGTCACGCCGAAGCACAAGCTGGCCCGCGTCTACCGGTGAACAACGGCCACCTGCTGGTCGCCTATCACGGGTGCGATATCTCGGTCCGCGACGCGTTGGTCACAGGTGAACTGCCTCATCTTGATTTCAGCCAGAATCGCTACGACTGGCTCGGCCCTGGCGTGTACTTCTTCGAAGGTGACATACACCGGGCAATGCGCTTCGCCGAGGCGTCTCGCGATAACCCGGAAAAGATGTATACCGCCCGGCCCATCGTTCAAGCAGCCGTGGTCGGCGCAGTACTGACCGTGCATCACTGTCTCGACATGACAACGCAGGAAGGGCTGCTGGAATTTAGCCTCTGACATTTTCGCTGGCCGGCGGTCGGGCATATCCTTGAATAATCCACGCCACTATTCAAGGATATTGACTTATCCTTGAATAAGTAGGAATCTTATTCCAATTTATTCATAGGGCCCGGGGCCATGCGCCAGCAGGATCTCACCCCTGCCCGTCGACGACAGCTTATCGCCTGCGCGCCGCCCCATGGCCATTGCAAGGCGTTGCTGCCGCCGGCCACCCCTCGCACCCTCACCTTGTCGCACGAAGCGTCGGCCTCCATCCAGCAGGCTTCGGCGGCCCTCGGCCGGTTGCACGCGGCCACACGACTCCTGCCAAACACCGGCCTCATCACCCGGACGCTAGCCCGGCGCGAGGCGGTGCAGAGTTCGCAGATCGAGGGTACGCGGACGCAACTCTCCGAACTACTGGAGTACGAGGCCACGCGAAGCCTCGATGGCTCCAACCCGGACGCCCAGGTCACGGAGCGCTACGTCATTGCGCTCGACCGAGGGCTGCAATCCCTGCGCACGCCGGATGATGGCGGCATCACTCTCGAGCTGGTGCATGCGCTACACCGGACACTCATGGAAGATGCCGCACCCCACGTAAACGCCGGTGCATGGCGCGACAGCCAGGCATGGATCGGCGCGGGACGCATAGAAGACGCAACGTTCGTCCCTCCGCCCCCCAACTACATTGATGAGTGCATGCGAGAACTGGAGCGATCGATGCTCCGTTACGAGCGTGGCGATGACGAGTTCTGGGAGCTCTCGATCGTCGTTCGCCTGGCGTTGACCCACGCGCAGTTTGAAACCATCCATCCTTTCGCCGACGGCAATGGTCGCGTAGGTCGCCTGTTGATGCCCCTGATGCTGGCGGAAGCCGGCTACCCGGCTCTTTACCTGTCGGGCTATCTCCTGCGTTATCGCCAGGCCTATTACGCGGCACTTGCCGGCGTGCAGTTGCGCGAGGAATGGGATAACTGGATCGGCTTCCTCTGCCGCGCCATCGTTGCGGCTTGTGATACCTCGATTGCTATCGCGGAGGACATGAACTTGATGGCCGAGCGATGGCAAGCGCAGCTTTCCGACCTTCGTAAGGACGCCGCCGCCAGAAAGGTGCCCCGGCTACTCCTTGGGCACCCCATCATCGGCATCAACGAGTTGGCTTCACTACTGGGCACATCGTTCCAGACGGCATCCACTGCCGTGGAACTTCTCGTCGAGCGAGGGATTCTTCATTCGCCCTCGCCTGCAACGAGGCGCGGCCGTGTGTTCCGTGCACGAGAGCTGCTGGATCGCCTCGAGAGGGATTAGCTCACCCCTCTTCCGGCGGCTGCCAAAGCTCGATCTTGTTCCCCTCGGGATCGATCACCCACCCGAACTGCCCATACTCGGAGTCCGGCGCCTTCTCGAGCACGTTGCAGCCTTCCTCGCGCAATGCCGCAAGCAGCGCAGCGAGGTTTTCCACGCGGTAGTTGATCATGAAGGGCGAAGCGCCCGCCGGGAACTGCTCGCCGCCCGCGGCACCGATCGACCAGATGGTCATCCCTTTGGTCGGGTTACCCGCGTCGTCCGTCCAGGGGAACACGGCACCGCCCCAGTCCAGCACGTCGATGCCGAGGTGCTTCTTGTACCAGGCCTGCAACACTTTGGGGTCCTTCGCCTGGAAGAATATCCCACCGATGCCTGTGACTCGCTTCATCTGACCCTCCGTGACGCAGCTCTCCGATTTCGTCAATCTCAGCCGAATGAAGCGATCACCTCGGCCTTCCTCTCTTCCATCCGGACGCCAAGCTCGGTCAGTTCCTCCCTCGACATCAACGCCTTCGCGTCCTTGAACATCTCCTTCTCCTCCTCGTCGGCGTGATGCTCGATGAGTTCCTTGAGCACCTTGGCCCTGCCGGAAAACTCCACGCTTGCCGGGTCTGTATCCAGAAGATCGGGCATGACCAGATCTTCGGCCGCGCGATGTTCCTCGAGAGCCTCGAAGTACATCTTCGCTTCGGCCTTCTTCCCTGCCTCCTTGAAGGCTGGATAGAAGATTTCTTCCTCGATGGTGGTATGCGCCTTCAGGTTGATCTGGATCTCGCGGAGCAAGGACGCCCGCTTCTTCGTGGCGCGCTCACTGGTTTCTTCCAGTTGCGCAAGCAGATCCTTCACGAGCTTGTGGTCGGTCTTGAGGAGTTTGATGGCATCCATGGAAGTGACTCTGGCAGTGGCTTGGGTGTGCTTACCTTCGATGGACTGCTGTGAAAATCTCGCGACTTAGTCGTATATCCGAACGTGGGATACCCACTTCGAGCGGCCGGCGTCCGCGCCGCCGGGTTAGAGCACTGTGGCGTGCAAGGCGTTGAAGCGCGCCGGCAGGTCCTGCTCGCGGAAGCTCTCCACGATGTGATCGATGAAGACCCTGGTCTTCTGCGGCAGCAGGGCCTGCGCCGAGTAATACAGCGACAGGTTGCCTCCTTCTACCCACCAGTCCGGTAGCACGCGTTTCACCCGGCCGCGTTCGATCCACGGCAAGGCCGACTGCACGGCGACCAGGGCGATGCCCATGCCGAGGGCAGCAGCGTGGCATGCCGCATCGGGATCGTCGAACACGATTCGCCTGGCCAGTTCAATGGCCGCTTCCGCACCATACCGGTTCGAAAGAACCCAGTCCCTCACGCGTCCCGTCTGCGGCGAACGAATGAGGATGCCTTCCCTGCCCTTCAGATCGTCGGGTTTCGCAACGCGCAGGCCGCTGCCCAGGACGTCCGGCGAAGCGATGAGGATGCGATGAGCCGGTGCCAGCGCGCGAGCGACTACGCCAGGCCGAAGGTCGAAGCCGCCGCCGATGGCGACGTCGAAACCGTCGGCGATGAGGTCTACCGGGCGGTTATCGAAGCGCCAGTCGGGGCATATGGTTGGATATGCCTTCAAGAACGTTTCGAGCATGGGAACGATGTATTCCCTACCGAACGCGTTGGGAAGAGCCACCCGCAATTCGCCGGCCGGTCCCGTCGTGCTCGCCCTCGCATTGGTCATCGCGTTGTGGAGCTGGTCCAGGCTGCCCTGCACTTCCCTCCGGAATGCCTCGCCGGCCTCGGTGAGCGACAGGCGCCGCGTGGTTCGCTGGAACAGGCGAACGCCGAGTTCCGCCTCGAGGCGTGCCACGTTCTTGCCGACGGCCGCTGGGGTAAGGCCGAGGACGCGCGCAGCCGAGGCAAAACTCCTCGATTCCGCGCTGCGGATGAAGCAAGCGATGCCGTTGAGGGTGTCCACGACCGGATTCTAAACCTTTCGGATCGAATGAAATTACCACTCCTGCTCTACCGGTTGACGCCGCAGACGTCTAAATTGCATTGGCTTTCGAACCTAACCCTTCACGGAGATCCACGATGAACAACCTCAATTCGATCCAGGGCAAGAGCGCCCTCGTCCTCGGTGGCTCGCGCGGCATTGGTGCCGCCGTCGCCCGCCGATTGGCCGCCGGCGGCGCCTCGGTTGCCATCACCTACGTGCAGGGCGCCGCGGCTGCGAATGCCGTCGTCGACGACATCACCAAGGCCGGCGGTCGCGCCATCGCCATCCAGGCGGACAGTGCTAGCGAAGACGCCGTCGAGAGTGCCGTCGCCAGGACCAGGGAGGCCTTCGGCAGCTTCGACATACTGGTCAATAGCGCCGGTATCCTCGCCATCGCGCCGATCGAGGAGTTCACCACGGAGGACCTCGACCGCACGCTCGCCGTCAACGTGCGCGCTGCCGTGATCGCCAGCCGTGCTGCCGCCCGTGTCATGGGCCAGGGCGGTCGCATCATCCACATCGGCAGCACCAACGCCGAGCGCATGCCGTTTGCCGGCGGCGCGGTGTATGCGATGAGCAAGTCGGCGCTGCAAGGTCTGACCCAGGGCCTGGCCCGCGACCTCGGCCCGAAGGGCATTACCGTCAACCTGGTGCAGCCCGGCCCCGTGGATACCGACATGAACCCGGCTAACGGCCCGATGGCTTCCGGCCTCATCCCGATGCTTGCTGTCGGTCGGTATGGTCGTCCGGAAGAGGTGGCCAGCTTTGTGGCTTACCTGGCGGGCCCGGAGGCCGCGAACATCACGGGCGCCAGCCTCATGATCGACGGCGGATTCGCTGCCTGATCGTAACGGGGTCAGAGTGGAAAGGGGGTCAGAGTCACGAGTGACTCTGACCCCTTTTTTTTTGGTTCTTCACAGAAGTCCGGGGACGCTGCATGGATACATCGGTTCATTCGCCCGGCGACTGCATGTTTCCAGCGGCTCGGACGGTGAGGCGCAGAGTCTTCGGTGCCCACCCTCGCTGCTCAGACAGGTCCTCCGCGTTCGATAGGGAGGGC
>NZ_DASYDO010000014.1:0-109879 GCF_036499525.1 Luteibacter sp. | reverse complement strand
ACTTCGACACCACCAGCAGCGGGATGCGCGTGCCGTCGCCGAAGAAGTCGATCGGCTGGATGTAGCCAGAATCGTAGTAGCCACCACCTTCATCGAAGGTCACCATGATCACGGTGTCGTCCCACACCTTCGGGTTGGCTTGGGCCATTTCGACGATCTTGCGCACGTAGCCTTCGAGCAGGTCCAGCTTCGAGGAGGCGGGATGGCCATCGAGGATGGCGTCTGACTTGGAGATGGAAACGGCCGGCAGCGTGTTGTTCTGGATGTCGTTGTACAGGTCGTTGATGTCCTGGTTCTTGGCGCGCAGTTCCGGGTTGGTCATGACCTGCGTGGAGTACAGGAACGGATCGCAGATGTTGCAGAAGGTACCGGCCTCGCCGTCTTCCTTGCCACCACCGAAGCCTTCGCCGTAGTACTTCCAGGAAACCTTGTGCTTCTCCAGCAGCAGCGCCAGGTTCTCCTGCGTGGTTGGCGGGATCGTGAACTGGTCGGCGCCCAGCGGAGCCGGCGTGCCATCACCCAGGTAGCCTGGGTTGTAGTTGTTCACCAGGTAGTAGGCCTTGGCCTTGCAGTCCGTACCCTTGAACGACAGGTACGGCAGCGAGCGCAGGTAGTTCTTGATCTGCTTCACGCCCGGCTGGCTTTCGTCAGCGCAATTGACGTACGAACCGCCACCATAACCGTCCTGCTCCCACCAGTTGTTGGTACCGAACTGCGCGTCCGGATTCTCGATCTGGTTATCCGGTGGGGTGGCCGGGTTGCCGTTGGCGTCGGCGTAGTAGATCAAGGTGCCGAAGCCAAGCATGATGTGGTTGGCACCCGTGCCGCCCATCACCGACTGGTGGAAGTTGTCGCTCAGCGCATACTTTTCGGCCAGCTTCTTGAAGTAAGGCGCATCACCCTGGGCCATGTTCAGGAACTGCATCGCGGTCGATCCTTCACCGGTGGTCTGGTCGGTGAAGTTCGCCGGCAGCGGAGCGCCGTTGTTGCCCGCGCCGATGGTCGTCTCCACCCAGGGAAACAGATCGTTGAGACAACCGCTGGGGTTGGCGGCGGTGGCGGCCCTGGTGTTGCAATCGAGCTGCTGCCACATCTGGAAGAAGCGGTGCACGGGGCTGTTGGCGTAGGCGTCGTAGCTGATCGACGCATGCATGTCCACCGGCGCGTTGGCGAGCTTGGCGGGGAAACGGGTATCGACCACGCCGTTGGGCAGGCCCGTGCCACCGGCAGCGAGCATGTCGTAGGTGCCATCGGGCAGGGCCGGCTCAATGGCCTGCGCCTGCGCCGCGGAAGCAAAGGGTGCCGCGGTGGGTGCGCCGCCGGTGTTCATCTGCGGAAGCATCTTGTACTTGCCGGCCTTCTTCGGCGACATGTCGAACTTGCCGGTGCTTGAGGCCATGAACTGCGTGGCAAGGTCCACGTTGGGACCCGGCGTGCCGTCGGCGTTGACGATACCTTTGGACAGCAGGTTGTCCACCGACTGCCCCTTCGGCGCGGTGTAGGTGCCATAAACGTGGTCGAACGTGCGGTTTTCGCCGATCAGCAGGATCACGTGCTTGATCGGCGTGGCGGTATTGTTGCTGTTGTCCTGGCCCTGGGTCGGCTTGTGCAATACGACGACGCCGCCGGGAAGGCCAACCTGGGTCTTGGAGGGAACCACGGGCACGTTCTGGCGGAATCGGGCATCGCGGTCGGGCGGAGTGGTGTCCTGGGCGCTGACGACGCCGGCGAGGCCGACGGTGAGCGCACTGATCAACAACGGCAAAAGCCGTGTGCGGCGCAACCATGTAACCATTGTGAATCTCTCCCTACTGGAAGTATTCCCCCTGATTCTCGTCGACTAAGGTTGTGGGTGGCCCGTCGACCGCCGTGAGCATCTACCCCACATGTGACGGATCGTTGGCGCGCGGGCGACAATGCGTGAGAGTGCGATGACGGTCACGTGTCGACGCAAGATGTTGCGAACAATCGTTACCACCGCAACCAAAAGCGGAGTTCAGACCAGTTCGTAGGGGCGCATCATTTCGTTGTCTTCGTGCTCGAGGTAATGGCAGTGCCAGACGTATTTGCCAGGCTCGCCGTCGAAGCGCGTGATGATGCGGGTGACCATCCCGGGGTCGCAGCGCACGGTGTCTTTCCAGCCGGCTTCGTGCGCAGCCGGTGGTATCGATGGCCCGGTGAACTTCAGTTCCTTGCGGGCGTTCCACGCGAAGAGGTCGAACGGACGGCGCTCCAGTATCTGGAAGCGCACAAGGTGCAGGTGGATCGGATGTGCGTCGCCGGTCACATTGACGAACGTCCAGGTTTCAACCGTGCCCTTCCTGGGTTTTTCGCTGATGGGATCGCTCCACATCTTTCCATCGAGGAGCATCGTCATCGGATTGCCGCCCGAATCGTCCTGCTCGCCCAGTGCAAGCACGCGGTCATGCACCGCCGTGGATGGATCGATGCGCTGGACCTGCCGCAACGTGGCCGGTACCACCGAAGTGTCGCGACGACCCTTGGCGCGAACGCGGAACTCGACGATGCCGTCGGCCTGGTGGCGTAGCTGCACCGACTGGCCTGCATAAGCACTGAAGTCGACGATTACCTCGGCACGTTCGGCCGGATAGAGTTCGATGCTCCGGCGATCGGCGGGCGCTGCCAGCAGCCCCTGGTCGCTGCCAATCTGCTGGAACGGCTTGCCATGTGACAGCGACAGGTTGAAGAAGCTGGTATTGGCCACGTTGATCAGCCGCAAGCGGTAGCGGCGCGGCTCCACTTCAAGATACGGATACAGCTTGCCGTTGCACAGCACCGCATCGCCGCGGCATTCGGACACCCAGGGTGCCTCCGGATCTTCCGAAACCGGGTAGTAAAGCTTGCCGCTTTTGGCGAGAAGGCGATCGTAGAGCATTAACGGAATGTCGAATTCGCCCGAGGGCAGCCCCAGGGCTTGCTCGTCGTCGTCGTGCACATGGAAGCTGCCGAACAGGCCCGCGTAGATGTTCAACCGCGTGATGCCCATGGCGTGATCGTGGTACCACAAGGTGGTGGCGTCCTGGTCACCCGGGTAAAGGGCGGTCAACGATTTACCCGGCACGTACCAGTCTTCAGGCCAACCGTCGTTCGGCGCGGAAACGCGCGCGCCGTGCACATGGGTGATGGTGCGAACGTCGGGTTTAGATTTCTCCGCGCCATGAATACCGTGATCGATAGGCAGGAAATGCCGGGTGGGAAGCTCGTTGGCCCATTCCACCAGTACCGGCTCGCCGCGGCGCGTCACGATCGTGGGGCCAGGCGTGGACCCTGCGTAACCCCATTGCGGTGTCGGCGGCAGATCCCGGTGCACCCTGGCACTGAATGCCCGCATCGGCATGCGGTAGAGCGGCAGCTGCCGGCCTCCAAACGCGGGGTGGGCACGCTTGCCCGCGGGCAGGGCGATCGGTGGCACCGGCAGGGCATCGACGAACCTTGCCATGGTCACCGGGTTCACCAGCGGCACGTTCGGCGCGGCCAGGGCCGGCATGGCCATCCGTTGCTTCATCGGCATGGCCATCGGCGTATCCGTCGCCTGGACCACGCGCCATGTATCGACGAAAACGCATGCACCGGCGAATCCGCCGGCGACGCCCAGGAAACGGCGTCGGGAATTATCCATGGGAAATGGTCGCTGGTTGCCTGTCGTGCAGCCCACCGTAGGTCGGCTGAATGACAAGGGCATTTCAATCCAGGTCACCCGTTATGCGTAACCTTTTACGGGCGGAGTTCATGCCAATGCATGCGCTTTCCCCATGGTCGGCCAAGCTATGGTGGATCGCGCAATCGCGCAGCTGGGCAAGCCTGAATTGCGCAGGACGTCAAAAGTCCGTGGCGCGAAGTGGTGGCCCACCAGCACTAGAAAAGTCCGTCTATGTCATTGATAGCAATTTTCTTTGGTGCGCGCGCCTGGCATTCTTACTCGCTTTCTTACTCACTTTTCGCGAAGCTCGCATGCTGCGGCTGGAAGGTTCCGGATAGACCTTTAACGATGTTCGCGTTGATTGTGATTCGATCGGAGACGCAGACGGGTGGCGCCGGGCTACCCGCCAGTTGCGGCAGCGCAAGGCGGTTCGGCAGCTCTTACCTAGTCCGGGCATGGCATCCCGCTATCACAGCCAGACGCTGACGCAGCCAGCTATTGGCCGACCGAGGATAAAACACGGCGCCGCTCGCGCAAAAGGCGGCATGGGTACGCTGGACACGTCGCTGTTGCCGCCCAGCCTCCACCATGTCAACCGGGTGCCCAAACAACAAAAGCCCCGCACTTGGCAGGGCTTGGAATGGATGCGCGGGGAAGGGAATCGAACCCTCTATCCTCCCGGGCCAACGGTCAGTGTCTACACATTCGCCTTACAGCCGCTTGATTCGGATACGGTCCACACACCAGTGCCCACGCAGGATCCCCGCACCAATCTCGCCTTCTTTGTTCATCGTCGTCTCCTCAACACGGTCAGCGAACAACTCGAAAACCAACTCTACAAACAGAGCCACGCTTACGTGAGCAAAGAACGTATCCGAACCAATCGCTATAACAACTCCTGCAACTACCACTGCCTTTAGCACCGAAACGGCGGCCGAAGCCACGGTCTGACAGTAGCAAAGTCACAAGCAGGACGAAAGCGCTCTGCACCACTTGCTTGTACGTGACGGTGCGCATCGTCCGCATCAGCCCTGAACTCCACGCCAAGGCACGCTCCAGGGTGACTTCGGTGCCGCGCATCCGCTACACAGACAGGTTGCGCCCCTGGCCTCTGGGCGCAGAAGGTAGCCGGTAGTGCCTCGCGGCGCCCCTGGTCAGCAACAGCGAGATGTTCAGCGCTTAGCGGAAATTAATGTTTACCCGACATGAGCGGGCACTATAAACATTGATAACCTCCGTGTAGATGATGGCCGATCAGCCGGGAAAAATTCAGGGGGAGTGCTCGTGGCAAATCCGTTGCTTGTTTTTCGAGTGGGGTACATGCAGTCATATGCCGGCGTCGGCGAGATCACTGGCGGCGGCGCGTATGTTGATAAAAACGGCAACGGTGGAGAGATGTGGAACTTTCGCTCTGAAGGCGGACGCTGCTACGGGTACGTAATGACCCGTCATTTCGCTGGTGTCGATCTGAACCGGATCGCGCCCGACGAGAAGTGTGAAGAGAGTGACGAACTTGCCGGCGTCGATATCGTCTTCATCGCTCGCCGTCCCGATGTCGGCCAGGTGGTGATCGGTTGGTACAGAAATGCCACCGTTTTCCACAAGGCCTATCGCAAGCGCCGAGGCCGGAAAAGAATGGGGGACTGGGACGGCTTGGATTACTTATGCGAAGTGGATGCCGAGCAGGCTGTGCTGCTTCCGGAGGATGAGCGCACTTTCTCAGTGCCGCATGGACAGAAAGGGTACCCCGGCCAATCCAACGTCTGGTATCCGTCCATCGACAATCCGGACTCCGCGCGCTTTGTGGCTAAGCTCCGCAAGTTCATCGACGATGCGGCAGGAGTGCCCGCTAAGCCAACCAAGGGAAAACGAGGCGGATGGGGGGGCGAACCCGATGAAGACTTGATTACAAAAATTGAGCAGGCAGCCGTCGCAGCAACCAAAGCCCACTTCAAAAAGCACGGATACGAGGTCGAATCGTTCGAGCAGGACAACCGGGGCTGGGACCTTGAAGCTAGGAAAGGCGACGAACGGCTTCTGATCGAGGTGAAGGGGCACATCGGCAATGCAATCCAATTCGAACTGACCCCCAATGAGTACTCCAAGCTCCAGGAGAACAGCCAGAGCTATCGGGTCTGCGTCCTCCGCAACGTACTTCTGCGTGACACGGATCTAGAGGTCTACGCACCAAAGAAGATTGCCGGAGAATGGGTACTCAAACGTATCGACAACTCCGGAGAGATCCGTTTCGTTGAAAAGATCGCTGCGCGGGCTTTTGAAAGTTAACCGGACGAATCCAATAAGCAGGTGAATCAGTGGGCCTCATGAATACATGGTAAAGCGATGAATGGCTCGCATCAATTTTTCAGGAGAAAGAAAGCATGGACCATGAACGTGAATGGACAATAGCTCACGAACCCAAGAGCTTCGTTGATACATACGAGCATCTGATGGGATCGCTAAAGGATCATGCGCTTCATAAGACCAACGACTCAGTGGCGAGGTTCCTGCATGAAGTCCGTCATGAAGCTGCAGTGGATATGCTGAGCGAGGCACTTAGGGCACATCAACGCAAGAACTCCGATCACGCTTGGTACTTTCTTGTTGAGGCAGCCAATGCCATCGGCTACCTCATTGCGTCCCAGGAGGCAGTTTACCCGCGCGAAGGCGAAGCTGATCTTCGCTCTTCCCTGAGAGAGAGCGGAAGCAGAGGCGGGAAAAAGAAGGGGGAAAACGCAAAGAAGATTGAAGATGCGATCGTAGCTAAGTTGCGCTCCGCGAAGCCACCAAAGAGAGGATGGGACAAAGCTGCCTTGCGCAGGGAATACAACAAAGCCATCGAAAACTTCGACAACTACAATGACCCAGATCGCAAGTGGCGAGCCCTATGTAAGCGAGAGGACATACAAAACATTCTTGCGCAGGAGGAGCCGTAAGAACCTCGCAATTGCCGTATCGCTCGAGTTACAAAAAGAACGAGCGGCTGGGCACGAACGCCAGCACGCACAGCTTGCAGATCGGGGGGGCGATTGGCACGCACCCCCCCCCCACACACATGCAAGAACATACCAAATCGCTGTGTCGACTCCCACAAATCAGTGCCAGGCTAAATTAGCGGTTGCCGGGCGGATTCAACTCTGAAGTCGGAATTCGACGGACTGACGCCCGTCGAGGCTGTCGTGCGAAATCTCATTGTTGTAGTCGGCCGCCCACCGTTCCGCGTTCTCACGCACTTCGGTGAGGGTGCGAAAGATGTACATGTCGAGCACGCCACGACGAAAGCTCCCGTCGAAGCAATCGATGAAGCTTTTCTGCGTGGGCTTGCCCGGCTCGCTGAAGTCCAGCGCGATATCCTCGCGTTTCGCCCATTCGGCCAGTGCGATGAACTCCGGCCCGTTGTCCACGCGGAGCTTGCCCGGATAGCCGCGCCAAGCCGCGATGCGCTCCAGCATGCGGATGACCCGCGCCGCGGGCAGGTTGAGGTCGACCTCTGCCGCCAAGGCATCAGGGCTAAAGTCGTCGATCACGTTGAAGGTGGCGGAAACGTCGACTGTCCTGAATCTTCCTCGTTCTTCCGAGTCATCCAGAAGTGGATGTGGTCGATGTGCCATGGCACAGGCGACGGGTCAGAGCGCGCTGAACGATGGATGAGGTCCAGAAGCGCCTCGAGGGACAGCACGGTGTGGACCGTATAGATCCCGTACCGCAGCGCCGGCACGCGCCAACGAGCGATTTTTAGCAAATAGCCGTTGTAAATTTTTATAGCGGGCTATCCAAGCCATTGATTTAATAGATCTAGTTAGGGTGCGCACCTGGGCAACAACTTGCTGGTGCGAACTTGAACGCAGATTCGTTTTCCGCATTGCGGATCCTCCCCGTCCGTGAGACCGCCACTCGACTGAACATCGGGCGCAGCACTCTGTATGCCTGGCTCGATGATAAGTCGCCAAGCTACAAACCTGGTCTCCCCAAGCCTGTGCACCTGGGTAAGAGCACGGGCTTTATCGAACATGAGATCGACGACTTCATTCGCTGCCTCATGCAGGCACGAGGAGGTGATGTCGGGAACTGACTACGTGGCCTTTGCCTGTCTTCTCGGAAGGCAGCATGCAGGTCGCGGGTTGACCCGACATCCACGACTTGCACCCGTTGCGCGCGGATATCCCGTGGCGCACGCAACCATTCAGTGCAAGGAAAAGATCCATGAGCATGACTAATGAAAATGTGCAGGCGCACGCTGCTGACATCGCGGCAGCTCTGCGCAGCCTGAAACCCAAGGAAATACACCGCAAGAGCCAGCTGTTCTCGCTGCTGTACCCCGTGATCGTCGAAATGCTGGAACAGAACGTTACTCAGAAGGCGATCTTGAAGAAGCTCGAAGAGATGGGCCTGAAGCTGCACCCGTCTCGGTTCAAGGAGCTGATGGCTTCCAAAGCCAAGGCAAGTGCTGGCGAAGCCTGTGCCGAGGAGGGCGCATCATGAGCCAGAACTATTATCGAAAGGGCTTCCCGATCCATGCGCTGTATAACAGCATCCGGCTGGCGTTGGAGGAAGTGCGCGCCAATCTGCAAGCACCTGATGGACTCATCGCGGGCGCGTTCTTAACTGGTCTGTCGATCTGCGCCGAAGGCGACGTCAATGTCGAGCTGCCGACCGAGCAGGTCAGTCCGTGCGCACTCTACCTGGGGACCATTGCCGACTCGGGTGAGCGTAAAACCGCCACCGACAAGATCGTGCTGGCCACGATCTACGCGCGTGATGCCAAACAGGCGGCTGAGTACAAGATGGCGCTGGTCGATTACCAAGCGGATTTGCGTTTTTGGCAAGCGAAAGACGCGGCCATTCAACGCAAGCTGGTGAAGGCCATTAGCAACGACGAGGACACTGAGCATCTGCGCCGTGAGCTGAAGGAGCATGCCGAAACGGAACCGAGCAAGCCGGAGCGCTGCCGCATCGTTTACCAAAGCGTCACCGAGCGGCCGCTGATGGAAGCGTTGCAGGGTGATGGCAAGTGCATCGCTATCCTCAGCGACGAAGGAAGCATCGTGCTCAATGGCGGTGCGACCAACAAGCTGGCGACGCTCAACAAGGCCTGGGATGGCCCGAGCCTGCTGACTTTCGATCGCGCCGACGACAGCATTGAGGTGCGTGATCCGCGCGTCACGGTGAGCTTCATGATTCAGGAGAAGTTGTTCCAGGGCTTCATGGACAAGCGTGGCGTGATGGCACGCGAATCCGGCTTCCTCGCGCGCTTCTTGGTTTGCTGGCCAGCATCTACGCAAGGTTTCCGTTACATGTCGCTGGACGAGCGGGCGTGGGAGCATCTGCCGGGGTTCCACCAGCGCATGAACGAACTGCTCGAGGCCACTGCAGCTCGTCGCAAGGGCGGGTGACACGTCGCGGACAACCTTGTCCTTCTCGCCTGAGGCCAAGGAGCTGTGGGTAAGTGTGCAGAACACCATCGAACCGAAGTTGCAGCAAGGCGGCGCGCTAGAGAGCGTCCGCGATTTCGCCTCCAAGTCGATGGAGATCGTTGGTCGCTTGGCTGCATGCATGCACCATTTCGAGGGTCTGGCCGGCAGCGTCATCAGCATGGAGACCTTGCAGCGGGCGCTGGATGTGGTCGAATACTATTTCGACGAGTACATCAATCTGTTTGGCAGCGCCAACGATGTGCCGCAGGATCAGAAAGATGTGCATGCGTTGGCCGTGTACCTGCACTCGCGCTACTGGCTGAACGGTTACAACTCGGTGCTGCGTAACGAGGTTCGCAAGTGCGGACCCATCCGCCATCAGGGCCGTTTTGAGGCGGCGATCCAGCGTCTGGTTTGGGATGACTCGATTTGGGTGGGTCACGAGCAGCAGCGCGCGCGCAAGGGCAAGCTGTGGATTCACCTGAATCCCAATGTGTTCAGCCAAATTGGCCGCCTGTAATTTCGGCGAACCTTCCACCCGAGCCGCCCGTAAGGGCGGCTTTTCTCTTGTACCCTTTGCACGGCATGCGACTATGCCCCAAGTAGGGCACGTTGCGTCGCGTGCAGGCCGCCCAGGGGCCAGTAGGCCTGGCTGCCGTGTGTGAGGATGGACTGTTCGAGCACGCGGCAAGCCGGCTGAAATCAGGCTGTCCCGCCGTGACCGCTGCCGCGTACCGCGACGTACTCGGCCTTCTCTTGTGCCGACATGCGACGGATTCGCGCCGGTCCCAGATGGCGCTCCGCCTTGCGCGGTACTGCTTGTTCCTTGAGGGTACGGTGATCAACACGAGCCCCGTGCCCGTTGATTGCCAGGTGGTGGTTGATGGTTTCGGCGACAGTCTTGCGCAGTGCAATCAGTTCATCGCGCAGTTCCATCCGGTTGCGTCCGCCACTGGCCTTCTTGCGCCCGCCAGCTTCAGGTTTCCTCGGGTTGTAGCGCGAGAAGAAGGTTTCTGCAGGTCGCTCAATTCCATCGTCGACGCGATCAGACGTCATCACGTGCCCGTGCAGGTTGAGCTCACCCTCCAAGGAAGAGATTGGTGCATGGAGTGCGTACTGGAAGGGTTTGTCGTCGGCGATCTTCGCCACGAGCTCGGCTAGCAGAGCCGTGTTCTGCATGATCGTAAGCTCTCCCGGAAGCGCGATGATCGCTTCGCGATAGGTCGCGCCGTTCTTGCGCTCGTTCCTGTCCGCAGCGCTCCAGAACTTCTTGGGATCGTTATCCGACCAAGCTGGCAGGTTGCCATAGTCAGTAGCAATTAGATCTTCCCGCTTCCCGTGATAGCCCTGTCGCGCAATATAGGCCGCGTGATCCGCGGCCGCGCCCTTGCGTCCGCTCTTGATCTCGAAATGAAAGCTCGCCATGTCACTACCCTTTCCCGATAGATAATAAAAAGGCCAGCGATAAATGTCGCTGGCCTGCTGATGAGGATATTTGCCGAGTTGTTGGCTGTCGCGGAGAGAAACGGTAAGTCCGCGTAGGCTTCTCCCCCCTATACCAGTTACTCTTAGACGCTTGCTAAACAGCTCGTGATGTGAGGCGACCTAGACTTCACTCTCCTCATACATGTACGCATTGACGAGTAAGAATTTACTTGCAGCTAATGTCGTCAATTAGCACGATTGACGGCGTCCGCAATGTTCACGCCTCAGCCCGGGGCGAACATATGACTCGGCCATGCATCTGCGGGCCCCTGTTCTTGAAGATCATCGGGCGCTCGGTCAGCCACTTGGCCGTGGACGATCCCGATGCCTGTCTTCACCTCATTGACCGTTGCGTCGTCGGAGACCTCAGGCGCGAGAGTCTTCAAAGCCTGCGATCTGGCTGGAGGGGTCTTATGCGACATTGCGGTAGGCACGTGCTTGCAGCACATCACCAAGATGGATTCGGCGCTGTGAGTCGAGCGCGTTCAGTGACGTGATGATCGCGCCCATACTGGTGCCGAAAACCAGGCCAAACGTCCGGTGCAGCCACTTTCAATGTCCTCCGCGCCCATGGAGAGCTGCCGCCACCCCGACGATCATCAGCTCAGGTCACGAAGCCGCCCCAGCGGCCAGGCTTCGTGAGGGTTGGCCGAACTCCGTGCGGTGGCACCTACATTCTCGTCCCCCGCCAATCATTAAGCGACGCATACACAAATCAAAAAAGTGTGCCAGATAGATTCTGGAGATCACCTATACTAATCGTTAAACTACTCATCACTATTGCCGGTACAAGCGTTCGCTAACTCGAACGAGCCAGCCAGAATGTCGAACGAACAGCTTGCAGATCTAACCCAGCCGCAACGCGACCGGCTCGCGTTCGTGGAGTTGCGCGTGCGCTTCATCGGGGAGCTACGTCGCCAGGACTTGGTTATGCGGTTTGGCATCCAGACCGCCGCCGCATCGAGGGATCTGGCGCTGTACAAGGAGTTGGCTCCGGGCAACATTGACTACGACTCCAAGCGCAAGTCCTACGTCCTGGGGCCGGACTTCCGCCCCGTCTTCGACTTCCCCTCGGAGCGGGTGCTGTCGTGGCTGACCCAGGGCTTTGGCGACGGTGAGCCGATGCGGCTCAAGGCGTGGGTGGCCAGCGAGAGCCCCTCACGGCTCACGCATCAGGATCTGGATGTGCTGGCGAGCGTGACCCGGGCGATTCACCAGGAGTGTCCGCTCGGCATCGAGTACCACTCCATCTCCAGTGGCCGCACCGAGCGGGAGATCGTCCCGTTCGCGCTGATCGATAACGGTCTGCGTTGGCACGTCCGCGCCTTCGACCGGAAATCGCAGGAATTCCGGGACTTCGTCATCACCCGGATCAAACGCCCCGTGCTGCTCAAGGGGCAGCCCGTCTCGCCCCACGAGGCCAGCGATCAGGACATTCAGTGGACCCGGATCGTCGAGCTGGAGCTGGTGCCGCACCCGGATCAACCCCGGCCGGAGATCACCGAGATGGACTACAGCATGCAGGGTGGCGTGCTGCGGATGAAGCTGCGGGCAGCCACCGCCGGTTACATCCTTCGCCAATGGAGTGTGGACTGCACGCCCGACCACAGCTTGCGTGGGTACGAGTACCGGTTGTGGCTGAAGGACCACCTGGCCATCTACGGCGTGCGAAATGCCGTGCTGGCGCCGGGCTACCGCTCCCCTGATCAACAACGGCTCGAAGCCGAGTCGGACTAAGGGGATGAGCATGCTCGCAAAACTCGAACGACTCATCGGCGAAATCGGCGACCTCAACAGCAAGTTGATCCTGCTGGTCGGTCCCAGCCGCAGTGGAAAGAGCCAACTGCTACGCCAACTCAGCGCCAAGCTCAACATCGAGCCGCTCAACGTCGGCCTGGAGTTGGGGCGCCGCTTGGCCGCCACGCCGAACAACAAGCGCGGCTTCTCGGCAGGCGAACTGCTGCGGGAGATCGCGGACAAGGAACGAACTGAAGACCCGCTGCTTCTCGACAACCTGGAGTTGCTGTTCGAGCCGGGCCTGCAGATTAACCCGCTTGACCTCGTCAGGCGGCTGGCTCATTCCAAGCGCGTCGTGGCCGTCTGGCCTGGCGAGCTGCGCGGTGATCGCTTGGTGTACGCCGACATCAGCCATCCAGAACATCGTGACTACAGCTGTGACGGCGTGGTCGTACTCGAAATTTGACGATACAGGGAAGAGAGAACCAGATGGCCAAGAACATGAAATACGGAGATCTGATCCAGTTCGAGCAGATCGAGTCAGTCATTCAGCTGCTCGATGCCGGGCGCCCGGACGAGGCCAAGAAGCTCGTCGCGACCTATGTCATCTCCGACGACATGGCCGAGCGGATCTCCAAGCTCATGGTTCCTCAGCTCAGTTTCGACGACTCGGTCGATCACAAGGGCGTGCTGATCGTCGGCAACTACGGCACCGGTAAGTCGCACTTGATGTCGGTGCTGTCGCTGGTGGCCGAGGATGCGGCCTACGCGCCGATGATCCGCCACCCCAAGGTCGCCGAGGCGGTTGCCCCGATTGCTGGCCGCTTCAAGGTGCTGCGCATCGAGGTGGGCGGGCTGCAGATGCCGCTGCGCCAGATCATCACCCTGCAACTTGAGCGTTTCCTCGAAAAGATCGGCGTCGACTACACCTTCCCAACCGCCGACAAGGAGCTCAACAACAAGGACTCCTTCGAGGAGATGATGGCCGCGTTCGCGGAGAAATTCCCGGACCAGGGTGTGCTACTGGTGGTCGACGAGTTCCTTGAGTACCTGCAGTCCCGTCGCGACCACGAGCTGGTGCAGGATCTGGCTATCCTGCGGCAGATCGGTGAAGTCACCAAGCACCTAAAGTTCCGCTTCGTGGCCGGTGTACAGGAAGCCATCTTCGACAGCGTGCGCTTCCAGCACGTCGCCGACAGCATGCGGCGGGTCAACGAGCGCTTCACCCAGATCTTGATCGACCGCCAGGACGTCAGCTTCGTCGTCTCCGCACGCTTGCTTAAGAAGACTGCTGACCAGCAGAACAAGATCCGCGAGTACCTCACCCCGTTCGCCAAGTTCTACGGCTCCATGAACGAGCGCATGGATGAGTACGTGCGGCTGTTCCCGGTTCACCCGGATTACCTGAAGACCTTCGAGCAGATCCACTTCACCGAGAAGCGCGGCGCGCTCAAGACCATCGAGGCGGCCATGCTGGCGATCCTCGACCAGGAAGTACCCGCCGACAAGCCGCTGTTCATCAGCTACGAGAGCTTCTGGAACACCATCAAGGCCAATACGGTCTTGCGCGCCGACCCTAACATCAAGGAGGTGATGCGTGTCTCCGAAGTGCTGGAGTCGCGGGTCCAGCAGGCCTTCACGCGTCCGCCCTACAAGCCGATGGCGCTGCGCGTCATCAACGCACTGGCAGTCCACCGTCTGACCACGGGCGGAGACATTCACATTCCAATCGGACCCACCGCTGTCGAGCTGCGCGATGCTCTGTGCCTGTTCCAGCCGGGCGTGGAGGACATGCCGGGCGACCCGGCCGAAAACCTGCTGTCGATGGTCCAGACCGTGATGCGGGAGGTACTGAAGACCGTCAACGGCCAGTTCATCTCCAAGGCCCCTGACACCGAGCAGTACTACCTCGACCTCAAGAAAGACATCGACTACGACGCGCAGATTGAAAAGCGCGCCGAGGCCCTGTCCGACGACGCGTTGGACCGTGCCTACTACAGCGCCATCAAGGCGCTGATGGAGTGCAGCGACGTTCTGCCTTACCCCGGCTTTCAGATCTGGCAGTACCAGATCGAGTGGCAGGAGCACCGCGTCGAGCGTATGGGATACCTGTTCTTCGGCGCGCCCAATGATCGCCCCACAGCCCAGCCTGAGCGCGACTTCTACGTCTACTTCATCCAGCCCTTCGACAGGCCGAAGTTCGCCGACAACAACCTGTCGGACGAGGTCTTCTTTCGTCTTACCGGGCTAGACGACGATCTCAAACGCCATCTGTCGTCGTACGCTGCGGCGCTCGATCTGGCATCAACAGCCAGCGGCGGCGCCAAAGCCATCTACCTCTCCAAGGCGCAAGACTTCCTGCACGCCATGAGCAAGTGGCTGCAGGAAAAGCAGATGACCGCCTTCGAGGTCACCTACCACGGCAAGAAGAAGAACCTGCAGGAGTGGGCCAAAGGCGTGTCGCTGCGTGACCGGGCGCGGCTGGGTGCGGACGAGCGCATCAACTTCCGCGACGTGGTGAACGTCATTTCGGGCCTGGTACTCGGCCAGCGCTTTGTCGATCTCTCGCCGGAGTACCCCACCTTCTCGGTGCTGGTCACCGAGGCCAACCGCAAACAACTGATCGGCAACGCACTGCGCGCACTGGCCGGTGGCACCCGTACCAAGGATGCGCTTGCCGTACTCGATGCGCTGGAGCTGCTTGATGGCGACCGCGTCGATCCGGCCAACTCCCGCTACGCGCAGGAAGTGCTGAACCGGCTCAAGGCCAAGGGCCACGGCCAGGTGCTCAACCGCACCGAACTGCTGTCGGGCACCTCCGACGTCGAGTATTTCGCACCCATCAAGTACCGGCTGGAACCGGACCTGCTGATCACCGTGCTGGGCGGGCTCGTCTACTCCGGCGACATCGTGCTGTCGATCACCGGCGACAAGATCGACTCCGGCAAGCTGACCCAGCTGGCAGAGCGCTCGCTGGAGGAACTCAAGCAGTTCAAGCACGTCGAGGCACCCAAGGAGATCAACCTCGCGGTGCTGCGTGCCTTGTTCGAGTTGTTCGACCTGCCGTCCGGCCTGGCCCAGAAGGCCAGCCAGGGCGACACCGAGCCGGTCATCAAATTGCAGGAAAAAGTCAGCGCGCTGGTGCCGCGCGTCCTCAAGGCCGGCTCGGACCTGCAGCAAGGCAAGCTCGGCTTCTGGGGTCAGAACCTGCTGCGCGAGGAAGAAGCCAAAGACTGGCACGCCCGGCTGGATTCGCTGAAGAAGTTCACCGAGTCGCTGGCGCCGTACAACACCGTCGGCAAGCTCAAGAACTTGCGCGTCACACAGGAAGACATGGGCGGCCAGAAGAAGAATCTGGAGATCCTGGCCGCCGTCGAGCGTCTGCTCGAACTGGTGGTGGAGTTGGGCAGCACGGCGTCTTACCTCTCGCAGGCCGAGATGGTGCTGCCCGCCGAGCACCCGTGGGTGAAGCAGGCCGAAGCAGCCCGCAAGACGCTACAGGAGAAGCTGAGCCAGGACCGCACGGCCGAGCACGCGGCCGAATACCGGCAAACGCTCAACCAGCTCAAGAAGGACTACCTCACCGCCTACATCGCCAGCCACAGCAAGGCGCGCCTGGGCGTGGCCGAGGACAAGACACGCAACGCCCTGCGCAAGGACGACCGCCTGCTGGTGCTGCGCGTGTTGGCCGGCGTGTCGCTGATGCCCACCAGTCAGCTCACCGCCTTCGAAGAATCCCTCAACGGCCTGAAGAGCTGCTCCTCCCTGGATGAGCCGACATTGGTCACGGCGGCAGTCTGCCCGCACTGCCAGTTCCGCCCGTCTGCCGAGCAGCTGGAGCTGATCCCGGCGACCAACCGCCTGCACAAGCTGGATGATGACCTGGATCAGTTGGTGGCCAACTGGCAGCAGACCCTGCTGGAGAACCTGGAAGACCCATTCACGCAGGACAGCCTGGGACTGTTGCCACCCGCATCCAAGAAGCTGATCGATGCCTTCCTGGCCTCGCGCAAGCTGCCAGACCCGATGACCAGCGAGTTCGCCAACGCTGTGCAGGAGGCGCTGTCGGGGCTGGAGAAGATCGCGGTCAAGGGCGACGAGATCAAGCAGGCACTGCTGCAAGGTGGCTCGCCGGCCACGCCGGAGGATCTGCGCAAGCGCTTCGACACGTTCATGAACGAGCGCTGCAAGGGTAAGGACGCTACCAAGCTGCGCTTCGTGATCGAGTGACGGACCCAACGGAGGAAGGCAATGGATATTGAGACCGCTGGGGCCATCAGGCTGTTTTTCCCCAACCCATCGTTGACATTGGTTTATTTCGAAGCCCTTGCCAATGCGCTGGATGCGGGTGCGACCGAAGTGTCCATCGATATCGACGTGCAGGCATATGACAAGCCGGACACGTTAAAAATAACCGTTAAAGATAACGGCGATGGATTCACGGACGAGAATTTTGATCGCTTCAAAACCTTATTGAAGCCCAGAGACAAATTCCACAAGGGTATTGGCCGCTTGGTGTTCCTCAACTATTTTGATCGCGTTGAAGTTATCAGCACGCGAGACAAGTGGCTGCGGAAGTTTGTTTTCAAAGAAGGCTTTGATGGCAACGCGCCACTCCAACAGCTTGGGGAGGTGCAACAAGCCAAAACGATATTGACGTTCACCGGCTTTGCGGGCGCGCGCGTCAAGTCCTATGACGATCTGAAGCCGGATGCCATCAAGCCGCTTTTGATCGAACAATTCCTGCCAACGCTTGACGCCCGCAAACGTGATGGCAGGGCGTTCACGATTTCGATCAACCTCAAGACAGTCGAGAGCAACACTCAAAAAGAGTTTTTTCCGCACGAGGTAAAGATAACGCCCGCCGATTTACCTTCAATGACCAAGATCACCATCCACGATGATTCTCTAGATGTGTTCTCGACCATTGACATGCACTATCACGTCGAGTCGGTTTCGGGAAGAGGAAGCCTACTTGTTGCCTTCAGCATTGATGGTCGGACGATTCCCGTCAACTTGATACCGACTTCGTCTTTTCCAACGGGCTACATGGGTGTATTCCTGTTCGAGTCGGAGATGTTTCACTCCAATGCCGACAGTTCGCGCCAAAAGTTGATACTGCCGGAAGGGCTCCAAGAGGCAAATCTATATCGCGTCTTGCGTCGGGAAGTTGGCAAGGTGTTGGCAGACAAGATTCCGAAGATCACCGAGAAGAACGAAAAGGTAAAGGAAAAGTTCGAGGAGCAATTCCCGCATCTTCTGGGCTACTTCGAAAACGACACAGTTGGCTTGATTGATCGTGATGATGCTCTGGAGATCGCGCAACAGAAATTCTTCCGTGCTCAGAAGCAGGTGCTGCAATGCGAGATCCTGACCGAAGCGGCGTATGAGAAGTCGCTGGAGCTGTCATCGCGCACGTTGACCGAATACATCCTTTACCGCGACAAGATCATCGGCCGCATGAAGGAAATGACGGCCGACAATGCCGAATCAGAAATACATAACCTCATCGTTCCGAGATTCAAGGATTTTTCGCGAGAAGCCATGCCTTCGGAGATCTACCAGAACAACGCCTGGTTGCTCGATGACAAGTTCATGGTGTTTCGTACCATCCTGAGCGAGCAACGGATGGATACCGTCGTCAATGCCATACGGCTTGATGAAGAAAGCGAGAAGGATGCGGGTAGGCCAGATATTGCAATGATCTTCTCCGCCGATCCAAAAGTTGCCAGCGCAGTGGACGTAGTCGTCATCGAAATAAAGAAGAAAACGGACGACGAAAAAGAAAACCAATATGCCATCAACCAACTGCTTGATCGTGCGGTCAAGCTGGCGGCGCATTGCCCCAACATCCAGAGAATTTGGTACTACGCCGTCATTCAGATCGGCGACACGATGGGAACTCGGTTGCGCCAGCAAAACTGGGCGCCACTTTTCTCCATGGGGAAGCTTTACTACCAGGAATTTCGGACCGAGCGACCGGATGGAACTGTGGTTCCGACCCCGACTTTCGTCGTGTCCTTCGATGCCATCGTGGCAGATGCCGAAAGCAGGAACCACACATTCCTCGAAATCTTGCGCAATGGCATGAGGGGATACGCCACACAACAGGCGATGGGCCAGGCGGGCAACTAGTCAAATGGCTAAGGCAAGCGGCTTTGCCGTCCTCCTTCCCAAGGAACGGATAACAACATTTCTCCAGTGTGTCGCCGAAGATCGCGCGTTCGCCGAGCCTGTCGCTGACTTCCAGCACAGCCGAACAGCGCCGTTGGTCTGCTTTGTCGTCAGCTCAGGTAAGTTGACTCACATCGGCTTAGGCCGGCGGGGCGCGCGAGCCGGTACCGGACTTAGCCGATTGAACATTGATCAGGCCGAAGAACTCTCAGAGCCGGTGTCGATTCGGCAGGTTCTCAACCGGTTGCCAAAGCGCAACGCTGCATCGGTGCGCAATCGATTTAGGTCAGGCGGCTTATTAACCGAGAAGGGCTTCTCTGCCGTTGTCGAGTCCATCCGCCAACTCGCACCCCAAGCAAGCAGTTTGCTGGAACGCTTCAGCCAAGCTCGAGAGAGACGCATACAACGGCTGTCTGTCAAAGCAAGGGAAAACTTGGCGCAGCAGAAGGAAGCATTGCTCACGGCGCTGTCGATTGCCGGACTTAGCCGGGGCACCGTTCAGGAGTGGACACCATCGGATGGCACGCCGGTGTCATTTCTTGATGGCTTGCCCAGTGTCCGGCTGCGCGAAGACCCGATGGTGGTCAACGATCTGCAAAACCTTCCCGGTTTTGAAGTGATCAAGACCTACACCTACGGCGCAGCAGTGTTTGAATCCCAGGCAACCTCCGAGCGCCTTACCGTCATCCTTGCCAACCGCCTTCCGCTCGAGGAGCAAACCGGCGCCGACCTCATCTATTTCAATGAGACCTACCAGAGCTTCGTCATGGTTCAGTACAAGGCGATGGAGCGTGCGGATCGCAAAGGCGGCGTCCCGCTGTATCTTTACCGGCTACCGGATGCACAGTTGAAGGAAGAGATCGACCGAATGGACTCCATGCTAGGTGCGCTGAAGGCATGTGCGCCCGACACGGCCATTGGCGGGTTCCGGCTGACTGAGAACCCGTTCTTTCTCAAGCTCTGCCCCAGGCTCGTATTCAATCCGGATGACGTGGGCCTCGTGCCCGGCATGTACTTGCCGTTGGACTACTGGAAGTTGTTGGAGAACGACGCTGGCATAAAAGGGCCGAAGGGCGGCCTGCGGATCACCTACGAAAACGTACAGCGCTATTTCGACAACACCTCGTTTACCTCGGTAGTGTCCAAAGCGTGGATTGGCACCACGCCCAGTCAGTCGCAGGTGCTTCAGGAGACTATCCGGGCAGCCCTGGAAGCAGGCAAGGCGGTCGCCATTGCCATTAAACCGAAGATGTCCGCCGAACCCGAGGTGGACGATGAAGAAACTGGAGAGGAAGCACTCGATGACTGACATTTTTGCAGGGAGCGCAGCCTCGACCGCTGCTGGTCCGGTGGAATGCCTTGGCCAGACATTCGCCAGCGAGCAAGCCAGGCGCGAGCACTTCACCAAGTTGCTGGCCGAGAAGCTGAAAGATCCGGCGTTCCGCGAGATCGAAGGATTTCCGCAGGGTACAGACGAGGCCATCCTCGCTATGTCGGACCCGCCGTACTACACAGCGTGCCCGAACCCGTTCCTCGAAGACTACGTTCGCCACTACGGCAAGCCCTACGACCCGAGCGTGCGGTACAGCCGCGAGCCGCAGACCATCGACGTCTCGGTCGGCAAAACTGATCCGCTGTACAAAGCGCATTCGTACCACACCAAGGTGCCGCATCTCGCGATCGTGCCGTCGATTCTGCATTACACGGAGCCGGGTGACATTGTGCTGGACGGCTTTGGTGGCTCCGGCATGACTGGCGTAGCGGCACAGTGGTGCGCATCGGCGCCTTCCTCTTACCGTCACGAGCTGGAAATGGAGTGGAAGAAGCAAGGTAAGGCCGCGCCCAAATGGGGCTCACGTCGAGTCATCCTCAACGACCTGTCGCCTGCCGCGACCTTCATCGCAGCCAACTACAACCTGCCGCTTGACGTAGAGACGTTCGCCAAAGCCGGCCAGAAATTGCTCAACGATGTCGAGAAGGACCTCGGCTGGATGTACGAGACCCTTCACAAGGACGGCAAGACCAAGGGGCGGATCGAATACACCGTTTGGAGCCAGATCTACACCTGTCCAGAGTGTGCCGGTGAAGTGAACTTCGTCGACGAGGCTCTCGATGACGAAAGTAAGCGCATTAGGGACTCTTTTCCGTGCCCGCATTGCAGCGCAGGACTCACAAAGCAAAAGATGGAGAGGCTGTTCGTCACGGAGGTTGACCGTGCAACAGGAAAAACGCGACAGACGCCGAAGCGGAAGCCTTCGCTCATCACTTACCTGGTGGGGAAGGCTCGGTACCAGAAGGTCCCGGATGAACAAGACATGAAGGTTTTGGATCGGATCGACAAGATGGGCATACCGTCCGGCATTCCTACCGTCGAGATTCCTCCAATGCACATGACCCATGAGCGTGCTCGGATGGATTACTCGGGCGTTACGCACATTCACCATTTCTTCCTCCCGCGCGCGATGCATGGCATGTCCGCGCTTTGGGAAAAGGCAAAGGCTCATGCAGAGCCCCGCACGCGCGGGATGCTGCTGTACTTCGTTGAGCAAGCGATCTGGGGCATGTCAGTACTCGCCCGCTATGCCCCCACCCACTTTTCTCAGGTGAATCAGTATCTGAACGGTGTTTACTACGTCGGTTCGCAGCATGCCGAGTGCAGCCCTTGGTACATCCTCGAAGGAAAGCTTTCGCGACTTACGAAAGCCTTCGGTAGTTACCGTACTTCGCCAGCAATGGCTGCGATAAACACTGGCACTGCAGCAAGGGTGCCGTTGCCGGGCGCTAGCATTGATTACGTATTTACCGATCCGCCGTTCGGCGAAAACATCTACTACTCCGATCTAAATTTCCTCGTTGAATCGTGGCATCACGTGACGACTGACTCACAGCCGGAAGCGATCGTCGATAGGTTCAAGAAGAAAGGTTTGCCTGAGTATCAACACCTGATGCAGCGCTGCTTCGCAGAGTACTACCGCTTACTCAAGCCTGGGCGCTGGATGACCGTGGTCTTCTCAAACAGCAAGGCGGCGGTCTGGAATGCGATCCAAGTTGCGTTGCAACAGGCTGGCTTCGTGGTGGCCGAGGTCACTGCGCTCGACAAGATTCAAGGCAGCTATCGCCAGGTGACCTCCGCAACAGCCGTGAAGCAGGACTTGGTGATCTCGGCTTACAAGCCCAACGGCGGTCTGGAGGATCGGTTCAATCAACACGGGCCGACGGTCGACTCGGCGTGGGACTTCGTGCAGACCCACTTGAAGCAGCTGCCTGCCGTCAAAGTCACGTCCGGCTACCCGCAGGAGCTGCTGAACATCGTCGAGCGCGATCCACGTCGTATCTACGACCGCATGGCGTCATGGTTCATCCGCCACGGCTCAATGGTGCCGATCTCGACGCCGGAGTTTCTGGCCGAACTGCCTGTCCGCTTCCGTGAGATGGATGGCATGGTGTTCCTGCCCGATCAATTGGTCGAGTACGAAAAAGCTCGGTCGCGTATTCCGCAGGTGAAGCAGGCGGAACTGTTCGTGTCGGACGAGCGCAGTGCCATCGACTGGCTGACCAACTTCCTGCTGAGGCGCCCATCGACTCGATCGGAAATCCACCCGGAGTACATCCCGCAGATCGGTTCGGCCAAGCGCAAGGGCGAGATCATTCCGGAATTGGACCAACTGCTGGAAGACAATTTCTTGCGCTATGACGGTACCGCCGAGGTGCCTAGCCAGATCCACAGCTACCTCTCGACGAACCACAAGGATCTGCGCGGGTTGGAGAAGAACAGTCCAGCACTGGTGGCCAAGGCCAAGGAACGCTGGTACGTGCCCGACCCGAACAAGGCGCAAGACCTAGAGAAGAAGCGCGAAAAGGCGCTGCTCAAGGAGTTCGACACCTATCGTTCGTTCACCGGTCGCAAGATCAAGGAGTCCCGTCTCGAAGTGCTGCGTGCAGGCTTCCGCGCGGCGTGGGCCAGCAAGGACTACGCGACGATCATCAGCATCGCCAGCAAGCTGCCTGAGGAAACGTTGCAAGAGGACGAGAAGCTGCTCACCCTCTATGACCTCGCGCTGACCCGTACCGAAGACGGGATCTGATCGTGGCCGGTAGCGGATTCACCATCGGCGATTGGTGCTGGTTCACCCGGCAGGCATCGCCGTGTCGGGTGATCGAGCGGCAGGACGTGTGGGGCGAGGTTTCCTACCGCGTCTGGCTGCCGGCCAAGGAGGCGGTGGTGCGTGCACGGGCGGTGGATCTGGCTCCGCTGGAAAGCGTCCGCCCGAGCGTGGAGCAGATCCTGTACACCACGGCGGCGGCCAAGCTGCTGGATGCGCTGGAGGACAACCTGCTGCTGGCGCCGATCCAGTCCAGCGTGGTGCCGCTGCCGCACCAGCTCTACGCGTTGAACCGCGCGGTGAGCCGCGACCGCATTCGCTACCTGCTGGCCGATGAAGTGGGCCTCGGCAAGACCATCGAGGCTGGCTTGGTGCTGCGCGAGTTGAAATTGCGCGGCCGGGTGAAGCGCATCCTGGTGGTGGCGCCGAAGGGGCTGGTACGCCAGTGGCAGGCGGAGATGCGCCTGCACTTTGGCGAGAAGTTCCAGTTCATCGAGCCGTCCGAGCTGGCGGCTTTCCGCCAGTGGCGCAGCGGTGGTGCGGGTGAGGAAGAAAACCTGTGGCGCATGCACGACCAGGTGATCTGCTCGCTGGATTCGGTGAAGCCCCTGGAAGGCCGTCGCGGCTGGAGCTTGGAGCAACTGAACACGTACAACCGCGAGCGCTTTGAGGACCTGATTTCGGCGTCGTGGGATCTGGTCATCATCGACGAGGCCCATCGCATGGGCGGAAGCACCGAGCAGGTGGCCCGCTACAAGCTGGGCGCGGCGCTGGCCGAAGCCTCGCCCTATCTCTTGCTGCTTTCGGCCACGCCGCACCAGGGCAAGACGGACCAGTTCATGCGGCTGATGCAGTTGCTGGACCGCGAAGCCTTCCCGGACGAAAGCAGCGTCAGCCGCGACCGGGTGCGGCCCTTCGTGATCCGCACCGAGAAGCGTGTTTCCATCAACGCCGAGGGGCAACCGCTGTTCAAGCCCCGCGTGACCCGGCCGCAGGCGGTGGCCTGGCAAGCGCGGCACGGCTCGCAGCAGCGCCTGTACGAGGCGGTGACCGATTACGTACGCCACGGCTACAACCAGGCGATGGCGGCCAAGCAGCGCCACATCGGCTTCTTGATGATCTTGATGCAGCGGCTGGTGACATCCAGCACGGCGGCCATCCGCACCACGCTGGAGAAGCGCCAAGCCCTGCTCGACGCACCACAGCCGCAGGCGAACCTGTTTGAAAGCACCAGCGCGGACGAGTGGGCCGACCTCGACGGCCAATCGCAAGTGGATCTGGCCATGCAGTCCAGCGGCTGGGAGCTGGAGAAGTCCGAAGTCGAGATGTTGCTGGAGCTGGCGCGGGAAACCGAGGCCGCAGGAACCGATGCCAAGGCCGAGGCATTGCTGGAGCTGATCTACAAGCTCCAGCAAGAGGAAGGCGACCCAGCGCTGAAGGTGCTGATCTTCACGGAGTTCGTGCCGACGCAAGCGATGCTGGCCGACTATTTGGAGAGCCGTGGTTTCTCGGTTGCGACGCTCAACGGCAGCATGGACCTGGAAGCACGCACGCGGGCACAACAGGTGTTCTCCAAGGATGTGCGCGTGCTGATTTCGACGGATGCCGGTGGTGAAGGTCTCAACCTGCAGTTCTGCCATGTCATCGTCAACTTCGACATGCCGTGGAACCCGATGCGGATCGAGCAGCGCATTGGCCGGGTGGACCGCATTGGACAGAAGCACGTAGTTCGCGCCATCAACTTCGTGCTCGAAGACACCGTGGAGCATCGAGTGCGTCAGGTGCTGGAGGCAAAGCTCGAGGTCATTGCGCAGGAGTTTGGCGTCGACAAGGCGGCTGACGTGATGGATTCGGTCGAGGCCGACCCGATCTTCGACGAGCTGTTCGTGCATGGCCTGCAGAACCCGGATGCCATCGAACAAGAGTGCGACGCGGTGGTGTCGCAGCTGCGAACCACCTTGGCGGAGTCGAAGAAGAACAGCGATCTGCTCACCACAGAGCACGATCTGGACGCTGACGATGCACGCAAGTGGCGCGACCACCCGGCGCAGTTCTGGCTGGAGCGCGCCATCACCAGCGGGTTGGCTGCGCGCGGCGGCTCGGCAACGAAGGTTGGCAAGGCGTGGCGGGTGAAGTGGGCAGACGGCAGTGAGTCGGCACAGGCCTGCTTTGACGCCCGCACGGCGGATGAGAACCCGGAGTTGGAATGGGTCACGATGGAAGACCCACGCGCTCGGGCGGTGATCAGCGAGCTGCCACGCTTTGTCGCCGGGCAGCCGCTGCCGGTGATCCGCGTGACCGGTCTTCCGGACTCGGTACGCGGCATTTGGTCGCTATGGGAGATCAGTCTGGCGGCTGAAGGCTTGAGTCGGAAGCGCTTCCTTCCAGTGTTCATCAACGAGGAAGGCCGCCCCTTCGTGCCGACCGCGAAACGCGTCTGGGATCTGCTGCTCACTGAAACCGTAGACGTGCATGCCGTGACGGGTGCCAAGGAGTCGGTGAGGTGGTTCGAGGCATCGCATTCCGCTGCCAGCACACAGGGTGAACGGATCTTCACCGAGCTGCTGACCGAACACCGCGCCCGGCTGAAGGAAGAGCGCGAGCGTGCGGTGTATGCGTTCGAGGCCCGAGGCCAGGCCATTGGGCGCATTGGCTTACCAGCCGTGCGTGAGCACCGGCGCAAGCGGCTGCAGCAGGAACACGATGCACGCATGGCCGCCTTGGACGGCATGGAGGCCAGCGTGCCGGATTTGAATGCCGTGATGATGGTGCGCGTCGGAGGTGATGCATGAGCCTTTGGACGAAACGCATCCTGAGCCACTTCACGGCCGACCTCACCCGGCTGTGGGTGGCGTGCGACCCTGACGATGTGTTGCTCGACGAGAAGCTGTTGACCGAGCTACGCGGTCGCGGCTTCGAGCTGATGTTGTACGAAGACCCGTTTGCCTTCCGCGCGGAATATGAGGAACGCTACCGCGCCGCATGGGATCGGGGTGAGCAAGGGCCAGCGCCCTCGCTAGTTCTGCATCTGCGCAGCGCCGACGCGAACGCGTTGCCCTGGGACATCGTGCATCACGGGCGTGTGGTGCGCCTTAGCCTTGCCGATCTGTTCCCCAGGCTGGCTTACAGCGCCGTGCAACAAGTCGAGCCGGAGCATCTTGCCGGGCTGTTTCATGCCCACCAGACCGAGTTGCAGTCAGCGCGCGGCGAGAACGAGTCGAAGGACTTCATCCTCGAGCATGTCTACCAACTGGCGCCCATGTCGATTCGCAACCCGGTGGACTTCTGGCGCGAGCTGCTGCGGATGCACTTTGCCAATCGCTCGTTGCCACCCCTGTTTGCTCAGCACGCGGCAGGCATCATTCAAGGCAGGGGGCTGTTAGCGGATCTGCCTGTCGCCACATGGTTGGCGTCCAAGAGCACGTTGTTGCGCGTGGTGCAGGACGCGTGGTATCGCTACCTGAAGACCCTGGGTCTGGATGGCACGAGAACTGGCGAACCCCCGCCGCCAGACTACGTCGCTAAGATCGAGATCCCGTTCGACCACTCCGATGTGCAGGTGCTGGTCGATTCCATGTTCCTCGACGGCAGCTTGCATCCATTGGCGGTGCACAGCGTCCCGGCGGGGATGCCGAGTTGGATCAAGGCGGGGATTGTCCAGGACCCAGCGGCATTGCAGGCCTTGGTGCTCAAGGGCATCGATGGCCTGCTCGAGACGACCCCAATGGCGGCATCTTCCCACAAGGACTGGAGCGAGTTCGCCAAGCGCTACGGTGAGATCCTGGCCCGCACGCACGGCCTGCCCGGCACGGGAGGCAGCGAACACCTGCCCGTGATTCGGGAGCGGATCAAGACCTTGCAGGCGCAATCGGACGAGCGCCTGCAAGCCTGGGTCGCAGCCAAGCATTACGCCGACCTGATCCTGCAGCCGGTGACCAAAGGTCCGGTGATGGTGCACCACGTTCCGCGCTTCTTGCGCCATCGGCGGTCCGCAGGGGAAACCAAGGTCGCCTTGCTGGTATTCGACGGGCTGGCCTTCGACCAGTGGGTGCAGATCCGGGAGCGCCTGATCGCCACCACCAAGCGCTTCACGTTCGACGAGGGAACCGCGTTCGCATGGCTGCCGACCGTGACATCGGTGTCGCGCCAGGCGCTGTTCTCCGGTCTGAAACCACGTGAGTTCGACGACTCCATCGACCGGACGGACAAGGAGGAATCTTTGTGGAAGACGTTCTGGCAGAACGAGGGCGTCAACGCGAATGAGGTGATGTACCGACGTGCGCTGCGCCAAGTTGATCAACTGGACGTGCTTGAGGCCGACTTGAACGACCGGCGTCCAAAGGTGGTGGGCCTGGTCATCGATGAGGTGGATGACCGGCTCCACAAGGAGCGGTCCAAGAAGGACGTGGCGATGTGGATCGGCAACTGGTTGTCGACCGGATTCGTCGATCGGTTGTTCTCGCTGCTGCTGGACAGGGGTTACCACATCTATCTCACGGGGGACCACGGCAACGTGGAGTCCACCGGCGTCGGCAGGCCCAGCCAGGGCGTGATTGCAGAGACGCGCGGAGAGCGCGTGCGGGTCTACCGGAGTGAGCCGTTGCTGGCCGATTCCGCTGCGGCCTATCCCACCACGTTGAGGTTGGACATCGCTGGACTACCCGCGAACTTCATGCCCCTATTCGCAGGCGGACGAACCGCCTTTGTGCCGGAGGGCGAGCAGGTGGTGGTCCACGGCGGGGTGTCGGTCGAAGAGTTGATCGTGCCCTTTGTGAAAGTCAGTTATGTGATTGGTACCGAATGAATTCATCAGCCCCAAAAATAGGCTTTGATCGGTTCATTCAGCTTGATTGGGCGGCTGCGGCACTGAATATTCGTGCAGGCGTGGCTGGGCTAGATGATCTGAATGCACTGCTCGATGCAGCCGAGCTTGGCGTGGAAGCCAAGAAGAAAACACGCACCGTACTGAATCGGCTGTGGCTGGAGCCGCGCGCCGAACTGGTCGATTACGCGGATCGCGGCGTGGCCATCCACAAGACGCAGCCGGATATTCATGTCGCGGCGCTGTGCTGGGGTATGTCCGTGGCGACGTACCCGTTCTTTGGCAAGGTGGCTGAGCTGGTGGGCCGCCTGTCCGCCATCCAGGGCGACTGCGCGTCCGCCGAGGTGCATCGGCGCATGAGTGAAACCTATGGGGAGCGCGAAGGCACCCGGCGCATGACCAACATGGTCATCCAGAGCCAGGCGAGCTGGGGAGCCGCGGAACGGGTTGAGAAAGGCAAGCGAGTCATTCGCCTGCCCCAGACTAGCATCGACAACGATGCGCTCACTGCTTGGCTGATCGAAGCTGCGGTCCGCTACGCCGGCAGGCCGGTTTCAGTGCCCAGTCTGCAGTCACTGCCCGTGCTGTTCCCGTTTAACTTGACGCGGCCCCTGGCCTACGTGGTGTCGAACAGCCCGAACCTTGACCTCCGGTCGGAAGGCCCGAGTAACCAGTTTGTCGCTTTGCGCAGCACGATTTGAAGCGACGAAAAAGGAAGAAGATGGCCCGCATCGAAAACCACAAATACAGCATCGAGGAGGCATTCCGTGAGTGCTTCTACATCGTCCCGGACTATCAGCGCGAATACGTCTGGACGGACAAGGAAGTGCACCAGCTCCTTGAAGACATCAATGAGCAGATTGATGCTGGTTCGACGCGGGAGTACTTCATCGGCACCGTGCTGGTGTCCCCGACCGATCAGAAGAATCACTACGAGGTGATCGACGGCCAGCAGCGCCTGACGACCTTCTTCCTGCTGCTCTGTGCACTGAAGCGTGTGTTTCAGGGTGAGCCACAGCGACATGTCGTCAGCGGCCTCATCTCGACCAGCTACACCGACAGCGACGGTGAGACGAGGACCAGTTTGAAGCTGGAGCCGCGCTACGAAAACGCCGGCGACGTCATGACGAAACTGGTAGAGCTGGACACCGATCCACAGGCCGTGCGCGTCGGCATGCAGGCGGCGGGCATTCCCAGCTTTGGCTCACTGGAGAACCTGGTCAACGCCTACGGCACTCTGTATCGGTACTTAAAGGACAACTACGACGACGCGACCAAGCTGAAGAAGTATTGGGGCTACCTGGCCAACAACGTTGTGTTCATTCAGATTTCGACCGATGTGAGCAGCGCGTTGAAGATCTTCGAGACCATCAACGAGCGCGGCGTCGGCCTGAACCCGATGGATTTGCTGAAAAACCTGCTGTTCACGCAGGTCAAGCAGACGCAGTTCACCCAGCTCAAGGATGAGTGGAAGAAGATCACCAAGCCGCTGGAGAAGGGCAAGGAAAAGCCGCTGCGGTTCCTGCGCTACTTCCTGATGGCCAACTATGTCATCAAGAACGACCGTGGTGATGCCGTGGTGCGGGAGGATGAGATCTACGACTGGTTTGTCGACAAGGACAACGCGGCGCTGTGCGACTACGCGACCAAGCCGTTCGAGTTCGTGCGCAAGGTTATTCGCAGCGTCGAGCACTACCTCGCCTTTGGCAACGGCCTCGGCAACGATGGCAAGCCCAATCTCGCGATGGACGGCCTCAAGCGTCTGGCTGGTGGCGCGTTCAGTTTGCACTACGTACTGCTGCTGGCGGCCGCTGCCTTGCCCAAGCCGCTGTTCGACCACTTTGTCACCCAGCTCGAGAGCTTCCTGTTCTATTACATCTTCACCAAGACCCCGACCAAGGATCTGGAGCGGAATTTCTCGCTATGGGCCGACGAGCTGAGGACAATTGCGGCGGTCACGGACCCAGCGACGCAGCGGGTTGCGCTCAACGCGTTCGTCGCGGACCGGTTCGAGAGCAACATGGCGGCGAAGTCACCGGAGCTGTCGGATGCGCTGAAGCGCTTCTCGCTGTACACCATGCAGCAATACCGGACGCGCTACCTGCTGGCCCGCTTGACCCAGCACGTCGACATGGCATTCAGCGGTGTGAAATCGCCCGGCAGCCTGGAACCGTACACCAGGCTCGAAATCGAGCACATCCTGCCGGACACGCCAACCGCAGAGCTGCGGCAAAAATGGGCGACTGAAAACCCGACTGCTGTCTACGATGACTACAAGAACCGGCTGGGCAATCTGACGCTGTTGGAGAAGCCGATCAATATCGTGGCAGGGAATGACTTCTACGCGGCGAAGCAGGCCGAGTACCGCAAGAGCAGCAACTACCTCACGCGTAGCTTGGTCGAGCTGACGAGTGTCGGGCAGAACACGTCCATCTCCAGGATCAATGAGCAGTTGAAAGCATTCCCCACGTGGGGCGCCGCATCGATCGAGAAGCGACACGGCATGCTCATCGCACTGGCTCGGGATGTTTGGAAAACGAAGCCTATTGATCTCAGGTGAGAGAGCGCAAAAGCGTATTCTTTCGAACTATGGCCCAACTGGTGTTCGTACGGACCCTCATCCTGAGCAAGAAAAAAAGTACTTGGATGCATGGCGCCAGGAGCATCTGCTCCCGGCGCCATGCATCCTGTTTACATCAGTCATCGAGCTGGGTATGGCGGGCCTGAAGAAACCTCAGCAGTCCGTACATAGCAAACCCGTAGACGACGCCACCGCCAATGAATGCAAACATGACTTCACCCTCCTGATGCGCTAGCTCGTCCGGACCACGCGTGATGCGAGCCGGCGAGCCAGTCGTGATCCATCGGCATCTGCCGGTTCGATGCTAGGGTCGCTCGCCGTCTCGCTCTCCAACCACTGCTGGCGGTCGAGCGTGCGCGCGTCGACAAGCCGCAAAGCTGTCTGTCTCTTCATATGTCCTCTTCTGAAAAAGAAACGCCCGGCCATGGGGCCGGGCGGTATGCCGCTTCCTCGGAGGAGTGGGGCGACGTGCAGGGCGCGCTACATCAGATCGCGCGTAGCCATCGAGACCACGTCGGTGGCGGTCACCACGAAGTGATCCAACACGCGGATATCCACCAGGCCGAGAGTTTCCCTCAAGCGTGAGGTCAAAATTCGGTCCGCCGGGGATGGCTCGGGATCGCCGCTCGGGTGGTTGTGCGCCAGCATGACTGCCACCGCATTCAAGGCCAGCGCGCGTTGGACCACCACGCGTGGATGCACCTCGGCTCCGTCCACGGAGCCGGAAAACAGGCGTTCGACCGCGATGAGCCGGTGGCGGTTGTCCAAGAAAGCCACCTCGAAGTGCTCCCGGCTCTCTTCACCCAGTCGCAGGCGGAAGAATTGCGCGGCAGTCGGCGGATCCTTCATGAACTGCCCGGGGGTCAGGGCCCGTGCCGACAGGATGCCCAGCGCCTGCGCGATGACGGCATCCTGCTGGTCGCGGGAGATGGCCTCGCGGGTGGCCCCGTGCTCGACAGGTTTCCTTACCGCCATGGCGCGCATCAGGCCACCCCCTTGACCAGCTCATCCCACGCCCGCTGCTTGATCTGCGCGCCCTGTCCAAACCACGCCGCGTCCCGGCGGTGATCCTCGGTACGGGCTCGTCGGTGGTGGTCGACGAACTCGGTGACGCTGTTGAGCAGGCCCCAAGCTGTCCCGCGGCTGGAGGCCATCTGGGCGCCACGGCCACCGCCCTCGTACAACGCCCGGACGGTCGCCACCGCCTGCTCGTTGACGACCGCCGTGCGGCTGTCCTGCCCCGGATAGGTCAGTACCCGACGCAGCAGGCCCTCGGCCGAGTCCGGATCGACGGGCTTGTCGACCAGCGCCTTCATGCGTGCGACGAACCCGTCCCACGACGACACGGTGATGCCAAGCTGCCGCTTCACCGCATCCGGATCGAACTGACTGCGGTGCGGCACCTTGATGGCCCCCTGACCATGGCCCAACGCGATCTGCAAGGTGTTATTGCAGACCACCCGCACGCTGGTGAACTGCGCCGTGGTAGCCAGCGTGCCATCGCAGGCCGTGGCTAGCAGAAGATAGCCATCGATCTTGTCCCGGCTCTTGAGCGTGGTGCTCTGACCGGTACGTGCCAGCGCCCAGAACTTGCGGCCTTCACGCAGCACTCCTGCCGTTTCCAGCTCGAAGCCGTTGCATGCAGTCAGGTCACGGTAGAACTCTAGGATCTCGCCCGGCTGGACGACCTTGAATCGCTTGCTGACGACGGCGAGTGGCGCGGTGGTATCGGAGCGATACAGCACTTTCTGCTCCGGAAAGGCGTTGATGACGCCCACATGGCTTTTGCCGCTGATGTAGCGAACTTCGGACTCCTCGATCTCCCAGTCCATGCCGGCGTTGGCCTTCCAGACGTCAATCGGCTGCTGGGCTTCGAGCCTCTTCCCCCGGCCATGCCAAGGCTTCTCGCCGGCATAGGCCATCGTTTCGACCAAATGCATGTTCGTTTCCTCTCGATGAGGCGGCATAAACGCCGAAGGCCCGGGGGATCCCGGGCCTTCGGCGTATGTCGCATGGTGAGTTGGATCAGGGCGCTTTCGTGGTCTTGCTGCTGCAGCGGGCGAAACCCAACAGCAGGGTGGCCGCGACAACAAGCACGCAGGTGAGCGTGTCATTCTTCGGCGGGATCATGCTTCCTCCCAGCAGCGAGCACATCAGGGCGGATGCGCCCTCACGCGAGACGGGATCTCCTCTGTCTCGTATGAGTGATATGTGCCTGAAATTCTTTTCGTTCGTCTGCCTTACCGCGAGTGGCGCTCGAATGGGATGACCTTGGCGCCCAAACGGAGCCCATCCAGGTAGTCCGCCCACGATTGCATCATCTTCCTACGCTCCGGCAGATGGGCTGTACGGTTGTAGGCGCGACCGTTCGGATCTCTCACCGCATGGGCAAGCTGATGCTCGATGTAATCGGGCCGAAAGTGCAGCACCTCGTCCAGAACCGTGCGCGCCATGGCACGGAATCCGTGGCCGCACATCGTCTCGCCGTCGAAACCCATGTAGCGCAACGCGCTGTTGACTGTGTTCTCCGACATGGGGCGGCGCAGGCTACGTATGCTTGGGAAAACGAACTCGCTGCGTCCCGTCAGGGGCTGTAAGTCGCGCAGCACGGCTACAGCCTGATGCGCCAAAGGCACAATGTGTGGCGTATTTGTCTTGCTGGCTACGTATCGCCATTCGGAAACGTCCAGGTTCAGGTCGGCCCACCGGGCCTTGCGCAACTCACCTGGGCGAACGAAAACCAACGGCGCCAGCTTCAACGCCGCAATCGTAACGGGCGAACCTTTGTAAATCTCAATGGCACGCAACAGCTCGCCAATGCGTGCGGGATCGGTGATGCTCGCGAAGTGCCTGGTCTGTGGTTGGACCAGCGCACCGCGAAGATCGGCTGACGGGTCGCGTTCTGCGCGTCCGGTAGCGATGGCATAACGGAATACCCGTCCTGCAAACCCACGGGCACGATGCGCCGTTTCCAGTACACCGCGCTGCTCCAGCTTGCGCAGCGCAGCCAGCAATACTGGGGCAGTGATTTCTGTCACCGGCAGATGGCTGAGGCCGATCAGGTCTTTCTCGATCATCCGCATGTCGCGTGCGACGCTGCCAGCCCCCATACCTTCTTTTGAGCGCTTGTTCAGAAACTCGCCAGCGATGGCTGCAAAAGTGTTGGCAGTGCTCTCCATCTTCGCTGCCCGCGCGGCCCGCACCGCGTTGGCGGGGTTGACGCCGCCTCTGACGAGTGCGCGTGCCTTGTCGCGCTCGGCACGCGCATCAGCTAACGATGTAGCCGGGTACTCACCCAGCGGCAACATGCTCGCATTGCCCGCGTGGCGATAACGATAGCGCCACAGCTTCGAGCCACTGGGGCGTACCTCCAAGCAAAGCCCATTGGCATCAGCAACGCGATAGATGTTGGCGCGAGGCTTTAGGGCGCGAATCTTGACGTCGGTAAGCATGTGGTTCGCCGGATGTGAGTAACGGGAGTGTGAGTAAGGCACCATGCGACGTGCCTCGTTACTCACAGCCTTACTCACTTCCCGCGTGGACGCAACTGGACGACCATGCACTGACCGGGACGAAAAACCCCGCATTCCGCGGGGTTTCGGCCTGATTGCTGGACTTTGCTGGGTGCCGTCGGACGGCTAGATGGTGGGCCCACCAGGACTCGAACCTGGAACCAAAGGATTATGAGTCCTCTGCTCTAACCATTGAGCTATAGGCCCTTGCGGCGCAAGGAGTGTAACGGATGGCGCCGGGCAGGTGGAGAGGCTCCTGAGCCAACGTAGAGCAGTAGAAGCGATCCGCGTGCAGGTAGGCGCTTTCGCCCGGCCATTTCAGTTCATCCGCGCAGCTCACCCGCGAGATCATTGAGTAGCTCGTGGAACATGTCCGGTGGGCTATCCAGGTCCGAGCGCTCTGCATAAGCATCGAGCGCGAGTTGTCTGACGTTCGCAGGTGTCAATACGCTTTGTACGGCAAGCAATGTCCCGGCGCTGCAAAGCTGCCTGACATCGCGCCCGAGCAATCTGGCCGAACCCCGCTGGTAATCGTGCCCCACGTCGTCCAGCAGAGCAGGGTCATCATACATTCGCTCGATGTTCCCCAGTTCTGCGTAATGGCTCAGTAAGGTGTAGAGGTCGCTGGCGTCCTTGCGTGTTGCAGCGTGGCGGTCGTTCCAGGCGAACAGCTTGAGCAAAGCCAGTCCGGGCGTGTCCAGTACGTCGATAACGGTACCACCTACATCAACTTGGGATGCCGCCCTGGCTGCATCCGGATACCCTTCGACGTTCATCTCGACCTCTGGATCGTTCGGCCATCTGAACTTCGGTCCGCCCGCGCCTGGGCCGAACGGCACGATGTCCACGGGATTAGAGTGTCTGCTCGCAGGGTCCAGTGGAGCACTGGCCCTCAGTTTAAGCACCGACATAGTCTTTCCGTATCAGCGCCGCCGCCTCTGCTGCGCGTGAGTCCTTCATGGTGAGGAGGTCCGCATAGATGAGCAGCGGATTCACGATGCCGTGTGTATGCGCGTATGTTTCGTCGAAATGCCAGAAACGCTCGACAAACTCTATTGCGCCCGCGGGATCTGCCCGTAAGCGATATTTCCTGAGAAGTGGGTTCATCGCATCGCCGGCGACGCCTTCCGATAGGTAGATCGTCTGTGTGGCGGGCCGTAAAAAGCCGTTCAATCTATGGGCGGCGACTTCGCCGCCCCAAAGTGCGTCGGACCCAAGATCCGCATCTTTCCACCAGTCCGGCGTCGGCGCGCTGAAGCGACGCTGGCCCAATCGTGGGCGGAGTTTGTGGGGGAAGTTAGTCACCCACTCGCCTTGGAGACGGTCGAGCGCCAGGAAGTGCCTGCGCTTATCGCTGTCCCGCGCCGACACAAGACCGCGTTGCTCGAGGTCAGCGAATATAGGCGGTATGGCACCCAGGGATACTCCTGCCGCCATGGCCAGCTCGCGGTAGGGCGCAAAGAGCAATGGGCGATGGCAGAGCAAGGCGTAAACCACGCGCAGGGATGCGTAACTGGTACCGCCCCTGTAAGGGGAGGGTGAGGTGGTTCGGGACGGGCGGTTCCCCCGCACCAGCACCCACCGTGTGCCTGCGCGGAGCAAGCAGTTGCCGGCGGTGTCCATGAAGTCCAGGTCGATTTCCCGGCAGTGGTCGATCTGCCCGCTTGTGAGGTGATGGGTCACGAGAAGAGGGCGCGACCGATGGTCGTGCGGCGTAAGTTGCTGTTTTATAAGTGTTAGCTGAGCGTCGCCAACGATCCGGCGTTTGCATTCGGCCACGAACGAAAGAACGCCATCAGGAAATTCAACGGTTATGAGCCCGTCCGGGCGGTAGCCGCCCGGTGCGTCTAGCGCGGGAAGAATGCGGATAGACAGACCCGTGGTTGCTTCGACGGCCTGGGCAGCATCCTGGATCAGCGTAAGCTCGCTCATACCGGACCCTTGTTCAATAATTTCATATGTTCATTTTTATAAAACATATAAAACAATTGAACAAGGGTCCGGAGGTCACCGATTAGGTTGAAAGCTAAAAAGAAAACGCCCGCTTGCGCGGGCGTTCTCGTCTTGCCGAGTCCCGCTATCGATCAATCAATATCAAGAAACGACCGCAACGTCTCCGAGCGGCTCGGGTGGCGCAGCTTGCGCAGGGCCTTGGCTTCGATCTGGCGGATGCGCTCGCGGGTGACGTCGAACTGCTTGCCGACTTCTTCCAGCGTGTGGTCCGTGTTCATGTCGATGCCGAAGCGCATGCGCAGCACCTTGGCTTCACGCGGGGTGAGGCCGGCGAGCACGTCGCGCACGGTTTCCATGAGACCCGTTTCGGTGGCCGACTCGACAGGCGAGCTGGCGTTGGTGTCTTCGATGAAGTCGCCAAGATGCGAATCTTCATCGTCACCGATCGGGGTTTCCATGGAGATCGGTTCCTTCGCGATCTTCAGGACCTTGCGGATCTTGTCTTCCGGCATTTCCATTTCCTTCGCCAACTCTTCCGGCGTCGGCTCGCGGCCGAACTGCTGGAGCATCTGGCGGGAAATGCGGTTGAGCTTGTTGATCGTCTCGATCATGTGCACCGGGATACGGATGGTGCGCGCCTGATCGGCGATCGAGCGGGTAATGGCCTGGCGGATCCACCAGGTGGCGTACGTGGAGAACTTGTAGCCGCGGCGGTACTCGAACTTGTCCACCGCCTTCATCAGGCCGATGTTGCCTTCCTGGATGAGGTCGAGGAACTGCAGGCCGCGGTTCGTGTACTTCTTGGCGATGGAGATCACCAGGCGCAGGTTCGCCTCGACCATTTCCTTCTTGGCGCGACGGGCCTTCGCCTCGCCCACGGACATGGCGCGGTTGATTTCCTTGATGTCGGTGAGCGGCAGGTACAGCGTGCGCTCGATCTGGGCGAGCTTCTCCTGCTCACCGTCGATCGCCTCGCGGTAGTTCTTGATGTTCGGCGACCACTTCTGGCGCTTGCGCGACAGCTCGGCGGCCCACTCGAGGTTGCCCTCGTTGGACGGGAAGCTCTTCAGGAACTCGGCGCGCGGCATCTTCACCTGCTTGACGAAGATGTCCATGAGCACGCGCTCGTGGTGACGGATGTCGTTCACCACTTCGCGCAGCTTGCGCACGAAGCTGTCGATGAGCGCCGACGGAAGCTTCAGGTTGAGGAAGGCCTCCGACATCTGCTCGCGGATCTTCGCGACCTTCTTGTCGTTGATTTCCGCCTTCGGCGCGGCCTTCTGGAACTTGCCGTGCAGCGAACGCAGTTCTTCCATGCGGCGCTTGACCTCTTCCGGGTCAGGGCCAGTCGGACCGGCTTCCTCTTCCTCGGCGGTGCCGTCGGTCGAGTCGTCGTCGCCGTCCGATTCGCCATCCGCGTCGACATTGGCGTCGGCTTCGGCCTGGGCGGCGTCGGCGGCTTCCTCGAGATCGGCGAAGCCTGCCAGGATTTCGCTCAGGCGGCGCTTGCCCTCCACGTGCTGGTCGTATTCCTCGAGCAGCAGCTGGATGGTGAGCGGGAAGCTGGCCAGCGCGGTCTGTACCTGGCTCAGGCCTTCCTCGATGCGCTTGGCGATGGCGATCTCGCCTTCGCGGGTCAGCAGTTCGACGGTGCCCATCTCGCGCATGTACATGCGGACGGGGTCGGTGGTGCGGCCCACCTCCGCGTCGACAGCCGAAAGCAGCGCCACGGCTTCTTCGGCCGCGGACTCGTCGTCCGTGCTGGTGCCCGGGGCGGCGCCGTCGGAGATGGTGTCGGTGTCGGGTGCGGAATCGTGGACCTCGATGCCGACGCCCTTGAGCACCGCCATGATGTCTTCGATCTGCTCCGGATCGACGATATCGTCGGGCAGGTGGTCGTTGATTTCGGCGTAGGTCAGGTAGCCCTGCTCCAAACCCTTGGAGATGAGCTGTTTGATTTCAGACTGTTGCTCGTGAGCTTTATTAGTCATGCCGACCGCCGCGGGTTACAGGAACCGATCAGTATAGTCATTTGATGATTTTTTGACCAGTTTTCAAGTGGATCGGGCTCATCGTCGTAACGCAAGAATCGCGCCAAAAGGCCGGTTGGGACGGGCGATTCAGCGAGGCGATGAGAAGGGTGCGAGACCGGGAAGCCCCGCGCAGTGACGCCTCAGTGCACCTCCAGGAGGAAGGTGACCGGGCCGTCGTTGATCAGGTGAACCTTCATATGGGCACCGAAGCGTCCGGTTTCCACCCCCGGCTGGGCCATCCGGGCCAGGTCCACCAGGCGGTCGAACCAGCGTCGGCCCTCCTCGGGCGGCGCGGCCGTGGTGAAGCTGGGACGCATGCCCTTCCGGGTGTCGGCGGCCAGGGTGAACTGGCTGACCAGGAGCAGACCGCCGCCGGTATCGGCAAGGGCGAGATTCATCTTCCCGCCGGGGTCCGGGAAAATCCGGTAGCCGCGCAGCCGCTCCAGCATGCGCACGCACTGTGCCTCGCCGTCGCCGGGCTCCACCGCGACCAGCGCGAGCAGTCCGGGACCGATGGCGCCCACAGTTTCCCCGGCGACATCGACGCGCGCGGATTCGACCCGCTGGATGAGTGCAATCATGGAAGTTTTAACGGCTGGTGGGCGCCAAGCTTAATCGCGAACTACACTCCGCAGGATGCGTCCCGACATCTATCTTCTTTACCTGCTGCTCAGGCTCGTGAGCCTGTTCCCCTTGCGCACCGTCCATGCCCTCGGCGCGTGGATAGGCCGCCGCTCCCTGCGCGCGAAATCCCGCAGCGCGCGATTCAGCGACGTGAACCTGCATCTTGCCCGCCCTGAACTGGGCCATGCCGAGCGGATGGAGTTGCTGCGCCGGACCATGGAGGAGTCCGGCAAGTCGGTGACCGAAGTGGCCGCGATCTGGGGCGGCGGGGCGGAGAAGGCGCTGGGACTGGTGCGCGAGGTGGTGGGCGGCGAGTTGTTCGCCGAGGCTCTGGCCTCGGGCAAGGGCGTGATCGTCGCGGCGCCCCACCTGGGGTGCTGGGAGCTTCTGAACTACTGGCTGAGCAGCAAGACACCCATGGCGATCCTCTACCGGCCACCGCGTATCCATGCCATCGAGGCTCTGCTGCGCAAGGTGCGCGGCAAGCTGGCGCCGGAGCAGGTGCGGGCGGAAGGGGCCGGTGTACGCACGCTGTTCAAGCGCCTGGGTGCCGGCGGTACCGTCGGCATCCTTCCGGACCAGAAGCCGCGCGAAGGGGAGGGCGAGTTCGCGCCGTTCTTTGGCGTCGACGCGCTCACCATGGTCCTGCTCCCCCGGCTGGCGGCGCGTACCGGCGCGACCGTATTGTTCAGCTTCGCCGAACGCCTTCCAAACGGCGAGGGCTTCCGCATCCACGTGCTGCCCGCTCCCGAGGGCATCGACAACGGCGACCTGAAGATCGCCTGCACGGCTCTGAACCGTGGCGTGGAGCAGTGCGTGGAGCGAGCCTTCGCGCAGTATCAGTGGCACTACAAACGCTACACGTCCCGCCACCGGGCGGATCCTTACAAGGCTAACGCGGGCGCGAAAGCCTGTTGAGGAACACGGTCATTTCCTTCGCGGCCTGGATGTCGCCGCGGGCGGTGGCCGTGTCGACGCCGGAACGCCAGGCGGCTGCGGCGCCTGCCTCGTCCTCGATGGCGAGCAACGCCTTGCCGAGCAGCTTCCACGCCGCCGAGTAGTGCGGATCGAAATCGAGAGCGTCGCGGAAGGCCTGCGCGGCCTCCGCATACGCGCCATCGCCGAGCAGCGCGGTGCCGAACGAAAAACGTAGCAGCGCCCCATCGCGAACGCCTCCGAGTTGTGCGCGCAAGCGCTCGACGAGGGTATCGGTCATCGCAATGCCGTCCGCGTGCGCCAATAATCCTGCGGATACAGCAGGGTCGGCTGCCTCGGCTCCGGCGGCAGGCGTCCGTCGTGCAATGCATCCAGCGTGGGCGCGTCCCAGATCATCAGCCAGCCCGTGCGCGAGGGCTGGATCAGTCGTGCGTAACGGAAGGCATCCGCGGGCGGGTGCTTCGCGTAGGAGACGACGACGCCGTCGGGATGGTGGCTGGCGAAGTCGGTCAGGCTGTCGCCGTTGTGCACGATGTTGTCGTCGTCCTCGTCCACCTGCACGGGCATGCCCGGGGCGACCTTGATCCTCGCGATCGGGTGCATCAGGCGTCCGGCGAAGTGGTACTGGCCGTTGTACGACACGCCGAGGTTCCCGATGGGACGCCCGGCGGCATCGGCCTGTGCGAGGAACAGCGAGGCCGGGGTCAGGTCATACCGATACCAGAGGCCGAGCGTGAACAGGGCATTGAGCGCCACCGTTCCGATGAGTCCCGCGAACGCGAGCCGGCGCATCTCGCCGCGGCCGCGAAGCAGGAGCAACGCGCCGAGCACGATGAAGATCACACCGAAGAAGCGCGCATAGGGTGCCATGCCCACGAGCCAGATATTGTCCGGGAAGCGGGTGGGCACCACCGAGGGCATGGCGAACAGAAGGATCGCGAGGATGAAGGCGCCCAGCGACAATGGCCACGTGCCCAGCGCGTAGTGCGATGCCAGGCCCACGTGCCGTTCGCGCAGGTCGGCCACCGCGGCTGCCACCAGCATGGTGGCGCCGGCCAGTTCGGGCAGCACGTAGTAGAGCTGCTTGCCGGTGATGAGCGAGAAGGTGAGCAGGGTCGGCAATAGCCAGGACACCAGGAAGCGCAGGCCGGGCTCGAGCGGCTGGCGCACGAGGGTGACCCATAGCGGGAACACCACCAGCACCACCAGCAGCTTTTCGAGCCATCCCGGGAAGGGCGCGCCGATGGCCGCCACGAGCAGGAGCAACAACGCCACGCCCGCGCAGATCAGCCGCGCTTTCGTACCCGGCTGCCAGGGCCGGCGGAAGAGCGTGACCGGTACCGCGACGATGCCGCGCAGCCAGCCGCTCAGCGGAAAGAGCAGGACGGGCAGGTAGACGAGGTAGTACCAGGCGGGATGCGCATGGTTCTGCAGGTCCTCCGCGTTCGTGTCCACGACACGGCCGGCGGTCTGGGTGAAGAACAGGCGCTGGCGATAGGCTTCGCCACCGGCTTCGCCGGCGGGGATCGCCCAGGCCAGCAGGAGGGCGAAGCCGAGCAGCATGCCGAGTACGCCAAACCCATACCAGCGGCCCTTGTTCTGCCGCGCCCAGTCGTTCCACATCGGCCCGAACAGGAAGGGAAAGAGCACATGGACCGCCATGACCGGGCCCTTGGTCAGGAGGCCGGCACCGATCATCAGGCCGAACAGCCACCAGCGTGGTTTGGCGCGCGTGGCGGTGGGGGTCAGGCAGAGCAGGGCGGCCAGCACCCAGACGACGAGCAGTACTTCGTACATGATCTGCAGGCCGAACAGGAACGAGTAGGCCAGGGCCATCAAGAGCCATGGCGTGGCCTTGGCCACCCAAGGGCGGGTCGGGAACAGGCGGGCCGCCAGTACCGAGGCCAGCACCAGCTGCGCACCGCCGAAGGCGACTTCCAGGACCCGGGGCCAGACATCGTTCACGCCGAACACCGCCCAGCCGGCATGGATCATCCAGAACAGCAGAGGCACCTTTTCGCTGTACGGCTCGCCGTTGATGTGCGGTACCAGCCAGTGCCCGTGCGCCCACATCTCCCAGGCGACGGCGAGCGTCCGTGTCGAGAACATCGGCATCGGGCCATGCGCGAAAATGGCCAGCAAGGCCATCGCGGCCCAAAGCGGCAGCCACGGCCAAAGGGCGCGAAGATGTTCCGATCGGGTATAGGCGCTGTTGGACAAGGGCGTCGTCACCGTTAAAGGATCATGAATTCTAAACGCATTGAGCCACTTCGGGTACGATACGCGTGGCTCCCCGACCCTGCTTTAGCGCGCTTTTGCCGAGAGAAAGGGCCCCGCGAGCCTTCATCCGTCATGAGCGAAGGCACGTAGAAACCGTATGGCGGCACCCACTGTTTCCCTGATGATCTCCACGTACAACTGGAAGGAGGCCCTGGCACTCGTGCTGGCCAGCGTTGCCACGCAACGTCACCTTCCGGACGAAGTGATCGTCACCGACGATGGCTCGCGGCCGGACACGGCCGAGCTGCTGCGCACGGTCGCCGCCGGTTTCCCCGTTCCGCTTCGCCATGTCTGGCAGCCGGACGACGGCTTCCGCCTGGCGCGCAGCCGCAACCGCGGCATGGCCGCGTCGCGGGGCGACTACCTCATCCAGGTGGATGGCGACATGATCCTGCATCCGGATTTCGTCGGCGACCACCTGCGCCTGGCGCGTCGCGGCCGCTTCCTGCAGGGGACGCGCATCCGCACCACCGAGGCCGAGACAGCACGCCTGCTCGCCGGCGGCGAAGCACGTTTCGGCTGGTTCGTGGATGCCTACTACCGCGTCGAAGGCGACAAGTCCACCTACCACTTCGGCCGGCGCCATCACACGATGCGCCTGCCGTGGCTGGCCTGGATCAAGGCGCGCTCGACGGGGCATCCCATGGGCTGCAACGTCAGCTTCTGGCGCGATGACGCGCTGCGCGTGAATGGCTACGACGAGCGCATGCAGGGCTACGGCAGCGAAGACCTGGAAATCGATATCCGCCTGCGCAATGCCGGGCTGCGGCGCAGCCAGATCAAGTTCGCCGCGCTGGCGCTTCACCTGGAACACCGCAGCGTGGCGCCGCCCGATCCCAGCGATCCCGAGCTGCCCAACAACAGGCTCCTGCGCGCCAGTCGCGAGGCACGGCTCGTGCGCAGCGAACTCGGCCTTTCTACGCACTTGGACGAATTCCGGGAGCCTCCCAACGACCTGCGCTCCATCGCACGATGACCCTGCCCGTATCGCACTCCGCTCCATCCACCTGTGTGCAGCCGGCCGGTCCATCCGCGATCGAGACCTGGCTCACGCGCATCGTCCTGGTCGGTTTCGGCTGGTTGATCCTCGGCATGGGCATCGCCCCGGCGGGCGTTTCATATAATCCAGGCAAGCTGTACCAGTACGCGCTGGCACTGACCCTGTGGCTGCCGATCCTCGCCTTGCTGGCCCTGCGCCCCCGACGCTGGATGGACTTCCTGCGCGAGCCGCAGATGGCGTTGACCGCGCTGTTTCTCGCGTGGGCCGGGGTCACCCTGTTCTGGAGCCATGTGCCCAGGGCTGCCGACGAGGTCGGCCACATCCTGACGATCCTGTTCTTCCTCTTTGCGTGGTATCGCGCGGTTGGCGAGAACGAGCGCGTGGTGATTCGCCTGTTATGGATCTGCACGATCAGCCTCGCCGTCGTGGCCCTGGTGGCAGGCATCGTGCGGGGCCTGCATCCGGCGGAAGACGGACGCCTCGCTGGCTTCGGTGTCATGGCCAACGCCAATCTCGCCGCAGGCGCCATGGGCGCGGCGGTCGTCTGGCTGTGGCCGCTACCGGCTCCGACGGCGCGCATGCGACTGCTCAAGAGCGCGGCGACGACCCTGCTCGTGGTGTTCATGTTGTTCACCTTTTCCCGCAGCGCATGGGCCGCGCTTGTCGTCGCGCTGATCGTCCAGTTGCTATCCCGTGGCTCGCGTCGCGCGTGGCTTCACGCGGGCGTACTCGCGGTGGTGGCCATCGCCGCCACCGTGGTTGGCATGCCGCTCCTGATGGAGCGCGGCTGGTCGTTGCGTCCGGAGATCCTGACCAGGGGCTGGGAGCTCTTCGTCCAGCACCCCTGGTTCGGCCTGGGCCAGGGCAGCCCCTTCACGCTGGATGCCGGGGCGGAGACGCTTACCCACGCGCACAACATGTTCAGCCAGCTTGCCATCGAGCTGGGCCTCGTCGGCTTCCTGCTCTGGGTGGCGATCTGGCTGGTCCTGGGCTGGCGCGCCTGGACGTGCCGCCGCGAAACCATGGGGCAGGTCGTTCTGGGTCTGTGGGTATTCGGTAGCGTGCTCGTACAGTTCGACCTTCCTCACCTGGTCGATAGCCCGCGTCCCGGCTGGATGATGACCTGGATCCCACTGGCGATCAGCATGGCACTGGTCCGGCGGCCGCGTGGTGCGGAGCGCGGATGAAGGTCTCAGTGGTCGTCCTGACCTATAACTGGCCCTCGGCTCTCGGCCGGTTACTCGAAAGCCTTGCGACACAGACGCGACTGCCCGACGAAATCGTCGTCGCCGACGACGGCTCCGGCGCTGAAACCGCTGCGCTACTGGCCCGATTTGCCGGGCGGCTGCCGGTGCCGCTGCGTCACGTGTGGCAGGAGGACAAGGGTTTCAGGGCGGCGCGGGCGCGCAATCGCGGCATCGCCGCCAGCAAGGGCGACTACGTGATCCTCCTCGATGGCGACATGCTCTTGCACCCGTCGTTCGTCGCCGATCACCTGATGCTTGCCGAACGCGGGTACTTCCTGCAGGGCGGGCGCATCAAGGCGAACCATGAGGAAAGTGCCCGCCTGCTCGCTGGTGGACACCCGGTGTTCGCTCCCTGGGCCAGGGCCCATTTCCACGAGTTCGACGGCACCCGGCGCATCTATGCATTCCACCAGCCCTTCCTGGCGCGTTGGAAGGCGCGCTCTCGGCGCGGTGGCCGGGTGATGAGTTGCAACATGAGTTTCTGGCGCGACGACCTGCTCAAGGTCAACGGGTTCGACGAGCGGATGGAAGGTTACGGCGCCGAAGATCGCGAACTTGCCGCACGCATGGGCAACGCGGGCGTGCACCGCCGTCAATTGAAGTGGTCCGCGCTCGCCCTGCATTTCGAGCATGCGTCGCGCGCTCCGGTGGACGTCGACGACATGTCGTTGCCGAACAATCGCCTCTTCCGGCAGACCGTCGAGCAGCGGATCGTGCGTTGCGCTCAGGGCATCGACAGCCATCTGGCGGAATTTCCGTCGTGAAGATCCTTTACACGAACTTCCATGGCGGGGACGGTGGCGGCCATACGACCTACCTGGTCAGCCTCGCACGCGGCCTTGCCAGTCGCCACGAGATCCATGTCGCCGCGCCGTCCGGCAGCCGGTTGAATCGCGAAGCACGCGAGTTGTCCGATGTGCACGTGCTCGACCAGCCTTATCCCAATGGCCTGGGACGTCTTCCCGCCCGCTGGCGCGCGCGCCGACAGCTGGCCGCCTATCTGAGGGAGCATCGTTTCGACGTCGTCCACGTCAACGGCTCGGCCGATCATCGATTGGTAATGGCGGCGCTGCGCGGCATGCGTCCACGCCCGGCGATCGTCCTCACCAAACACAATTCCAAACCGATGACGGGTATCGGCCACGCCTGGCGCTCGCGCTTCGGCACCGACCAGGTGATCGCCGTGTGCGAGTTCGTGCGCCGTCAGGTGCAGGCCTCGGTCTATGCGCGCTGCCGCGTGGCGACGGTGTTCAACGGCGTGGACATAGAGCGTTTCTCGCCGCGCGCGGCCGACCCTGCACAGCGCGCGGGCTGGCTCGAACCCGGGGCGGAAACCAGGCCGCTGCTTATCGGCAGCAATGCCGGCACCGCTCATTACAAGGGCTGGATGGACCTCGTCGAGGCACTCGCCCTGCTGGTGCCGGACCAGCGGGCGCGCGTCCGCGTGCTCCTGGCGGGCGGCAAGCCGAAGGCAGGCGACCTGGCCCGGATCGAGGCGCTTGGCGTCGGCGCGCAGCTGCATTTCACCGGGCGGCTCGACGACGTGCGGCCCATGGTCGCCGCACTGGACGCCGGCTTCGTACTGTCCTGGGACGTCGAAACGATTTCTTTCGCCTGCCGCGAAATGATGGCGATGGGCAAGCCCGTGCTGGTCAGCGATTACGCAGGCCTGCCGGAGAACATCCGAATGGGAGAGGACGGCTGGGTCGTTCCGGCACGCGATCGCGAAGCGATCGCCGACGCCTTGCGCCGCCTGCTGGACGAGCGCGATGCGCTTCCCGCGATGGGGCGTGCGGCGCGGATGCACGCGGAAGCGGAGTTCGGCATGCAGCGCTTCGTGGATGCGACAGAAGCCGTCTACGCGGCACTCGTCCGCGACTTTTTTTCCAGCAAGGCGTAATACATCCCGTCGAGGTCGCCGTCGCCCGGAAGGATCTGCCAGCCGATGGCCGCCGGCTGTCCCACGGGAAGCGACAGCGGTAAGGCCGAGGCGTCGGCGTGCCCCGAGAGGAACGCGCCCACCACGCCTTCATTCTCACGGCGCAGCAGTGAACAGGTGACGTAAAGCAGGCGTCCGCCCGGTGCCAGCGTTTGCCAGCATGCCGCGAGGATGCGCTCCTGCTGGGCCACGAGCGCATCGATGTCCGTGGCGCGGCGATGCAGGCGCACGTCGGGCCGGCGGCGGATCACGCCCGTGGCCGAGCACGGCGCGTCGATCATCACCCGGTCGAACGCGCGGCCATCCCACCAGCCCGCCGCATCGCCGGCATCGCCGACGACCACCTCCGCCTCCAAACCCAGGCGAGCGAGATTCTGCCGGATGCGCGGCGTGCGCTTCGCGTCGAACTCCACGGCTAGCAGGTCTACTTTCGCCCGCTCGAGCGCGTGGCAGGCTTTGCCACCTGGTGCGGCGCAGGCATCCAGCACGCGCTGTCCGTCGGCAAGGTCTAGCAGGTCGGCCGGGACCTGTGCGGCACCGTCCTGGACAGCGAAGAAACCGTCGTCGAACCCCGGCAAGCGGGTCACATCGGTGCTGTGCGGGAGCACGAGTCCATCGGCCAGCCAGGCATGGCGTTCCACGTCTTGTCCGGCGGCGCGCAGGCGCCCGGCAAGTTCGTCGCGCTCCGTCCGCCGCCGGTTGGCGCGCAGCATGAGCGGCGGCTCCGTATTGGCCGCGGCGAGCACGGCGTCCGCCTGGCCGGGCCAGTCTCGCGCGATCGCTTCGGCGAGCCAGCCCGGATGCGCATGCCGCGTGGCGGGGACGGCATCGAGCGCCGCCGACAGCGTCTCGCGCTCGCGTTGCCAGCGCCGCAGCACGGCATTGACCAGGCCGGCCAGGCGCGGTCGGCGCAACTCCCGCGCCGCTTCGACCGTCGCCGCCACGGCGGCGTAGGCCGGCAACTCGAGCACGTCCAATTGAACCAGCCCAGTGACCAGCAGTGCGTGGATCACCGGTTCGTTGCGCCGGATGGGTTTGTCGAGCAGGTGGTCGAGTGCCGCGTCGAAACGCGGCCACCAGCGCGCCCCGTCATGGAGCAACGCGGTGAGCAGGGCACGATCGCGCGCATCGGGAAGGCGCGGCAGGGCACGGTCGGCCACATCGCGAAGCGAATGGCCCGAAAGCGCGATCTCAGCCAACGCTTCGGCAGCCAGAGCGCGTACGGAAATGGGGCGGTTCACGAGGTAGCCTGCTTCAGCTCCGGCCGGGCATTCAGGTAATCCACCGCACCGATCCGCCGCCCGCCCGCGCGCTGCACGGCCGTGAGCCGCAGGGCGCCCTCGGCACAGGCCACGTCGATGCCATCGCGCGAAGCGGCGAGGATGCGGCCCGGCTCGGCGCCGGCGATACCGGGCACCGCCCGCGCCGACCAGATGCGCAGGCGTTCGCCGGCGATGTCGGCTTCGGCCACGGGCCATGGATCGAACGCCCGGACCTTGCGCTCCAGCGCGATCGCCGACTGCGTAAAGTCGAGGCGCGCTTCGGCCTTGTCGAGCTTGTGCGCGTACTCGACACCTTCATCCGCCTGCGCCAGAGGCGCGAGAGTCTCGCCCGCCATCGTGCGGCGCAGGCCTTCGGCAAGTGCTTCGGCACCAAGGGCGGAGAGACGATCGTGCAGGCTGCCGCCGGTGTCGCCGCCGGCGATCGGCGTGCGCTTTTCGATCAGCACCGGGCCGGTGTCGAGGCCGGCTTCCATCTGCATCAGATCGACACCGGATTCGGCATCGCCGGCGAGAATGGCGCGCTGGATCGGCGCCGCACCGCGCCAGCGTGGCAAAAGCGAGGCGTGCACATTCCAGCAGCCGAGACGGGGGATGGCCAGCACCTTGCGCGGCAGGATGAGACCGTAGGCGACGACGACCATGAGGTCCGGCGCGTAGGCGGCCAGACGAGCGCGATCGGCTTCGGCCTTGAACGACTCGGGCTGCTCGACCGGTACACCGGCGGCCAGCGCGGCTTCCTTCACCGGACTGGCGGCGAGCTTGCGGCCACGGCCGGCGGGCCGGTCAGGCTGGGTGTAGACGGCGACGACCTCCGCGCCGGAGGCGCGGCAGGCTTCGAGACAGGGAACGGCGAATTCAGGCGTTCCCGCGAACACCACCCGCAGGGAAGGGTTGGCCATCGGTCAGGCGCTGGCCTTGCGCTGCTTTTCCATCCGCTTGAGGAGCATGCCGCGCTTCAGCGGGGACAGGTAGTCAACGAAGACCTTGCCGGCGAGGTGGTCCATTTCGTGCTGGACGCAGACGGCGAGGGGCCCCTCGACGTCGATGAGGATTTCCTTGCCCTCGACATCCTGCGCGCGGACTTTGACGTGCAGCGCCCGGGTCACGTCGGCGTAAATGCCAGGGAACGAGAGGCAGCCTTCCTGGTAGACCTGCTGGCCGTCCTTTTCGAGGATCTCGGGGTTGATCAGCACCATGGGTTCGTCGCGGTCATCGCTCATGTCCGCGACCAGCACGCGCTTGTGCACGTCGACCTGGGTGGCGGCGAGGCCGACGCCGTTGGCGGCGTACATGGTCTCGTACATGTCGGCCACGAACTGCTTCAGTTCGTCGTCGAAGACGGTGACCGGCGCGGCCACGGTGCGCAGTCGCGGATCGGGGAATTCGAGGATGGCGAGGGTGGACACGGTGTCACCTTGAACGTTTACGGGCCGCTGCGGCGCCTCGTCCGCGAATTTGCGGGCAAATCGGCGAAATCCAAGCAGCGGCGAAGGTAGGATGCCCCCGTATTCTAGCGCGGGGCACGTATTGTGCCCATTAACGATTCGGTTACACTCGCGACAGCACCGGGGAAAGGGGAAAACCCGCCATGATCAAGAAGTTCGCCATGCTGCTTGGCGGCATGTTTTTCACCGTGGCCGCTTATGCGGCAGTGTCCCAGCTTCGTCCCGACCATCCCGACACCTATACGGTGCGCAAGGGCGACACCTTGTGGGACATTTCGGCGCGTTTCCTGACCAAGCCCTGGCTGTGGCCCGAGATCTGGCAGGCCAACCCCCAGGTCCGCAACCCCCACCTCATCTATCCCGGCGACGTGCTCAACCTGTCGATGCTGGGTGGCGGTCCGCGCATCGGCCTGCAGCCGCGCGTCCGCACCGACGGCGAGCCGGTCACGGCCATTCCGCTGAGCGAACTGCGCATGTTCCTGAAGGAACTGCGGGTGATGAACGCCGATGAAGTAGAGCAGTCGCCCTACCTGGTTGGCTTCGAGGAAGCGCACCTGCGTGCCACGCCCGGCAACAAGATCTATGCGCGCGACCTCGATGCCGCACAGGCGGGCCAGCGCTGGGCGATCGTGCGTCCGACCAATCGCTTCCGCGACCATGGGGGCTCGGAAGGTGGCCTCGACATGCTGAACAACCCCTCGCACGGTTCCTTCGTGGCCGACGAGCTGGACAGCAACGTGTCGATGGCCCCCAGCCCCTGGCGCGAGGACACGCACCACGACACCCACAACGGCAAGGGCGAAGATCGCGGCGTGGAGGTCTCGGTGATCGGTACGGCCGAGGTCATTGCCACCAACGGCGACATCACCAGCCTCGTGCTGGTGGATTCGACCCTCGAGATCCGCAAGGGCGACCGCCTGGTGCAGGTGGACGACAAGCCTTATGACCCCTATTTCTACCCGCATGCGCCGAAGTCGATGCCCGCCGACGCCCGCCTGATCGGCTTCACCGATGCGTTGAACGCGGTAGGCAGTCGCCAGGTCGTTTCCATCTCGGCCGGCTCCGTCGACGGTGTCGATAACGGCACCACCTTCACGGTGATGAGCCAGGGCGAGACGATCAGCGACGAGGTTTCCGGCAACTACAACCGCCGTGGCACCTCCCGTGAGGCGAAACTGCCGGATGAGTACGGCGGCCACATCATGGTTTTCCGCACCTTCGACCACGTGAGCTATGCCCTGGTGATGGACGCCCTGCGTCCCCTGAAGAAGGGCGACAAGCTGGTGCAGCCCGAGTAAACAGCCCGGCTTCGATGTAGGAGCGCGCCCTGCGCGCGACATGTTTTGAAGCCGTAGCCCGGAGCTGGCGCGCCAGTTCCGGGACTGGCACGAAAAACCGTCGCGCGCATGGCGCGCTCCTACGTGTGTCGCGAGCATCGGATGCCGACTCCCCGCATCGACCTGCTCCGACAGGAACGGAGTCCCGGTCCCCTAAACTGCGCGGATGACCGATTCCGACGACGACCTGCGCGACTGGCTGATCCTCCTGCGCATCCCGGAGTTCAGCGCGCGGCGCCTCCGCGAGGGCCTCGTCGCCCGTGGCAGCGCCTCCGCCCTGCTGCGTTGGCTGGGCCGCCATCCCGATGCCCTCGACGCCGAGAGCCGGGCCTGGATCGAGCGGCCCGACGAGGCCACGCTCGCCCACGACCTCGCCTGGCTCGCCGGTGCAGGCCAGCGCATGCTCTGCTGTACCGAGGAAGATTTCCCGCCCCAGCTCGAGGCTATCCCCGACCCTCCGGCCGCTTTGTTCGTGAAGGGCGATGCCTCGCTGCTCCTGCGCCCGCAGGTGGCCATTGTCGGTGCCCGGCGCGCCCAGGAACCCGGCCTCGCCAATGCCCGGCGCTTTGCCGCCGAACTGGCCTCGGCCGGTTTGCTGGTCACCAGCGGCATGGCCGATGGCATCGACGGGGCCGCCCACATGGCCGCCCTGGACGCCGGGCAGCCCACGGTCGCCGTGATCGCCACGGGGCCCGACCGGGTCTATCCTCGCAAGCACCACGCCCTGGCCCGGCGCATCGCGGAGCAGGGCGCCATTGTCAGCGAGTACCCGCCGGGCACCCCGGGCCTGGTGCACCAGTTCCCGCAACGGAACCGGATCATCGCCGGTCTGAGCCTCGGGGTGGTCGTGGTCGAGGCCGGCCTGCGTTCCGGCTCGCTGATCACGGCCCGCTGCGCGGGCGAGCAGGGACGAGAGGTATTCGCCCTGCCGGGCTCGATCCACAACCCCCTGGCTGAGGGCTGCCATTCTCTGATCGGCGAGGGCGCCCGGCTGGTCCAGCGCCCCGACGAGGTGCTGGCCGCGCTGGCGCCAGCCGCCATGGAACTGGGGATCGAACTGAGGGCCCGGCTGGAGCGGGACGGGGCCGTCGCCGGGGCCGGCAGGCGCAAGACCGGCCCCTTCGATTGGCGCCAGGATGAGGAATATCGCCGCCTCCTCGACGTCATGGGGTACGATCCCGCCTCCCTCGACGCCCTGGTGGGCACGACCGGCCTCTCCCCGGGGGCGCTATCGTCGATGCTCTTGATACTGGAACTCGAAGGCGAGATCGCGACCCTGCCCGGCAACCGTTACCAGCGCGTGGTCCGGTAGCCGCGGCTTGACAGCCATCCCGGCGATATGTTTCCAACTAAATATATACATACGCTGGGGTTCACTCGCCCCCGCGCTCCTCGGAATCGGTAACGCATGGCAAAGAACCTCCTCATCGTCGAATCGCCGGCCAAGGCCAAGACGATCAACAAGTACCTGGGAGCCGACTTCCAGGTGCTGGCGTCGTATGGCCACGTCCGCGACCTGCGGCCGAAGGAGGGCGCCGTCGACCCCGAGAACGGCTTCCGCATGGCCTACGAGGTGATCGACCGCAACGAGAAGCACGTGGACGCCATCGCCAAGGCGGCCCGCGCGGCCAGCAGCATCTACCTCGCGACCGACTTGGATCGCGAAGGCGAGGCCATCTCGTGGCACATCAGCGAGATCCTCCGGGAGCGCGGCCTGCTCGAGGGCAAGGACGTCCAGCGCGTGGTCTTCAGCGAGATCACGCCGAAGGCGATCAAGGAGGCCGTGGCAAACCCGCGCAAGCTCTCCCACGACCTCGTCGATGCCCAGCAGGCTCGCCGGGCGCTGGATTACCTGGTGGGTTTCAACCTCTCGCCGGTGCTCTGGCGCAAGGTGCAGCGCGGCCTGTCGGCCGGCCGCGTACAGTCGCCGGCCCTGCGCATGATCGTCGAGCGCGAGCTTGAAATCGAAGCCTTCAAGGCGCGCGAGTACTGGACGATCCAGGCCAGCCTGGTCCATCCGGAGGGTGCCTTCGAAGCCCGCCTCGTCAAGCTCCACGGCAAGAAGTTCGAGCAGTTCGATCTCACGAACGAAGCCGACGCCATGGCGGCGCGCGGCGCGCTGGAGAAAGCCGCCGCGGGCCGCTTCACCGTCGGCGACGTCACCAGCCGCGAGCGCAAGCGCCGCCCGGCACCCCCGTTCACCACCTCCACCCTGCAGCAGGAAGCCGCGCGCAAGCTGGGCTTCTCCACCAGCCGCACCATGCGCGTGGCCCAGGGTTTGTACGAAGGTGTCTCGCTGGGCAGTGAGGGCAACGTCGGCCTCATTACCTATATGCGTACCGACTCGGTGGCGCTGTCCGACGACGCCCTGGCCGAACTGCGCGACCTGATCGGGCGCGAATACGGCAAATCCGCGCTGCCAGACGGCGTGCAGGTCTACAAGTCGAAGGCCAAGAACGCCCAGGAAGCGCATGAGGCCGTTCGTCCGACCTCGGCCATGCGCATACCGCGCAGCGTGGCGTCGTTCCTCAACGACGACCAGCGCAAGCTCTACGAACTGATCTGGAAGCGCACCGTCGCTTGCCAGATGCTCCACGCCACCATGAACACCGTGTCGGTGGAATTCCCCGTGGGCGACTCCGCCTTCCGCGCCACCGGTACCACCGTGGTCGACCCGGGCTTTCTCGCCGTGTACGAGGAAGGCCGCGACCAGAAGAACGAGGACGAGGACGATCAGCGCCGCCTGCCGCGCCTGGCGCAGGGCGACGTGGTGCCGGTGTCGCAGATCGGTGCCGACCAGCACTTCACCGAGCCGCCGCCACGTTACTCGGAAGCCAGCCTCGTGAAGACACTCGAGGAATATGGCATCGGCCGCCCTTCGACCTACGCCAGCATCATCCAGGTGCTGCTGAGCCGTGAGTACGTCCTGCTCGATAGCCGCCGCTTCAAGCCCACCGACGTCGGCCGCGCGGTAAGCCAGTTCCTCTCCGGACACTTCGCCCAGTACGTGGACTACGACTTCACGGCCCGCCTCGAAGACGAACTGGATGCGGTCAGCCGTGGCGAAGAAGCCTGGGTGCCACTGCTCGAGCGCTTCTGGCAGCCGTTCAAGGCGCTGGTGGACGACAAGACCGAATCGGTCGATCGCAGTGAAGCCACCGGCGCGCGCGAACTCGGCAGCGATCCGAAGAGCGGCAAGCCCGTGTCGGTGCGCCTGGGCCGTTACGGCGCCTACGCACAGATCGGCAGCAAGGACGACGAGGACAAGCCAACCTACGCCAGCCTGCGCCCCGGCCAGAGCATGCACACCATCACCCTCGACGAGGCGATGGAGCTGTTCAAGCTGCCACGCACGCTTGGTCAGTCGGAGGCCGGCGAAGACGTCACCGTGGGCATCGGCCGCTTCGGTCCCTTCGTGAAGCAGGGCAGCACGTATGCCTCGCTCAAGCCCGAGGACGATCCCTACACCATCGAATTGCCGCGCGCGCTTCAGCTCGTGCAGGAGAAGCTCGAAGCCATCGCGAACCGCACCATCCTCGACTTCGGTAACGGGGTGCAGGTGCTCAACGGCCGCTACGGCCCGTACATCACCGACGGCGAGAAGAACGCACGCATTCCAAAGGATCGCGAACCGAAGAGCCTCACCGAAGCCGAATGCGCGGAATTGCTGGCGGCGGCACCGGTGAAGAAGCCGCGTGGCGGCCGTGCCGCCAAGAAGACGGCCACGAAGAAGGCCGCGGTGAAGAAGGTCGCCACCAAGGAAGCCACGGCCAAGAAGACGGCCGTGAAGAAGACCGCGACCAAGAAGGCCACCAAAAAGACGGCCGCCAGGAAGGCCACGGCGACGAAGTCCGCCGCGACGAAAACGGCCACGAAGAAAGCCGCCGCGAAGAAGACCGCGAGCAGCAAGGCGACGAAGACGGTGTCGCCCGCTGTCGATTGACATGCGCCGCTTTGATCCATCGACCGTCGACGCGGCCGCCACGGTCCTCCGCGACGGTGGCGTCCTCGCCTATCCCACGGAAGCGGTTTTCGGCCTCGGTTGCGACCCGCACGATCGCCATGCGTTCGAGCGTGTGTTCGCGCTGAAAGGGCGTCCGTCGACGCAGGGTGTCCTGTTGATCGCCGCGACATTCGAGCAGATCGAACGTTATATCGATCTCGCCTTGGTCCCAGGTGGCGTACTCGAGCAGGTGCGTGCCTCCTGGCCCGGACCGAACACCTGGGTCTTCCCACGGAGCGCACACGTTCCCGACTGGATCGTCGGTGCGCACGCGGGCATCGCCCTGCGCGTGACCGCCCACGGGCCGGCGGCGGCCTTGTGCCGCGCCTTCGGCCGGCCGCTGGTATCCACCAGCGCGAACCCCCACGGCGAACCCCCCGCCCGCGACCTGGCTACCCTGGAGCGCTACTTCGGCGACCGGCTGGATGCCACGTTGGACGCGCCCCTCGGCGGGCTCGACCGGCCGACGGTCATCCGGGATGCCCTCAGCGGCGTTATGATCCGCGGTTGAAGGGGGGATTGCCGTTGTCGTCGAACGTTCATGAGATCACCGGGCGCCTTGCTGGCGCGCCCTTGCCGTTGCTCGTCGGTGCACTGAGCCGGCCCGTTGCGTGGCGCGAAGGCCGCGCGGTCAGCGCCGGCACCTTCCTGGGCCATGTGCGCCAGGTGGCGGCCTTGCTTCCACAGGCCGACAGCGCGGTCAATCTTTGTGAAGACCGCTACGCCTTCCTCGTGGCCTTCGCCGCGCTCATCGTGCGTGGGCAGGCCAACCTGCTGCCGCCGTCGCGCGCGCCGCATGCCGTCGACGAAGTGATGGCGGGGCATCCCGGCTCCTATGCCATCGGCGAACAGCCGCTGTCCCCCGCGCCTGCCGGCTACCTGTGCATGCCGTCGCTGGACGACGATGTCGCGGTGGGTGGCGAGGTGCCGATGATTCCGGCGAATGCCGTGGCCGCCATCGGCTACACCTCCGGCTCCACCGGCAGGCCGAAGCCGAACATCAAGACCTGGGGCGGTTTCGTCGCCAGCAACGCGGGCAACGCGAACATGCTGGGCAAGGCGATCGGCGGTTCGTTCGACCTCGTCGCCACGGTGCCGCCGCAGCACATGTACGGCATGGAGATGTCCGTGCTGATGCCGCTGTTGTCCGAAGTCAGCGTGCACGCCGGGCGTCCGTTCTTCCCCGCAGACGTGGCGGCCGCGCTCGGCACGATGCCCGAGCCGCGCGTGCTGGTCATCACGCCCGTGCACCTTCGCGCCATCGTGGAATCGGGCGTGGCCCTGCCGACGCTCGCCGCCTTTGTCTCGGCCACCGCGCCGATGCCGGTGGACCTTGCCACGGCGGCAGAGCAGCGTTTCCGCGCGCCGTTGTACGAAGTGTTCGGCTCCACGGAAACCTGCGTCTTCGCCAGCCGCCGTCCGTCGGTAGAAGAAGATTGGACACTCTACGCCGGCGTGGCGCTGCACCCGCAACCCGACGGCACCCTGGTGGAAGCGCCACAACTGGCGGAGCCTATCGTGCTCGCGGACATTGTCTCGCTGCACGACGAGGGCCGCCGCTTCCGCTTGCGCGGCCGCAACACCGATCTGCTCGAGATCGCCGGCAAGCGCGCTTCGCTGGGCGACCTCAACCGTCGCCTGCTGGCGATCGACGGCGTGCGCGACGGCGTGCTGTTCCAGCTCGACGAGACGGACGCATCCGGCGTACGCCGCATCGCCGGATTGGTCGTTGCGCCGGGCATGACCGACCAGGCGGTATTGTCCGCACTGCGTCAGGCCATGGACCCGGTGTTCCTGCCGAGACCGCTGCGCATGGTCGACGCGCTACCTCGCAACGAAACCGGCAAGCTGCCGCGCGGCGAGCTGCTAGCCCTCATCCGCCCGGCGCTGTAGGAAAAAAGGACCGGAGTCAATGTGACTCTGACCCCTTTTTCTCCGGAGGTTAGAATAGGCGGCTCGACACCCGGAGAATCCCATGAAAGTCCTCGTCATCGGCGGCGGCGGGCGCGAACACGCGCTGGCCTGGAAGCTCGGCCAGTCCCCGCGCGTGGACGAGGTGATCGTGGCGCCGGGCAATGCGGGCACGGCGCGCGAGCCGGGGATGCGCAACGCCGCCGTCGCCGTCACCGATATCGACGGCCTGGTGGCGCTGGCGCACCGCGAGAATGTCGGCCTGACGGTGGTCGGTCCCGAGGTGCCGCTGGTCGCCGGCGTCGTGGATCGCTTCGCCAGCGAGGGACTGCGTTGCTTCGGGCCCACCGCTGCCGCGGCCCGGCTCGAAGGCAGCAAGGCCTTCGCGAAGGACTTCCTCGCCCGCCATGGCATTCCTACCGCGCACTACGCGGTATTCACCGAGCTCGCTCCCGCGCTGGCGCATGTCCGCGAAAAGGGTGCGCCTATCGTCATCAAGGCAGACGGTCTCGCCGCCGGCAAAGGCGTCGTCGTCGCAATGTCGCTGGGCGAAGCGGAAGCGGCGCTCGAGGACATGCTCGGCCAGCAGGCTTTCGGCGATGCATCCTCGCGCGTGGTAATCGAGGAATTCCTCGATGGCGAGGAAGCCAGCTTCATCGTGATCGCGGACGGCAAGCGTGCCCTGCCGATGGCGACCAGCCAGGACCACAAGCGCCGCGACGACGGCGACAAGGGCCCGAACACCGGCGGCATGGGCGCGTACTCGCCGGCCCCCGTGGTGACGGACGATGTCTCGGCGCGCGTGATGCGCGAGATCGTGGAACCCACGCTCGCCGGCATGGCGGCCGACGGCGCGCCCTTCACTGGATTCCTCTACGCCGGCCTCATGATCGACCGGAACGGCGCGCCGAAGGTCATCGAATTCAACGTGCGCTTCGGCGATCCGGAAACCCAGCCGATCATGCTGCGCCTTCGCTCCGACCTCGTGGACCTCGTCGATGCGGCCCTGGATGGCGACATCGACGGCGCGGCTGCGCATTGGGATCCGCGACCCTCTCTCGGCGTGGTCGTGGCCGCCGGTGGGTATCCAGGCAAGGTGCGCGCAGGCGATCCCATCGAAGGAACAGACATCGATTTCGGTCCCGGCGTGAAGGTGTTCCACGCCGGTACCGCCGAGGGACCGGACGGCCGTCCGGTCACCGCGGGCGGACGCGTGCTCGCCGTCTGCGCGCTGGGCGACGATCTCGCGTCCGCGCGTGCCCTCGCCTATGCGGCGGTCGGGCGCCTCCACTTCACCGATGCCTTCCATCGAAGCGATATCGCGCATCGCGCACTGGATCGCCGCTAATCGTATGACGAATCACAAACCCGTGCGCACAGGCAGGGGTTGCCAGCGTTCTTCCACGGTCACCGCGCTGTATTGCAGGTAGCTTTCGGGAATCTGGGGCGACGAGCCGGCGAGGTTGGGTATCACGTCTCCCTTGCTTGGCTTGTTCGGGTAGGACGACCATGGGCGCAGCAAGGCGTGGTACTGATTCGAGACTATTTCCTGATGGCGCTTCGGATCGAAACGGGCTCCAGGGATGCCGTCCCGGACGTGCAGACGCCACCGGTTGCCGCCCTCATAAAGCGACTGAAGACGATCGGCCGACCAGTGCCACTGCTGGTTCAAAGGGGTGCCCGAGCAGGCGGCCGCGTGCACGATGCCGCTGGATGGATCGGTGGTAAGGCACTGGCGACTTCCACGATTCCGATAGGTGTTGTCCGCCTCAAGGTACCATTGCTGCGCCTCCCCGCCGGGGCCCTTGCCGCACGTTTCCATGACGACGTCGAGCGCCTCCGGGTCGTGCTGCGACAGGCATGCGCCCAATCCATGCAGCGATTGCAGCCGGACGGTGGGTTGCCGGGTGAGGTATGCCGATCCCAGGTTTATCCGGCTTAAGAAGGAAATGGTCGCCTCGCGGTCGGGGCCTGCCTCCGACGTCTGCTCGAGGGAGTCGTATATGCGTACGTCGACGTCCGCTCGCGTGATGACATCGAGCCAACCCTCATAGGCTCCCGGCAGTCGCCACACGGAAGCCGTCTGCAATGTGGCGCGCCGCATCATGGGGGTCATCCGCCCAGTGGAATTGAGCGGTCCCTGGAGTCCGTCACCATCCTCGAAGTAGCTGACATTCCTTGCGATGTCCGGAGCGAGTGAAAAGGCCCAGGTCACGGCGCGGCTACCTTCATTGCCTTCGCGCGTGGAGGCTTCGACGAAGTAATCCTTCAGGGTCATCGAGACGGACAGTTGCTCCGTTCGCTCCTTGCCATAGTTGAAACCAAGCGCGATCTTCCCGAGATGAGGCGCACTGTTTTTCTCCAGTCCTTCGAGAACGTCGAAGGTTGCGCTGGCGCCGTAACTGGTCTTCACAGACACCGTCTCGTTGATCGCCCGTTCGATGGCGCCATCGGACTTCGGCTCGAACTCCTGGACGCCCAGGCGTACCGCCTGGCCCACGCCAGCCAGCTGGGTGGTGACCACGTAGCGGTTGGGTACGAACAGGGCATAACCCTTGCCGTCCGGCTGGAACTTGCCATTCCAGACCGCGCCGTTCTTTTCCGAAGCCTGGTCCACCTCGGTCGTTACCATCACCACCTTCTGGTCGCGACTGGCTTCGATGTCGCGAACCACGACGATATGGTGTCGTATCGCCCTACCGCCTTTGAACGACTTGTCCTGGTGAATTTCTACGCGGGGCACATAGCCTCCATCGCCGGGGGCATCACTGGCCGCCGCCGTGGCTGCGCGAGCCCTTCCTATGCGGGGGGCGGCCATCCGACCTCGTTCCAGCCATTCGTTGAAGGCGGCCTCGACTTCATCGAACGCCAGGTCCTCGTCCACCGTCTTTACGTCGAGCGACCCATCTTGGGAGCGCCGGTATGCCGATATCGCACCCGATGCCTCGAAGCCGAAAGTCGCCGCTTCTCCACCGGTCTCGTCCCCCGGGCCGGTCACCAGGATGACCGCGCCGCGGCCCAGTTCGTCCGCCACCCTGTGACGAACATCGACGTTGGATAGATCGCCGCGCCGGACCCAGGCGAGTGGCATGGATGGATTCGTCGACTCACTGAGCAGCGGCACCATGCCGTTGTATGGGGCAGTGAGCACGGCTGCCAGATCCCGTTGCTGCAGAAAAAAGGGGGGAGCGGGCGCGCCCGGCGGAGCGATGACGGTATTTGCCTCCGCCGCAAAAGGGGCAACTGCCGTCAGCGCCCATACGAAACATCGGATTTTCATCATCTGCCATGTCCTTGGCTTGTGAGGGGGGGAGGGAGCGCAGAGATTGGCGGACGCGCCCTTGGGCTGATGTCAGACTTTTCTGAATCTAGCGACGGTATCGACTGAACCGTGCTTGGGTGTGACCGGCGACATGTTCACGCAGGTAGGAATCGGTTAGGCCGCTTCGCTACACTGGACCGAAAAGACAGGATGTTCCTCGGATGTCGCAGTTCTCGTTGCTCGCCAAACGGCGATTCGCCCCCTTCTTCTGGACGCAGGCACTCGGTGCCTTCAACGACAATGCGTTCCGCAACGCGATGGTCATGCTGGTGGCGTTCCAGATGGCCTTGCCGGATGCCCAGGTATCGCTTTACACGAATCTGGCGCCTGCGCTGTTCATCCTTCCGTATTTCCTGTTCTCCGCGACGGCGGGTCAGCTTGCGGAGAAGTTCGAGAAGACGCGGATCATCCGATACGTGAAACTGTTCGAGATCGCCGCCATGACCATCGCGGCGTTCGGTTTCTTCACGCACCACGTGTCGCTGCTGCTCGTGGTGCTATTCCTCATGGGCGTGCACTCCACCGTGTTCGGTCCGATCAAGTATTCGATCCTGCCGCAGGCGCTGGAACGCAGCGAACTGGTCGGTGGCAACGCGCTGGTGGAAACCGGCACGCAGCTGGCGATGCTTGTCGGCATGATCGTGGGTAACTCGCTGATGCTGATCGCGGGCTACGGCACATTGGCGGCGTCGCTGACGACGATCGGCATCGCGTGCGTGGGCTATCTCGCCAGCCGCTCGATTCCACTGGCACCGGCGACGGCGCCCGATCTACGTTTCAACTGGAATCCGCTGAGCGAGACCTGGCGCGTGCTGAAGATCACCCACGAAGACCGTGCGGTGTTCAACGCGGTCCTGGGCATATCGTGGTTCTGGTTCTTCGGCACCGTGATGATCGCGCAGCTGCCGACCTACACGCGCCATGTGCTCGGCGGCGACGGCTCGGTCAACACGCTGGTGCTTACCCTGTTCTCGTTGGGCACCGGCATAGGCTCGCTGATGTGCGAGCGCCTGTCGCGCAGGCGCGTTGAAATCGGCCTCGTGCCGATGGGCGCGTTCGGCCTCACCGTGTTCGCCGTGGACCTCTACTTCGCACGTCCCGGCGTGACGCCGGGTGTCGCGCTGGACTGGACCGCGTTCATTGCGGTTCCGGGCGCGTGGCGGGCGATGCTCGACCTCGCCATGATCGGCGCGTTCGCCGGCTTCTACGTCGTGCCTCTCTTCGCCTTCGTGCAGAGCCGTGCGCCGCGCGAGCGGCTGTCGCGCATCATCGCGGGCAACAACATCGTCAACGCGTTGCTCATCTGCATCGCCTCGGGCTTCGGCATCGGGTTGACGGCCATGGGCCTGGACGTGCCGACGATCTTCCTGATTACCGGCATCGTCAACATCGCGGTGGCCGTGTACATCTTCACCCTCGTGCCCGAATTCATGATGCGGTTCGTCACCTGGGTGCTGGTAAACACGCTTTACCGCGTGAGTGTGGACGGTCTGAAGAACGTACCCGACGAAGGTGCCGCGCTCGTGGTCTGCAACCATGTGAGCTTCATGGACCCGCTGATCCTCATGGCGAGCGTGCGCCGGCCGATGCGCTTTGTCATGTATTACAAGATTTATGACATTCCCGTGCTGCGTTTCGTGTTCCGCACGGCGAAGGCCATTCCCATCGCGGGGCGGCAGGAAGATCCGGCCCTGATGGAGCGTGCGTTCGAACTCGTCGACCAAGCCCTGGCCAATGGCGAAGTGGTGTGCATCTTCCCGGAGGGTGGCATTACCCGCGACGGCAGCATCCAGAACTTCCGCCCCGGCGTGGACCGCATCCTGGCCCGCCGCCCGGTGCCAGTGGTGCCACTGGCCTTGCGCGGCATGTGGGGCAGCATCTTCAGCCGCCGCGACGGTACGCTGCGCCGCGCACGCCTGCCGCGGCGGTTCTGGTCGAGGATCGAACTGGTGGGCGGTGAGCCGCTCGCGGCGGGCGATGTCGATGCAGCCTCACTGGAGGCCCGCGTCGCCGAACTCCGTGGCGACAAAGCCTAGCGAGAGCCTGCGGCTCCCACCAAGCCATCGCTCAGGCGAACCAGGCGGCGAGGACGATAACGGCCACCACCGCCAGCCACACGATCAGAACACGGCGGATCACGCGGCGGGCGTCCTCGAGTTCGGCAATCGGATCGCTCACGTCCTGCACGTAACCGTCGCCGGCTTCCACGTCGGCATCGACGCCGGCGCGCGCCACGGCGCCCAGGAAATCCGGGTCCAGTCGCGAACGGGGGCTGCCCGAGGTGCGATGCCACTGCTTCCAGGCACCCGTGACGGCGTCGAAATCGGACACCAGCGCCATGGCGAACACCATCAGGTGCGCCGGGATCCAGTCCAGTGCATCGGCTACCCGGCGTGCGGCTCCGCGCGTGGCTATGTCCAGCACTATCGCCGTGTCGCGGGCGAGGATCTGCGCGAGGCGATAGCCTAGCGCACCGGAAGGGCCGAGCAGGAAGAACCAGAACAGCACGCCGAAGCGGCGGCGCAGCGCCCCGTAGAAAGCAGCTTCGACGAGCACCGGGGCGAACCAGCCCAGCGGCGCATCGTCGTGGCGCAAGGCGGCCACGGCTTCGTCCCGGCGCAAGGTATCGTGCGCATGCAGGACCGCGTCGATGTCGCTCTCGATCTCGCGAGGCCCCAGCGCATAGACGAGCACCGCGATGGCGAAGACCAGCCAGCCGAGGTCGAAAAAGGGCAGCGAACGAAGGATGCCGGCAAGAATGGCGCAGGCGATCACCGGCACGAGCAGCACCACCGCGACCCGACCGGGGCCTGAAAGATCGGCCATTCGCTCGACCCAGAGACGGAACCAGCGTTCGTCGCGCCAACGGGACAGCTGCGGCACGCTCCAGGCGATGACGAGGGCGACGAGTACGGCGAAGAGACGTAAGGCCATGACAGACACGATCCGCGGGTCGATGCCTGGATTGTAGGCGAAGGACGATAGTTAGCGGCGGGTGCTCGCCAGCAGTTGGTCGAGATCGACACCGCGCAGGCCGAGCCAATGCTCGATGAGGCGGTACGACACGGAAAGGGGCGGCGGCACGCCCAGCGTGCCCGAGGTCATGCCGTGCACGATATCGTCCACCGTGAACCAGCGGGCATCCTCGAGCTCGTCGTCGCGCAGGCGGATCTCGCGGGTCTTCGCCGTGGCGGTGAAGCCGACCATCAGCGAGGCCGGCAGCGGCCACGGCTGTGAGGAATGATAGGTGGCGTGCAGCACCTCCACGCCGGATTCCTCGCGCACCTCGCGCCGCACGGCGTCCTCGAGCGATTCGCCGGGCTCGATGAATCCCGCCAGCGTCGAATAGCGCCCGGCGGGCCAGCCACGCTGACGCCCGAGTAGGCACGCGTCGCCATCTTCGACGATCACGATGATCGCGGCGTCCGTGCGCGGGAAGTGCAGGTGGGCGCCGTCCGGATTCGTGCACTGCACGCGATGGCCGGAAGCCACCACGAGTGTCGGCGCGCCGCATCGGCTGCAGAAACGCGTGTGCCGTTGCCAGTGGGTTATGCCCTTCGCGTAGGCGAAGAGCCCGGCCTCGAACGCGTCGAGCACGAGGCCGCCCTCGCGCAGCGACATGCGCCGCGCGCCGGTCAGGGAAACGAAGAGCTCGGCCTGGGCCTCGTCCACGACGAGCGTGAACCAGGCGGCGCCGCCGGCAAGTCCCAGCAAGGTGGAGGGAATATCGCCGAAGCGCTCCGCGCGCATTTCCGGCGACATCCAATGCGGCGATTCGGCGTCCGCACGAATGAAGGCGTTGCCCTCGGTATCGAGGACGAGGAAGCGTGTATCCGGAAGCCTTTCCAGTTCTTCTACCCAGAGGCGATCGTCGCGACGCTCCGCCATGCGATCGATGTCGATGCCGGCGAAGACGTTCTCACGGGCACGCGTTGCCGCGGCCTTGTCGCGCTCCTGTTCGACGCTCACGCTCCGCCGCTCATGCGCTGAACGAAGAACCGCAGCCGCACGTGGTCTTCGCATTGGGATTGCGAATGACGAACTGCGAGCCGCTGAACGATTCGGCGTAGTCGATTTCCGCGCCCGTCAAATATTGCAGGGAGAGCGGATCGACGAGCAGGGTGACGCCTTCGCGCGCCACGGCGAGGTCGTCCTCTGCCTGCTCCTCGTCGAAGGTGAAGCCGTACTGGAACCCGGAGCAGCCGCCACCGCTGATGTACACGCGCAGCTTGAGGCCGGGGTTGCCTTCCTCTTCGATCAGCTCGTGCACCTTGCGGGCGGCGGCCTCGGTGAAGACCAGCGGCGCCGTGCCCGATCGGTAGTCGGGCGCGCCGCTCGGAGCCATGGGGAATGGGTTGTTCATGCCGACATAATGGCGCCGTTCCGGATCAGGTCAAGCCTCGTCGAGCACCGGCGCAGCCTCGATGGCCGCCTGGGTAAGCTGGCGGATGGTCTGCGGGGCCCTATGGACCATCTTGCCGTTCACCTGGGCGCCGGCGGCCATTTCCAGCACCTGGTAGTGCACGTCCCCGTCGATCCGGGCCAGCGGAGCCAGTTCCAGGCGCTCAGTGACGTGGACGTCACCCGTGACACCTCCATTGATCACGGCGTGGGGCACCTCGATGCGGCCGACGACTCGGCCGGTCTCACTAATGGTCAGCACCCCATCGCTGCCAGGATCGGCATGGATGGCCCCTTCGAGGGTGCCATCCAGGTGCAGCGCACCACTGAACAGGATGTCGCCACGCAGCGTGACGCCACGGGCGATGAGGCTGGTGGCGGAGGCGCTGACTGAGGGCGCCTGGTTCTTCCGGTTACTGTTGAACATCGTTGGCCTCATCGTTACGCAGGGCGTCGCTCCACGTCACCGTACCGGTGACCGGTTGATCGCCCGTGACATCGGCGACCAGACGCAACCGGGTTGGCTTGAAGCCTGCCGGCAAGGTGAAGCTGCCCTGGATCTGCTGGAAGTACTTGAAAGAGAAGGGAAGGTCGGTCGATTGGCTGCCTTGGCCGAGCGCCGGCCCTTCGAGCGTGGCGACCTTGTTGCCCTGGATACCCTCGACCGCGAGTTTCACCGAGCCCTTGATCACCTCGCCACGGCGGGCGTTCTGGGTGAGGGTCACCACGAGGTTCCACGCGTTGGCGGCACCCTTGACGGGAGTGCTGCGCGCGCCCTGGATCTTGAGCCCGTCGCGCTGACCGCCTCCGCCCACGAGACGCGAATAAAAGGCGAGGTCGGTGCGCAGGCCGCTGATCTCCTCGTCGCGCTCGGCGAGGTTCCGTTTGAGTTCTTTCGCGGCGACGTCGGCGACCTGACCCGCCCGTTGCAGGTTTGCCAGTTGCTGGCGGAGGTCCTCGTTATCGCCTTTCAGTTGCAGGCTGGCGCCGCGATCGGCGACCGCCGCGGGCACGCGCGCTGCGGCAAACCATGCCCCGAAGCCCGCCAGGAGCAGGCTGAGCACCCATCCGCCCACCAGGACGAGGCGCTTCCGGCGCTGGCGGGTCGCGTCCTCGAGCGTGCGCACGACAAACCGTGGCGGTGGGCGTGAAGCCATGGATGTTTCCGTGGAGGAGGCGTGAAGACCGCGATGGTATAGCCCCCGGTTCCTTCAGTGGTCAAGGAGCCGTTCCCTATAAACGAGGAAGGCCACCTTGCGCGGCGGCCTTCCCATTATTCGTGCAGCGAGCCCACCTTGCTGAGCATGTATCGCTCGGGTCCGATATCGGAAATCAGGCTGAACTGGGTCTCCAGCCAGTCGATGTGCTCTTCCTCCTGGCCGAGGATGAACTTGAACAGGTCACGGCTGACGAAATCGTGGATGCCTTCGCTATAGGCGATGGCCTCGCGCAGGTCCTTGGTGGCCAGCAGTTCGAGGTCGAGGTCGCCCTGCAGCGCTTCCATTACGTTCTCGCCGATACGCAGCTTGCCCAGGTGCTGGAGGTTCGGCAGGCCGTCGAGGAACAGGATGCGCTCGATCAGCTTGTCGGCGTGCTTCATCTCCTCGATGGATTCCTCGTACTCGTGCCTGGCCAGTTCGCTGTAGCCCCAGTCCTTGAACATCCGGTAATGGAGGAAGTACTGGTTGATGGCGGCCAACTCGTTGTAGAGGACCTTGTTGAGGTATTCGATGACCTTCGCGTCGCCCTTCATGAGGGATCTCCCTGTTGTGCGGGGGACGACTATACGTCGACCTGCCAAGCCATGACGTAACGAGAATGAAGGTGTTTCGCGTCCGCGAATGGACGCGCTGGCGTCAGGCCGGGGACGGCAGGAACGTCAGCAGCGGGCGCGCGGCCTCGACGGCGTCGCGCAGGCACTGGCGGGCTTCTGGCTCGCAGGCACCGCAGCAGTCCGAACAGCCCGTGCGGGCCTGGAGTTCGGCGAAGGATTCGACACCATCGGCCGCGGCGCGGCGGATGGCGTGGTCGGTAACGGCATTGCACATGCAGATGTACATGGGATTGCATTCGAACGCGAATGCGAACGATTGTCAACTACCGAATTGTGAAGGCGTTCAGGCGCCGGTGTCCCCAACCTGATGCAGGGTTTCGGTCTGCTGCGGGCAGCGGCCTACCTCGACCCGGCAGACCGTTTCGACCGTGGGCGCGAACTGGCGCAGGGCCCGTTCGTAGACCTGTCGCTTGAAATTGACCACGTGGTGCGCCGGATACCAGAAGTCGACCCAGCGCCAAAGGTCGAACTCCGGTTTCTCGCAGGCATCGAGCCGGAAGGCGTCTTCGCTGCAGGCGAGACGAAGGAGGAACCAGACCTGCTTCTGACCGATGCAGGTCGGCCGCTGATGGTGGCGCACGAAACGGCTGGGCAGGCGATAACGCAGCCAGCCCCGCGTTTCCGCAAGCACTTCCACATGCTGGGCGAGCAGGCCGGTTTCCTCTTCCAGCTCGCGGTACATGGCTTCCAGCGGCGTCTCGTCGCTGCGCATGCCACCCTGGGGGAACTGCCAGCCATCGCGATTGACGCGGCGCGCCCAGAACAGGCGGCCGTCTCCGTTCAGGAGCACGATCCCCACGTTCGGTCGATAGCCATCAGCGTCGATCATCCGCCCTCCGCGAGCCTGCTTCCGGCGGCAGGCCGGGTACGCTGGTTCGGCTCGATTCAACCACAGCGCGAGAAGCGCGGGCAAGGCGCTACTTGAACGGAGAGCCAGCCACGATTAAACTGCCCGGCCTTCGCGGTCAGTCCGCGGACGACCAGGTTTCACGGCTAGGTAGCTCAGCTGGTCAGAGCGCGGCACTCATAATGCTGAGGTCGGCGGTTCGAGCCCGCCTCTAGCCACCAATTAGCGGGCACATCAAAAAAGGCAGCGGTCACGCTGCCTTTTTTGATGCCTTGAAGCCGTCGAAAATCTCCGGATCGAACAGGCTGGCGCTCGCGATGTCGCCTACGGGAAGCACCTTAAATCGTGGAAGAGTGCTGGAAATTTCCGCGAATACGGATAGGTAGTTTTCCGTCAGTTCCACCTTTAGGCTGTCCTTATCGCGATATCCGCTCTGGAGAGCCACCAGATTGATATGCGTGAAGCTCCCGGCGGCCAGCGAAGGCATCTGCTCCAGGAGACCGATATAGACCTTCCTGTCCTTCATGGTGAGAAGGAGTGGAATGGGCCCGATTCGTCGTGTAACGGGATCTTCAGGAGTAAGTGCCTCGAATTGGAGCGCGTCGCCGTGGCGCCGCTCCATGGCCGGGCCGATCCACGGAAGCGAATACCCGAGGCGGCGCGCGATCTCCACAGGCATTGACCGGAATACGGCCTGGGGCGCCGGGCGAAGACCGCTCCAGCTCATCATCAGAAGGGATTCCAACTGTGTGAGCGCTCCGCGGCCGTACAGCCAGAAGCCCGCGTCGGTCATGAGCCATGCCCGGTTGATCCACCAGCGGAAGACAAGGCTCAGCGAGAAGGCGAGGGTGGCCGTTCCTATCCCCTGGAAATCCAGCACGCGGTGCATCCAGAGGCCGAGTTGGACGCCCCAGTGGCACTGCAGAAGAGCAAGAACGACAACCCTGGCGACGAGGGCCAGGAAGAGTCCTATAAAAGCCGAGGCAAATAGAAGCTGCTCCTTCGCCTGGCGCGACGCCCAGTACACGGCGCAGTTCGTGTAGGTCACCAGGATGTAGCCGCCCAAGAGCGGAAGAATGAGGAGGTTGAAGGGCATCCCTGCGCCTGTGTCGCCTTACTTTTTATCGAACGAGGCAGGCTGCGTGGGTTCGGGTTCTTCCGAAGCAGGCACTTCACGCGCTTTTTCACTGAGAGCGGAGATCAGCTGCTGGCCTCGAGCGCTGCTCAGGAATGACGTCAGGTCCACAGACACCCCCTGTCGGGAGAAGCTCCCGTACGTGAGGTCGCGTACCTGTGATGTGTTGTACAGCTTGCCCATGGAAATCCCTCGGCGTTCGTGCCGGAAACGCGCACATCCCGTCTTGAGCGTTAATAACGAGGCGGGTCGGAATAAGTCTCCTACTTCCCTTGCCATTTCGCCAGTAGCCGGACGGCTAGCCCCATGTGCTGGTTCACCTCCTCAGGACGTGACCCGGTCGTCTTCCGCACGAGGCGCCAGATCCAGCACGGCGCGCGCGAGTTCGACCACGTTGTGCACGCGCAGCTTGGCCATGAGGTTCGCGCGGTGCAGCTCCACGGTCTTCGGGCTGATGCAGAGTTCGCTGGCGATGACTTTGTTGAGCTTGCCGCACATGATGCCCTCGAGCACCTGCGATTCGCGGCGCGTGAGAGACACATCCGGCCGTAGCGCGGCGAAGCTGTTCGCGGCCGGTTCGTCGCCGTGATCGTCATGAGGCAGGGGTACGAGGAAGACGGCATGGAAAGCCTCGGGCGGCACGTCGAGCAGCTGGCGGGTCATCCGGTAACGCCGCGGCGGCGCATGCGCGTCGCGCAGCACGAACTCGTCGCCGGAGCCGGTGGGCTGGAGGTGCTCGTCGAGCCAGGCCGGGCCCGCACGGCCCCGCGCCGTGCCGAATTCGCGCTGGAACGCCTCGTTCACCATCACGGCGCGCTGCCCGTCGAGGCGCCACACGACGCAGGGCCACGGCAGCGCGGCGAATACTTCGTCGGCCAGCCCGCAGGTATGCGAGCCGTCGAGGGAATCACGAGCAAGGCACATCGATGCCTCCTGGTGGTGCGCATGGGAGCCGGCGAACACCCCTTCGCGTTACGCCGGTAGTTACCACTGCAACGGTTCGTCCATGAAAAGTCCATGAATGTGCCGGCCGGATGTGCGGAAGTGCGAACGCCGTTGTGAAAGGGTGCCTTGGGGGCCCGCGGCGCCGCGTCCGCTACAATGCGCGCCATGCGTATCTTCAAGACCTTCAACATCGAAGCGGCTCACCGGTTGCCGAATGTGCCTGAAGGGCACAAGTGTTCACGGCTGCACGGCCACTCCTTCCGCATCGAACTCCATGTGGAGGGGCCCACCGACCCGGTGCTCGGATGGGTGATGGACTTCGGCGACCTCAAGGCGCGCTTCCAGCCGCTCTACGATCGCCTCGACCACCATTACCTCAACGATATCGAAGGGCTGGAAAACCCCACCAGCGAGAACCTCGCCCGGTGGATCTTCGAGCGGTTGCGTCCGGACGTGCCGGGACTGGCGAAGGTGGTGGTCCACGAGACTTGCACTTCCGGCGCCGAATATTCCGCACCGTAGGAGCGCGCCCTGCGCGCGACATGTTTTGAGGCCGTACCCCGGAGCTGGCGCGCCAGCTCCGGGGATGTCGCGAAAAGATGTCGCGCGCAGGGCGCGCTCCTACGATAGCTGTCATCGCAACTTTTCGCGGTTGCTGCGTTGCGGCGCGCGGGACTACACTCCGGCTCTCCCATCCCCGTGGGGCCCGAGATGACCATGGCAATACAGACGGCCACGTCGCTCGGCGCGCTGGCAGGTCCGCCCGCCCGGGCCTGACCGCCAGCGCTGCCTCGACAACGACGCGACGCACGGTCGCGCCGACGGGTGGTTTTGGCCTTTCGCAGCTTGTCCCGTCGTTTACGGCGCTGGTATACTTTTCCAGATCAAACCGTGGCCCGTTGAACCATCTGGTGCCGCCTTCGAGCGAAACCACGGGAGCCTCGCGTTGCTTAACAGTCTTGCCGCCGGTCGTCACCTTGCGAAGCGCGTCGTCATTGCGCAGCTGGTGGTGGCCGTCGTCGCGGGACTCGCTTTCTCCCTGCAGGGACGACCAGCCGGACTGGCCGCCTTCGGGGGCGCCCTGATAGTCGCTACCGCCACCGCGCTGCTTGCCGCGCGAGCGTTCAGCGCGCTGGGTGGGGCGGGAGCAACGTTCGTTCGGTTCCTCGTGGGCATGATCCTTCGCTGGATCGTCCTCATCGGTGGACTGGCTCTCATCCTGGTTCAGTGGAAGCTGCCACCCTTGCCCGCATTGGCGGGACTGGTGGCCGGCTACGCGGTCAACGTATTTGCATTCAGATTCAAGGGTTGAGCATGGCGAGCGAACCGCAGGGCGGTCTGACCGAATACATCCAGCACCACCTGAACCACCTCACGGTGAACTTCAGCGCCGACCGCTTCTGGGTCTGGAACCTACGTGCCGACTCCATCGTCGTCGCCTTCGCCCTCGGCGCCGCGTTCTGCCTGTGGTTCTGGCTGTTCGCGCGCAAGGCCACGTCGGGCGTGCCGTCGAAGGGCCAGGCCTTCGTCGAGCTGGCCATCGAATTCGTCGACACCCAGGTGAAGGACACCTTCCACGGCGACCGCCGCACGGTCACGCCGCTGGCGCTGTCCATCTTCATGTGGGTATTCCTCATGAACGCCATGGACCTCCTGCCGGTAGACCTCGCCGGCTGGCTGGTGCACACCTTCGCCGGTGAGGAAGCCGCGCACCACACCTACTTCCGCATGGTGCCCACGGCCGACATCAACACCACCGTGGGCCTTTCGGTCGCCGTGCTGTTCATCGTCATCGGCCACGGCATCAAGGCCAAGGGCGGCTTCGGTTACGGCAAGGAACTGCTGACCGCGCCGTTCCACGCCAACAACCCGATCGCCAAGCTGGTGCTGGTGATCCCGAACCTGCTTCTCAACGTCGTCGAAACCCTGTCGAAGCCGGTGTCGCTCGCGATGCGACTGTTCGGCAACATGTACGGCGGCGAACTGGTGTTCATGCTGATTGCCGGTCTGATGGTGAGCTGGATCAGCTTCGTGCCTGGCGTCGTGTTCAACACGGCGTGGGCGATCTTCCACATCCTGATCATCGCCCTCCAGGCGTTCATCTTCATGATGCTCACGATCGTCTACATCGCCACGGCGCGGGAACACCACTAACTCACCGCACCGACGTTAGAACCTTCGGCTTCACTTTTTTCATTTCCAACCTTTCGCTATTCGTTTATCCCAGGAGAACACCATGGAACTCGCCTCGCTTCTCGCCCACGTCCAGGGCATGACCGCCATCGCCATCGGCGTGATCATCGGCCTCGGCGCGCTGGGCGCCTGCCTCGGTATCGCCATCATGGGCTCGAAGTTCCTCGAGTCGGCCGCCCGCCAGCCGGAACTGGTTCCGCTGCTGCAGGGCCGCATGTTCCTGCTCGCCGGCCTGATCGACGCGGCGTTCATCATCGGCCTCGCCGTGGCCCTGCTGTTCGCGTTCTCGAACCCGCTGGTCGGTGCCGTGCGCGCCGCGGTCGCCGGCTAAGCAAGCGTTCGTCTTGTCGCCGTGACCCCAGGGGTCACGGCGATCGTCAGTACCCAAGCGTTCGGAGTCTTCGGAGAGATCATGGAAATCAACATGACCTTCCTGGGCCAGATGATCTCTTTTGCGATCCTGGTCTGGTTCACCACCAAGTTCATCTGGCCCCAGCTCAACGGTGCCATCGAAGAGCGCCAGAAAAAGGTGGCCGAGGGTCTGGCCGCCGCCGAGCGCGCGCGCGCCGAGCTCAAGGATGCCGACGCCAAGGTCGCCACCGAGATCAAGCAGGCTCGCCTGCAGGCGACCGAGATCATCGACAAGGCCCAGCAGCAGGCCAACCAGATGCTGGACAAGGCCCGTGCCGAAGCCACCGGCGAGATCAATCGTCTGAAGGCCCAGGCCCAGGACGATATCGCGGTGATGGCCCAGCGTGCGCGTGAGCAGCTGCGCGAGCAGGTTGGCGCCCTCGCCGTTCGCGGTGCCGAGAAAATCGTCCAGCGCGAAATCGATCCGGCGGCCCACAAGGCCCTGCTCGACCAGCTCGCTGCCGAGATCTGATCATGGCCCAGGCGCTCACTCTCGCCCGACCGTACGCGCGCGCCGCTTTCGAAGTGGCGCACGCCGCGGGTGCGCTCGCCGACTGGTCGGCAGCGCTCCACTTCGCCGCCGCTGTTGCAGCCGATCCCCAGGTCGCCGGGCTCGGCAACGCTCCGAGCGTGCTGCCGCAGCAGCTCGTCGCGATCCACCTTCCGCAAGGCATGGCCGCGGATGCACCGTTCGCCTGCTTCCTTCAGGAGCTGGCCGAGAACCGCCGCATGCACCTGCTGCCGGAGGTCGCCGCGCTCTACGACCAGTACAAGAGGGAGTCCGAGTCGACCCTGAAGGTCAAGGTCACGAGCGCGCTGGATCTCGATACGGCACAGGCGGAGCAGCTGCGCGTCTCGCTCAAGCGACGCTTCAAGCGCGAGATCGAACTGGATACGCACGTCGATCCGGCGTTGCTCGGCGGTGTCGTCATCGACACGGGCGAGCAGGTCATCGACGGTTCGGCGCGCGGCCGCCTGCAACGGCTGGCCAGCGCGCTGACGCACTGATTTCATATAGGAACTGACCATGTCCAGCACCACTCTGAACCCGTCCGAGATCAGCGAGCTGATCAAGACCCGCATCGAGCAGTTCAAGCTCGGCGCCGAGGCACGCAACGAAGGCACGATCATCAGCGTGTCCGACGGCATCGTGCGCATCCACGGCTTGGCCGACGTGCAGCAGGGCGAGATGATCGAACTGCCGAACGACACGTTCGCCCTCGCGCTGAACCTCGAGCGCGACTCGGTCGGCGCCGTGGTGCTCGGCGAGTACCAGCACCTGCGCGAAGGCGATGCCGCCAAGACCACCGGCCGCATCCTCGACGTGCCGGTCGGTCCGGGCTTGCTCGGCCGCGTCGTCGACGCGCTGGGCAACCCGATCGACGGCAAGGGTCCGATCGACGCCGCGGGCAGAAGCCCCGTCGAGAAGGTCGCCCCGGGTGTCATCTGGCGCCAGTCGGTCGACCAGCCGATGCAGACCGGCTACAAGTCCATCGACTCGATGATCCCGATCGGCCGCGGCCAGCGTGAGCTGATCATCGGCGACCGCCAGACCGGCAAGACCGCCGTGGCGATCGATGCCATCATCAACCAGAAAGACTCCGGCATCCGCTGCATCTACGTGGCCATCGGCCAGAAGCGCAGCGCGATCGCCAACGTCGTGCGCAAGCTGGAAGAAAACGGCGCGCTCGCCAACACCATCGTCGTGGTCGCCTCGGCCTCTGAAGCGGCCGCGCTGCAGTACGTCGCGCCGTACGCCGGCTGCGCCATGGGCGAGTACTTCCGCGACCGTGGCGAAGACGCGCTGATCGTTTACGACGATCTCTCCAAGCAGGCCGTGGCCTACCGCCAGATCTCGCTGCTGCTGAAGCGTCCGCCGGGTCGCGAAGCCTACCCGGGCGACGTCTTCTACCTCCACTCGCGCCTGCTCGAGCGCGCCTCGCGCGTCAGCGTCGAGTACGTCGAGAAGATGACCAACGGCGAAGTGAAGGGCAAGACCGGTTCGCTCACCGCGCTGCCGATCATCGAGACCCAGGCCGGCGACGTGTCCGCCTTCGTTCCGACCAACGTGATCTCGATCACCGACGGCCAGATCTTCCTCGAAACCGATCTCTTCAATGCCGGTATCCGTCCCCCGGTGAACGCCGGTATCTCGGTGTCGCGCGTCGGTGGTGCTGCCCAGACCAAGATCATCAAGAAGCTGTCCGGCGGTGTGAAGCTGGCGCTCGCGCAGTTCCGTGAACTGGCCGCGTTCGCGCAGTTCGCTTCGGACCTCGATGCCGCCACCCGCGCCCAGCTGGACCGCGGCCAGCGTGTCACCGAACTGATGAAGCAGGCACAGTATTCGCCGTTGTCGATCGCGGAACTCGGCATGTCGGTTTATGCGGCCGAGAAGGGCTACCTCGACGACCTGCCGGTCGCCAAGGTGCTGCCGTTCGAGAAGGGCCTGCACGCCTTCATGCGTCAGAACCACGGCGACCTGATGGCGAAGATCGACCAGACCGGCGACTGGGACAAGGACATCGAGGCGACCTTCAAGGCCGCCGCCGACGAGTTCAAGAAGACCGGTAGCTGGTAAGAGCGAAACGCGCGGGGCGCAGGCTGCAAGGCCGCCCCCGCGAGCTGGCGCCACCTTTCAAAGACGAGTAAGCCATGGCTAGCGGCCGCGAAATCAAAACCAAGATCAAGAGCACGCAGAACATGCGCAAGGTGACAGGCGCGCTGCAGATGGTCTCGGCGTCGAAGATCCGCAAGGCGCAGGACCTGATGAAGGGCTCGCGTCCTTACGCGCGCCAGATGCGCAAAGTCATCGCGCACGTCGCGCAGGCCAGCACCGACTTCACCCACCCGTTCCTCACCGAGCGCGGAAACGTCGCCCGCGTGGGTTACATCGTGGTGTCGACGGATCGCGGTCTCGCCGGCGGCCTCAACTCCAATCTGTTCCGCCGTACGCTGACGTCGATCCGCGAATGGCAGGGCAAGGGCGCCGAGGTCGACGTCGTCGCCATCGGCCAGAAGGCCGTGCAGTTCTTCCGCCGTATCAAGGGCGTGAACCTGATCGGTTCGGCCACGCATCTCGGCGAGAAACCCAAGCTCGAAGACCTGATCGGCGTGATCAAGGTCGTGCTGGATGCCTATTCGGGCAACCGGCTGGACCGCGTCTTCCTGGTCTACAACGAATTCGTGAACACCATCGTGCAGAAGCCGCGCATCGAAGCGTTGCTGCCGCTGTCCGTGGTCGCAACGGAGCTGGGGCGCGCCGAGGGCGCCGCTTCCGAAGGCGTGAAGGTCGAGCAGACGCACGACTGGGACTACATCTACGAACCCGACGCGCGCACGGTGCTCGAGCACCTTATGACGCGCTACATCGAGTCGGTGGTGTACCAGGCCGCGCTGGAGAACCTTGCCAGCGAGCACGCCGCGCGCATGGTCGCCATGAAGGCCGCATCGGACAACGCCAGCAAGGTCATCGGCGAACTGACGCTCGTCTACAACAAGGCACGTCAGGCCGCGATTACCCAGGAAATCTCGGAAATCGTCGGCGGCGCCGCCGCGGTCTAACCGAACAAGTCACTAAATAAGATTCATCCGGAGCATTCCATGAGCCAGGGTAAAGTTGTTCAGATCATCGGCGCGGTCGTCGACGTCGAATTTCCGCGCGACCAGGTGCCGCAGGTCTACGACGCACTGAAGATCGACGGCACCGAGATCACCCTCGAAGTGCAGCAGCAGCTCGGTGACGGCATCGTGCGCACGATCGCGCTTGGTTCCACCGACGGCCTGCGCCGCAACCTCATCGCCCGCAACACCGGCGAAGGCATCAAGGTTCCGGTCGGCAAGGCCACGCTGGGTCGAATCATGGACGTGCTCGGCAGCCCGATCGACGAAGCCGGTCCGATCGGCGAGCAGGAAAAGTGGGTCATCCACCGCGAAGCCCCGTCGTACGACGAGCAGGCTGCCGCCAACGAGTTGCTGGAAACCGGCATCAAGGTCATCGACCTGATGTGCCCGTTCGCCAAGGGGGGCAAGGTCGGCCTGTTCGGCGGCGCCGGCGTGGGCAAGACGGTCAACATGATGGAGCTCATCAACAACATCGCGAAGGCGCACGCGGGCCTGTCCGTGTTTGCCGGCGTGGGTGAGCGTACTCGTGAAGGCAACGACTTCTATCACGAGATGAAGGACTCCAACGTCCTCGACAAGGTCGCGATGGTCTATGGCCAGATGAACGAGCCGCCGGGCAATCGCCTGCGCGTCGCGCTCACCGGCCTGACCATGGCCGAGTATTTCCGTGACGAGAAGGACGAGAGCGGCAAGGGCAAGGACGTCCTGTTCTTCATCGACAACATCTACCGCTACACGCTGGCCGGTACCGAAGTGTCCGCGCTGCTCGGCCGCATGCCGTCGGCGGTGGGTTACCAGCCGACGCTGGCCGAGGAAATGGGCGTCCTGCAGGAGCGCATCACCTCGACCAAGACCGGTTCGATCACGTCGATCCAGGCCGTGTACGTGCCCGCCGACGATCTTACCGATCCGTCGCCGGCAACCACCTTCGCGCATCTGGACGCGACCGTGACGCTGAGCCGTAATATCGCCTCGCTGGGTATCTACCCGGCGGTGGATCCGCTGGATTCCTCCAGCCGTCAGCTGGACCCGGCCGTGATCGGCCAGGAGCACTACGACACCGCGCGCCGCGTCCAGGTGACCCTTCAGCGCTACAAGGAACTGAAGGACATCATCGCGATCCTCGGCATGGACGAGCTTTCGCAGGAAGACAAGGAAGCCGTGTCGCGCGCCCGCAAGATCGAACGTTTCTTCTCGCAGCCGTTCCACGTGGCCGAGGTGTTCACGGGTTCGCCGGGCAAGTACGTGCCGCTGAAGGAAACCATCCGCGGCTTCAGGATGATCCTCGACGGCGACCTGGATTACCTGCCGGAACAGGCCTTCTACATGGTCGGCGGTATCGACGAAGCCATCAAGAAGGGCGAGGAGATGGGTGCGAAGAAGGCCGCGTAAGCCTTCTTTCCCCATCCCTGACCAACGGAAGACCAGCCCATGACCCATACCATCCGCGTCGACATCGTCAGCGCCGAAGCCGAGATCTACTCCGGCGAAGCCACGCTCGTGGTCGCCACCGGTGAGCTTGGCGAGCTGGGCATCGCGCCGCGTCACGCCCCGCTCATCACCCGCCTGAAGCCAGGCCACGTGGACGTGATCGCTGCCAACGGCGAGCGCCAGCAGTTCTTCGTGTCCGGCGGCATCCTCGAGGTGCAGCCACAGGTCGTGACCATCCTCGCCGACACGGCGGCCCGCGCGGCCGACCTCGACGAGGCGTCCGCCCTGAAGGCGAAGGAAGAAGCCGAGGCCGCCCTGGCGAACCGCGGCCAGCAAATGGACGTGGCGGAAGCCCAGGCCAAACTGGCCGAAGCCCTTGCCCAGCTCCAGGCGCTGGAGCGCATGCGCAAGACGCTCAAGCACTGATCGAAGCCCCTCCCGGAGGGGCGTTTTCCTGTAGGAGCGCGCCCTGCGCGCGACCTCTTCTGAGGTCATGAGCCACAGGGCCTGCGGCGCTTCGCGAAAGGCTGTCGCGCGCAAGGCGCGCTCCTACGGGACCGGGCTGTTCATCAAACCATGACCCGCTCCGCGCAAAACTGTCGCGTACGCCATTCCGGTACCCGCCCCCATGCGAACCCGCTACCGTCGCAGCCTGTGGATCATCGGCGTCGTCGCCGTCGTGCTCGTCGTCGGGCGCATCATCCTGCCCTATGTGGTGCTCGACTACCTCAACGGCCGCCTTTCGCGCATGGGTTCGTACTCGGGTCATATCGCCGACATCGACATCCACCTCTGGCGTGGCGCGTACTCTATCGACCGGCTCACCATCCAGAAGGTAGACGGCAAGGTACCGGTACCGCTCTTCGACACCGACCGGGCCGATATCTCCCTGAGCTGGCGTGCCATGGTCCACGGGCACATCCGCGGCAAGATCGACTTCTACCGGCCCGTGCTGAACTTCGTTGACGGTCGGGGTGAAGGCGACACGCAGACGGGCAAGGGCGTGGACTGGCGGGCGCAACTGCGTGCCCTGGCGCCCACGCGCCTGGACGAGGTCAATGTCTCGGACGGCACGATCACCTTCCACAACTTCGTGTCCAGCCCCAAGGTCGACCTGAAGATGACCGACGTGAACGGCACGGCCACGAATCTCACCAACGTACAGCGCGAGGGCGGTTCCCGTGTGGCTCACATGCACGCCACGGCGAAGGTGCTGGGTGACGCCCCGCTGGAAACGCGCGCGGAGTTCGACCCCCTCGAGCGCGTCGGGGATTTCCGTTACGAGCTGAGCATCCGCGACATCAAGCTGGTAAAGGCCAACGACCTGGCCCGGGCCTACAGCGGGCTGGACTTCGCCGGCGGCGAAGGCGAATTCTTCATGGAACTGCAGGCGCGAAACCGCCGCCTCGACGGCTACGCCAAGCCGCTTTTCCACGGGCTGAAGATATTCAGCTGGAAGCAGGATGTGCAGCAGGAAAAGAAGAATCCACTCAAGCTTGCCTACGAGGCGGTGGCGGAGGGCGTCACCAAGCTCTTCAAGAATCAGTCGAAGGACCAGTTCGCGACCCGCGTACCCATCTCGGGAACCATCGACGACAAGAGCGTCTCGCCACTGGAGGCGATCGCCGGCATCCTTCGCAACGCCTTCGTGGAGGCGTACAAGCCGAGCCTGGAACACCTGACCGAGCGGCCTAAAGACGAGTAGCCGACTTGGCAGCGGAGGGTAAACGCGCGAAAGTGCGGCCCTCGTTCCAAGGCAGGCACCCGAATCCATGACAGCGACGCCCCTCCATGTCCTCATCCTCGCCGCCGGCGAAGGCAAGCGGATGAAGTCCGCGTCGGCGAAGGTGCTCATGCCGCTCGCCGGGCGGCCCCTGCTGGCCCATGTGATCGAGGCGGCCCGGACCCTGGAGCCGACGGGTGTGCATGTGGTGTACGGCCACAACGGCACGCAAGTGCGCGAGGCCTTCGACGCCGATGCCGGCCTCGGCTGGATCGAGCAGCGCGAGCGCCTGGGCACGGGGCACGCGGTTCGGACGGCCCTCGAAGCATTGCAGGTACAAGGTCAGCTCGAGGGACGCGTACTGGTGCTGTACGGCGACGTGCCGCTTATCCGGCCGGAGACACTGTCGGCCCTCGTGTCGACCCGTGAAGGCCTGTCGATGCTGGCGACGCGCCTGGTCGATCCGAAGGGTTACGGCCGCGTCGTACTCGATGCCGGCGGCCACGTGCGCCATATCGTCGAGGAAAAGGATGCCAGCGCCGCGCAGCGCGCCATCGACCTGGTGAACACCGGCATCGTCGCCGCCGACGCGACGCGCCTGCTGGCCTGGACGCAGCGCCTCGGCAACGCCAACGCGCAGGGCGAGTACTACCTCACCGACGTGTTCGGGATGGCCGCCGATGAAGGCATGCCGGCCGCATGCGTCGACTGCGAGGCCACCGAGGCCTCCGGCGCGAACGATCCCTGGCAGCTTGCCGACCTCGAGGCGCTGTACCGCGAGCGCAGCGCGCGCGCCCTGGCTCTCGCCGGGGTGCGGCTTGCCGATCCAAGCCGCCTGGACGTGCGTGGCAAAGTCACGGCCGGCCGTGACGTCGAGGTGGACGTGAACGTGATCTTCGAAGGGGAAGTCGAACTGGGCGACGACGTGCGCATCGGCCCCTTCACCCGCGTGCGGAATGCGAAGCTCGCCGCTGGTACGGTCGTCCTGGCGCACTGCGACCTGGATGGCGTGGTGACCCATGGCCCGTGCACGATCGGTCCCTTCGCGCGGCTGCGACCGGGCACGGACCTGGCGGCCGGTGTGCACATCGGCAACTTCGTCGAGACCAAGAACGCGGTCATCGCAGAGGGCTCGAAAGCCAACCACCTCACTTATCTCGGCGACACGGTCATCGGCAGCAAGGTGAACATTGGCGCCGGCACCATCACGTGCAACTACGACGGCGTGAACAAGAGCCGCACCACGATCGAGGACGGCGTTTTCGTCGGCTCCAACAGCTCGCTGGTGGCCCCGGTGACGTTGCATGCGGGCGCGACCATCGGCGCGGGCTCGGTGATCACGAAGGACGCTCCGGCGGATGCGTTGACCATCGCGCGAGGCCGGCAGACGACCATCGAAGGCTGGCACCGCCCGACCAGGAAGTAGACAAATGTAGGAGCGCGCCTTGCGCGCGACAGCGTTTCGCCGAGAACAACAGGGTCTGTTACTCACGGCCTCAACAGATGTCGCGCGCGGGGCGCGCTCCTACGTGCGATAGCGCCAGCCGTCGATCTCGATGAGCAGTTCCGCACGGCAGATATCGCCGTGCAACAGCAGCAGCGGCGCGTCGGGGAAATGCTTCGCGGCAAACGCACGTACGGCCGCCACGTGCTCGGCCTGCCGCACGTAAGCCTTCAACGGCGCCAGGCGCCCGATTCCGGCAGGCAGTCCGCCGGCGGCGAGCAACGCCTCGAGGTTCCGCAGCGTTTCGGCAAGTTGCGCATCGATATCGCCCGCGTGTGCCGATGCATGCCCCACCACCGCGGCCGTACCCGAAATGGCCAGCACGTCGCCTGCGGGCAACAGCGTTGCCCGAGCGAAGCTAGGCGGCGTGCGCCCGTACTGCCGCGGGTAACGCCACGCGCTCACCTGGCGAGGATTCTCCACACGCGTGCCGGAGCGGTCCGTGGCAAGGAGGTACACCTGCAACAGCGCGGGATCCGCGCCATGGCCGATCGCCGTGGCCGCCGGGTAGCCCTGGGCGAAAACCTCGCCCATGCCGCCGATGCGTCCCGTGCAGAAGTGCTTGTAGCGCTCGTCGTCGCCCTGGCCTGCGTTGATCGCGCCGAGGTAATTCCAGATCCGCTGCACGTGCTGCTCCGCCGCTCCCGCGACGAAACGCGACAGAAGGTCATAGGCATGCCGCGCGGCGGCCTCGGTACCGCCATGCTCGTCCTCGCGGCATTCGACGGCAGCGAACAGCCAGCCGCCGCCACGAGACCAGCGCAGTTCGCCTTCGCGTCCACCGTGAACCTCACCGTCCACTTCCCAGACTTCGACCAGCGGATCGCCGAACGGCTCCAGCGCCACGCGCAGCCAGCGAGGGTCGTCGAGGACGGGGGCCGAGGCCCCAAATCCGAAGGCCGCCAGCGTGGAGGCGGAAAGCTCGCCGGATTCGTGCGAGTAGCGTACGCGCGGCGCGGCGCGGGCATGGGTGGTTTGGCGCGCGGGCTCGCGCATTTCGCTTCCTGGGAGCATCGAGTCTTCCGTCCAACGCGGTCTGCCCATCATATCGTCCCGATGCCGGGCCGCGGCGTGAACGCATGGCCGTCACCCGTCTGAACCGCCCGAAGCTGGCCGAAAGACCCCTGTGTTAAACTCCGCGGCCGCTGCCATCCGGGGGGAGGCAGGAACATCCAGGACCTGGAAACATCAATGGCAACGCAGACCACAGCACAGCAAGAACTGGCCGAGCTCATCGTCACCAGCCTCAATCTCGAATCGGTGAAGGCCGCCGAGATCGACCCGGAAGCCCCGTTGTTCGGCGGCGACCTGGGCCTCGATTCCATCGACGCGCTGGAAATCGCGCTGGCCGTGTCCAAGCGCTATGGCTTCCAGCTGAAGTCCGACAATCCCGACAATCGCACCATCTTCACGAACCTGCGCACGTTGTCGGAGCATATCGAACAGCATCGCGCCGCTGCCTGACGGCCGTTCAGGCCGTACTGGCCTGGGGCGTGGTTTGCTTCGTCCGGAGATGTCGATGACCGAGTCCGATCCCGCGCCGTTCGTGCGTCCGCTGCGTTTCGCGGCGGCGCACCCGAGTTTCGCCGGCCATTTCCCCGGCCGGCCGATCGTGGCGGGTGTGCTCCTGCTTGAAGCGGCGGCGCTCGCGCTCGGAAACTGGCGCGGACTGACCGTTCGGCAGGTCGTTGACGCCAAGTTCATCGCGCCGCTTCTGCCCGATGAAGACGCCGAACTGGAACTCGTCGCGCTTGGCGACACGCGTTTCCGCTTCACCGTTCGTCGCGGCCCGGATACATTGCTCCGTGGCACGCTGGAGGGCGCATGAGTCATTGGAAGCAACGGGAAGGCGGCGGCCGGTTCGCGATCTGGCTGATCCGCACGATCGCGCTGCGGCTTGGCCGCGGCATGGCGCGCGTGCTGTTGTATCCCATCGCCCTGTACTTCTTCCTGCGTCGCGCGGACGAGCGGGCGGCGTCGCGGGCCTACCTGTCCCGCGTGCTGAACCGTCCGATCACCCACTACGACGTGTTCCGGCATATCCATATGTTTGCCGCCACCTTGCTGGACCGCCTGTTTTTCCTGGCGCACGGCGAGCGCGACTTCGTCGTGGACGTCGAAGGGCTGGATGCGCTGGACCGCTGGGTCGCCAAGGGGCAGGGCCTGCTGCTCGTCGGCTCGCACCAGGGCAGTTTCGAAGCCCTGCGCGCGGTGGGCGCGCGTCGTCCCGACGTGCGGCTGCGTGTCGTCCTCGACAAACAGAAGACGCCGGCGCTCACCGCGGTGCTCGAGGCATTGGCGCCGGACGTGGGCGCGGCAGTGATCGACGCCTCGCGCGGCGGTGCGTCGGTGGCGCTGGCGATGGCAGAGACTGCGGAGCAGGGCGGCATGGTGGCCCTGCTTGCCGACCGCGGCCATCGCAACGAAGCCACCTGCAGGGTGCCCTTCCTCGGCCAGCCCGCGCCATTCCCCGCCGGCCCGTGGCTGCTGGCGTCCGCGCTGAAGATTCCGGTCGTGTTGTGCATGGGCATTTATCTCGGCGGCAACCGCTATCGGTTGATCTTCGAAGCGTTTTCCGACGGCATCGACATTCCGCGCGCCGAGCGCGCAGCCGCCCTGGAGAGCCTCGTCGCCCGTTACGCTGCACGGGTGGAGCACTACGCCCGCCTTTACCCCTTCAACTGGTTCAATTTCTATGACTTCTGGCAAGAAACTGGCCCTGCTGACGAGCCTGCTGCTGCCGCTCAACTGCCTAGCCACTCCGACGCCTGACGCGGACGATGCGAACGCGCTGATTGTCAGCCTGCATCGCCCGGCGCCGGCACGCACACCCTTTGCGGAAGCGCGGTTCATGCGCGTGCTGGACAAGCCGCTGGTGGTTTCGGGTGAACTGGCCTGGCTCGGCGGCGATCGTCTCGAACGGCGGGTCGAGAAGCCCGCGAAGGAAGTTTCCACGATCGCCGATGGCGAGGTGACGCAGGAGCGCGAGGGCAGGAAGCCGCGCAGTTTCTCCCTGAAACGCGCGCCGCAATTGCAGGTGTTGCTCGACAGCTTCGTCGCCCTGCTTGCCGGCGACCCGTCGCGGCTGGGCGAATCCTTCGACGTCAAGCTCGGCCGCGATGCCGACCGCTGGCAGCTGACACTGACGCCGCGCGACGCGCGCGTCGCAAAGCAGATCGCCGGCATCCACGTGTACGGCAGCGGCCAGCTCGCCCGCTGCATGCGCATGGACGAAAGTGATGGCGACACGTCGATCGACCTGCTTGGCGAGCTCGCCGCCACGATGCCGGCGGAGCCGACCCGCGAAGGCCTCATCGCGCAGTGCGGCGGCGCGATGTGAGGAGCGCGCGCCTCGGACTGCTCGTCGCCTGGATCGCCTTCCTCGCACTGCTTGGCACGCTGGTTGCCACGCAGCTGAAGATCGGCACCGACCTGCGCAGCTTCATGCCCGCGCCGACCACGCCGGACCAGAAGCTGCTGATGGAGCAGGTGGGCGAGGGTCCCGGTTCCCGCCTGCTTCTCGTTGCGATCGACGGCGGGGACGACACGACCAAGGCGGGGCTCAGTCGCGGTCTGGCGGCTGCCCTGCGCAAGGATCCGGCATTTACCCAGGTAGTGAACGGCGACTTCGACCTCGGCATGCTGGACAACGCATTGCTGCCCTACCGCTACCTGCTGTCCCCGACACTCGATACTGAATCGTTCGATGAGGCCTACCTCGGCGACCAGCTCCAGCAGCGGCTGGACGACCTCGGTTCGCCCGCGGCCACGCTGCTCAAGGGTCTTCTGCCGCGCGATCCCACGCTCGAAACCCTGAAACTGGCGGAGCGCTGGACACCGGTCCGCTCGCCCGAGGTCCGCGACGGTGTGTGGTTCTCGTCGCGTGGTGAAGCCTTGCTGCTGGCGCAGACGCGCGGCGCCGGCTTCGATCCCGGTGCGCAGGACAAAGCCATCGGTCACCTCCGTGCGGCTTTCGCGGCCTTGCCCGGTAGCGGCGCCTCGCGCCTGACGCTAAGCGGACCCGGCTATTTCACCGTCGTGGTGAATGCGCAGACACGCGACCAGGCCGACTGGATCGGTCGCATCTCGACCGTCGGCTTCATTGTGCTGATGCTGGCCGCCTATCGCAGTGTGAGCAGCCTCTTGCTCGGTGCCTTGCCGGTCGCCACCGGCGCGCTCGCGGGTATCGCGATACTGACGGTGTGCTTTCCCGAAGTACACGGCATCACGCTGGCCTTCGGCTTCACCCTGCTGGGCGTGGCGCAGGAATACCCGATCCGATTGCTGAGCCATCGGCGCGATGGCGAATCCGCGGTGGCCAGCGTGCGCGGGTTGTGGCCCTTGTTGCTCACAGCCATTGCCTCGGCCTGCATCGCCTATCTCGCCTTCTACGCGTCGGGCGTCGGCGGGCTGAAGCAGTTGGCCGTGTTCACCATCGCGGGACTGCTCGCCGCGGGCTTCAGCACACGCTACGCGTTGCCGTACCTGCTGCCGGAGCACGCGCGCGATGTGGCCGGCATGCCAGGCCTCGCGGCATTCCGCGGCTGGCTCGACGCCTTGCCACGGCCGCGCTGGCTGCCGATACCGATCGCCACCGCCGTGGTGGCGATGATCGCGTTCGCTCCCGGGCCGTTCTGGCAGAATGATCTTTCTGCGCTCACGCCGTTGCCGCGCGACCTGCTGATGACCGATGCCCGCCTGCGCGGCGAGCTTGGGGCGCCGGATGTCCGCTATCTCCTGATCGTGCAGGCGAAGACGGCCGACGGCGTGCTCGCGGCATCGGCGAAGCTGGAGCCGCGCCTGCGCGAACAGGTGGCGGCGAAGGCGCTCGACGGTTTCGAACTCCCGTCGATCTATCTTCCCGACCTCGCGACGCAGCGGGCGCGGCAGGCGAAGCTACCGGATCGCGCGACGCTCGACGCATCGCTGGGGAAGGCACTCGACGACATGCCGTTCCGCAAGGACCTGTTCGCGCCTTTCGTCGCGGACGTGGAGACCGCGCGCAACGCACCGTTGCTTACGCCCGAGGTGTTCGCGCGGTCGCCGCTGGGGCAGCGACTGGCCGCGATGCTCCTGCCACGTGGCGATCATTGGGTGGGTTTGTCGACACTGAGCGGCGTGCACGATGCAGCCGCCGTCGCCGCGGCGGTATCCGCCGCCGATCCCGGTGCGCGCCTGCTCGATCTGAAGGAAGCGTCCGAATCGCTGGTCGCGGCCTACCGCACGCGCATCCTGCATGCCGTACTGGCCGCCGGCCTGTTGCTGTTCGTCACGATCACACTGGCGCTGCGCAGTATCCGTCGCGCATGGCACGTGCTGGCTCCGATGACGCTTGCGACCTTCCTCGTGCTCGCCGTGGAGAGGATGGCGGGGATCCCCATGTCGCTATTCCACCTGGTGGCGCTGATCCTCGCCGCCGGCCTGGGTCTGCACTACGCGCTGTTCTTCGAGCGCGACACGGGCGATCCCGCGGAGCAGCGGCGTACGCTCCACGCGACGGTGGTCTGCGTCATCGCGGCACTGCTGGTGTTCGGCATGCTTGCCTGGTCCTCGATTCCGGTGCTGCGCGCGATCGGCCTCACCGTGGCGCTGGGTGTCGCCTTCCACTTCTGTCTTTCGATCCTGATGGCCCCCCATGCTCGCCAAGACCGACTTCGTTGACCTCATACCCCACGCGGGCGACATGTGCCTGCTCGACGGGGTCCTGGCCTGGGACGTGTCGTCGATCCATGCGCTCAGTACCAGTCACGTGCTTGCCACGCATCCGCTGCGAGGTGCGGAGGGGCTGCATGCGGTGCACCTGGCCGAGTACGGCGCACAGGCGATGGCGGTGCATGGCGCGCTGCGCGCCCGCGGGGAGGGCCGCACGGAACCTCGTCCCGGCATGCTGGTGAGCTTGCGTGGCGTGAAGCTCGGCGTCGATCGCGTGGACACGTTGCCGGGAACGCTCGACGTATATGCCGAGTGTCTTCTTGCCGACGAGAACGGTGCCCAATACGCCTTCCGGATCGACCACGAAGGCGTGGAGATCGCATCCGGGAGGGCGGCGGTCATCCATCCCCCTGCCTGAGGATGAACCGCCGGCCTGGACTCCCTTTCCTGGTCAGGCCACGCGGGCGAACAGTTCCATGCGGCGTCCTTCGGTGTCGATGAGGTGCTCGTAGCCCTCGACCACCGACGGATGGTCCGTGGCGGCGTGTTCGACGATGCTCGACGCCAGCGCCCGCATCATGCGCACGTTGTCGCGCAGGCGGTTGGCGAGCGTGTCGTCGTTGAGGCTGTCGTGCAACGTGGCATTCATCTCGGCGAACCAGGTAAGGTCGCGCTGGTCCATCATGGTCTTGCCGTTGCGTCGTTCCGATACCGCATGCCAGCGCTGGAAGAATGTCTGCATCACGGTGTTCAGTTCGGCGGATTCCATGAGCTCCGGGCCCATGCGGGAGATGAAGTCCGCGTCGCCCAGACGCTCCTGGAAGACGATCTGGCAGAGCACGCCCCAGTAGTATGCGTAATCCCAGATGACCTTCACCGGCAGGACTTCCGGATCGCCGAACAGGTTGTACTGGCCGCGGTACATCTTCAGCGTGCCTTCGTAGAACGAGAAAAACATCCGTTCGTAATGGCGCGCGTACGAAGCGAGGTTATCGCCGCGCCGGTCGACGCCGACCAGCAGCGTGATGTAAGTGTTGGCGATCGCGATGAAGTCGCTGCCCGGGGAATAGAAGGGATCGAGAAACGCCCCCGCCTCGCCGGTGAGCGCCCAGCGGTCGGACGAGAACATCCGCGAGCAGCCATAGGAGAAGTCCCGGAAGAAGGCGAAATCCAGGAGTTTTTCACGGTGCGCGGCCACGTGCCTGGCGACGACCGGCTGGTGTTCTTCCAGCCAGGCCAGGGCGAGCTCGAAGGTCTTCATGCCTTCCATCGGATGCATGCCCGCGTCGGCGACGATGCCGACCGAATGCGCCCCGGACGAAAGCGGAATCAGCCACACCCAGTAGCCGGGGCCGACCAGATGGTTCGTCGACCGCCAGCGCTCCGGAGGATGGCAACGATCCTTCCATACCGCGTCGTCGCACCAGTCGTCGATGGCCAACCGCTCGCCGATGCGGAACCACACGGCGTTGGCGTGGTGGCCATTGTCGCGCGTGAGATCGAGCTTGCGGCGCATCAGCCCCGCGCGGCCGGACGCATCGAGCAGCCAGCGGGCCTCGAGGCTTTCCTCGCCGGCGCTACCCTTGAAACGCACCGTGTGCGATGCCTCGCCGGAACCGATGTCGAATCCGCGCACGGTGACCCCTTCGCGGAAGTCGATGCCGCGGCGGCGTGCCTCGTCGCCGAGGAAGTTTTCCAGGATGCCGCGGTCGATCTGGTAGCTCGGGGTGGGAAGGACCGCGCTCACGCCCAGTTCGGTGACGTTCTCGAGGCTGTCGCTGCCTTCGGAGAAGAAGAAGCGGAATCCGAACTTGCGGATGTGCGCTTCCTCGAGGTGCGCGAGCAGTCCGAGCGTGTCGCCGAAATAATGCGCGGCGATCTCCACGGTGGACTCGCCGACCTTGTAGGCTGCTTCAGGCAATGGCCGGACCTGTCGTTCGAGCACGACGATGTCCATGTCGGGATAGGCACCCTTGAGCTGCATGGCGAGCGTGAGCCCGGCCAGGCCTCCTCCAAGGATGACGGCGTCGTGCGGCTTGCGATCCATCGGTTCGACCCCTGGTGCGATGTCAGTGTGCTGCGGGGCTTACCGCCCCTTTGTCGTCGACGATCGTGGGAAGGGCCCGCGACCGGCGGTAACTGGTGAGGATACTTCCATAGTGGAGCAGCCGGCCGATCGTATACGTGGTGATCCGCGTCACGTCGCGCACGGGACTGAAATGGCTGAGCCGGAATTCACCCTGGTAGCGAGACGCGATGGGCACCGACACCACGCCGACGCCGCGCTCGCGACACGCCGTGATGAGCACGGCGGCCTCGAAGACGAAATGCTCCGCCGGAAGATCGACCAGGTCGAGAGTATCACTCGGATAAAGTCGCTGGCCGCTCTGTGTGTCGGCGATCGGACGCCCACAGGCCCAGGAGATACCCCAGTCGGCCACGGCATTGGCGCGTCGGCGTCCGGTCGGCTGCTGTTCGCGATCCAGCAGGCGCGCCCCGATGACGATGCAGCCCGGATAGCGTTCGCCCGCGGCGAGGATGGCGGGTATGTCGGCCGCCAGGTGCTGGCCATCGCCGTCCATCGTCACCACCGCGTCGTAACCCATGCGGCGCACTTCGCGGAAACCTGTGCGCAGGGCCTCACCCTTTCCGCGACGTGTCTCGTGGCGTAGCAGGGTGACCGGCATGGCGCCCACGATTTCCGGGGTCCGGTCGTCCGAACCGTCGTCCACGACGATGACGGGCAGCCCCAGCTCCAGCGCGTCGCCCACCACGCGGCCGATCGCCCGTTCCTCATTGAGGCAGGGAATGAGGATGCAGTAGCGCGGTGTGGCCAGGCTCATGCGACCACGCCGATGTCGATATGCAGGTCGAGGCCGCGCGCCGCTGGCACGCGCAATGCCATTGGCCGGGTGAGCGCCAGCGCATGCATCAACGGCACGGCGCGCGCGGAGGGATTGCTTGCCGCCAGTCCGTCCAGCCATGCGTCGCCGAGCGCCTCGTTGCCGCTGTTGCCGCGCTCCGGCGTGATGTCGAGCCGTACCGCCGCGCCATCCGCGCGTGGCGAGAGCACCAGCGCCACCGCGAACGGACCGGTGGTGCTGGTCATGCCGCCAAGCGGCCCCGTGCCGGCGATGTCGTAGCTCGCGAGCAGCACGTCGCGATCGTCGGCCACGGCGAGCGTGGCCGCTTCCAGCAGCCCGGCGCCAAAAGCCTCCTCGCCTCCGGATACGGCGCTGGACGAGGCATGGCATCCCGTGGCGATGGTCCAGTAACCCGCCGGCGCGTTGTGGACGGAATTGTGGAACTTCGTCGGCGAGAGCTCGCGGGGATTGCCGGCCAGCGTCTCGCACATGTAATCGGTAATGACCTGGTCGCCGTGCGCGGAGGCGAACACGCAGGGCAGGGTGGCCGGATCGCGGCCACTCATGTGCACGGCCTGTCCCGCGGCGGCCACGGCAAGCAGGACGCTTTCCGGTGCGCGGCGCCGTTCGTTCGGTGGAAGCACATCGGCGACCGGACGCCCGGTACCCCCCGGTGCGGCCGCACCGGTCGCGATCTCACGGAACGCATGCCAGTCGGCCGCACCCGGTGCCCACAAGCCAACGCCACTGATCCATACCGAGAGTGCCGCGCTCATGCGTGCCGTCCCTCCCGGGCAAAGGCGAGGCACGCATTATTACCGCCGAAACCGAAGGAATTGCTGAGCGCGATGCGGATGTTCGCCGGCTCGGGCACCCAGGCCATCTGCGGTCCGCACAGGGAATCCGGCGTGTCCGCACCGAGGTTGCCGGGAACGCGGCCGTCGCGCATCGCGAGCAGGGTGATCGCCGCCTCGAGGATGCCCGAGGCGCCGAGGGTGTGGCCGGTGAAACCCTTCGTCGAACTGGCGCGGGTCGACGGGGGGAAGGTTCGCGCGACGAGCGCGGCCTCCACTTCGTCGTTCTTCTGGCTCGCGGTGCCGTGCAGGTTGATGTAATCGACGTCGCCCGGCTCGATCCCCGCGCGGGCCAGCGCGTCATTCAGCGCAAGCTCCGCGCCCAGGCCTTCCGGATGCGGCGTGGACATGTGGTGCGCGTCGCTGGCTTCGCCGTAACCGATGAGCAAGGGCGCATCCATCGCCGCCTCCACGCGTTCGAGGATGGCGAAGCCCGCGGCTTCGCCGATCGAAATGCCGCTGCGGCCGGCGTCGAAGGGGCGACAGGGTTCGGGCGAGACGAGTTCGAGCGAGTTGAAGCCGAACAGTACGCTGTCGCAAAGGCTATCGGTGCCCCCCACGACAGCGGCATCGATCAGCCCGAGCCGGATCATGCGTTCCGCGTTGGCGAACACCTTTGCACTGGACGAGCAGGCCGTGGCCACCGTAAGGCACGGACCTTCCAGTCCGAACGCCGCCGCGACGAAGCCGGCCAGCGAGTGGGGCGTGTGCAAGGCCGGGCGATGCAGGTCGGGCGGCATTCGGCCATGGTCGAGGCGACGGTAACCTTCCTCGGTCGCACCGATGCTGGACGTCGAGGTGCCGAGCAGCACCGCCACGCGCGTGGCGCCGTAGCGCTCGCGCGCCGCGCGTACCGCATCGGCAAAGCCGTCCTGCTGGAGAGCGATCCAGGCGAGGCGGTTGTTGCGGCAATCCCACACGGCCAGTTCCGGTGGAAGCGGCTCCTCTTCCAGGCCCCCGACGCGACCGATCCAGCAATCGAGCGGCGCCACGCTGAAATCGTTCGGGACGAGGCCGCCGCGCGAGGCGGCAATGGCATCGGCGTGGGCTTGAAGCCCGCGGCCGAGGGCGGAGGTGGCGGTGTAGGCGCGGATGGCGAGCGGTGTCATGGGATGGGGCATGTCGCGAGCCTATCCTTTTTGATCCGCAGCGTCGCGTGAACGCGGACGTGCGTTCAGGCGATACTGCGCTTCTTCAGGGTGGCTTCCATGTCCGGTATCCAGGCACCGAAAATCCTGCGCCGCGGCGTATGGCGTTACCTCAGCGATCGCGACATCCTCGTCGCGGCCCTGGTCACCGCCGTCGTCTTCGTCGCCAGCCTGGGCTTGATCTATATCGCGCACCTGGTGCGCGTCTGCTGGCTGGCCGCGCATGCACCGGCGCGTGCGCCCGGGCGCCGGGCAATGCTGATTTTCGGTCGCCGCCTCGTAGGCGACCGCCCGGAAGCGGATTTCCTCGGGCGCCTCGCCCGCGGCCGCACCGACGCGCTGGCGGGCCTCGCCGACCGGGTGCTCCTGCTTGGTGGATACAGCGGCGGGTCGATCAGCGAAGCGGAAGCCGGACGCCGCTGGCTGATAGCCGAAGGCTGGCCGCCGGCCGTGCCGCTGGAACTGGAACAGGCCTCCATCGACTCGCTCGAAAACCTGCGCCACGCCCGCGTGTTATTGCGAGAGCGGCGCGAGGAGCCGTTACCGCCGGTGTGGCTGGTGACCAGCCGCTACCACCTGGCGCGCTGTCTTTACCTGGCCCGTCGCCTGGGTTTCGATGCCGCGCCCCTCGCCGCCGAGGAACGGCTGCCGCTCGGCCGCCGATACCTGGCCCGGCTGCTCATGGAGGCCGCCTATCTGATGTGGATCGATAGCGGCATGCGCTGGGCTGCCCTGACCGGCAACCGGCGGATGGCTACCCGGATTTCCTGAGCTAAGCTTTGCGATCACCCATCGCGAAAGGATGTGCCATGTCCGAACAAGCCGAGCTCGTCGCGTCGTACCTGCGCGGCCTGCAGGATCGCATCTGCGCCGCCGTCGAGGCGGTGGACGGCAAGGCACGCTTCGAGGAAGACGCCTGGACACGTCCCGCGGGCGGCGGTGGACGGACGCGCGTGCTGCGCGAGGGCGGCGTCTTTGAACAGGGCGGGGTCAACTTCTCGCGCGTATCGGGCTCGCCCTTGCCGCCGAGCGCCACCGCGCATCGCCCCGACCTTGTCGGCGGCAGCTTCATCGCCACCGGCGTCTCGCTGGTGCTCCATCCGCGCAACCCGTACATCCCGACCACGCACGCCAACGTGCGGTACTTCGAGGCTTCGAAGGAGGGCAGCGATCCCGTGTGGTGGTTCGGTGGCGGATTCGACCTGACGCCGTATTACCCGTTCGACGACGACGTGCGTCACTGGCACACCCTGGCGAGGGATCTGTGCGATCCGTATGGCGGCGACGTCTACGATCGCTACAAGCGCTGGTGCGACGAATACTTTTATCTAAGGCACCGCAACGAGACGCGCGGTGTGGGCGGGTTGTTCTATGACGACCTCAACGAAGGCGGCTTCGAGCGCTGCATGAATTTCACCCGCGATATCGGCGACGGTTTCCTTGATGCCTACCTGCCCATCGTCGAGCGCCGCCGCGACACACCTTATGGTGAGCGCGAGCGTGAATTCCAGCTCTACCGCCGCGGCCGCTACGTGGAGTTCAACCTCGTGTACGACCGCGGCACGCTGTTCGGGCTGCAGTCGGGCGGCCGCACCGAGTCGATCCTCATGAGCCTGCCGCCGCGCGTGCGCTTCGAATATGGCTATTCGCCGGAAGCGGACAGCGCGGAAGCGCGGCTCCAGGAATACCTGAAGCCGCGCGACTGGGTTTGATCGGTGAAGCGAAGGTTACGGCGTCTCCGCTACGTTGGCTTTTCGCGCGCAGGGCGCGCTCCTACAGGTTGAGACGCCTACGGCGTCGCGCCCGAGAATTTCTTGGCCGTGGCGCCTTCGATCTTGCCGACCGTGGCCGAATCGCTGACGTAGAGTTCCACCTCGCGTTCGAAGGTCAGCGTGCCCTGGACGACGGCATGGGGGCCGATGACGATCTTCGGCACGCGGTCGCTGTTGCTGCTGAACCAGCTCATCGTCGGCTTCTTCACGATCAGGCCACCTTCGACCTTCGAGCCTTCGCCGATCGTGACGTCGGCGTTGTCCGTTTCGATGCCGCCGCCGACATGGGCGCGATCCAGGCTGATCTCGCCGTTGACGTTCGACAGGTGGCCCTTTACGTCCGCGCCGGGCTTGAGGCGCACCCGGCCGTTCACGGTCTCCACTTCTTCGGATACGCGGGATTTCTCACCGAGGGTCACGGCACCGTTTACGGACTTCACGATGGTGGCCGTGGCCTCGTTGCCGAGTTCGACGGAACCGTTCACGGTACTGGCTTTCTGCACCACGGCGCGGTCGCCGATGCGCACCGAGCCGTTGACGGTATGCACATCGCCCGCGTGCTGGCCCGCGTCGACCGAGGCGGTGCCATTGACCTTGCTGACGTCCTCTTGCGCGAGGGCCACGCCGGATACGGAGAGGGCGATGAAAAGGGAAAGAAGGGTACGGCGCATTGCGGGACTCCGCGGGTGGAATGAACCCGTAGGATGCACCGAATGGGCGCAAGGTTTAGCGTGACTGACGACAGGGGGCTGTCCGTGGGGCAAGTTGACGACGCCGGGGCCACGCTCCACCATCGGATTTTCCCAGTCTCCCCTTGGACGCCATGTACAAGCTCGTGATGATCCGCCACGGCCAGTCGGCCTGGAACCTCGAAAACCGCTTCAGCGGCTGGGCCGATGTGGACCTCAGTGAGCAGGGCGTAGCCGAGGCCCGTGAAGCGGGACGACTCCTCAAGGAAGCCGGCTTCACCTTCGACCTGGCCCATACCTCGTATCTCAAGCGGGCCGTACGCACGCTGTGGCACGTCCAGGACGAGATGGACCTGATGTGGATCCCGGTGGTGACCGACTGGCGCCTCAACGAGCGCCACTACGGCGCCCTTACCGGCCTCAACAAGGCCGAGACGGCAGCGAAGTACGGCAACGAGCAGGTCCACGTCTGGCGCCGCAGCTACGACACGCCGCCGCCGGCGCTCGAGGCAGGCGCGACGTCGTTCGCCGACGACGATCGTTACAAGGGCATCGACGTGCCCCTGACCGAGTGCCTGAAGGACACCGTGGCCCGCGTGCTGCCGTACTGGCACGAGGTGCTGGCTCCCGCCATCCGCGCGGGCAACAACGTGCTCATGGCGGCCCACGGCAATTCCATGCGCGCGTTGGTGAAGTTCTTCGACGGCATCTCGGACGACGATATCGCCGACCTCAACATCCCCAACGGCATCCCGCTGGTATACGAATTCGACGCCGAACTGCGGCCGGTGAAGCACTACTACCTGGGTGACCAGGCCGAGATCGAGGCAAAGATGGCCGCGGTGGCGAACCAAGGCAAGGCCAGGTAAAGGCAGGTGACAGGCGTCACCATCGATGGATCACAACCGCCCCTCGAACGGTGACACCGGTTGGCTAAGCTGGCCTCACACCGACACCAAAAGGCTCCGCCATGCTGGCCTCATCTGCCATTTCGCTCATCTTCACCGTTCCGTTGATGGCGTTCGCCGTGTACCGCCGCGTGCGCGGCAGCTTTGGCCGGCAGCCGATCCGGACCAGGCGGATGACGGTCCGCGTCGTCATCTTCACCCTCGTGATCGGACTGATGATGCTCTCCGGGCTGCAGGACGTCCGGCTGGCCGAGGGCGCCCTTGGGGGCGTGGTGGCCGGTGCGGCCTTGGCGGTCCTGCTGGGCCTGCGCCTGACCCGGTTCGATATTGGCGGCGACGGCACCGACTATTACGTGCCCAACCCCTGGATGGGCGGCGTACTGACTGCGCTGCTCCTGGGCCGGCTGGCCTGGCGCTTCCTGATGCTGGCGCCTGCGATGGCAAGTGGCGCCGTGGCCGCCGCCCACGGCCCTGCTTCCGGCAACAGCCCCCTGACGATGGCGATCGTCGGCCTCACGGTCGGCTACTACCTTGCCTATTACGCCGGCATTCTCATTCACCACCGCCGCCACAAGCCGGCCCTGCGGGCGGCCGCCTGAGGTCCGCCCGGCGCCCTTGCTCAGAGGGCGTCGTTGTCCAGTTCCCCGGTGCGGATGCGGATGACCTGCTCAAGGGGACTGACGAAGATCTTGCCGTCGCCGATCTTGCCGGTGCGGGCCGCCTGCTGGATCGCCTCGACCACCCGCTCGATCTGGTCGTCGGCTACCGCCACCTCCAGCTTGATCTTCGGCAGGAAGTCGACCACGTACTCGGCCCCGCGATACAGCTCGGTATGGCCCTTTTGCCGACCGAAGCCCTTCACTTCCGTCACCGTCACGCCCTGGACTCCTACGTCGGCCAAGGCTTCGCGGACGTCGTCCAGTTTGAAAGGCTTGATGATGGCGACCACCAGCTTCATGTTCTCTCCTAGTGCGCGGCCGGCCGCCGCGCGGTTGGCCATTGTGCCATCCGGGTCTGGAGGCGTCTCCATACGGGGGCTTGTAGGAAAAACCCTACACGACGTGTGGGCATTCGCCTATAGCGCCTACAATTCCATCACTTAGAATTCATTCACGACATCGAGGTGCGCAAGATGGATGTGCAGGGTATTGATCAACTCGCACAGCGGTTGGCATCGTTGGTTCCGCCAGGGTTGGCGCAAGCGCGTGAGGATATGCACGCCAACTTCAAAGATATTCTGGCGCAAGGACTACGCCGCCTCGATCTCGTAACCCGCGAAGAATTCGATGTTCAGAGCCAGGTCCTCGCGCGTACGCGCGAACGGCTCGAGCTTTTGGAAAAACGCCTCGCCGACCTCGAAATCAGCGCGGCGCAACGCGGCCAGTAAGGACGGCCGAACGTCCCGGGACCGCCCCCGATCCGTCACCCTCACCCCGAGAGCGGTCGGGGGCGGTTATTTTCCCAGAGCGCAAAGGAGTGCGTATGCCGAGCGGATCCAGCCAGGTTCGTGAGCGTTCGCCTCCGGTGGATACCCGTTACCGGTTACGATACGGCCAGCCATGAGCCTCGCCGTTACGCTTTCGCGTGCGCAGGAAGGTGTCTCGGCCCCGCAGGTCATCGTGGAAGTCCACCTGTCCGGCGGATTGCCATCCACCTCCATCGTGGGCCTGCCCGAGGCGGCGGTTCGAGAGGCGCGTGACCGCGTCCGCGTCGCCATCCAGAACACCGCTTTCGAATACCCGAACCGGCGGGTCACCGTGAACCTCGCTCCCGCCGAACTGCCCAAGGACGGCGGCCGCTTCGACCTGGCCATCGCCCTGGGCATCCTGGCCGCCGGGTCCCAAGTGCCCCGCGAGCGCCTGGACGACTGCGAATTCCTCGGCGAGCTGGCCCTTTCGGGTGAACTCCGTGCCGTGCCGGGCATCCTTCCGGCGCTTATCCGTGCGCGCCGTAGCGGCCGCCGCATCGTGGTGCCCCGTGCCAACGCCGCCGAGGCCGCGCTGATCGGGGAGGGCGACGTTCTCCTGGCCGGCAGCCTGGCCGAAGTCTGCGCCTGGCTGTGCGGCCACGCGAACCTGGCTGCTCCGGAACCCGCCGACTTCCACAGCATGCCTTCGTGCGGCCCCGACATGCAGGACATCCGGGGTCAGTACCAGGCACGACGCGCCCTCGAAATCGCCGCGGCCGGCGGGCATCACGTGCTGATGATCGGCCCCCCGGGCACGGGCAAGACCATGTTGGCGGAGCGCCTCTCCGGCATCCTGCCGCCCATGACCGAATCCGAGGCGCTGGAGAGTTGCGCCATACGCTCGCTCTCCGGCGAGGACGTCGATCCCGGCTGCTGGCGCCGCCGTCCGTTCCGCTCACCCCATCACACGGCATCGGGCGTCGCCCTCGTCGGTGGCGGCTCGTCGCCCCGCCCGGGTGAAATCTCGCTGGCGCATAACGGCGTGCTGTTCCTCGACGAGCTTCCCGAATTCAGTCGCCACGTGCTGGAGGTGCTGCGCGAACCGCTGGAATCCGGACAGATCGTCATCTCACGTGCGGCCCGCCAATCGACCTTCCCGGCCGAGTTCCAACTTGTCGCCGCGATGAACCCCTGTCCCTGCGGCTATGCGGGCGATCCGCTGCACGAGTGCCGTTGCACGCCCGATCAGGTGCAGCGCTATCGCTCGCGCATCTCCGGTCCGTTGCTCGATCGCATCGATATCTGCGTGGAAGTCCCCCGCGTACCGATCGCCGACCTCACGGCCGCGCGCGGGCCGCGCGACGACGACAGCGTCACGGTGCGCCAGCGTGTGATCGCGGCACGCGAGAAAGCGCTCCTTCGTGCAGGACAGGCGAACGCCGAACTCAGCGTGGTCAACCTCGAGCGCGACTGCGCGCTTCCTTCCGCAGAGCGGGACTGGCTGCAGGCCGCACTGGACAAGCTCGGCGCTTCCGCCCGCGCCTACCACCGCATCCTGCGCGTGGCGCGTACCATCGCGGACCTCGAAGGCGGTACCGGGTGCGTGGAGCAGGTGCATCTGGCGGAAGCGCTGCATTACCGGCGGTTTTAGGTCTTCAGCGCTCCAAAAATTGACAGACCTACAATCCGACCCGATGGGTTTGGGCGGAGGGTTGTTCGTCGGTGGTGGCGGGTCGTTGGGCAGGGCTGCCTGAGAGGCGTCGCCCAACTCGGGCCTGGGAGAGGTTCTTGCGAGTAGCGTTGGACGGCGACCGATACGTCTTTGGCATTGAAGCGACGAGCCTTGAATAGCAGCAAGCGCAGGTCCTTGCGCCCTGCTATTCGAACTCGGAGGCTCCAATGAAAAAATCAGGAAAAACGAGCAAGCGTCACTTCGTATGGATGCTTTGCATTGGGTTCGTGGCGAACGCGGTGCCCACTAAGGTGTTCGCTGCGGACGATTCGCCGCCAAACGCTGCGGAACCAGGCCAGTCGCCGCGGGCGCCAATCGAAGAGCGCATGGACATGGAGCCCGTGCTAACGGCGCTTGTCCAGGAGCACCTAGCCAAGGAGGAGCGCCTTGCTGGTCAGCAATCGATGGTATCTCCCAGGATCTGGTACAGCGAAGAGGGCGACACGATCAACATCGATCTGGGTAGAGCGTACTTGCCAACCCATTACACGTTGACGTTCGAGGAGCGAGTGAATGGCATCGCGGCCATTCTCTATGAAGCGGAGAAACCGACGCCGATCTATAAGGTCGATGTGTGGTTCGATGGAAAAGATATCTTCGACTACTTTCCCGAAGAACGCGGGCCTGCGGATCGTGCTGTGCCCAAGGCGACCTCAATGGAATCCGACAATATTTCGTCGCACGCGTAAGCGCTCAATAGGCCACCGCCGACCTTCGGCCAGCGACGTCCGGAGTCTGCCATGAGAGCCAATTCGCACTTCGCCTTCCTCATCGCTGCCACGCTGGCATCGCTCGCTACCCGTGTTCCCCTTTCGGCGGCAGCGCAAGCGGCATCGCCAGTGCCTGAACGGTGAAGCGGGTATCGACAATGACGGGATCGGTCTTGAGTGAGCTAAGCGAGGCTCACCCGAAGGAGTTAATACTTATTTCATGTACCGAGTAGTTGACAAATAGAGGGGTCGGGCGGAGAATTCTGTACCAGGCGGTTCTCTTAATGGCTGCCCGCCCCGCTCCGGTGCTGGATACCCCTCCCTCCCCCCGCTCCAGCACCGGGGCCCGGCCTTCTTCCAGCGGCGCTTCACCCCTTCCCGCGCATCGGCCCGCTTCCCATGGCGCTGGCCGATTTTCCTTCGTTTGCCGCAGCATATGCTTCAATGTGGATCTTCAAAAGATCCGTGATTGGAGGCATTCATGGCGCCAATTCTCCCGCTGGCCATCGACCTGCCCGCGGAGCGGCAGCGCGACCTCGTCCGCTCGCTGCATCGCCAGTTGCAGGGCGCCATCCTCGATGGGCGGCTCCAGCCGGGCTTCCGCATGCCGCCGACACGAGCGTTGGCTACCGAACTGGGCATTTCCCGAAACAGCGTCGTCTCCGCCTTCGACCTGCTTTTCAGCCAGGGCTATCTTGTCGCCCGGCAGGGATCGGGCACCTTCGTCGCCGATCACCTGCCGGTGCGGCCCGTCGATGCGGCCAGAGGCGACGTCGCCCGTATGGCTGGGCGTTTAAACAGTTACTGGCAGCAGCGGATGGCCGCGCCCGGGCCGGTGCTGCCCGGGCCCAGGCGCTTCGACTTCAGGGTGGGACTTCCCGACCATCATCTGTTCCCGCACGAAACATGGCGTCGGCTCGCGTCGACGGCGATGCGTTCCCTGGCGAGGGAGGAGGCGGACTACGCCGATACCGCCGGACGACGCGAGTTGCGCCAGGCGATCGCCGCATACGTGTCTTTCGCCCGGGCGATTGCCTGCGATGAAGCGGACGTCGTCGTCACCAATGGGGCCCAGCACGCTTTCGACCTGATTGCCCGCATCCTGGTCGAGCCGGGTGTGACGCGCGTCGCGGTGGAGGACCCCGGCTATCCGCCGGCCAGGGAGGCTTTCGCGGCGGCGGGCGCACGCCTCGTCACCGTGCCGATGGACGACGAAGGGCTGCGGGTGGACTGCATACCGGCGGACGTCGGCGTGATCGTGACGACGCCATCGCATCAGTTTCCGCTGGGCACGGTCATGTCGCAGCGCAGGCGTGCCGAGCTGTTGGACTTCGCTCATGAACGCGGAATCGCGGTGGTGGAGGACGACTACGATGGCGAGTTCCGCTTCAACGGGCGGCCGCTCGACGCCCTGCGCACGGTCGACGAGCGCCATGCGGTGTTCTACGTGGGCACGTTCTCGAAAAGCCTGTTCCCGGCCTTGCGACTCGGCTACATCGTTCCGCCCTCGTGGGCGATACCGGCACTGATAGGGGCCAAGCGACTCAGCAACGGACATAACCCGTCCCTCGAGCAGGTGACTCTCGCCGCATTCATTCGCGATGGGCACCTTGCGCGGCACGTGCGCAAGGCGCGCCGTGTCTATGGGGAGCGCCGCGCGGCGCTGGAGCACGCCATCGTGCGCCATGGAAATGAATGGCTCTCGCCGATCCGGACCGACGTTGGCCTGCACATGGCCGCCCGCCTGCGCGATGGCATCCCCGCGGATACCGTCGTCGCGGCGGCGGCCACGCGAGGCGTCGCGGTAGATAGCCTGGGTGCCTACCAACTCGAAGGCCGTTGCGCCGGCCTGATGTTCGGCATCGGGATGATCCGGATTGAGGACGTGGAGCAGGGCGTCCGGGAGTTGTGCGGGGCCATCGCTGAGGTGTCGAACGAGGCGGGGTGACTCACGTCAGACGTCGAAATTGGACCGCATGATATTTCGCTATCCGGATCTCGCCACGGACCAACCCCGCCCGCACGCTATTGCCTCCCATTCTCAAATAGGCGCATTGGCAATGCCCAGGCTATTCGCATGCTTCATGCTCCTTCTCGCGCTTGCGGGATCGTCGGTCGCCAACGCGACGGACGACGATGGTGGCGAAAAATACGCGAAGGAAGCGGCAGCGTCCGTGGTCGGACAGAAGGCGCCCGCCCTGACTATCACGACCATTGATGGAAAGACGATCGATCTGGGCAGGCTTTACGGTCACAAGACCGTCTACCTCAAGTTCTGGGCCACCTGGTGCGTGCCCTGCCGGGAACAGATGCCGCATTTCGAGCACGCCTATGAAACGGCCGGCCCCGATACCGTCGTTATCGGGATCAACACGAACTTCAATGAAACGAAGGAGGGCGTGGAAGCCTTCCGCAAGAAGTTCGGTTTGAAGATGCCCATCGTGATGGACGATGGCCGGCTTGCCGAAGCCTTCCATCTGCGGGTGACCCCGCAGCACATCGTCATCGACCGCAACGGACGGGTGGCCTATGTGGGCCACGCGATCAACGCCTCGCTCGAGGCCGCACTTGCCGGAACGGAAAGTCCCGCCAGGCCGCCGGAAGCGAAAAAGATCGCGGCAGACGGCACGCGTGGGCAACTGACCACGCTCGATGGACGGACCTTCGAGCTTGGCGCCTCGCCGAGCCATCGATCGCGCATCCTGGTCTTCCTGTCGCCATGGTGCGAAGGCTACCTCGCACAGAGCCAGCCGCTGGCCAGCGCGCAATGCCGTTCCGCGCGCGAGCAAGCCGAGAAGCTGCGCGCAAACCCGGGAGCGCAGTGGCTCGGGATCGCATCGGGGCTGTGGTCGGACGACACCGGACTGAGGGCCTATCGCAAGGACAACAACGTCACGCTGGCGCTGGCATTGGACAAGAGTGGCGATGTATTCCGCCGCTACAACGTGAAGCGCGTTCCCACGGTGATCCTCGTGGACGCCGAAGGAAAGGAGGTCCAGCGGCTGACGGGCGACATGCGCAACCTGCCGGCGCTGGTCGCGCGCGCGGCAAGCCTTGGCAAGGCCGGTTCGTGAATCGCGTGAGCGCGTCACGCCATCGGCGACGCCTCATGCCGCCGATGCCGGATGGAACTGCTGTTCCTCGGTAGAGCCGCTGAGGGCCGATAACGAACTAAGCGAGCCGGCGATCACCTGGTTCACGGTGTCGAAATAACCGGTGCCCACTTCGCGCTGGTGCTTCGCCGCCGTATATCCATCCTTTTCTGCCGCGAACTCGGCTTCCTGCAGTTCGACATAGGCGGCCATCTGGCGGTCGCGGTAGCCACGCGCCAATTGGAACATCGAATAGTTGAGCGCGTGGAAACCGGCGAGGGTGATGAACTGGAAGGCATAGCCCAACCCCGCGAGCCGATTCTGGAATTCCGCGATGGTCTTCTCGTCGAGGTGCTTCTTCCAGTTGAAGCTGGGTGAGCAGTTGTACGCAAGCTTCTTGCCGGGGAACACGGCATGGATCGCTTCGGCGAAGCGTCGAGCCTGGTCCATGTCCGGCGTGGCGGTCTCGCACCAGATCAGGTCGGCGTATGGTGCATAGGCGAGACCGCGCGCGATCGCCTGGCCGATGCCTTGCCGGGACTCGTGGAATCCTTCGACCGTTCGCTTGCCGGTCAGGAACGGCTTGTCGTGATCATCGATATCGGATGTGACCAGGCCGGCGCCCATGGCATCGGTGCGGGCGACGATCAATGTTGGAACGCCGGCAACGTCGGCGGCGAGACGGGCGGCCACGAGTCTCTGCACGGCTTCCTGCGTGGGCACGAGCACCTTGCCGCCCATGTGTCCGCATTTCTTGGCACTGGCAAGCTGGTCTTCGAAATGCACGCCGGCGGCGCCGGCTTCGATCATGTGCGCCATCAGTTCATAAGCATTGAGCACGCCACCGAAGCCCGCTTCTGCGTCGGCGACGATGGGCACGAGCCAGTCGATGGTGTCTTTCCCCTCGGCGTGGTGGATCTGGTCCGCGCGCAGCAGGGTCTTGTTGATCTTGCGCACCACGTTCGGCACGGAGTCCACCGGATACAACGACTGGTCCGGGTACATCGTGCCGGCTGTGTTCGCATCGGCCGCGACCTGCCAGCCGGACAGATAGATAGCTTGCAGTCCGGCCTTCACCTGCTGCATCGCCTGGTTGCCGGTGAGCGCGCCAAGTGCATTGACGTACGGCTTGTCGTGTAGCGCCCGCCACAGTCGTTCCGCACCGCGGCGGGCGAGCGTGTATTCGACCTGCACGGAGCCGCGCAGGCGTATCACGTCCTCGGCGGTATAGGGGCGTTGGACACCGTTCCAGCGTTCATTGTTTTTCCAGTCGAGCGTGATCTGTTCGGCGGTGAGCGTCTTCATCGTCTTGGCTCCCAGGTCAGGACAGGTGCTCGTAAGCGGGAAGGGTGAGGAAATCACGCAGTTCGTCAGCGTGCGTGAGCGCATGGATGAGCGCGGCCGCATCGTCCGCACGGCGTGCACCGGGCTGGTCGCTTTCGCGCAATCGATGGCAGTGCGCCGCAAGGGCGTGGTCGAACAGCGCGAAATTCACTTCCGCGTGGTCGCTGAACTCTACCGGGCCGTGGTGCAGCCATTGCCATAGCTGGGCCCGCGCGATCTCCGCCGTGGCGGCGTCCTCCATCAGGTGATGGATGGGCACGCAGCCGAGGCCATCCAGCCAGGCGGCGGTGTAGCGCAGGCAGACTTCGACGTTGTTATCGAAACCCTGTCGCGTGATCGTGCCTATGGCTGGCGCGATCAGTGCGTCACGGGAAACGTCCACGTCCTCGCGCGGTACATGCAACTGGTTGGGCGTCGGCATGTGGTCGTCGAAGATAGCCCGGGCGACCGGTACGAGCGCGGGATGCGCCACCCACGTGCCGTCGTGGCCCGCGGTGACTTCTCGCAGCTTGTCTGCGCGCACCTTTGCCATGGCCGCCTCGTTGGCATCCTCGTCGCCTTTGATGGGAATCTGCGCGGCCATGCCGCCCATCGCGAAGGCACCGCGGCGATGGCAGGTGCGTATCAGCAGTTCCGAATAAGCCTTCAGGAAAGGGACGCTCATGACGACCTGGCCGCGTTCCGGAAGCAGGCGGTCCGGATGGGCACGGAAGGTCTTGATATAGGAAAAGATATAGTCCCAGCGACCGCAATTGAGACCCACGGCGCGATCGCGCAGCGCATGCAGGATCTCGTGCATCTGGAAAACGGCCGGCAGGGTCTCGATCAGCACCGTGGCCTTCATCGTGCCCTGGGGCAGGCCGATCGCGGCTTCCGCATGCGACATGACATCGTTCCACAGCGCGGCTTCCTCCATGCTCTGCAGCTTCGGCAGATAGAAGTACGGGCCGCGGTCTCGTGCATGCAATGCCTTCGCGTTGTGGAAGACGAAGAAGCCGAAATCCACCAGGGCACCGGACACGACGTCGCCATCGACCTCGGCGTGACGCTCCGGCAGGTGCCAGCCGCGCGGACGGACGACCAGCACGGCGGGGCTCGCGCCAACGCGATACGCCTTGCCCTCGGCGCTGGTGAACTCGATGCGTCCGTCCACGGCGTCGCGCAGGTTGCGCTGGCCGTCCATCTGGTTGGCCCAGGTCGGCGCGCTTGAATCCTCGAAGTCGGCCATGAACACCTTCGCGCCGGAATTCAGCGCGTTGATGATCATCTTCCGTTCCACGGGGCCGGTGATCTCGACGCGGCGGTCCTTTAGCGCGGCTGGAATCGGGGCCACCGACCAGTTGCCGTCGCGGATGGCGACCGTGTCGCTCCGGAAGTCGGGGAGGTCGCCGGCGTCGTAGCGCTGCTGGCGCGCGGTCCGCTCGGCCAGGAGGCCGAGGCGGCGGGCGTCGAAGCGGCGATGGAGGTCGGCCACGAAAGCCGCGGCTTCCGGCGTCAGGACGTCCCGATAGTCCTCGCCGTGGGCTCCGAAGCGGAGGCGGGACGTCGGATCGATCGCGCTTTGGGGAACGGCCATGGAGCGTGCTCCGCTGTGGGGGTGGAGTCCACGCTACGTCCGGAGCTATGCTTTTGACAAAGCATATGTTTTAAAGATTAATTTTAACAAAGTTAATACAAGAAATAACCCGTTGAAATTGCGAGGTTAAAGTCATGCCACGCAAGCTTGATACCCCTCCGAAGTCATCGGTGAAGCCCGTGCGCGGCACGGCGAGCGACGAAACCGGGCGGTTCTACTACAAGGGCAACCGCCTCAAGCAGCTCCGGGCCTTCGTCTACACCACCCGCCTGGGTACGCTGAGCCGCGCGGCGGAAGCCCTCTTCCTGTCGCAGCCCTCGGTGAGCCTCCAGCTCAAGGCCCTGGAGAGGGAACTGGGCACGCCCCTGCTCGAACGGACCCGGCGGCGCGTGACGCTGACCGATGCCGGCGAGGCGCTGTACGAAATGGCGCGTCCGCTCGTTGAAGGATTCGAAAAGCTGGACACGGAATTTCAGGCGAAGACGCGGGGCAATCAGGCGGGGAAGCTCACGGTCGCGGCGGGGTCGTCGACGATCCAGTACCTGCTGCCCGACCTGGTGAAGGCCTATCGCGAGCGCTATCCGTCGGTGCACCTGCAACTGGCGAACGTCACCGGCAAGGACGGCCTGGCATTGTTACGCGCGGACGAGGCGGATCTCGCCATCGGCTCGATGCTCGACGTGCCGCAGGACATCGCCTGGGCACCGGTTTACCACTACGACCCTATGCTGATCATGTCGCCGGAGCATCCGCTGGCCGCGAAGGAAGACATCCGCCTTGAAGACCTCTCGCCCTACGGGCTCATCCTCCCGCCGCAGCGACTGACCACCTTCCGGCTCGTCGACATGGTATTCCAGCAACGCCACGTGCCGTACACCGTGGCGATCGAAGTCGGGGGCTGGGACGTCATCAAGCAGTACGTCGCCATGGGGCTCGGCATTTCCATCGTCACCGGCATCTGCATCACCGAGGCGGACAAGGAGCGGCTGGTGGTGCGCAACGTGCGTCGCTACTTCCCGCAACGCAGCTACGGCGTGGTGATGCGCAAGGGAAAATTCCTGAGCCCCGAAGCCCGTGCCTTCATCGACCTCATCCGCCCCGGATTGTTGACTCATCGCGATTACGACGAGTCGGGGCATTCAGAACGCTGACAGGGCAGATGCCGGACTATGCCTCGATGTCGATCAATTGGCCGTTCAAGTATTCGATCACTCCTCGAACACCGTCCGCAGCGTCTATCGCCGCCTCGTACAATTGAATGGCAACAGGATACTCAGCATATTCGCCACTACGAATCTTCGTGCGTGAGACGTCAGTCCATGCGAGCAGATCGACCGGGCCGGGGTGATCAAACCTGAAGATTGCGAATTTAATGAAGGCGTCCTGGGATATGTACCCTTCCCAATACAGCGTGGCGGTCAGTTCGCCGAGTTGGTCGGAATCGATGGAATGCAAATCTACGTTCAGCAACCTTTTCCTTAGTTCCTCGGGCAGGCTTTCTGCCGCTTCCGCAGGGCTGCCTCTTTCAATGGGGGTGTCCCGGTAGCCGTAATCATTCGGGCGCTCCCGTTGCAGGCGCCAACCGGCCGTGAACGCCTCTGGTGACCTCGCCGCCGTCGCAACTTGCATGTTCGCTCCTAGTCGACATGGAGAGCTCAGCATCCCATCATCAAGGCACGATCGCAGTCGGTAGAGAACTCTGATGTCCTACCGGCGTTCCTGCACGAAGTCGGATGATCGCTATTGGTTCGGCGACACTTATCCACACATCGAGAAGGCGTGAGCCGCTACTCGGCAAGTACGCGTGTTCATATGGTCGTGAGGCGCGATTTCGGAATCATAGCCGTCAACAACTTGCATATCCGCAGTAATTACACCGTGCGTCACAGGCGTGGTCTGGGCTAGTAACTGGCACCTCGGCTCAGGCGCCACGGTTTCGCCGTGGCTCCTGCTCAAGCTGCCACTATCGCAAAGTTATACTCAGGCGCTGCGATGCTTGCCGCGGTAGCCGGCAAACATCGCGCGGATGCGCGCCATGTCGGCGTCGGTATCGCCGGTGGCCTCGATCAGGGGGCCGAAGGTGAAGGTCTTCGTCGGATAATCGATGAAGATCGGCTGGATGGGGACGCCTGACGCATGTGCGATGCGCAGGAAGCCGGACTTCCACTGCTTCACGGGCTTGCGCGTGCCCTCAGGCGTGATGCCCAGCCACATCTTCTCGTGGCTGGCGAAACGGGCGACCATCTGGTCGACCACATTGGTCGCCGCGGAGCGATCGATGGGAATCATGCCCAGACGGCGGACGATCGGCCCGTAAGGGCCGTTGAGAACCTCGCGCTTGATCATCACGCCAAGGTCCACGCCCAGGGCGGACTTCATCAGCAAGCCCCACACGCCGTCCCAATACGATGAATGCGGCGCGCCGATCAGGATCAGCTTTGGCACGTTCGGCAATTCGCCAACGATGCGCCAGCCACTGAGCCCGATCGCCCGGCGACAGAAACGCTTCCACCACGAATCGGGCAATGCGGGAGCCTGTGGCGGCAGGCGCAAGGGAACGGCGCTCATTCGCGGCCCCAGTCGCGCGACCGCGTCTTTTTCGTGTGCGACCGTTGCGCCTTGCCTTCGAGCCGGCGTTCCTTCGAAGCACGGGTCGGCTTCGTGGCTACGCGTTTCTTCGCCACGACGGTGGCCTCGCGGAGGATGTCGACAAGCCGCTCGCGGGCATCCTCGCGGTTGCGCGCCTGGTCGCGGAAGCGGCGTGCCTGGATGATCAACATGCCGGCATCGGTCATGCGGCGATCGCGGCGGGAAAGCAGGCGAGCGCGTACCTCGTCTGGCAGCGACGGCGAGCCGGCCACGTCGAAACGCAGTTCCACCGCACTCTCCGTACGGTTGACGTGCTGGCCGCCGGGACCGTCGGCACGCGTGAAGCGTTCGACCAGTTCGGCGTCCGGGATGGCGATGGAGCGGGTCACGATAAGCATGTTGGAACGGATTCTAGCAGCGTCGCCGACGATGCTCAGTCGGCAGCACCAGCCCAGGCCGGGAGCACATTTTGCCAGCCGAAACGCTCGAGGAGCCGGTTCCAGGTGTCGTCGAGGCTCGCATTCAACGTGACGGCGCGCCCGTCGCCTGGGTGCGCGAACGACAACGACGCCGCGTGCAGGAGCAGGCGGTGCGAGGCGAAGTGCTGCTTGAACAGCCGGTTGTGATCGCCACGGCCGTGCTGGCTGTCGCCCACGATCGGATGATGGATATGCGCGAAGTGCTTGCGGATCTGACGGAAGCGACCGGTTTGCGGCTCCGCTGCCAGGAAGGCGTAGCGCTGCTTCTCGTAGCGCCCGAGGGGAATGTCTACCTCGACCGTGGCGAGGCAACGGTAGTCGGTGCGCGCGTCCTTACGCGGTCCGGTGTCGCGCGAGCCGGGGAGGGGATAATCCACGGTGCCCTCGGCAGGGTCCGGCCACCCGCGCACGACCGCGAGGTAACGCTTGCGCACGCTGCGCCCCATGAACTGTTCGCCCAGCTGCGCGGCGACCTCGGACGACCGCGCCACGAGCAGTACGCCGGACGTGGCGCGATCGAGGCGATGTGCGAGGTGAAGGCGTCCCTCTACCTGTTCGCGCAGGAGGTCGATGAGGAAGGCATCGTCCGGGCCGACGAACTTCGACCGGTGCACGGCGAGGTTCGCGGGCTTATTGACGGCGACGATGTCGTCGTCCTGGTAAAGAATGTCCAGCACGGGTCAGGGAACGCGACGTGGCCAGCCGGCAACGAAGGCGACGAGGCCCGCGACGGCGATCGCCACGGCCGGCCACATCGCGTGCGGCGCCAGCGTGCCGAGGAGGGCGGCGGAAACGAGCAGGGCCGAGCCGAGCAGGCCGCACGCGACCAGCCGGCGCATCCGCCGGGCGTCCTCGCGCACCAGTGCGAGCGCCACCGGGTCGGCCACCTGTACCTGTTGTCCGCTTGCTACCTGGCGGAACGCGTCGCGCACCAGTTCCGGCATGCGCGGCGCGGTATGGACCCACTCAGGCAACCGGCGGCGTACATCGCGCAGGGTGGCCCGCAGGCTGTAGCGCTCACGCAGGATTCGGCGCAGCACCGGATGTGCGACTGCCCAGATGTCGATCTCCGGATCGAGCATGCGGCCGACGCCCTCGATGTTTAGCAGCGTCTTCTGCAGCAGGATCAATTGCGGCTGCAGGGTCAGCTCGAAACGGCGTGCGGTCTGGAACAGCTTCACGACCAGCTCGGCGATGGAAATCTGCGCGAGCGGGCGGGTGAAGTACGGTTCGCACACGGTACGCACGGCAGCTTCCAGTTCGTCCAGGCGAATCGTCGACGGCATCCAGCCGGCAGCCACGTGCAACTGGGCGATGCGCGCGTAGTCGCGCTCGAACAGGGCGATGAAATTCTCCGCCAGCCAGTACTGGTCCGCTTCCGGCAGCGAACCCATGATGCCGAAATCGAGTGCGATGAAGCGCGGCTCGTCCACGCGCGAGGTATCGACCCAGATATTGCCGGGGTGCGCGTCGGCGTGAAAGAAGTTGTCGCGGAATACCTGCTCGTAGAAGAGCCGGACCCCTTTCTCCGCGAGATGCTTGCGGTCGAGGCCGGCGGCATCGATGGCGGCGACGTCGTCGGCGCTCACGCCGTGCACGCGCTCCAGGGTCAGCACGCGTTCGGTGCTGAAGTCCCAATGCACTTCCGGCACGTAGAGATCGATGCCGCTGGCGAAATTACGGCGGAGCAAACTGGCGCTCGCGCCTTCGCGCTGCAGGTCGAGCTCGTTGGAGAGCATCTTCTCGACCTCGGCGACCACCTCGAGCGGGCGGATCTTGTCCGCACTCGGATGCCAGCGCTGGGCAAGGTGGCCCAGCGCGTGCAGGAGGTCGACATCGCGCGCGATGCGCTTGTCGATGCCCGGACGCAGCACCTTGACCACGACCTCGCGGCCGTCGTGCAGCGTGGCGGCATGCACCTGGGCGATGGAAGCCGAGGCCAGCGCGGTCTCGTCGAACGCGGCATACAGCGTGCCGACCGGCGCGCGCAGTTCGCGCTCGACGATGGCGCGCGCTTCGCTGCCCGGGAATGCCGGGACCTGATCCTGCAGCAGCGAGAGTTCGTCGGCGACGTCGGAGGGCACGAGGTCACGGCGCGTGGACAGTACCTGGCCGGCCTTGACGAAGATGGGGCCGAGTTCGGTGAGCGCGAGACGCAGGCGGGCACCCCGCGGCAGCGCGCGCACCTCGTCGGAGGGCGAGGGAAACAGCGGGCGAACCAGCTTCAGCGGGCGAAACAGGTGCGCCCCGTCCACGAGCTCATCGAGCTGGTACTTGAGCAGTACGGCGGCCACGCGCAGCAGGCGCGGGGCGAGACGCAGCGGCGTCATGCGCCAGACTCCCTCAGTGCGCGCTCGAGGCGGGCGAGCCGGGACTCCGCGCGCTCGGTGCGCTCGCGCACCGCATCGACCCCGTCGAGGAAATCGTCCATCTCGCCAGGGGCCACCGCGACGCGGCCTTCGTCGCGCAGCCAGTCCGCGGTGTCCTCGGTGAGATGCGCGAAGGATTCCTTCGCATGCGACAAGGCGTCGCGCATGGCCCTGGCAAGGGGCACCCCGATGACGTCGCCGAAGGTCTTCGCGAAGGCCTCTTCGACATCGGGAGTGTACTGCCGCGCCAACCGCTCCAGGCGGCGCGCGAGTTCAGCGTCGCCGGCGATCTCCACCTTGCCCGGTGCCACGCCGTCATCGTCGCGGCGGAGCGCCATCGCCAGCAGGCTGCCGGGCGAGGCGTTCACACGCAGGCTGCCGCCTTCCTCCGGCGGTCCGACGCGAAGACGGCCTTTCCCGACCGAAATGCGCAGGGCCAGCGCCGGGCCGTCCAGGAAAACCTGGATGCTGCGGCCGTCGAGGGCATCCAGGCGCGCACGCGTGTCCGGATCGAGGTCCACGGCACGGTTGAGCGCGGCTTCCATCGCGCGTCCGGCAAGGACACGCAGGGGACGGGGCAGGAAACGGTTGGGGCCGGTGTCGGCCGCGGAGCGATCGGGGGTCATGCCCCGGATTGTAACTCGGGCGGTCGGGAGGGATTGGACGCCCGATTTTCACCGGGCCTCACCGCGCCGGTCCCTACCCCAAGCGGGTCAAAGTCTCCGGATCGGGATGGGGTTTTCACGAAACGGCGATGGGAGTATCCAGTACGGCCGAAAAGCGTTCACACGGATGCAACCATCGGGGCTTGTATCGGAAAAAGCATAGGTGCCCCACGCCTTTTCCAACCAGTCGGAGGCGACATAAAGCAGGACGGCGGCAAGGGCGAGGAAGGCGACAAGGGCGGTCCGAATGCATTCAGCCCAGGTCGATCCAGAAGTCTGCTTCTTCCCAGTGGACGTCGGAATAGATCACGAAATCGCCGCCCCGACCGCCCGCTTGCCGGAACGCGTCGAAGTCGTGATTGAAGACATTGCCGATGGGCTCGCCGTGCCATTGAAACACCATGCTGTCGAGCATCGTGTTCATGACCATGTGTGCCTTGGTAAGCATGCCGTTATGCGTCCAGGTGCCGAGGAACTGGAATTCATTGAAATCGTAGTTGTCGCGAAGATAAAACCCCGCGTGCGTCACATGCAGTGCCGTCCGACCTGTCCATTCGTTACGTGCCGCTTCGGCAATCGGGACGACTTCCAGACGGCCTTTCCCGCTAGCGCTTCTCGACTTCAGGGTCGAGCTTCTCGCGCCTGAGCCCGTACTTTTCGGCGTTGCTTTTGTAATAGTCGCTCAAGCGCTTCAAGGTGGCTTCATCCGCACACCGATCCGTATCCGCCAGGGGAAACCCGTTGACGTCGATGACGCGCCGACCCATAGAACGCGGGTCTCCCCAGAAATAACCGGTTGCAGCCGACGGAGGGGGCGGACTCAAGAATCAAGTGCAACACGATTGGCATAGTCGGCCATCTCTATGGCCATGGCTTCCTCGGGCGTCTTCCAGCCCAAGGTCATGCGAGGACGGCCATTGAGCAGGCGTGCGATATCGTTCAGCTGGGTCTGACTTACCGTGGAGAGGTCCATGCCTTTGGGAAGGAACTGGCGTAACAAGCCGTTCGTGTTCTCGTTGCTTCCTCGTTGCCATGGGGCATGCGGATCGGCGAACCAGATATCGATGTTCAGGCGCTTGGCCAGCGCTTCATGACAAGCCATCTCGCTGCCTCGATCGTAGGTCAGGCTTTCGCGCAGGAACGCGGGCAGCTTCTTCATCTGACGTACAAAACCTTCCAGT
>NZ_DASYDO010000013.1:0-16701 GCF_036499525.1 Luteibacter sp. | reverse complement strand
GCAAAGCCGTCGCCCATGCCTGCAACAAGAACGAGATCGATGACTACATGGGGACCCTGCAGCACGTGCAGGACATGGAACGGGCCCGCCTTTCGCTGGGCGAGCCGTCCCTGAATTTCCTCGGTTATTCCTACGGTGCCTGGACAGGCGCGTTTTACGCGGCGACTTATCCCGAACATGCCGGACGCATGGTGCTCGATTCGCCGGGGAACTTCACGGGCTCGTTCGAGGATCAGCTGGACGATCAGTCGCACGACTTCCAGACTCTATTCACCCAGCGTGCGCTGCTTCCAGCCGTTGCCGATCCCGACTACGGCATCGATGCCGACACCGCCTTGCAACGACTCAGGGAGATGCCTTATCAGGTCCGGAAAGCTTGGGCTTGGGCCATCGGCACGCCGGCAGAACTGGTCGCCGCACTTGCCATGTCCGATTGGTTCCGCGCTGAACCGCATGTCGATCTGAACCATTGGGTACGGCGTATCGTGCAGCACCGCTTCCATGCCAAGGAGGAAGTGAATGACACGATCCGCGACGCAGCACTGGGCCTGGCTTACATCACGCGTGAATCGACCGAACTGGCTGCGGGCATCAACCCATACGTCTATTACGGCCTCGTCTGCGGGGACACGCCCTGGCGCAAGCATCTCGATAGCCTGCGCTCCATGGCCATGAGCCATGCCGTCCTGTATCCCGCGGCTGCGTCCGACCACATCAATACCGGCGCGGTCTGCCATCACTGGCGTTCTTCTGCGCGGTGGCGTCCGCCACTCACGGAACTGGCGAAAGCACCACCGCTTTTGATAATCCAGGCCGAATTCGATCCCGTCGCTTCGCTGAGGTCCACCAACAACGCTTTCGTCGCGTCGCCGGGTGCCTTCATGATCGTGGCCGAGGGGATGTACGGTCATGGCGTCTTCGGGATGTCGCATACCTACTGCGTCGAACGCGGTGTCGGCGTTTACTTTCTTCGAGGCGAAGTGCCGTATGCCCGCTTCTCGAAATGCGAATTCAGGGCACAGACGCCATCCAGAATTCACGGAGCCTCGCAACCAGGCATAAGTGAAGTAAGGGCACGTCTGAAAGAAATCCTGCGGCGCAGCTGACCCATTCCTTTCAGGACAGACTCCATGACACCCCAACGTAGCCGATGGCTGGTTGCCGCCTTCCTTGCTATTGCAGCGTCTACAGCCGTAACCGCAGGGACTGTTCCCATGCACGGAATCCCTCCTATCTCCTGGAAGGCGTGTCCTCCGGATGCTGTCCCGGATGCCATTGTGGCGTACCTGGCAGGCCGCCTCGAATGCGGCACGATGACCGCATTGGCCGAGAATTCGGCACCGTCGACTACGGTGTACGCAGGCACGCTGCCCGTCGGACTGGTACGAGTGAAGGCGGGGCAACCGTCCCGAAAACAAGGCGCAATCTTCTTCAACTTCGGCGGCCCCGGTGCCAATCCGATCGATATCCTTCCGGGCATGGTGTACCTGTGGTCGATGTCGGCGGCCAACGATCCGCTCGATGGCGATACACGACGCCTGTCGGACCAATACGACTTGGTCGCGGTGATTCCGCGAGGCCTGGAAGGCAGCACGCCTGTCCACTGTCCGGGTCTCGATGTGCATGATCCGCGGTTCAACGCAGACGACGATCGGCAATGGGTAAAGATGATCGACGGGAGCAAGCGCGCTTCCGAAGCCTGTAGCGACTGGCGAAGGCAATTCATGGGTACCCAACACCATGTCGGTGACATGGAGCTGGCCCGCAGGGCTTTGGGCGAACCCGTCATGAATTTCCTCGGCTACTCGTATGGAACCTGGGTGGGTGCCGCCTACGCCGCCACGTTCCCACAGTACGCCGGTCGTATCGTGCTCGATTCGTCCATGAATTACAGCGGCACCTTCGAGGATCAACTGAACGCCGGGGCCCCGGAACGCCAGTCGATGTTCCACCGGTTTGCGCTGGCACCCGCCGTATCCGATGCGCGGTATGGCCTGGGCAGCGATGGCGGAGCTGTCCTCGAGCGCATCAGGCAGTTGCCGCCCCGGGCGCTTGCATCCTGGGTGTACGCTGTCAAGTCACCGGAAGATCTTGTGGCCGTGTTGGTCATGGGCGAGTGGCTCCGCCATGAACCGAAGATCGACAGTGCACGACTGCTCGACTTGATCAGAAGCCGTCACTTCAGCCAGACGGAGGAACTGGACACCGCCATCCGCGATAGAGCGATCGACCTCGCGCCGCTCCTCGGTACGGTTCCATCGCATGTGGACGAGGCCGTTTACACCGCTGTTATTTGTGGGGACACACCCTGGCGCAACGATGCCGGTAGCCTGCGGGCGATGGCCCAGAGCCATATGGCTCTGTATCCGGCCGCCGCATCGAACCATATCTCCCTTGGGCTGCTCTGTCGCAACTGGCCGTTTCCTACCCGCTGGAGACCATCGCTGACAGAGCTGGCGAAGGCACCACCGCTTCTGATCGTACAGGCGGAGTTCGATCCGGCCACGCCGCTGGCCCTGGCAAGAAAGGCATTCATTGCTTCTCCCGGGGCCTATATGGTGGTCGCGTTGGGCATGAACGATCATGGCGTGTTCGGGAGTTCGGCCGCGCCCTGCGCCGAACAGGCAGTGAGTCGCTATCTGCTGGCCGGCGAATTACCGAAGAAGCGCTTTTCGGCGTGCCCATTTGAAGCCCGGCCAGCCGGACGGGTCGAGCGAGAAGCACAGGACGGCCGCTCCATCGAAGACGAAGTCAGGGCGCGCATCAGAACCCTTCTCCGGCGCAGCTGACAGCCGATCAAGTCACCGGCCGCGGTAAAGTGCTGCCATGCCCACTCACCTCTCCACGGAAAGCGTCGTGTTGCCCGACGTGCTGCGGCCTGGCCTGCAGCTGGTACTTTGCGGCACCGCAGCCGGCACGAGGTCAGCGCGTGAGGGAGCCTACTACGCTCACCCAGGCAACATGTTCTGGCGGGCGTTGTTTGCCGTGGGACTGACACCGCGGCTGCTCGCGCCCGCGGAGTACCCTCTGCTGCCGACGTTCGGGATCGGGCTGACCGATCTTTCGAAGTTTCACCACGGCAACGATGCCGAATTGCCCATCGATGCCTTCGACGTCGCCGCACTGCGTACCAAGATCGAGCACTACGCACCGGGCGCCCTCGCCTTCACCAGCAAGCACGGTGCCACGGCCGCGCTCGGCAGAGGCATCGCTTACGGCCTGCAGGAAGCGCGGTTCGGCGGTGCGCCGGCCTTTGTGCTGCCCTCGCCCTCCGGCCAGGCGCGAAGGTCCTGGGACCTGCGCACCTGGCAGGCGATGGCTGATCTCGTCGCGGCTCAGTCGCCCGGCGTCGAACGGTAAGCGCGTACATCTCCAGGCGACACTGAAGCCGCCTTGTTCGACCACGCCTGCCGGATGTACGTCACGACAGCTGCCGCGTCCTCGTCGTTGAGCGTCTGCGTGAACGGCGGCATCGAATAAGGCCGTGGATTGTCCTTCGTTACGGGCGCGAAGCCGCCCGACAGGACGATACGGATGGTGTTGATGCCCGTGGGATCCGTGACCGATCCGTTGCCGTCCAGCGGTGGATACGCCTCGCCCTTGCCACGGCCATCGGCGGCATGGCACGCCGCGCACTGCTGCGCGTAGATCTTCTGGCCCTTCAGTGCCATCTCCCGCGCGTCCACCGCCGACTCGCGTTCTGGTGGCGCGTCGCGATCGGGCAATGACTTCAGGTACGTCGCCATCGCCACCAGGTCTGCGTCGTCGAGGTGCTGCGTGCTGCGCATCACTACCTCGGCCATGGGTCCGAACGCTGTTCCTTTGGCCGAGCGGCCCGCTTTCAGCAGCGCGACCAGATCGGCCTCGCTCCAGCCGGCAAGGCCTCCGTTGGTGCCCATCGAGAGGTCGGGCGCGTACCAGTTCTGCACCGGAACGATGCCGCCTGCGAGGAAAGGCTCCTGCACCATCGCCCCGAAACTATTGCGGCGCGCATGGCATTCGTTGCAATGGCCGAGACCCTCCACGAGGTAGGCACCGCGGTTCCAGGCTGCCGAACGCTTCGGATCGGGCTGGTATTCGCCTTCGTCGAAGTAGAGCGCGCGCCATGCGCCCATCAGCGAACGCACGCTGTACGGCCAGCGCAGCGTGTTGGGTGTGCCGGCGCGCTTCACCGCCGGGAGGCTGCGCAGGTAGGCGAAGATCGCGTCCGTGTCCGCGCGCGTAGCCTTCGTATACGAAGTGAACGGAAACGCGGGATACAGCGAGGTGCCATCGTGACCCATGCCGGAATGCATGGCGCGGTAGAAATCATCGGCGGTCCAGTGGCCGAGACCCGTTTCACGATCGGGCGTGAGGTTCGGCGAGGGAATCGCACCGAACGGCGTCGGCACGACGCGGCCACCTGAGAACGGCTCACCGTTACGCGGCGTATGGCAGGCGGCACAGTCGCCGAGCGTGGCGAGATACTTGCCGTGCTGCACATCGTCGGTGGCGCATGCGACCGTGGCGGCGAGGGATAGCGCAAGCCACACGAACAGGCGGGAGGACATCTTCATCCCTCGGCTCCTAGCACGCCGCAACGCAGCGGCGGCTTCACGGCGCCCGGCGGTTCCGCGTGCGCATCGGCAGGAACCGGGCGCTGCGCCAGCCAGGCGGACACGGCGCTGATGTCTGCATCACTCAGCCGGGCGGCGACCGTCGCCATGCAGTCGGGCTCGACGGTGCTGCGGGTATTCGTACGCCACGCACCGAGCTGTGCACTGATGTAATCGTATGGCAGGCCCACCAGACCGGGGATGTCCGGCTGCACGCCCGTCAGGTTCGGACCGTGGCAGGCCATGCAGGCCGGCACGCCGCGCGCCGGATCGCCATGCGTCACCAACTGCTCGCCGCGCGCCATCGCCGCGGGCGTCGTCGTGGGCACGGGATGCCTCGCATATGGCACGTCCTGCCCGGCAAAGTATTCCGCGATCTCCTGCATGTAGGCATCGGTCAACGGCGCGACCATGTATTCCATGATCTCGTAGTGACGCAGGCCGTGCTGGAAGTCCTGCATCTGGCGGTGCAGGTATCCCGCCGGCTTGCCGGCAAGGCGGGGATTGAATCCGTTGTCGCCGCCCTCCCCATGCTCGCCATGGCAACTCGTGCAGGCGGCGATACGCTGGACCAGCGTGTCGGGTACCGCGGGCGAATCGGCGGCCGGTACCGGAATGGCACAGAGCACGGCGGCCGCTACGAGCAGCCGGCGAAGGAGACGACGCATGTGGCACTCCCTGGCGTTACGTTGGCTGGGCCCGGGGCGCACTGCGCCCCGGGCATGGCATCGCCTCAGTATATGCCCCGGGTCATCCGGTTAAGATGGGTGCGACGCTTCGTCCGATCCCAGGGGAACACCGATGCAGCATCGCTCGACCCGGCCTTTGGCCCTCGCCGCCGCCATGGCGTTGTCGTTCCACGTGGCTTCCGCCGCCCAGGCCCGGGACGCCGGCGAAGACGATGCCTTCGCTTCCGTCGCCACGGTGCGTGCTGCCTATGCCTCCGGCGCATTGACGCCTGAGGGCCTCACCCGGCTCTTCCTCGATCGCATCGCGACCATGGATAACGCCGGCCCGACGATCAACTCGGTGCTCGAGGTCAATCCCGACGCGCTGGATATCGCCCGGAAGAGCGGCAAATCGGGGCCCCTCGCCGGCATCCCCATCCTGCTCAAGGACAACATCGACACAGGCGACCGCATGATGACCAGTGCCGGCTCGCTGGCGCTCACGGTGAAGCCCGCGCCGCACGATTCCGAAGTGGCCGCGCGTTTGCGCAAGGCCGGGGCGATCATCCTGGGCAAGACCAACCTGAGCGAGTGGGCGAACATGCGCTCCAACCACGCGACCAGTGGCTGGACGGGGCGCGGCGGCCTTACCGTGAATCCCTACGTGCTCGACCGCAATGCCTGCGGCTCCAGTGCGGGATCGGGTGCCGCCATCGCCGCCGGTCTCGCCACCGCGGCGATCGGCAGCGAGACCGACGGCTCGATCATCTGCCCCGCGTCGATGAACGGCCTCGTCGGCATCAAGCCGACCGTGGGTCTGGTTAGCCGCGCCGGCATCGTGCCCATTTCGCATAGCCAGGACACGGCCGGCCCGATGGCGCGCAGCGTCGCCGATGCCGCGGCGGTGCTCGGCGCCATCGCCGGCAGCGACCCGCGCGATTCCGCCACCGTCGAAGCGGACAAGCACGCCACCGATTACACGAAGTTCCTCGATCCGAACGCGCTGCGCGGCAAGCGTATCGGCGTGGTGCGGGCACTGGCCGGCATCGAGCCGAATGCCGATCGCGCCCTCGAGCACACCATCGTGCTGCTGAGGGCACAGGGCGCGACCGTCGTCGACAACGTGGAGATTCCCCATCTGAAGGAACTGAGCGAACACGAGATCGACGTGTTGCTCTACGAGTTCAAGCACGATATCGCCGCCTACCTCGCTACCCGTCCCGATCAGCCCATGAAGACGCTGGCCGACCTGATCGCGTTCAACGAGCGCGAGGCGGCGAAGGAAATGCCGTGGTTCGGACAGGAACTGTTTCTCGCTGCACAGGCCAAGGGCGGCCTGGACGACCCGAAGTACATCGACATGCGCGACAGGAACAAGCGTCTTGCCGGACCGGAAGGCATCGACGCGGCGCTTGCGAAGGACAAACTCGACGCCCTGCTCGCCCCGAGCTGGGGACCGGCCTTCGTCAACGACATGGTGCTGGGCGACCACGTGGTCAGCGGCGATCCGACGGTCGGTGGCGTGTCTGCGCCAGCGGCCATCGCCGGCTATCCTTCGATCACCCTGCCCGTGGAGTTCGCCCACGAGTTGCCGATAGGCGTAGTGTTCTTCGGTGCGAAATGGAGCGAGCCGACGCTGATCGCCATCGCTTACGGCGTGGAGCAGAAGGCGAAAGGCTTCCGCCGGCCGAAGTTCCTGCCGACGCTGCCGATTCGCTGAGTCCGGAACTGTAGGAGCGCGCCTTGCGCGCGACAGGTTTTCGCCAAGAACTGCAAACTTTGTAGCTTCTCGCGAAAACCTGTCGCGCGCAGGGCGCGCTCCTACAATGGCTTGTCAGGCCGGGATGGCGGCCTTGTTCGCGAACTCCCACACAATCGGTGCGAGCTTCGGATCTTCCAGTGCCATGGCCATCGTCGCGCGCACGAGGCCTGCCTTGTTGCCGCAGTCGAAGCGCGTGCCTTCGAAACGGTAGGCCAGCACCCTACCCTTGTCCTTCAGCAGGTTCTCGATGGCGTCGGTGAGCTGGATCTCTCCGCCCGCGCCTTCCTTCGTGTTCTTGAGGTAGTCGAAGATCTCGGACGGCAGCACGTAGCGGCCCACCACGGCGAGGTTCGAGGGTGCATCCGCCGGCTTGGGCTTTTCCACCATGTGCGTGATGACGCTGGCGCGGTCGCTGAGCCGTTCCTTCGCATCTACGATGCCGTACTTGTCCGTGTCCTTCTCGGGCACTTCCTCGACGGCGATGACGCCTGCCTGGTTGGCGTCGGCCACTTCGGCCATCTGGCGCAGCGCGCCCTTGCCCTTGTTCCAGATCAGGTCGTCCGGAAGCATGACGCCGAAGCGCTCGTTGCCCACCACCGGCGCCGCGCGCAGCACGGCGTCGCCAAGGCCGAGGGCCTCCGGCTGGGTGACGAACACGCAGCGCACGTGGCGCGGGAGGATGCCTCGCAGGATGGAGAGCAACTCGTCCTTGTTCTTCTCGGCGAGTTTTTCCTCGAGCTCGTAAGCCTTGTCGAAGTAGTCGGCGATCGCGTGCTTGTACCGGTTGGTGACGAACACCAGCGTGTCGGCACCCGCATCCACGGCTTCGTCCACCGCATACTGGATCAGCGGACGGTCCAGCACCGGCAGCATTTCCTTGGCCACCACCTTCGTCGCGGGAAGGAATCGCGTACCGAGGCCGGCTACGGGAAATACGACCTTGCGCAGGGGTTGGGTCATGCAATGTCTCCACTTTCGTTACGGCGTAGCGGCAGCACGTTGTCGGTCTGCGGCTCGCTCCAACGGAAGGACGGCAGCAACTGCGACACGCACCGGCGCAGGGTTTCTTCATCAAACGCGGTCACGGCCTCCTGGGCGCGTGCAAGCTGCGTCTGCAGCAGCTCCCAGGACACCTGGCGATGCTGGGCCTGGAATATCTTCGCGTGTGTCGTGCTCGTGTAGTTCTCCAGTGGGTGGAACAGTTCCTCGAACAATTTCTCGCCGGATCGCAGTCCGGTGTACACGATCTGGATGTCCGAGCCAGGCCGCTTGCCCGCCAGGCGAATCATCTGCTCGGCGAGGTCGCGGATCTTCACCGGATCGCCCATGTCGAGCGCGAAGATCTCGCCACCCTTGCCGAGGCTCGCCGCCTGGAGGATCAGCTGGCAGGCCTCGGGAATGGTCATGAAATAGCGCGAGATCTCCGGATGGGTGATCGTCACCGGACCGCCTTGGCGAATCTGCCTGCGGAACAGCGGGACCACCGAACCGGCGGAGTCCAGCACGTTACCGAATCGCACCGTAATGAAACGTGTCGAAGTATGCGCTGCGAGGTTCTGGCACCAGATTTCCGCCATGCGCTTGCAGGCGCCCATCACCGACGTGGGATTCACTGCCTTGTCGGTGGAAATCAGCACGAAGGACTCGGCACCGCAGCGCACCGCCGCGTCCGCCACGATGCGCGTGCCAATCACATTGTTCCGGAAAGCCTCGCGCAGCTGACCCTGCAGCATGGGGACGTGCTTGTACGCCGAGGCGTGGAAGACGATCTGCGGCTGTGTCTCTTCGAACAGGCGGTTGACCGCCGTCGCGTCGCGCGCGTCCGCCAGTACACCGTTGAAGATGAGTTCGGGATACGCCGAAGTCAGTTCCTGGCCGATGCGGTAAAGGTTGTACTCCGACATCTCGACGACCGTGAGCGAACTCGCGCCAAGGCGGGCCACCTGCCGGCACAACTCCGAACCGATCGAACCACCACCGCCGGTGACCAGCACGCGCCGGCCGCTGATATTTTCGCGGATGGCCGTCCAGTCCAGCTCCACCGCGTCGCGGCCGAGCAGGTCCTCGATGGCTACTTCCTTGATCTCGTTGAACTGCGCCCGCCCGGCGACGACGTCCTCGAGACGCGGCACGGTGCGGAACGGCAGGCCGGTGCTCTCGCAGAACGCCACGATCCGGCGCATCTGCGCGGTGGTCGCCCCGGGCACGGCGATGAGCAGCATCTGCACCGCTACGGCCTTGGACAGTTCGGCCAGCTGGTCGACCGTACCGAGTACCGGGATGCCGCTGATCTGCGCGCCGCGCAGCGCGAGGTTGTCGTCGACGAATCCGATGACGCTGTAGCGGCTGTCGCGACGCAGGTCGCGCGACAGCGCCTCGCCGGCGCGGTCCGCGCCGACGATCAGCACCCGCTTGGTAGGCACCGACTGGAACAGGTCGATGCGGCTGTCCTTCCAGAAGCGGTAGCTGAGCCGGGGAAGGCCCAGCAGCACCACGAGGACCACCGGGTAAACCAGCAGGACTGAACGCGGCACACCGTCGAGGCGCGCGTACATGACCATCGCGAGGCCGATGATCAGCGCGCCGATCACGGTGGCACGGATGATGTTCCATAGATCGGGCAGGCTGGCGAAGCGCCATACCCCCTTGTAGAGGCCGGTCCAGTTGAAGACCGCCCCCTGGACCAGCAGCACGATGGGAAATTCCATCGGCAGGTAGGTCACCGGCGCGAGGTCCGGCATCAACGCATAGCGCAACGCCTTGGCGATCCACCACGCCAGCGCGGACATGGCGAGGTCGTGAGCCACGACCGCCGTTCGGGGATGGATGATGCCGATGAACTTACGCAGAAACATGTCGCTCCCTTCGACGCAAGCCGTAACGCTTGCCAAAACGCCAGACCGCCGCCCCCAGCAGGTACACCACCCCGAAGCACGCGGGCGCCGCCGCTGGCGAGCGGAACGCGATCCATGCGACAGGAATACAGACGAGAACGTTCCATGCGAGGTAGCCCGTGGCCACCTTCCTGTGTGACGCCCCCCGTCTCACGAGCCACTGATAAAGGTGTTCGCGGTGCGGAGTGTACCAGCGCGCACCGCGCAGCATTCGCACGAGCAACGTCAAGGTCGCGTCGACAACGAAGGCCGACGAGAAGATCAACGAAGGCCAGAGCAAGTTCGTGCGAAAAGCCCATGACATCGCTGAAATCGCAAAAACCAGGAGCCCAAGCGTTCCGCTGCCCACGTCGCCCATGAAAATCCGGGCGGGCGAGCGGTTGAACCACCAGAAGCCCAGGGCCGCCGCTGCCATGGCAAGCCCCGCCCCGGCGATCGCCGGGCTGCCCGCGGCCCAGGCCAGGGCTGCGGAGGCGACGCCGAAGAACATGGCCTGCTGGGCGGCCAGGGCGTCGATACCATCCATGAAGTTATGCAGGTTGATGCACCACACGCCGGCCAGCAGGAGCGGGATAGCCCAGAGCAGGCTGGCGGTACCGGTGGCGATGGCGACGCACAGGAGAAGCGTGGCGGCCAGCTGGATGAACAGCCGCGGGCGGATCGGCAGCGAGCCGTGGTCGTCCAGCCAGCCGATCGCGGCCACGGCGATGGTCGCCACCGTGAAAGCACCCACCGTCGCCGCGCCCGGCGAGCCAGGGAGGATAAGCAAGCTGGCGGGCATGCCCACCAGGGCGCCGAGAACGATGCCGATGCCTCCCCCACGCGGAGTGGGCATCGTGTGCGACCGGCGATGGCCTGGGGTATCGACCATGCCGCGCCGCTGTGCATAGGCGATCGCCACCCTGACGCTTCCGAAGGAAACGACGAATGCGGCGAGCACGCAACCGATGGCATAGGTGCCGGCGTCGGCGGCGGACGGTGTCATTCGTTCGCGACGCCGTGTATGGGCCGGACCGTGCCCCAGCTCTTGCAGCTGGGGCACTGCCAATGGTGCGCCTTTGCGCCGAAGCCGCAACGGCTGCAGCGGTACATGGCCTGGCCCTCGAGGAGCTTGCGGGTGAGGTCGCGCAGGATCAGGTAGTTCTCGCGCGCCTCGCCCGAGACCTTGTCCATGGTGGCGTCGATCAGCGCCATGAGGCCGCGCACGGAAGGACGCTTGCGCAGCTGGCCGGTAAGGAAGTCGATGGCCGTGCGCTCGCCGTCCCTGCCCTCGTACAGGCGGGTCAGCGCCAGCACGGGCGAGATGCCGTGGTAGCGCTCCATGATCTCGCGCAGGAACGTTTCGGCGCGATCCATCTGCTGCGAGCGCGCGTAGCAATTCAGCAGAGGCGGCAATATCTCGGGAACGAACGCGATGTCCGCGGCGATGGCGGCCTCGTACGACGCGACCGCCTGCTCCAGCTCGCCGTCTTCGGAAGACAGGCGACCGGCGATCATATGCGCGCGAACGCAGTCTTCCTGGCAGGCGAAGGCGTCACGGATATAATCGCGCGCCTCCGTGCGTGCGCCATGCTGGCGTGACTGCTCGGCCAGCTCGCAATAGAACTGGGCGATCATGGCCGACTCGTCTTCGCCGGTCATCGCTTCCAGGCGGCGCGCGTGGTCGATCGCCTTATGCCACTCGCGCTCGTGCTGGTAGATGGCGATGAGATGGCGCAAGGCGGAGGGCGCGAGCGCGTCCATGGCCACGAGGTCGGAGAACAATGTTTCCGCACGGTCCAGGAGGCCGGCGCGCATATAGTCCTCACCCAGCTCGAGCAAGGCCACCGTCTTCATTTCGTCGGACAGGCCCTGTCGCGACACCAGGTGCTGGTGCAGCCGTATGGCCCGGTCCACCTCGCCGCGCTTGCGGAACAGGTTGCCCAGCGCGAGGTGGGTCTCGACCGTGTCGCGGTTGTATTCGGCCAGGCGCAGGAAGACTTCCAGCGCCTTGTCCTGCTCCTCGTTGAGGAGGTAGTTCAGGCCCCGGAAGTAATCGGAGGAAAGCTCGTTGACGCGCTCGCCGGACAGCCGCACGTGGCTTCGACGGGCGAGCCACCAGCCGCAGGCAAAGGCCAGGGGTGGGACGAGCGCCAGCAACCAGATCGGATTCATGCGGCCGTCGCGTTCGCTACCTTGCGTTCGCGCCGGCGCCGCCGCCGATGGGCCAGAGACGTGCCCAGCCAGGCGGTGATGCCTCCGAGGATCCAGCCCGCCAGGACAGCGGAAAGCATGGCCCCGCCCTTGGGCAAGGACAGCTGTGCGAAGCCCAGGTCGAACGACGCCAGGTCGGCGTTCAGCGCGCCGAAAACGATGCCGGCGGCGATGAACAGCAAAAGGAAAATGATGACAATCAAGCGCATCCGGCGACTGTACCCGAATCCTGAATAGCGTGGTGCTTCGCGGTTGGCTTTTCATACAGCTTCGCCGGCAATTTCGCGAGGTGGGTGCTGGCGGGCGGCATCAGGGTTGCCTTTTGCCTGTCGTCTGTGCTTCTCCAGGCGGCCCGGAGGGCTCGCGCCGCTCCCGGATGCCGTTAAAAGGGCCGTCGGAACCGGCGGATTGGCCGGCCCGGATAGCTCCTCCCGCTACCGATGTCATTTTGCCGCACATGACAGGATTTTTCAGAATCCTTCGATAGCCAGCGGACGTCCGCCCACTAACACTTGCACCGGATTACCGACTGGCTGAGGACGATAGATGATTGACGGTATGACGCAGGTCGCCTGCGAAGGCGATACGACCACGGGCGGCGGCCTGGTCCTGCAAGGTACCCCGGGCCTGGTACTCGGCAGCCGGAAGGCCACCTTCAAGGGCGCTCTGGTCCGCTGTGACGTGCACGGCCTCACGCATGTCGCCGATGCGACGATGCCGGTGAGCGTCCACGGCAAGGACATCGCGGGGGATGGGGACTTGCTGGCTTGCGGCCATCGACTGGTCGCCCTGGGGGATAGTCTCTTCGAGGCGTCTTCCAGCAGGAACGATACGACACGAAACGACAGCCCCGTTTTCCGCAGCGACGATCCAGAGTCCTCCCATGGGTTTCCCAGCCGCCCCAGCAACCCTCACTCCTACGCGCACTGGCTGCGACTGACCGATGCGGCCACGGGCAAGCCCATCGTCAACCGGCGCTGCTTCGTCACGATTGGCGATGAGAAAGGCGAGGTCACCTTGGACCTTAACGGCTACATCGTCATTCGCACCGCCGACGAAGCCCTCTGCGACGTCCACGTCACCTTCGACGCCCCCAAGGGCTTCCTCGTTCCACAGGGTTCCTGATATGTCTCTCCCTTATGCCGCGCGTCGCCGGACCCAGATCCGCACAAGCATCGGCCACAGCAAGGACGACGCCACGACCATCCGCGTCGACGACCGCGCCGGCACGCGCGAAGCGATTTTTTACGAGCTCCGACGCAAGGGAAGAACGGTCAGGGAGGCATCCGACTGGCATGGCAAGCCGACACGCCACAGGGAAGATGACTGGAATTACAATGCCATCGCCCTGCACCACGCCGGCAACAGCTTCAGCTGCAAGGAAGCGCCGGTCAAGGCGCTGCATCGCGTGAACGGCATCGACGGCAAGCGATTCGCACAGATGAGCTATCACTATGCTATCGACTGCCACGGCACGATCTATGAGGCACTCGATATTCGACGAAAAGGTTCCCACATCCACGACGACAATACCGGAAGGATTGGCGTCGTCTTGCTTGCGGACCTCAGTACCCATGGAGAGGCGGCGAAGCACGGCCCCGGAGTATGGCAAGTCTTCAGAGAGGAAGGATGGAGGCGTGCATTCAGTGAATGGGCTGGCATCCAGAAAGACCGCTTCGACACAATCCAAGACACGGCGACTGAATCCCAACTCGAGTCATTAAGCCACCTCGTGGACTCGCTGCGACGCGTCTTCCCCATCCGCGCGCTCGGTGGTCATCGCGAATTTGCCCTATCCAGAGATTCGAGCCGGGCATGCCCTGGCGCTCACGGCCTCATCATCGCTCAATTGCTTCGCGCCGAATTCAAGCTGGACGCGCCATGAGGGTGCAATTGAAACGCATTTTAAGACGGACCGGCTTTGTAGCCGCCCTGTTCTTGATCACTTGGTTATTTGTCGGATGTGAGAAGGTTTACGGTGACCATGAAGTTGGAAACTGGCATTGGCCGTTTATCAAGCATGAGCCTTCATTCCAAGTGCATTTCGAAAATCCGGCTGATGTCGGACTGGAAATCCTCCCTCCTGACAAACTCACCAGAGGTGAGCAGTGGAAATTGCCTAAGTTCTGCGAGGTCAGATACGGCGTATCCTCCGTCATAAGTTGCTATGAGGCCATGTGCGAAGAGCGTATGCCGCGCACGGAAGAAGGCTTGAAGAAAAGCCTTGAATGGGATGGCATCTGCTTCCACCGCGATCGCGCCTTCTGGAGGCAGTCGTACGAATGAAGCCCTCATGCATGCAGAAATCGCGTTCTTGGCTAAGTAGCCGGAGGATGAAGACAGTACTTCGCGGCGCTGCCAAGCCCAACGTTATATCCGCTACCTTGCTGGCCATGGCGATCGCCTGCCAATGGTATATCGGCGTTGAGATCACACCGAGTGACTGGCGGCATGGCGCGAAAGAAGCCATGGAACGTGCGAGCACGAAGCCACCATAAGATTAAGGGTGGGAGGCTGTATTCGGTGAATGGGCAGGTTTTCAAAAAAGATCGCTTCGATGTAATCCAGCGCACCCCAGATGCTCTGCTCTCCGACCCACCCGACTCAGTAACCGGAAGGAGCTGTCGGGCGCCACCCTGGGAGCGATTCCGCAGGGAGGCGTAGGCCGGACGAGGACTTAGCGACCAGGGTGGCGCGCGGCGGCTCCCCTGCCCCGGTGCCCGAGCAAAACGCAATGGCAAAGCCGAGCCCGCGACGGGTAGCCTCAAGTATGTAAAAAAAACGCCGCGTCACTGCGCGGCGTCGGTTCCCTCGATAAGGTTCACGCGCTCGCGTAATTCCTTGCCGGGTTTGAAATGCGGTACGTGCTTGCCAGGTAGTGCCACGGCCTCACCGGTCTTGGGGTTGCGCCCCATGCGCGGCGGACGGAAGTGCAGCGCGAAGCTGCCGAAGCCGCGGATCTCGATGCGCTCGCCTGTCGACAAGGCGTGGCTCATCTGTTCCAGCACGCTCTTGACGGCAAGTTCCACGTCGCCGAAGGCAAGGTGGGTCTGGCGCCGGGCGAGCGCTTCGATCAGTTCCGACTTTGTCATGGGTCCCCTGGTGGTTCTTGAAGCTGACGCATTGATCTATCGAACAACAGCGAGGGGCGGGTTCGCCGCCCCTCGCCCGACGGTCAGTCGGCCTTGTTCATCTGTTCCTTGAGGAGCGCGCCGAGCTTGGTCGTGCCACCAGCGGCGGACTGGTAGTCGGCCATGGTGTCGGCCAGATCTTCCTCGTCCTTCGCGCGGATCGACAGCTGGAGCTGACGGCCCTTGCGATCCATGCCGGTGAACTTCGCCTCGACGGAATCGCCGACCTTCAGGTGCTGGGTGGCGTCCTCGACGCGTTCCTTGGCGATGTCGTTCGCGCGGATGTAGCCCTCGACACCTTCGCCGAGGTCGATCAGCGCGCCCTTGGCATCGACTTCCCGGACCGTGCCGGTCAGGACCGTGCCGCGCGGATTCGTGGCCATGAACTGGCCGAACGGATCCTGCTCCATCTGCTTGATGCCGAGGGAGATGCGCTCGCGTTCCGGATCGACGGCCAGGACCACGGCCTCGACTTCGTCGCCCTTCTTGAAGTTGCGGACGAGGTCTTCACCCGAGGCCTGCCACGAGATATCGGACAGGTGGACGAGACCATCGATGCCGCCTTCCAGGCCGATGAAGATGCCGAAGTCGGTGATGGACTTGATCTGGCCGGAGACCTTGTCGCCCTTCTTGTGCATGGCGGCGAAGGCTTCCCACGGGTTCGAGCGGGTCTGCTTGATACCGAGGGAGATACGACGACGCTCTTCGTCCACGTCGAGGACCATGACTTCCGTCTCGTCGCCGACCTGAACCACCTTGGCCGGGTTGACGTTCTTGTTCGTCCAGTCCATTTCGGAGACGTGCACCAGGCCTTCGACGCCCGGTTCGATCTCGACGAAGCAGCCGTAATCGGTGACGTTGGAGACCTTGCCGAACAGGCGGCTGCCGACCGGGTAGCGGCGGGCGATGGCGACCCACGGGTCGTCGCCGAGCTGCTTGAGGCCGAGCGACACGCGGTTGCGCTCGCGGTCGTACTTGAGCACTCGGACGTCCAGCTCGTCGCCGACGTTGACGACTTCGGACGGATGACGCACGCGCTTCCACGCCATGTCGGTGATGTGCAGCAGGCCGTCGATGCCGCCGAGGTCCACGAATGCGCCGTAATCGGTGAGGTTTTTCACCACACCCTTCACGACCGCGCCTTCGGTCAGGCGCTCGAGCAGCTTCTCGCGCTCTTCCGAGAACTCCGTCTCGACGACCGCGCGGCGGCTGACGACGACGTTGTTGCGCTTGCGGTCGAGCTTGATGATCTTGAACTCGAGGTCCTTGCCCTCGAGGTAGACCGGGTCGCGGACCGGACGCACGTCGACCAGGGAGCCCGGCAGGAATGCGCGGACGTCCTTGATGTCGACCGTGAAGCCGCCCTTGACCTTGCCGGAGATCTTGCCGGTGATGGTCTCTTCCTTGTCGAACGCCTGCTCGAGGTCGTCCCACACCATCGAACGCTTGGCCTTCTCA
>NZ_DASYDO010000012.1:0-44808 GCF_036499525.1 Luteibacter sp. | reverse complement strand
CACCGGATCAGCGCGGACGAACGCAGTGCGCGCAAGGGGCAGCGCTTCCTGACGCTGTTCTGTGACCTGGACGCACGCCGCTTGCTGTTTGCCACGCAAGGGCGGGATGCGGCCACCTTCAAGGCGTTCGCGGCGGACTTGGCGGCCCACGGCGGTGACGCCGAGACGATCACCGACGTCAGCTTGGACATGGGCGCCGCCTACCATGCCGGCGCGCGTGGGCACTGCCCCAACGCCACGGTCAGCGTCGATCCCTTCCATGTCGTGGCACTGACCAACGAAGCACTGGATCAGGTGCGCCGCGCGGAGGTCAAGCAGGTCGGCGATCTCAAGGGCATCCGTTGGGGGACGCTCAAGGACGCGGCGTCCTGGACGCGCACGCAGGTCGCGCAGATGCACTGGCTGCAACGTACGAACCTGAAGACGGCACGCGCCTGGCGGCTTAAGCAGGCCTTGCGCAAGGTGTTCGCTGGCGGCACCGGCATCGCGCACGCCACGGTGCTGCTGGACGCCTGGCTGAGCTGGGCACGGCGCTGCCGCCTGGCGCCCTTCAAACGACTGGCGGCCACGCTCAAGAAGCATCGGGACGGCATCCTCGAACACTTCCGCTCCGGCTTGAGCAATGGTTTTGCCGAGGCCATCAACGGGCGTCTCCAGGCCGCCAAGGCACGGGCCAAGGGCTACGGCACTGATGACCACCTCATCACCATCAGCTACCTGATCTGCGCCAACCTCAGGCATCTACCGAAGAATCCCTGGCTCGACCCCGATCAACAGACCGCGGCCTGAAGGTCAACCACACGGATCGAGAGAGAGCCGGTTTTCCTCACGCAAGTCGTCCTGCAACTTCTCCCGTTTGATCTTGAGCTGAGAGGCGGTGACTTCATGGTAGCCGCCGTATTCGGCACTCCCTTGTTCCGCAGTGACTTCTAGCAAGGGCTGCCCGGCCGTAACTGCATCGCCTTCATGGACGAACGTGTGCGTGACGACACCCGCAGCGGGCGGAACAATCGTCAGCAATCCACTGCTGGGAGCTAATCTCCCCTCAGAACGAACTCGCCGCGTGTAATGACCACAAACCGTGAAGGCGACGATAGCAACGACGACTGCGGAGGCATAGCCGAAAAACAGCCAGCCCATCCGTGGCGGACTTACCCTGATGCTCCCAAGCCAATCCTTTTGTCGCGCCGCAATAACTTCCGGTCGAAACAGCGTCTCCGTCATCCTTGCCCCTTCGTCGATCTGCCCTTTCCCGACTTGCTCTGTCTTCTACTAGACTCGGCCACCCACCCTTCCATCCCCAGAAGGCTGTCATGACATTGCAATCCATGACAGGCAGTTGTCAAGTGTCAAAGCGAACGGCGCGGTGCCACGATCAAGTCGCCGAACAACAGGCCGGCCACCAGCGATACCAGCAGCGTAATACCTAGAAGTCCCGTATCCATGCCCAGCGAGGCATCGCGATCGAGCAGGTAGGACACGCTTCGGAAACTCACCGATCCCGGCACCAGCAGGATGATGCCCGGTTCGCGCACCACCGCTCCCGGCATGTGTGCATAACGTGCGTAGACATTGCTGAGCGAGCCGAGCAACACACCCCCCACAAACACGCCAAAGGGTGCGCCGGGCAAGGAGCCGGAAATACTGCCGCCCCAGGTGGTAGCGAGATAGCCGAGTACTACCGACGCCATCACGACGAGCCAGGTGCGCGGCGCGGCACGAAACAGGATGGCGAATGAAAACGCGCCGAGGATCAGTGAGGGCCAGTCGGCCCAGCCGGGAAGCGGCGGCAGCGAGTAATTGCGCGGCATGATGCCGAAGGCTTCACACAGCTGGCTCGCCGCGACCGTGCCGAAGGTGAGCTTGAGCAGCGTTGCTATCGCACCGCCCATGCGGGCCACGCCGGAAACGAGGTGCTGGCTGGAAATTTCTCGCACGGCCGTCGTGAGCGCCATGCCGGGCAGGAGCACGATGAGGCTGCCAAGGATCACGGACTTCAGCGCAAGAGGCACGATGTACGCGCTGACGATGGTGGCGATGGCCGTGGCGACCATCGCGCTGATGGCCTCGCTCGCGGCCGTGAGTTGGGGACGCCCGCCCGAAGCGATCGTGATGAGTCCGATGATCACGCCAATGACGCCCGCCGTGACCAGATCGGGCCATGCACTGTGCAGCAGCAGCGCCACGACGCTGGCCGCGCAAAGGCCATAGCTGGCGATGACGCCCAACTGGGCGCGGAACGTGTCTGGCGCACCGAGCTTGCGCAGGAGGTAAAACCCTTCGCGCAATTCCATCTGCCCGTCGATCACGGCATCGGCGATGCGATCGGCTTCAACCAGGCGCCCCAGGTTCACGTCGCCGGGTGGAAGACGCATCACCTGAGTGACCTGCGCAACGCTTTCCTCGCCTTGCCCCAGGTCGGCGAACGAGACGATGATCGCGGTCGGACTGGACCAGACGTCCGCCGTCAGGCCAAGCCGTTGCGCCGAGCGGCCGATGGCGGTTTCCAGTCGCGGTGCCGTGGTGCCGTATTGGTGCAGCCGGCGCGCCAGCTCGGTGAGGAAGGCGATGCGGGTGTTGATCGCCGTGGTGGCGAAGCTCACCGGTACCGTCAACGGCGCGCCTTCAGCCAACGTCCACCGCCTTCACCACGCGCAGGGTCGTGCCGTCGATACCCACCACCTCCACCATGGCGCCCAGCGGAAGGTCTGGCCCCGTGACGAGCCATGCACCGTCACCGACCTTCGCCTTGCCGCGGCCGTTGAGAATGGGCTCGCACAATATGTAGCGCTGTCCGATGAGCTGTTCGCCGCGCCGGTTGAGTCGTTCGTTGCCGGGCGGGATGCGGTCCAGACGCGGCCGCACCAACTTCCAGTAGGCGAAGCAGGAAAGGAACGCGAATACGGCGAAGACGAGCGCCTGGGCCAGCGCGCCCATGTCGGGTACCAGCAACAGGACGACGCCCATGGCCGCCGCGGCGATGCCGATCCACAGCATGAAATAGCCGGGAAGGATCACCTCGCCGCCGATGAGCAGCAGCGCGACGATCCACCAGAGATAATGCGTGGCGACCTGTTCCATGGCGTCAGCGCGGAAGTGGCGGCGTGCGGCCGGACGACGTGTCCGGGGCCCGCTGCTGTGCGGCGAGCGAGTCTTTCGCCAGTTCGGCGATGCCGGCCAGCGAACCGAGGATGCCGGTAGCCTCGATGGGGAGCAGCAGGGTCTTCTGGTTCGGGGACTTCGCCATTTCTTTCAGCGCCTCAACATAGTTGTTGGCGACGAAGTAGTTAAGCGCGTTGACGCTGCCCCCCGCGATGGCCTGCGAAACCATGGTGGTGGCCTTGGCTTCCGCTTCGGCGAGGCGCTCGCGCGCCTCGGCTTCACGGAACGCGGCCTCCTTCTTGCCTTCGGCCTCCAGGATGGCGGACTGCTTTTCGCCGTCGGCCTTGAGGATGGCCGCCTGGCGGAAACCTTCGGCGTCGAGGATGTTCGCGCGCTTCTCGCGCTCGGCCTTCATCTGCCGCGCCATGGCATCGACGAGATCGCGCGGCGGCGAAATGTCCTTGATCTCGATGCGGGTGACCTTGACGCCCCAGGGATGGGTGGCTTCGTCGATCACGCCCAGCAGCTTCGCGTTGATCGCGTCGCGCTGGCTCAGGCTTTCGTCCAGGTCCATGGAGCCCAGCACCGTACGGATGTTGGTCATGATGAGCGCGAGCGCCGCGGTTTCGAGGTTTGCCACTTCATAGGCGGCCTTGGCGGCATCCAGCACCTGGTAGAACACCACGCCGTCGACGCGGACCACGGCGTTGTCCTTGGTGATGACGTCCTGAGAAGGGACGTCGAGCACCTGCTCCATCATGTTGATCTTACGGCCGACCGCGTAAACGAACGGGATGAGGAAGTGCAGCCCGGGCGTGAGCGTGCCCGTGTATTTGCCGAACATTTCCACCGTCCATTCGTAGCCCTGCGGCACGATGCGGATCAGCTTGGCCAGTACGACGACGACGACCACCACGACGACCAGCGCAACAATACTTCCCATGGCCTGATTTCCCTCTCCCGGTATGTTTCCGGAGTATAGGCGAAGCGCCTCAGGGCGAACCGGCGGGCAGGACCAGGGTGACACGCAGGCCACCGCCGTCGCGGTTCGCCAGTGCGATGCGGCCGCCGTGCGCCTCAGAAATTTCGCGCGCCAGGGCCAGTCCCAGCCCGGTACCCGAGCGTTTGGTGGAATAAAAGGGCAGCAGCGCCTGGGCCAGCACGGTTTCGCTCATGCCCGGGCCGTGGTCGGCCACCTCGATCAACATGTCGCGGCCCACGTGGTGCACGGCAAGGGTCACCTCTTCCGGATCGCCGCCGGCCTCGTGCGCGTTCTTGATCAGGTTGATCAGCACCTGCTCCACCTGGGTCGGATCGAACCAGCCGGGCTGCTTTGGCACCGGCGCCGCGAGGCGGAACTTCGCATGCAGGGCGAGCGCATCGAGGAAGCCCTCCCAGCCCACCTCCTTCGACTGCGGCGTGGGTAGCTTGGCGAAGCTGGCGTAACCGGCGATGAAACTGTGCAGATGTTTCGCGCGGTCGCCAATGGAGGCGAACACGCCGGGAAGTCTGGCAAGATCGCCGCGGCGAGCCAGTTCCGCGCCCGAATGGGACAGCGACGAGATGGGTGCGAGCGAGTTGTTGAGCTCGTGGCTGATGACCCGGATCACCCGCTTCCAGGTGTGCACTTCCTGTCGCGACAATTCACGGGTCATGCGACGGTACAACTGCAGGCGGTGCGGCCGTCCTTGCAGGCGAAAGCCGCGCTGGGACAGGTGGAAGGTTTCCTCGCTGCCGTCCATGTCGACGGAGAACAACGCATCTTCCCCGCCCTTGGCCGCCTCGCGCAGGCTTTCCGGCATGGTGGCGAGCACGTCGTGGAAGTCCAGGCCGGCCAGCGCCCTGCCCTCATTGAACAAGTGGCGGGCGGCGATGTTGGCATAGGTGATCTTGCCGGCCGTATCGGTGAGCACGAGCGCGACCGGCGTGTTCTGCACCACGGTGTCCAGCAGCAGTTCTCGCTGGGCGAGGTGCTGGCGCTGGTCGCGCAGGGTCTGGCCCAGCGTGTTGTGCATGCGGATCAGGTCGCCCAGCTCGTCGCGCCGGGTGGTGCCGATGGACATGCTGAAGTCGCCATCGCGGTAGCTGGCCACGGCGCTCTCCAGGGCACGCATCAGCCGGCGCAGAGGCTCCACCAGCGCATGGGCGACCCAGGCCGACAGCGGCAGCAGCACCAGCAGGCAAATCAGTAGCGCGGTGCCGCCATCGAAGTTCTCGATCGGAGGCGCCGGCGGCAGCTTGCCGGCCTTGTCCGGCACCTCGCGCATCCAGGTCAGCAACTGGGGGAATGGCCAGATGTAGACGCCGGCGAACACCAGCGCGCCGACGATGGCGGAACCGGCAACGACCAGGGTCATCCGGCCTTCGAGGGAAATGGTCTTCATGGCGCTGAACGTATCAGACTGCCAGTCCGTACCGCTCCATGCGCCTGTACAACGCCTGCCGTGAGAGCCCCAGGTTGCTGGCCGCGCGGCTCACCACGCCACCGGCCGAGGCGAGCGCGGCTTCCACCGACTCGCGGCTGGGTTCGTCCAGGTTACGCGTGACGTTGGCCGCCGGCGGCGGCAGGTTCAGGTGCGCCGGTTCGATGCGGCCGTCCGCGGCCAGCAGCGCGGCGCGAGCGATGGCATTCTTCAGTTCGCGCACGTTACCGGGCCACGAATGCGCCAGCAGGGCCTCGCGCGCGTCCTCGCTGAGCGTGGCCTTTCCGTCGAGGAAGAACTCGGCCAGCGGCAGGATGTCGTCGCAGCGTTCCGACAGCGGCGGCAGGTTCACGTCGATCACGTTGAGGCGGTAATAGAGGTCTTCACGGAATGTGCCCGCGGCGATCATCGCCTTGAGGTCGGCGTTCGTGGCGCTGACGACGCGCACCTTCGCGTGCCGCGTGCGGCCGGAGCCGAGGCGTTCGAACTGCCCGCTTTCGAGCACGCGCAGCAGCTTCATCTGGCCCGGCAACGGCAGGTTGCCGATCTCATCGAGGAAAAGCGTGCCGCCATCGGCCATCTCGAAGCGGCCTTCGCGCGCCTTGTTCGCGCCGGTGTAGGCCCCTGCCTCGGCACCAAACAGTTCGGCTTCGATGAGTTCGCCCGGCAGCGCGCCGCAGTTCACGGCCACGAAGGGGCCCCGGCGTACCGCCGAGTTGGCGTGGACGATGGCGGCGATGCGCTCCTTGCCCGCGCCGTTGGGCCCCGTGATGAGCACCGGCACGTCCGATCGGGCGACCTGGCAGGCCAGTTCGATGGTGCGGCCCATGGCCTCGGAGGCGAAGACCAGGCCTTCGAGTTCGTAGCGGCTCTCGAGCACTTCGCGCCGGCGGCGGCGCTCGACCCGTGCACGGGTCACTTCACGGGTGGATTCGGACAGCTCGAGCAGGTTCTCGACCGTCGCCAGCAGCTTGATGTCGTCCCACGGCTTGGCGAGGTAGTCGGCGGCACCCGCCTTCACCAGTTCCACCGCCGCCTCGAGGTGGGTCCACGCTGTGAGCAGGATCACCGGCAGGTCGGAATACCGGGCGCGGATCGCCTTGAACAAGGCCGCGCCTTCCTCGCCCGAGGTGGTATCGGCCGTGAAATTCATGTCCTGGACGACCACGTCGACGCGCTCGCGGGCCAGGGTCGCCAGCCCGTCCTCGGGCGTGAGGGCCACGAGCGGACGGATATCACGCAGGCTGAGAGCGAGCGAAAGCGCCTCGCCCACCGAAGGGTTGTCGTCGATGATCAGTACGCAGCGCATCGGGTCTCTTCGCATGCAGCCATGGATGCTTCCCCCGGCGAAAAGGTTGCTCCCCCGCCGGCACATTTTTCCATTCTAGCCACGGGTGGCTTCGACCGGGGGGACGGACGCCGCGCGCAAGGCCGGCGCGAGGACCGCGACCTGCCCGAGGAGCCAGAGCACGGCCGCGCCCACAGGCAGGTAAGCCAGCGGCAGGCGGGGCAGCTCGTAATGCATCATCAGCAGTGCGTTGATGCCGTAGGCCAGCATCATGCCGAGCACGATGCCCATGCTTGCGAGCAGGAAGTTCTCGGTCTGGAAGTAGCGCAGGATCGCGGTCCGGCTCGCGCCGAGGGCCCGTCTCACACCGATCTGGCGACGCCGCTGGGCCACCCAGAAACTCGCCAGTCCCACGATGCCGAGGGCGGTCACGATCAGCAAGGCCACCGACACCGACGTCAGCAAGACCGCCATGGCGCGGTCCGAGGCAAAGAAGCGCCCGCGGATCTCCGGGTACAGCCGTGCCTCGACCACCACACGACGTGGATCGATGGCCTTGAGAGCGGCGACCGCGTCCTTGAGCACCCGCGCCGATTCACCTTTGCGGGCACGCACGAAATAGCCGCCACCGTAGGCGGGGATCATCCGCCAGGGCAGGAGTACCGTGTTGTTCAATTCGTCGCGCGCCTTCGTCGACGCCGCAGGTAGCCGCTCGAGGAGTCCCACGACCCGCATCGTCTTGTCGCCCACCACGATCTGCTTCCCAAGTGCCGACTGCCCTGGGAAAAGATGTTGCGCCAGCGCGCTCGTGAGCATCGCAATGTTGCTTCCCGGTGCCTTGCCGGTGATGTTGTCGTCGATCCATACGTATTCATCGGGGCGAATGGCACGCCCGGCGACGACGCGCAGGCCAAGGGTTTCGACGAGCGATTCGCCGTAATAGACCGCCACGCTGGTGCCAGGCGATTTCTGTGCCGGATCCAGCTTCACTCCTGAATTCCAGGCGGATCCGCCAAACGGAAGCGAATTGCCGATGGTGACCGCCTCCACGCCGGGAACGGCGCGGATGGCAGCGAGGTCTGCCTCGGCACGGGCGTGGATGTCGGCACGTGGACCGATATCGGAGACGACGATGCGCATGAGCTGGTCTTCGGCAATGCCGCTGGGCGTGGTCATCCATCCCAGGCGGTCGCCAATGACGAACGTGGCATTGCAGACGATCGCGCAAGTCAGCGCGATCTGCAGCACCAGCAGGGTGGCGGTGAGCTTGTGCCGGCGCAGCGTCGATACGATGGGAAGAACGTCGAGGGACATGTCACTAGCTCTTCAATTGCAGGGCCGGCGCGATGCGGCAGGTCCGCCAGGCGGGTATGAGACCCGCCACAAGCGTGGCGACGACAGAAACCACGAAGGTGGTTCCAAGCATGGCAAAGTCGAGGTGCGCGAGTTGCGCGGTGGCACCGGGCTGCAGGCGCACCAGCGCCAACCCCGCCAAGGCCACACACAATCCGGCCAGGCCGCCGGCCACGCCGATCATTGCCGCCTCGGTAAGCAACTGGGCGAAGACGCTGCGCCGGGACGCACCCAGGGCACGCCTCACGCCCACCTCTCCGGCGCGACGCATGAATTTCGCCAGCATCAAGCCCACGGTGTTAACGAGACACACCACGAAGAAGCCAAACGCGAGCCAGACCTGCAGGCGCACGTCGCCAGGCACGACGCGCTGCTCGTCCAGGTACTGCATCACGTTGGGCAAGTCGATACGCGCCGGCCGTTCGAAGCGTCCCAGCGTCACTTGCTCGCGCGCATAGCCGTCGAGGAAGGCGCGATAGGAGGCCACGGACGCGGCATCGTCCAGTTGCACCCAGAACTGCAGCCACACGCAGGTCGCCGTTTCCATGCCGTCCTCGTCCGCGGAGCCGGGGCCCCAGCACTCGATCCCGCCGTTTCGCTTCAATTTCGCGGTACGCGCCGTACCCAACGGGACGAATACTTCCTCGCCCACGCTGTAGTTGCCGGTGTTGAGGTCGTAAAAATGCGGCACCGCGCGCCATGGCCGCAGCACGCCGACAATGCGCAGGTCCACGCCATCGACATGCAGCGTCCGTCCGACGCTGTTCTCGCCGTAGAACAGCCGATCGTTCAAGTCCGCGCCGATGACCGCCACGCGTGCACGCGCCTCGTCGTCGGCAACGCTCCAGCCCTGGCCATAGCGAAACGGCACGTCGAACATGGGGAAAAAGTCCGTCGTGGTGTACCGCGCCGGCACGATGAAGGGATCGACGCCGAGATCGTCGGACTGCACCGGCGCGGCACCCGCGACCATCAGCGCCTGGCGATGGGCACGGTGGGCGTGGAGCAGGTTCATGCCGTCGATCCAGGTGACCTGGGTCGGCAACTCTTCGGTCGGGTCGTATCCTTCCTTGTCGCGCGGATCCAGGCGCGGCATGAAGACCTTCCCGCTGCGCCCCGGCAGCGGATCGCCCGAAAGCACGTGCCATACCGTGAGTGTCGTCATGCTGGCCCCGATCCCAAGGGCGACGGCCACGATCATCAGGGCCGTGAGCGCCCTGCTTCGCCGGAGGCTGCGCAGGGCGAGTTCCACGTAGTAACCGAACATCGGGATTCCTTGGCCTGGCCTCAGACGCTGCGGGTGGCTTCGACTGGGGACACCCTGGACGCACGCAGTGCGGGGGCGAACACCGCGGCCTGGCCGAGGCCGAGCAGCATCACCACGCCGACGAAGACGTAGCTGACCGAAAGGCGCTGCATCTCGAACTGCGTGAGCATCCATTGGTTCATGCCCAACGCCAGAACGACACCTACGACGACACCGGCAAGTGCGATCAGGAAGTTCTCGGTCATGAAGTAGCTGAGGATGTCGATCTTGCGGGCACCCAGGGCGCGCCGCACGCCGATCTGCTTCCGGCGCTGCCCGACCCAGAAGCTCGACAGGCCCACGATGCCCGCGGCGGTGATCGCCAGCAGCACTGCGCAGACGATGCTCATGAGGGTCGCCATCCCGCGATCGGCCTCATAGGCATTGCTGCGGACCATCTCGAAGGTGCGTATGCCCGACTTCTCGGGAAACACGCGCATGCGATTCACGCCGTAGAGCGTGTTGGCGATATTGCGGTATACCGAATCCTGCTGGCCCGGCTTGGTGCGCACAAGGAAGTGTTGATAGCTGCTGTTGAACAGAAAGGGCATGATCGTCACGTTATCGATGAAGTCCGCGTCGATCCAGGGCACGGTGAGCTTTTCGACGATGCCGATGATCGTGGACGGTCGGCCCTTGATGTAATACACGGCCTTGCCGAGCGCATTCCCACCCGGGAAGAGCTTGTCGGCAAACGCCTTGGTCACGATCACCTGAGGCGGAGCCGGCCGCTGGTCGCGTTCGAACGAGGTGATCTCGCTGGCGGTGAAGTTACGTCCGGCGATAAGCTTCACCCCCAGCGTCGCCAGCGCATGTTCGTCGCCGAAATACAGTGCGCTCTGCACGCCGTCCTTCGTGGCATCGGGGTCTTTCTGCGCCGTTGTCGACCAGCCACCCCGCCGAAGCGGGAAGGCATTGGTTACGTAGGCATCCTCCACGCCAGGCATCGAGCGGATCGCCTGGATGTCCGTCTTCATCAACGGGAGATAGCTCGCCGGCGAGCCGACGTAGAGGTTCTGCACGGCGACGACATTGGACTCGTTCATGCCGGTCGTTCGGCTCACCCGCTCGACGCGCTCGTGCACGATGAATAGCGCATTGCAGACGATGGCGAGCGTCAGGGCGATCTGCAAGGCGATGAGGATGGTACCCGCCTTATGCCGGCGAAGTGCTGCCAGGATGGGTTTGATCTGCATGCTGTGATCCTCAGTTCGACTTCAGCTGCCACGCAGGCTGCACCTGAGCGGCGCGCCAGGTGGGATAGAACGCGGCGATGACCGATGCCCCGATCGCCACCAGGAGCGTGAGGGCCATCAGCGCCGGGTCCAGCGTGGCGAGTCGCGCGATCTCCTCGGGGAAGACCAGGCCGACTCCGAGCACGCCGACTCCCGTGAGCAGCAAGCCAAGCACACCGCCGGCAATGCCGATCGTCCCCGCTTCGATGAGGAACTGTGCGTAGATGTCCCGGCGCGACGCGCCCAGGGCGCGGCGAACGCCGATTTCAGGCGCCCGACGCAGGAATTTCGCCAGCAGCAGCCCGACCGTGTTCACCAGGCAGATGATCAGGAAGCCGAGCGACACCATGAGCGATACCTGCGACTCGCGCGGCACGACCTTCTGTACCGACAGCCAGTCCATGACATTGCGCAGGCGGACGTTCGGCGCCCAGCTGAATCTTCCCGACCGCTGCATCTCCGCGGCATAACCCGTCAGGTACTCGCGATAGGATTGCGCGTCGGACCTGCTCGGCAATTCGGCCCACAGGGAAAGCCAGATGCATTCCGAGCGCAGGTAGTTCTCCCAGCCTTCGCCAGGGTCCTTCACGCAGTTGTTGTTGCCGTTGTTGGGAAGCTTGAGGTCCACTGCGCGGGTGAACGGCACATACACCGACGCAGCATCGTCGAAACCCTGCGTGTTGGGCACGTCGAAGAAGACCGGCTGAGGGGCCCAGTCCTTGATAACGCCGGTAATGCGGAACAGGTGTCCGTCCAGGTTCAACTGCTTGCCGACGCTGGGTCCGCCATTGAACAGCTTGTCGTTCAGCGACTTGCTGATGACGACCACGTCGGCATGCTTCTCGTCGTCGTCGAGGCTCCAACCCCGTCCCTGCAGGAAGGGCACGTCGAACATCGGGAAGAAGTCGGCACCCGTCGCATAAGCGCCCTGGCGCATTGGCAACCGGGAGGGATCTTCCGGAATCACCGACACGCCCACCGGGTAGCTGACGGTCTGCCGCTTGGCCTTGTGCGCACGCAGCAGTGCCGTCGCATCCCTGTAGCTCAATGCCGGCGGCGGCTCGCCGCTCTTGATGTTCTCGGGACCCCAGTTGTCGATCTGCACGTTGTAGAGCACATCGGACTTCTGCGGGATCGGATCGCGCGAGGTCGCTCGGAACACCGAGTAAGTAGTCATCGATGCGGCTACGCCGAACCCGATCGCCATCACCATCAGCGCGGTGAGCATCGGGTTGCGGCGCAGGCTGCGCAGTCCGAGTTGAAGGTAGTAACTGAACATGGGTGCCCCCGAGATTAGCGACGGGATCAGGAATGCGCGGTATGGGCGTGCGCGTGGAAGCGCGGCTCTTCCGCAAGGTCGACTACCTGGCCGTCGATCACGTGGACGTTGCGCTGCGCGCGGGCGGCCAGTTCCGGATCGTGCGTGACCATGACGATGGTGGCGCCTTCGCGATGGATCTCCTCGAGCAGCTCCATCACGCTGCGGGCCATCTGCGTATCGAGGTTGCCTGTGGGTTCGTCGGCCAGGAGCAGGCGCGGCGAGCCGGCCAGCGCACGGGCGATGGCCACGCGCTGCTGCTGGCCGCCGGAAAGTTCCGCCGGATAATGCTTGGCGCGCGAGGCAAGGCCCACGCGTTCCAGCGCATCCATGATGCGCTGCTTGCGCTCGGCGGCCTTCATGCCGCGATAGCGCAGCGGCACTTCCACGTTGTCGAACACGTTGAGGTCGGGAATCAGGTTGAAGGCCTGGAAGATGAAGCCGATCTTCTCGTTGCGGATGCGCGAGCGGGCGTTATCGTCGAGCTGGCTCACTTCCACGCCGTCGAGGTGGTAATGGCCACCGGTGAACGTTTCCAGCAGGCCCGCGATGGTCAGGAAGGTGGTCTTGCCCGAGCCCGAGGGACCGGTCACAGCGACAAACTCGCCTTCCTTCACATTGATGTTGAAGTCGCGCAAGGCGTAGGTCTCGACGACTTCCGTGCGGTAGACCTTGGCGAGATGGGTCATCTTGAGCATGGTTTTTCCCTCTATCAGCGGCTGATGGCGACGTGTTTCGCGTCGCCGAAGGTGTCGGCACCGGAGATGACGATCTTGTCGCCTTCCTTCAGGCCATCCAGGATTTCTACCTTGTCGATGCTGCTCGCGCCGACACGGATGTCACGGCGATCGGCCATGGCGTCGTTCACCACGTAGGCATAGCGGCCTGCGCTTTCGTCGACGAAGGAGCCGCGCTGCACGGTGAGCACGTTGTCGCGCTTGTCCATCAGGATACGCACGGACAGGCGCTGGCTCTGGCGCAGTTGCTTGGGCGTTTCGCCGTCGAAACGCAGGCGGGCGGACACCTCGCCATTCACCACTTCAGGCGACACGGCGCTGACCTTGCCGTCCCACTGCTTGCCGTTACCGCTGATTTCGCCCGGCATGCCGATGGCGAGGTCGCGGGCGAAGCTCTCCGGCACCTTCATTTCCACTTCCAGCGCGGAAAGGTCGATGACGCTGAGGAGCTGTGCATCCTTGGCCACCGTGGCGCGTTCGGCGATGAACAACTGGCCTACCTGGCCGTCCACCGGCGACTTCACGTTGAGGTCTTCCACCTGGCGCTCGAGGTCCTGCACCAGGTACACCTGGCGATCGTGGGCGAGCTTCTTTGCCTGCACGTCGAACGTGAGGCTGTCGTTGTCCATCGAGAGATCGGTCTTGGCATGCTTGGCGGTGATCTGCGCCTTGTCGAGCGTGGACTTGGCCTTGTCGACATCGGCCTGCGGCACCGCGCCTTTGCCGTAGGCGCTCTCGTAGCGATTCAGGTCGCGCTCGGCGGCAGTCTGGTCGATGGTGGCGTTATCGAAAGCCTTCTGAAGTTCGGAGCGCTTCTTCTTCGCGTCGATCTGCGCGCGCAGGTATTCCACTTCCATCGCGTCCGCAGCCGACTTTTCCTGGGACAGCTTGCTGGTCAGTTCGGGGCTGGTGATAACCGCCAGGACCTGCCCCTTCTTCACCACGTCGCCCGCGTGCACCTTCAGCACCACCGCACCGGAGGAGGCCGCGTACATGGTGGGGCTCACCGCCGCCACGACCTTGCCCTCGGCGGCGATGTCGCGGACGAAGGGACCACGCGTCACGGTGCCGAAATTCAGTCGAGAAGCGCTGACCGAGGTGTCCGCCGAGAACATCGTGGCCACGCGCGGCGCGGCAAGGGCGATGAGGGCCACCGCGGCGACGCCTCCTCCGATAAGGAGGAACTTGCGATTGCGAGCGCGGGTCGGGCGGACTTCGACGAGACGGTCCTGGGCGGAGGTGTCACGGATCATGGTGGATTCCCTGGTCTACTTGCCGGGATAGCCAGCAAGCGCCGTGCCAAGCCATGAAATACTTTCAGATCAAATATATAGCGTGGTCGCGCTAGGCCGAGGGGGTGTCCGCGGACAAAGTGTCCGGACACTGGAGAGTCCGGACACATAGGTAGGAACGCGCCCTGCGCGCGATCGCCCTTCGCCCCGTTTTCCACGTCTGCGCGCCAGCTCCGGGGCTCAGCCTCAAAACATGTCGCGCGCAAGGCGCGCTCCTACCCCAGGGTAGCGAGGGACTCGGAAACGGCAATAGCACGCGCCACGCCATGGCCTAGCGAGGAAATCGGTGCGTCGCGAGTACCAAGCACCGTGAAGCCGGCCATGCGCCGCCGGGTGAAACAGAGCACCCGCGCTCGGGAACCCCGCACCCAGTCGCGATCGGGCATGCGACACGCAGGCGGAAGCGCGGGCAGCGCACCCGCGAACAGCCCGTCCCAGGCGAGATAATCGGTGTCCGGCAGGAGGTATACGCGGCCGACGGTGTTGCCCTCCCCGTTCACGCAATCGATCCATTCGCGGGGCCCTTCGGCGGTCACCGCACCGCTGACGCCGACATGTCGCGTGCCCAGCAACGCCGCCAGCTCGGCCGATTCGACCAGGCAACCCAGCGGTTCGGCGACGTAAGGCAATGCGGCATGACGAGGCGCGAGATAGAGCACGCCACCCAGCTGGCCCAGGCCTTCGAACAGCGTGCGCGGCGATAGGGCCAGCCAGCGCGTGGTGGCGGTGGAGCGGGCGCGCGAATGCACGCCGAACGATGCGAGCCAGCCGAACATGGCGTCTCCCGGTGACGTGGGCGATGCGAGGATGCCTGGCTGGGCGGCCTGGGGAGACCCGCGTGGCTTGGCGTCGGGGAGAGGGTGACGCTTACTTGGTCAGGATGAGCTTGTCGTTACGCGTCAGGCGCAGGTGGTACTCGCTGCCCTGGTGCTCGATGACCAGCTCGCGCGAACCGTCCAGCAGGTTCCTGCTTTCGACCCGCCGGACAGCCATCGGGGCGGCACGAAGCGGCACGACCTTGTCGCGGTCGCCGTTGTCGTTCAGGGGAAGCGATCGAAGCAGCATGGTCTGACTCCGCAGGTTAGGGCGCGGAGTTGATGATAATGATTCTCAATTACAAGTCAAGCTGTCGCCAGCATTTCCGCCAGCGTGCCTTCGAGCTGCTCCAGGTCCGGAATGATCGCCGTATCGTCGCGGACCAGCACGCGGGCGCGGACGCCAAAAGGCAGGTCGTGGCCGTCGTGGGTCGGAAGCAAGAGTTCCGCGTTCAATGTGGTCAGGCGCGGAAAGCCGTGGGTAAGCACGGCGAGGTAAGGCATGGAAGGGTGCTGGCCCACCCCCTTCAGCACTGCGACGCGCGCGGCCTGCGGCGGTGCGTCCTCCGGAAGGCTCGCCACGTGGTCGAAGCTCAACAGAGGAATGCTCCAGCCGCGCCAGGCGATCTGGCCCAGCAGCCAGGACGGCGCATCGGCCACCGGCTCGACACCGGCAAGGGTGATTACTTCAGCCACCGCGGCATTCGGAAGCAACAGGCGGACGCCACCGCTGGGAATCAGGACGCAGCGGATTTCTCGCGGTAACGGCTCGCTCATGGAAGTTCCTCGATCAGTTTCTGTGCCAGCGCCCGCACGTCGCCGGCAAAGTCGGCCACCCGCTCCTCGCGGATGCCCGCCACCATGTGTCCCGCCTCCAGCTCCGGCGGCACGGTTTCGACCCATACCCGGCCGCCCGCGTCGTATACCGCCTGCGAACCGGCGACCGCGTCGTTGCCGCGGCCTGCGAAAACGATGGCCAGCACGTCGGCACCGAAGCCACCGGCAAGCGTGCTGAAGATGCCGTCGATCGACGGGCCGTTCGCGTTCGAGGAACTGCCATCGTCGCGCACCGTGACGCTGCCGTCGCGGCGGATCTGTACATGTGAGCCGCACGGCACGACGATACAGTCACCATGCACGGCATGGCTGCCATCGGTCGCGATACGCGCGCGTCCGAGACGTGTCGCAAAAGCCTGCGCATCCTCGTGATGGGCAACCACGAGCAACACGCCCGGTATACGCGCAGGAAGCGCGGCGAGGAAGGTAGCGATCGATGCCTCGCTCTCCTGCGTGCCGCCAAGCGCGATCACGCGGCGCACCGCGCGCGGCGCCGCCTCGAGGAACATCTCGTGCGCGAAATCGCCATCCGTACGCGGGGCGACCGCCTCTTCCATGGAAACCAGTTCCAGCGTGAAGCCCGACTCGAGACCGTGCGTGCCGTCGTCCACGACGTCGTGCGCGAGGTATTCCTTCGCGCTCATGGTTTCGATGCCGAATTCGGCCGGCTCGGCTCGAGGGGCGGACTCGACCACGATCGTGTCGTGATCGACCAGGTCCCACTCCGGCACCGGCGGAGGCACGTATTCAGTGGCGCGCGATTCGATCTGCACGGCAGGCATCGCCTCAGGCGCTTCGCCCGATCGCTCGTTGTCGTCAAGCGACGCGAGGCTGAAGCGGCCGGCATCGAATCCTTCTTCGGGTTGCGGCGCAGGCGCCGGCGCTTCTTCGACCACCTCGAAACCGGACAGGTCGAGGAAGGCCAGCTCGGTGAGTTCGACTGGCGTGGAAGGCACCGATTCGAGATCGTCGTCCGCCAACGGTCCCGAATCCGCCAGCAGGGCTTCGAGTTCCGCGGCCAATTCGGAAGGATCGGTGGGTTCGCCTTCCGCCACGGTGCCGTCCTCGGACAGCGCCGTCGAGAAGCTCAGTTCGTGGGTAACGCCTTCCGCCACGGCCGGCGTCTCGTCGGTGACGAAGTCATCCTGCGCGGGCATCGGCGTCTCCAGGTAGCCATGGCTACCGGTCATCGCCAGGTCGTCGACCAGCGGTTCGTCGAAGCTTTCCTCGGCCGGTGCGGCGACGCCCGCAAGCGCTACGACGCGCGGCTCGATGGCGCGCGCATCCTCGGGACGGGGCGGATCGAGTGCCATCTCCCCGACCAGTTTCGCGGCCAGGTGACGTGCCCAGCGGGCGCGGTCCCAGCCCTCGAGCTTGCGGCTCGCATCGGCATCGTTGAACACGAGGCGCGGGTGCCCGCCTTCGACGGTGTCGTACAGGCGGTCCAGGTCGTCGTCGCCCGGATCGTCCAGGTCGACAACGACCACGTTGGCCGAGGAGCCGACAAGCTCCGCCGGCGCGAACGAACGCAGGTCCGATTCGTAGACGATCCGCGCGCCCTGGGCGACGAGTGCTTCCCGCAGATGGGCGGAAAGGCTGGCATCGTCGAACAGCAGCGCGACGGTCGCCTCGCGATCAGCCATGGTGGGCTCCGAGCACGTCGTTGATCTGCACGATGAGGTCGTTCTCCTGGTACGGCTTGCCGATGTAGCGATCGACACCGATGTCGAACGCGCGCTGGCGATGCTTATCGCCGGTGCGTGAGGTGATCATGATGATCGGCACGCCGGCAAGGCGTTCGTCGGCCTTCATCTGCGTCGCCAGCTCGTAGCCGTCCATCCGCGGCATCTCGATGTCGAGCAGCATCAGGTCGGGCACGCGCTCGTTGAGTTTCTCGAGTGCATCCACGCCGTCCTTCGCCGTCATCACTTCGAACTCGTGACGCTCGAGCACGCGGCCGGTCACCTTGCGCATGGTGATCGAATCGTCGACCACCATCACCAGCGGCTTCACGCGGGTCTCGTCCTGTGCGCGTGGCGCATGCGGCACCAGGGCCTCTGCCTCGAAGGCGCGGCGCGCCACGCCGTGGCGGACCAGCGGTGCGAGATCGAGAATCATGAGCACCGAACCGTCGCCCATGATCGTCGCGCCGAGGATGCCCGGTACCGAGCTCACCTGGGGGCCAACCGGCTTGACCACGATTTCGCGCGAGCCGAGGACGGCGTCGACGCGGATCGCGGCGCGCAGATCGCCCGAGCGGGCGAGCAGCAGCGGGATGTCGCCTTCGTCCGGCGACGACACCACGTGCACGCCAAGCAACTGCGGGAGGTCGTGGATGCCGTATTCCTCGCCCAGGTAATCGAACCCGGGTTCGGCGTCAGCCATGCGATGGGCGAGTTCGTTGGGCGCCATGCGCGCCACGCCATGCACCGAAGTCATCGGAATGGCGAAGTTGGTTTCGCCGATCCGCACGATCAGGGCCTGGGTCACTGCGAGGGTGAACGGCAGGCGCATCACGAAGGTCGTACCGCTGCCCTTCTGCGATTCGATGCCGAGCGTGCCGCCGAGCTGCTTGATCTCGTTGGCCACCACGTCCATGCCCACGCCGCGCCCGGCCACCTGGGTGACCTTCTCCGCGGTGGAGAAACCCGGCACCTGGGTGAGCTGGTAGATCTGGTCGTCGGACACGCGGGCGTCGGCGCGCAGCAGGCCACGCTCGATGGCCTTGGCGCGGATCGCGTCGCGATCCATGCCGCCGCCATCGTCGGACAGGCGCACGACGACCTCGGTCGCCTCGCGCGATACCTGGATGCGCACCGTGCCTTCCGGGTTCTTGCCCGCGGCCTCGCGCGCCGCCGGCGCCTCGATGCCGTGCGCCACGGCGTTGCGCAGCATGTGCTCGAAAGGCGCCTTGATGCGGTCGAGCATGTTGCGGTCCATTTCGCCGTTGGCGCCCTCCACCACCAGCTGCGCGCGCTTGCCCACGTCGGAGGCAGCCTGGCGTAGCGTGCGGCGCAGGTTCGGCACCATGGCATCGAACGGCAGCATGCGCGTCTGCATGAGACCTTCCTGCAGCTCCGCGTTCACCCGCTGCTGCTGGAGCAGGAGGGTCTCGGATTGCCGGGTCAGCTCGTCAAGGATCGTCTGTAGCGAGACAAGATCGGACACCGACTCGGCCAGTGCTCGCGAGTACTGCTGCAACTGCGAGAAGCGGTCGAGTTCCAGTGGATCGAAGCTGGACAGGCCGGTATCGCGGTGTTCCTGGTGATAGCGCGCGATGATCTGCGCCTCGGTTTCGATCTCGAGCATGCGCAGCTGGCTGCGCAGGCGGCTGACCGTCTGCTCGTGCTCGGTGAGCGCCGAACGGAAACTGGCCGTCTGCTGTTCCAGGCGCGAGCGGTAGATCGACACCTCACCGGCGTGGTTCACCAGCGTGTCGAGCATGTCCGCTCGAACCCGGATCTGTTCCTGCGACGCGCGCTGGAGTTCCTCTTCCTCGAACTCCGGAAGGAGTGCGGGAAGATCGCGTTCGAGAACGGACGCCGCATGAGGCTCGGCTTCCGCGGGCTGTTCGAACGCGGGCGCATGCTCGATGATCGCGGCCTCGCGTTCTTCGCGATACGCGTCGGCCGTGAGGGTGTCGGGTGCGATCGGCGAGCCCGCCAGGCGCGCGAACGGCTCGATGTCGGCGTCGGTAAGGGAGATCGGCTTGCCCAGTGCGATGAATTGCACCATGCCGTGCAGGCGGTCGAAACCGGCCTCCGTCGCCTCGATGGCAGGGCGGTCGCCCTCGCGCTGGCCACCCGCCACCGCGTCGAGCAGCGCTTCCATCGCGTGCGACAAGTCGCCGACCGCTGAGATGCCGGCCATGCGTGCGCTGCCCTTCAGCGTGTGCAGGTCACGTTGCAGTGCGGCCACGTGCTCCGGCTGCTCGGGCTCGGCACGCCAGGCGGCGAGCGCGGCGTCTGCATGGTCCAGGATCTCGCGGCCTTCCTCGACGAACACCTCGAGCAGGTCCGGATCGATATCGGCATAAGGCGACAGTTCCGGCGCGAGTGTGGGACCGGGCTCGTCCACCGGCGTGTGCACGGGTAGCGCGAGTGGCTCGTGCGACTGGTCCTCGATGAAGACCGGCTCGTTCGCAACAACCGGTTCTTCCGGCACGTCACTGCCATGCGACGTCAGCAGCGGCAACGCAACCTCTTCGGCGACTACCGGTGACGCGGCACTTTCGATCTCACCCAGCAGCGAACGCCACGCGGCGTCTTCTTCGGCGTCGTATGCCAGTATGGGCCGGACTTCGCCTTCGGGCTTCTCGATCGCGGGTGTTTCGATCTCGAAGTCCTCGATCGAGGCCAGCAACTCCGCGGTGAATTCGTCGCTGGAAGCGATCGGTTCCACCGGCACCTGCTCGATACGCGGCAGTTCGCCCTCTTCCGCCAACTCGTCGTCGAGCGGCAGTGGATCGGGCTCGTACAGGATATGGGCGACTGTCGCTTCCGGCTGTTCGTCTCGCAGCGCGGCGATGCGCGTGGCAAGCGCGTCCACGTCCGGAACGCGTGGATCGGGCGCGTCGAACTGGGCCATGACGTGATCGACCAGGTCGGCCGCTTCAGTGAGCACGGCCACGCCTTCTCGCCTCAACGGCAAGCCCGTGGCACGCACGCGCTTGATCAGGCCTTCCAGCGGCGCCAGCACCTGGATCAGTACGGGGATGTCCACCATGCCGATCGCGCCGTGCAGCGTATGCACGGCGCGCAGCAGGGCATCGTCCACCGGCAGTTCGCCGTCCCCCGCCGTGGCGAGGGTGGCACGGATGACGGTGAGGTACTGCGCCACTTCCGCGCGCAGGATGTCGAGCAGCACCGCATCCACTGGCGGCAGCGGCGGCGCGACGTAGACAGGATCGGCGGCGTCCATGGCGTCGGCCGGCGCGGCGTGGCCGAGTGCCGCGGTTTCCGGCGTTTCCACCGGCGGCTGGCCATAGGCGGCGAAGCCGGCGGTCGGTACCGCCGCGATGGTATCGCGCGGCACGCGGCGCTTGACCTTGCTGCGCACGCGATGGATGGAGTTGCGCGCCACGTCTTCGACGAACGCCATGTCGCCCATGGCCAGGCGATCGGCTGTTTCCATGATCGCGGCAATCGGCGCGGCCGGCGTGGCATCGCCCTCCAGCGCGGCCCTGAGTTGCGGCAGCGCTTCGACGGCATGGCGCACCAGCGCCTGCGCGCCTTCGTGCGGCGCGATCGAACCGTCGAGCACGCGGTTGAGCATGTTCTCCACCTTCCAGGAGAACTCGCCCAGCAGGCGCGCCCCCACCAGTCGGCCGGAGCCCTTCAGGGTGTGGAAGGAACGGCGGATCGGCACCAGCGCATCGCTGCGCTCCGGCTCGGCGAGCCAGTGCCCCAGCGCGGCGCGCAGGTTACCGATCTCTTCCTCGGTTTCCTCGAGGAATATCTCGCGGATCTCATCGTCGATGCCGTCGACCGTGATCTGGAAGCCCGCGAACTCGGCCATGCCGGAACCGCCGACTTCCTGCTCGACCTCTTCCTCTATCTCTACCCAGTCTTCTTCGCCGGCGGATGCCTCCGCGGCGACGGGAACAGAAAGCCCGGTGACGACTTCATCCTGCGCGGGCGGTTCGTCCACGAGGTCGAAGCTGTCGGCGAAGCTGGCCACGGTTTCGCCGGCGTCGGCGCTCGTCGCAGGTACCGCGATGTGTTCGATGGCGGCAGCCTCGATGTCCTCGAGGGCCGCGTCGCCAAGGGCTTCCCCATCGCCTTCCGCATCGCCCGGCACGGGCCAGTAACCCAGTTCGGCCAGGCTCTGCTGGGTGACGTCGAGGATGTGTTCCAGGCCGCCGCGATGCTCGCGTGCCGCCTCGAGGTAATACTCGAGCGCGGCCAGCGCATCGGCGAGACGATCCATCTGCGTGCCATTGGGCACGCGGCGATCGCCGAGCAGTTCGCGGTGGATGAACAGGCCGATGCCGTCGGCGAGTTCGGCCGGACGGCTGGCGCCGAGCATGCGCATCGCGCCGCCGATCTCGGCCATCTGCGCCGGGGCACCGGCGAGCTGGTCGTGGTCCCAGGAGGATTCGACGAAGCCGACGATCGACTCCTTCACCTTGGCGGTATTGGCGGTCGCTTCGCGCATCAGCGTGGAAAGGATATGCCGCGCCTCGCTGCGCGGCAGGGGCGACGGGCCGAGTTCGCTTGGCGGTGGCACGTCGCCGTCCGCGCCCAGGCGCTCGATATGGTCGTCGAGCGAGGCTTCCACGTAGAGCAGCGCGCCCGCGACGTCGAGCAGCGATTCCTCGTCCGGCTCGCGCGTGCCGGTGGCGATTTCGCCCAGGATCCGCCGCTGTTCGCCGACGACACGACGCGGCACGCCCAGGGCGAGCATGCCCAGCGTATCGCCGACGCGGTCGAGCACTTCGGTTTGCTGGCCCAGCTGGGCCGGATCGCCATCGGGACGGCGCAGGAACAGGTCGAGCGATTCCTTCACCCGCAGCAGGTCGTCCTTGATCGCTGCCGACACGGTGTCGAGCAGGGCGCGGTTGTGCCCGGACATCGAACCACGGGCGTGCTCCAGTTCCGAAGCCTGCGGCAGCAGGCCTTCGAGGCGGTAGGTCTGGCGCAGTTCCTCGATACGCTCGCTGCCCGGCTTGGCCTGGGCCACGTAATAAAGCAGTTTGCGCGCGAGTTCATCGGCATCGCCGTTGAGCAGCGCTTCTTCGCCGCCATCGACCAGTTCGCGAATTGAGCGGTCCACGCGGCCAATCAGCTGGCGCACGTCCTTCTCGTGCGCGCGCAGCACGCCGCGCTCCAGGCCTTCGAGCACGCCCGCGGCGATCCACCACAGGCGGCGGCCGGCAATGCTGTAACAACGCGCGGCGATGCTGTCGAGCGTGGCGCGCATGCCGAGCAACTGGCGCTCGTTGCCCTGGCCGCGGAACCACGCCAGCAACTGCTGCTGGAAGCGAACGCGCAGTTCGGCAAGTTCGCGGCGCTGGGATTCGGCCACGGCCGGTTCGCTCGCACCGGGGGCCGTTGCCGGCAGCATGGTGTCGAGATTCGGCGTGAACAGTGCGGATTCATGCAGCGATTGCTCGCCGCGGCTTGCGCGCAGGTCGTTCAGCAGCGGCAGGAGCACGATGGGCACATCGCGATGGCCGCTCTGCAGGCGCTCGAGATAATCGGGCATCTGCATCATGCCGCGCATGAGCGCGGCGTAGGCATCGTCGCGCTGGGCAACGCGGTCGTCGATCAGCGCCGCGACCAGTTGCTCCATCTCGCCGACGACCATCGCGGCGCCGTAGAGCTCGACCATACGCAACGTGCCGTGCACCTGGTGCAGGTCGGCGGCGCAGGTGTGCATGACATAGGCGTCCCGCGAATCCTCAACGTACGACTCAAGGGCCTGGCGCGCCTTGGACAAGGCGTCGTCGAGCTCGGCCTTGACCCAGTGCAGTGTGGTGAAATCGGTATGGTCTTGGAGTCTCACTGCGTTAGCCCGGCAGCTTGAAGTTCGCGACGGACAGGCGCAGGTCGTTCGCGAGCTGGGCCAGGTTGCCGATCGACTCGGCCGTCTGGCTCGCGCCCAGCGACGTCTGCGAGGTGATTTCCTGGATGACGTTCATCGTGGCCGAGGTATCGGTTGCCGCAGCGGACTGCTGGCGTGCCGCGGCGGAGATGTTCTGAATCAGCGCCGAAAGGTCGTTCGAGACGCGCTCGATGTCGCCCAGTGCCGTACCGGCGTCCTCCGCCAGGCGGGCACCGGCCACCACTTCCGCGGTGGTCTGTTCCATGGAGCTGACCGCTTCGTTGGTATCGGACTGAATCGTCTGGACCAGGGTTTCGATTCGCTTCGTGGCGCTCGCCGAGCGTTCGGCGAGGCGCTGCACTTCGTCCGCCACCACCGCGAAACCGCGGCCGGCTTCACCCGCCGAAGCCGCCTGGATGGCTGCGTTCAACGCCAGGATGTTGGTCTGCTCGGCGATGTCGTTGATGAGTTCCACGATCGAGCCGATTTCCTGCGACGACTCGCCCAGGCGCTTGATGCGCTTGGAAGTTTCCTGGATCTGGTCGCGGATGGAGTCCATGCCCTGGATCGTCTCGCGCACCACTTCGGCGCCGCGCGATGCGATCTGCACCGAGCGCTGTGCGACGTCCGCCGATTCCGCGGAATCTTTCGACACCGTGTCCATCGAGGTCGCGATCTGGTTGATCGCGGAGGTGGCCGAGGTGATCTGCTGCGCCTGCTGTTCCGCCGCGTCGGCGAGGTGCATGGCGGTGGCCTGGGTTTCCTGTGCCGCCGCGGAGACGCGTACCGCGGTCTCGTTGATCGTGGTCACGAGGTTGCGCATCTCGTCCACGGCGGAGTTCATGGCGTCCGCGATGGCGCCCGTGATGTCCTCTGTCACCGTGGCCTTGATGGTCAGGTCGCCTTCGGCGAGCGTGCCCATCTCGTCCAGCAGCCGCATGATCGCGGTCTGGTTGCGCTGGTTCAGTTCGGACGTGGTCTCGAAGCGGCGACGCTGGTCGCGCACGAGGTTATAGACCAGCAGCAGCGCGAACAGCACCGCGCCGATGGCGCCGAGCAGGCCCCACCATACATTCGGGAACAGGCGGGTCAGCGGCAGCTTTGCGATCTGGTCCGCGGACTCGTTCGCGCGGAGCAGCACGGTCTGCGAATCGAGCGAGGCCTGGTTGCCCGCGCGCTTCACGTCCTGCAGGTTCGGCGAGGCGGTGACCAGCTGGTTCACCGGATCCACCAGGTCGCCCCAGGAGGTCTGCATGCCTTCGAGAATCTTGCGCGCGTTGCCGTCGCCGATGGCACGGACGCCACCGTCCGGGTTGCCGTCGATCAGGCCCTTCAGCACCGCGCCGTACAACTGCGCATCGCGGGACAGGCCGTCGGCCGCGGACTGCGCGCCGTCGCCACCCTGCAGGATCTCCTGCACGCGGCGGATCATGCGGTCGGCCATGAGCATCCAGCGGGCCAGGGTGAACGTCTGTTCCACCGAGGCATTCTTCTGCTGGACGATGTTCAGCACCTCGTCGGTGCGGGCGTTCAGCAGCGGCATCTGCTTGGCGAAAAGATCGGCGCGTTCACCCGAGGACAGGACCAGGTCCTTGTTCGAAAGGATCTTGCCGATGTCCGCGTCCAGTTGGTGCCAGGCGTTCGAGAGGCCACCGATGGCGCGGCCGGCGTTGGTGAGGTTGCCGTCGGCGTAGGCCGGCATGCCGGTCTTATCGTCGCCCTTGACCAGGCGCTGCACGGCCGAATCGATCGTGTTCCTGGTGGCGGCCAGTTCGCGGAAGGAGTCGCGGTTGCCGTCCGACGCCTCGAGCGCGTACTTCGCGGTCTGCTGCGAAAGCACCTGCACCTGGGTCGTGAGCGCGATGGCCTCGCGGTCCTCGCCGTTCTTGTTGTTCAGCCACCAGAAGTCGACCGACGCCAAACCGATCGCCAGGAGCAGGAACACGATGACGATCGTGTAGCCACGTTCCCGGCCTGCGCCGCCTGCTGTCGTGCTCATATCCACCTCACCCAAACCTGGCAAAGCTAGCCGCCGGGGCCTCGATGGCCACCAGCATGACGAAGCGGCCCAAGGACCGCCCCTCCGTTCCCATCGCGGAACCGGCCAAGCCGCCTCCGCCCATCATCCTGTAAGGGGCGGCCACGCGGCCGTCCCCTCCCCCACGGAGACGCTTAAAGCGCCGCCTGCCGGAAATCCGGCGCACGAACCAGACGGCTCATGCTGAAAAGTCCGAACGTCTGCTCGCCGAGCTGGACGTTCTCCACGACGAAACGCAGCAGCCGTGGATCGTGCTCTTCTTCCCCCGTGCCCCGCTGGGCATCGTCCATCGTACGCTGGCCGAACACTTCGTCCACCAGCAGACCCACTGTGCCGCCATGCTGGCGGACCAGCAGCAGGCGGGCGCGTTCCGACGCCGGCGTGCGCTCGTCGAAGAGGAACCGGCCAAGGTCGATCGCCGGCACGAGGTTGCCGCGCACGTTGGCCACGCCCATCAGCCAGGGCTGGGTGCCCGGCACGTTGGTCAGCGGCGGAACGGCCAGCAGCTCGTTGATCTCCTCGATACCGCTGACGAAGGCGCGACGCCCGACGCGAAAACCGATACCGCGCCACAGGCCCAGCGATTCCACGCGCTCGGGAGCGTCGGCGGAATGCGCGAGGCATGCCCGCTCGTAATGAGCGAGCAGTTCGAAAGGCGTGAGTGCCGCGTTCTCGCTCATGGCGTCCTCAATGCGTCGTTTTCGGGAGGAGGCTTGCGATCGTCGAGAGCAGTTCTTTCTCGTTGACCGGCTTGGTGATAAAAGCCTTTGCGCCCTGGCGCAGGCCCCAGACGCGGTCGGTTTCCATGGACTTGGTGGTGATCATCACCACCGGCACGTCGGCCGTGTTCGGATCGCGGCTCAGCGTGCGCGTGGCCTGAAAGCCGTTCATGCCCGGCATGATCACGTCCATGATCACCAGGTCCGGCTTGTTCGCGCGGATGCGGTCGAGGCCAGCTTCGGCGTTGTCGACGCTGGAAACGGAGAAACCCGCCTTCTCGAGCAGCGTGGTGAACACGCGGACGTCGGTGGGCGAGTCGTCGATGATGAGAATGTTTGCCACACGTCCCCCTGGACGTCGTTTAGCGTGGGAGTTCGGTCAGCTCGCCTTCGCGTACCGGTGGATCGCGCCGAGAAGTTCGTCGCGGGTGAAAGGCTTGGTGAGATATTGCTCCGCGCCGACGATGCGGCCGCGCGCCTTGTCGAACAGGCCGTCCTTGGAGGACAGCATGATGACCGGCGTGCCACGGAATTGGGCGTTGTTCTTGATCAGCGCGCACGTCTGATACCCGTCGAGGCGCGGCATCATGATGTCGACGAAGATGATGCTCGGCTTCTGGTCCGAGATCTTGGCGAGAGCCTCGAACCCGTCCACGGCAGTCAGTACGTCGCAGCCTTCCTTCTTCAGCAGGGTCTCCGCCGTGCGTCGGATGGTTTTGGAATCGTCGATGACCATGACCCGTAAACCAGTCAGGTCGTTACCGCGTCCGTTTTCGTTCACTGCGCCCCCGTCCCACGAAAAAAACCGCAAATACCCGCGCAGGATAGCCGGTTTTGGCCGACAATTTCCGTGCGCCAGGTCGTTGTCCGGAACCGAGGGGTTCCGGCGGCCCGCTCTTCGGCGTTCCTCCCGTCCGCTGTTTAATGGTTGGCCGGGACGGCGTCAAGATGAATTGTTCCTAAAGAGCTAGACTTGGCCTCTTTCCTGCCTTCTGGAAGGTTCCGATGCCCCTCTCCGTCGCTGTCCTGATGGACCCGATCCGCGCCATCAAGATCGCCAAGGACACCACTTTCGCCCTGATGCTCGAAGCTTCCCGTCGCGGACACGCCCTGCTGTACATGGAGCAGGGCGACCTGGCTCTGCGCGATGGCGAAGCGTGGGCCCGCCTGCGCGCCCTCACTGTGAAGGAAGACCCTTCCGGCTGGTTCGTCCTCGGCGAGCCCGAGTGGCGTCCGCTCGCGGACGTGGACATCGTGCTGGCCCGCAAGGACCCACCGGTGGATGCGCAGTTCATCTACGACACGATGGTGCTGGAACGTGCCCAGCGCGCCGGGTGCAAGGTGGTGAACGACCCGCGCTCGCTGCGCGACTGCAACGAGAAGCTGTTCGCCCTCGACTTCCCCCAGTGCATCGTGCCCACCCTGGTCTCGCGCGATCGCGGCGAACTGAAGGCCTTCGTGGGCGAACACGGCGAAGCGGTGCTCAAACCGCTGGACGGCATGGGCGGTCGCGGCATCTTCCGGGTGAAGGCGGGCGACAGCAACCTGAATTCCATGCTGGAGACGCTGCTCGACGGCGGCCGCCACTTCACCATCGCGCAAAAGTACATCCCCGAGATCACCTCCGGCGACAAACGCATCCTGCTGATCGACGGCGAGCCGGTGCCGTACGCCCTGGCGCGCATCCCGCAGGGCGACGAGTTCCGCGGCAACCTGGCCGCCGGCGGCCGCGGCGAGGGCATCCCCCTTTCCGGGCGCGATCGCTGGATCGCCGCCCAGGTCGCGCCGGAACTGGTCCGCCGCGGGCTGCGCTTCGTGGGCCTGGACGTCATCGGCGACTACCTGACCGAGATCAACGTCACATCTCCGACGGGTCTCCGCGAACTGGACGCCCGGTTCGGCATTAACATCGCGGGGCTGCTGTTCGACGCAATCGAGGCCCGATGACGACCCGCACCACCGGCGCCGACCTGTTCGGCGCGACCCTGCTGTTCTCGCTGCTGCTGCATGGTGTCCTCATCCTCGGCATCACCTTCGAGGCGGAAAAGCCACGGCCGAGCGTGCCCACGCTGGATGTCACCCTCGTGGACGTCGCCAACCAGGAACAGCCGGACAAGGCCGACTTCCTGGCCCAGGCGAACAACTCGGGCGGCGGCGACCAGGACAAGGCGGCGCGTCCGTCCGAGCCGGTTTCGGGACTGCTGCCCACGGCGCAGCACCGCCCGGCAGCCGAACCGAAGGAGGCCCAGGCCCCCGCGCCGCGCGACGCCACGCCCACCCAGCTCCTGACCAGTTCGGGCGAAACGGCCTTCGCCGTGGCCACCGCGCGGGAGCAGACCGAGCGGAAGGAACGCCCCCTTCCGGAATCGGACCAGGACGTGCAGCGCCGGATGGAAATGGCACGACTGGCCGCCGAGGTGCGTGAACAATCGCAGGCGTACGCCAAGCGTCCCAAGAAGAAATTCATCTCATCGAATACCCGTGAGTATGCCTACGCCGCCTACATGAAGGGCTGGGTCGGCCGCGTGGAGCGCGTGGGCAACCTGAATTACCCCGACGAGGCACGGCGCCAGGGACTGTATGGCGAGCTGGTGCTCACCGTAGGCCTCAACCGCGACGGCACGATCAAGAGCATGGACGTCATCAAGAGTTCGGGCCGGAAAGTGCTTGACGAAGCCGCGCAGCGCATCGTCCGCCTCGCGGCGCCCTTCCCCGCCCTGCCCGCGGACAAGAACCGCGTGGACGAGCTGTACATCACGCGCACCTGGCAGTTCCTGCCGGGGAATGTGTTGAGAAATTACTGAAGCGCGCCCCGTAGGCGCGCGCCCTGCGCGCGACATGCTTTGAGGCCGTGACCCGGAGCTGGCGCGCGGGAGTGAGAACTGGCGCGAGAGTCTGTCGCGCGCAGGGCGCGCTCCTACGGCAGCAGCTGGTCGGCTTCGCTTACGTATGCCTTTTCAGCCTTGCGATCCCACACACACAGTTCCCGGCCGGCTCGGTTCGTCATGTGTTTCTGCGGATAGCGCCCTGCCAGAACCAGCGCCGTGACCGGAACGCGGTCGTCGTAACGGATCGGCCCGCCCACGGGCTTCACGTCCTTCAGTCCGCTGGCGGCCACGCAGGCTTTCATCAGACGTTGGTCATAGTCCTTCCAGGCACCGGGCGCGGAGGCCCACGAAGTCGCGGCGAAGCTCATGGCGGCGATAGCGAAACCCTTTACAAACATGAGCTTGGACATTGGCTATATTCCTCATGACAAGACCCGGACGGTACCCGGAAAACACTGAACGTTCGCACACGGCTCAGGGTTGTAGCGGCTACAATGACGCCATGACGATCGCCACTACATTCGCGGGTCAATTCCTCATCGCGATGCCCTCCCTCGCTGAACCTCCGTTCGCTCGTGGCGTGGCGTTCCTTTGCCAGCATGGCGAGGACGGCGCCGTCGGCCTGCTGATCAACCAGATTTCCGAATATCGGCTCGGCGACGTGCTCGCGCAGATGAAGCTGTCCTGCGAAGACCCCGAGATCGCGGACTATCCCGTGCTCATCGGCGGACCGGTACAGCAGGAGCGCGGCTTCGTGCTCCATCGCGAACCCGGCAACTGGGATTCCAGTTATCGCGTGAACGAGGACTGGTCGGTCACGACCTCGCGCGACATCCTCGTGGCGATGGCCGCGGGCGAGGGTCCGCGCCGCGCGATGGTCACGCTCGGCTATGCGGGCTGGGACGCCGGACAGCTCGAGCAGGAAGTGATGGACAACGCCTGGCTCACCATCCGCGCCGACGAGCGCATCGTATTCGACACGCCCATCGACGAACGCTGGATTGCCGCCGCGCGCGAGCTCGGTGTGCACGATCCCTCCCAGTTGACCGGCTACGCCGGTCACGCCTGAGCCCGCCCTACACGATGAGCTGCCTCTTCGGCTTCGACGTCGGGACGAAGATCGTCGGCGTCGCCGTCGGTAACCGCCTGATGGGAACCGCCCGCGCACTAGCCGTCGTGCCCGTGCGCGACGGCGAGCCCGACTGGCATGCCCTGGACACGCTGCGCCGCGAGTGGCTGCCTGCGGAACTGGTGGTGGGCCTGCCACTCGACAACGAGGGCAAGGAACAACCGATGACGCGTACCGCGCGCCGCTTCGCCGAACGCATCGGCGAGCGCTACGCGCTTCCCGTCGTCTTCGCCGACGAACGCATGAGTTCGCAGGAGGCGGCTCGCCGCTTCGCCGCGGCCCGCGCCGCGGGCACGCGCAAACGGTCCGATGCGAAATCGATCGACGCGGAGGCCGCGGCGGTCATCCTGGAGTCGTACCTCGTGCAGGCATGAACCCCAACCGCACTCCTTCGATGCCATCCACCTTGAGGACGTCATGTCACATCGCCTGCGCCACCTGACCACCCTCGAGAACCTGCCGCGCGAGGCCATCGAGCGCCTCCTCGACCGCGCAAACAGCATGCGCGAGGCCACCGCGCACGGCACCCGCAAGCTCGACCTTCTCACGGGCCGCACGGTGCTCAACCTGTTCTTCGAGCCCTCCACGCGCACGCGAACGTCGTTCGAGCTGGCGGCGCGCCGGCTCTGCGCGGATGTGATCAATTTCGACATCGGCTTTTCCTCGACGGCAAAAGGCGAGGAACTGTTCGACACGCTGCACACTCTCGAGGCAATGCACCTGGACACGATCGTCGTTCGCCACAAGGAATCGGGCACGCCCGAATCCCTGGTGCGCCACGCGATGAGCGGCGTCTCGGTGGTGAATGCGGGCGACGGCAACCGCGCCCACCCCACCCAGGGCCTGTTGGACGCGCTGACCATCCGCAACCATCATCCGGACTTCCGCAAGTTGCGCATCGTCATCTGCGGCGACGTGCGCCATTCGCGCGTGGCCCGCTCCGACGTGCACGCGTTCACGGCCCTTGGCGCGAAGGACGTCCGCATCGTGGGGCCGTCGGCGCTGCTTCCGTCGGAGGGCGAACTGGAAGGGGTGACCTACCACGACGATTTCGACGCCGCGATCGAAGGCGCGCACGCGGTCATCATGCTGCGCCTGCAGAAGGAGCGCATGGCCTCCACCGACCTGCCCGACGAGGCGGCCTATTTCGAGCGCTTCGGGCTCGACTGCCGGCGCCTCGCCCGTGCGGCCAAGGGCTGCCTGGTCATGCACCCCGGCCCGATCAACCGGGGCATCGAAATCGCCCCCGACGTGGCCGACGGCGCCCAGTCGCGCATCCTCGAACAGGTCGGCAACGGCGTGTTCGTGCGCATGGCCGTCCTGGCCGAGGTGATGGGCCGATAGCCTCGTAAGAATTTGCGCCAGACCCCCCATGGGGCCGCCTTGAGGCCCCATGGTTCCGGCATAATGGCGGGACCAAGGGACCAACCGGATATGGGATACACGATGCGACCGACGAAGCGACTAATCGCGCTCGGCCTTGCCAGCATTTTGCTGGCGGCCTGCGGCCACAAGGACAAGGACGCCCCGCTGGCCTTCGTGCCGGCCGATACGCCTTACGTGCTGGCGAACCTGGACAAGCTCGACGACGACGCCTACGACGCCATGCTGTCGCAGGCCAATAGCGAACTGCCCGGCGAAGTCGCGCAGATGAAGTCCGTGGCGCAGGACCTCGAAACGAAGGGCAATACCGAAGGCGCCCGCCTGCTCAAGGCCTTCGCCGCCGAATTCGACGGCAAGACAGCCGAGGTCGCCCTGAAGAACATGGGCCTCGACATCAAGAATGGCTCGGCCATCTACGGCATGGGCCTGAGCCCGGTCGCCCGCGTGGCCCTCGCCGATCCGTCTGCCTGGGACGCCTTCGTGGGGCGTCTCGAAACCGCCTACGGCAAGAAGCTGGAAAGCGCGGATGCCGGTGGCCAGGCCTATCGCCATGTCGCCCTTTCCGACTCCGGCCTGCAGCTGATCATCGCCACCGTCGGCAAGCAGGGTGTGGTTTCGCTGCTGCCGGCCGATGCCGCGCAGCCGGCGATCCGTCAGGCACTTGGCGTCGATCGCCCCGAGAAAAGCCTGCAGGACGACGGCCGCCTTGCCGACCTCGCCAAGGACAAGGGCTACAAGGATTATGCGGTCGGCCAGGTCGACCTCGTCCGCCTGCTGCCGCTCGTCGCCACCGGCAAGGATCCGCTGTTTTCCACCTTCCTCAGGCACCAGTCGGCCAAGACCGGCGACCCCGTACCGGTGCTGCCGCCGAGCTGCGTCACGGAGGCCAGCCGCGTCGCCGCGCGCATGCCTTCGATCAGCTTCGGCTATACCCGTCTCGACCTGCATCACCAGGAACAGCGTGTCGATGTAGCGCTGGCCGATGACATCGCCAAGGCCTTCTCGGGCCTGAAGGTGGAACTGCCTGGCCTGGGCAGTGATGCCTCCGGCCCGTTCGACGTCAGCCTCGCGCTGCCGATGGAGCAGATCCGCACGTTCTTCACCACGCAGTCCGAAGCGGTGGCGGCCAAGCCATTCGAGTGTCCCGCCTTCGTCGGCATGAACGACAGCTTCACCAAGCTCGGCTCGACGATGCAGCAGGCGGCCATCCCGCCGTTCGGAGACATCCGTGGCGTGCGCATCGTGCTCGACTCGTTCAAACCCGCCCCCGCCGGACAGCAGATGCCCATCGTCACCGGCCGCGTGCTGCTCGGCACGCGTAACCCGGCCGGCCTGATCGCCATGGGCCAGGCGATGCTCGGCGGCGACTTCAAGCTCGCCGGCGACGGCAAGCCCGCACCGCTGCCGCCGAACATCACCGCGATGCTCGGCATACCCGGCTGGGCGGCGATGAACGGCCAGGCCATCGCCATCGGCGTGGGCGACGGCGAGGACGGCAAGCTCGACGACATGCTGATGGGCGCCATCGGCGATGCCGGTCGTCTCAGCCGCTTGCACCTTAACGGCGACATGTACCGCGCCTGGGTCGACGTGATGGCCGACAAGGCCCAGGCCTATGCCAGGTCCATGACCGAAGCCTCGGGCGCGGACGGCGCACCCGACGATCAGGCCGCGCAGGCTTCCGCCGCGGAGCGGTCCAAGATGCAGATCGACGCGATGAAGGCGCAGGCCGCGCGCATCGTGCAGGTGTCGGGCGAAGCGCACGTCGAAGAGAAAGGCCTCGTGATCTCCGGCGCTGTCGAATACAAATAAGTAACGTTATCGTAAGCCGGAAAGGCGCCCCTTGCCGGGCGCCTTTTCTTTGTCAAAGCCTTTGTTGACTATGCTGAACGGTGGTGTTTTTTCGGCACGAATCGTTCACGGATGCACTGTTTCCATTGATCCCGCGAACCGGCAGCCACAGCGCGTGGCGCCATCGCCAGACCCATTCAGTGCGAGACAAAGGAGTCACCCATGAACCACGCCAACCTCCGTAAGGCCCTGTTTGCCGCCGTCCTCGTCGCCGGTCTCGGCGCGGCTCCCGTCGCGCAGGTCTATGCGCAGGACTCCGCCGCCATGTCGAAGGGCGACAACCAGACCGTTCCCGGAAAGGCTGACGACGCCTGGATCACGACCAAGGTGAAGTCGGAATTCGCCACCGCGAAGAACGTGAAGGCCACCGATATCAGTGTCGACACCAAGGAAGGCATGGTCACCCTGACCGGCACGGTCGCCACCGCCGCCGAAAAGAGCAAGGCGGAACACCTTGCCAAGAGCGTCAAGGGCGTGAAGAGCGTCGACGCCAGTGGCCTGACCGTTTCGGCTGCCGCGAAGTAAGGGCACCGCAATGCGGTAATAGAGGGAGCCTTCGGGCTCCCTTTTTTTGCGCTGGTATTTCTACGGCTCGGCTTCGCCATCGGGTTGCGCTGTGGCAGTGAGGCAAGGGGAGCCGAACGCGGCATTGCATTTGCAGGAGAGCGCCCTGCGCGCGACATGTATTGAGGCCGTGCCTTGGAGCTGGCGCGCTAACTTTAGGACTGGGGCAAGGAGCGGTCGTACCCGACGCGGGCATAAACGCGCCGGGCGCGCTCCTACAAACCACGGCCACCGCAAACGCGCAACACGATGGCGAAGCCGAGCCCGCAATGCCCTCGTGGTCAGCGGTGCAGCATGCCGCCGAAGGTGTTGCGGTCGTTGCTCTTGTCGATTTCCACGCCTTCCAGCCCCTGCGACAGCGTATGTGCGTCGCCGCCCTGGGCCAGCTTGATGCGCAGGCGGACTTCGTTGGAACTGTCCGCGTGGCGGAGCGCGTCCTCGTAGGAGATCTCGCCAGCGTGGTAGAGCTCCACCAGGCTCTGGTCGAAGGTGCGCATGCCGAGCTGGTTGGAATCGCGCATCAGTTCCTTCAACTTATGAATCTCGCCCTGGCGAATGTAGTCCTGGGCGAGCGGCGTACCCAGCAGCACTTCCACCGCCACGCGACGCGCCTTGCCGTCGGGCGTGGGAATGAGCTGCTGCGCCACGATGCCCTTGAGGTTCAGGGACAGGTCCATGAACAACTGCTGGCGGCGGTCTTCCTGGAAAAAGTGCAGGATGCGGTCCAGCGCCTGGTTGGCGTTGTTCGCATGCAGCGTACACAGGCAGAGGTGGCCGGTTTCGGAGAAGTTGATGGCGTGTTCCATCGTCTCGCGCGTACGCACCTCGCCGATCATGATCACGTCGGGCGCCTGGCGCAGGGTGTTCTTCAGCGCGTTTTCCCAGCTGTCGGTGTCGATGCCGAGTTCGCGCTGGGTAATGATGCAACCCTCGTGCTTGTGCACGTATTCGATCGGGTCCTCGATGGTGATGATGTGGCCCGTCGAATTCTGGTTGCGGTAGCCGATCATCGAAGCCAGCGAGGTCGACTTACCGGTACCCGTGCCGCCCACGAAGATGATGATGCCGCGCTTGGTCATCGCCAGCTGCTTGATGATCGGCGGCAGGTTGAGTTCTTCCGGCGTGGGGATTTTCGACTCGATCCGGCGCAGCACCATGCCCACGCAATTGCGCTGGTAGAAGCACGAGACACGGAAGCGGCCGATGCCCGAGGCGCTGATCGCGAACTGGCACTCGTGGGTTTTCTCGAACTCCTCGCGCTGGGCGGGCGTCATCACGTTCAGCACCATGTCGCGCGACTGTTGCGCGGACAACGGACTCTGCGTGATGGGCACGATGCGGCCCTGCACCTTCATGGAGGGGGCGACGCCGGCGGTGATGAACAGGTCGGAGGCCTGCTTGTGCACCATCAGCTTGAGGAAGGAGGTGAAATCGAAGTCGCTCATGGCCTGGTATCCCAATGCCGGACCGGGCCGGCGTCCCCTGTGGGGGCGATCATATACCTGCGCCCGAATGGACGCAGGGATCCTGGTCACGCTCCGTGGCTCCCGCACGCTCCATGGCTCCTGTAGGAGCGCGCCCTGCGCGCGACATGTTTTGAGACCGAGCCCCGAGCTGGCGCGCCAACCTGAGGACTGCGGCGAACAGCTGTCGCGCGCAGGGCGCGCTCCTACCGGAAGCCTTCCTTGTTCTTGGCATACGTGGAGGCTTCCTGGCGGGTGACCAGTCCGCGCTTGACCAGGTCGGCCAGGGTCTGGTCCAGGGTCTGCATGCCGTGCTGCTGGCCGGTCTGGATGGACGAGTACATCTGCGCGACCTTGTCCTCGCGGATCAGGTTGCGAATGGCCGGGATGCCCACCATGATCTCGTGCGCCGCGGTACGACCGCCGCCCACCTTCTTGAGCAGCGACTGCGAAATCACCGCGCGCAGCGATTCGGACAGCATGGAACGGACCATTGGCTTCTCGCCTGCCGGGAACACGTCGATGATGCGGTCGATGGTCTTGGCGGCCGACGAGGTATGCAGCGTGCCGAACACCAGGTGGCCCGTTTCCGCAGCGGTGAGCGCCAGGCGGATGGTTTCCAGGTCGCGAAGTTCGCCCACCAGGATGTAATCCGGGTCTTCACGGAGCGCGGAGCGGAGCGCCTCGTTGAAACCGTGGGTATCGCGGTGGACCTCGCGCTGGTTCACCAGGCACTTCTGCGAGGTGTGCACGAATTCGATCGGATCCTCGACCGTGAGGATGTGGCCGTATTCGTTCTTGTTCACATGGTCGACCATGGCCGCCAGCGTGGTGGACTTGCCCGATCCCGTGGGGCCCGTGACAAGGATCAGGCCCTGCGGCTGCTCGATCAGTTCGCGGAAGATCTTCGGTGCGCCGAGGTCTTCCAGGGTGAGTACTTCCGAGGGAATGGTGCGGAATACGCCGCCCGCGCCACGGTTGTGGTTGAACGCGTTCACGCGGAAACGGGCCAGCCCGGGGATTTCGAACGAGAAGTCGACTTCGAGGAATTCCTCATAGTCGCGCCGCTGCTTGTCCGACATGATGTCGTAGATCAGCGAATGGACCTGCTTGTGCTCCAGGGCCGGGATATTGATACGCCGGACGTCGCCGTCGACGCGAATCATCGGCGGCAGACCCGCGGAGAGGTGCAGGTCGGAGGCCTTGTTCTTCACGGAGAAGGCAAGGAGTTCGGCAATATCCATTGGGGTCCCCTATCTTGGTGGGCATAGGTAACCATGCCCGGGGGGCGGCCACAAGGGACGCTGGCCAATTCTCCATATATGCTTTGCGCGTTGTGAACGACGTCGCCAACGGAGCGGAAACCCCAATGAACCGGATCGCCTTCATCGGCGGGGGCAACATGGCCACCGCCCTGATCGCCGGGATGATCCGCCACGGCGCACAGCCCGGCGGCATCGCCGTGGCCGAGCCACGCGCGGAAGCCCTGCACGAACTCTCCCGTGAATACGGTGTGGCTACGTATACGGATAATCTCGATGCCGCGGAGGGGGCTTCCATCCTCGTCCTGGCGGTGAAACCACAGATGCTGGCCGAGGTCTGCCGGGCCCTGCGCCCCGCGGTGCAGAAATACCGCCCCATGGTGATTTCCATTGCCGCGGGCATCCGCATCCACCAGATCGAACGCTGGCTGGACGCCGCCCTGCCCGTGGTGCGTTGCATGCCCAATACGCCGGCGATGTTCGGCGCGGGCGCCACGGCGCTGTACGCCAATGCGCGGGTGAGCGCGCCGCAGCGGGCCGAGGCCCAGCACGTGCTGGATGCCGCGGGGCTCACCGTCTGGGTGCCGGAAGAAGAGCAGCTCGACATCGTGACCGCCCTGTCCGGCTCCGGCCCCGCCTACTTCTTCCTGATGGTAGAGGCGCTGGAGAACGCGGCATTCTCGCAGGGGCTTTCCCGTGAAACGGCCCGCGCCCTGGCGGCGCAGACCGCTTTCGGCGCCGGGCGCATGCTGGTCGAGAGCGGCGAACCCGCGGCCATCCTGCGCCGGAAGGTCACCTCACCCAACGGCACCACCCAGGCGGCGCTGGACAGCTTCCACACCGATCATTTTCCCGAGGTAGTGGCGCGCGCGGTCGACGCGGCGCGGCGCCGTGGCATCGAACTTTCCGAAGACATGGAATCGAAGACGTGAATTACCTGACCAATGCCGGGGCGCTGCTGCTCCAGTTCGCCTTCGGCGCCATCGTCACCCTTTTCGTGCTGCGGCTGCTGGCCGAGGCCTATCGCGCGGATTTCCACAATCCAATCTGCCAGTTCCTCTATCGTTTCACCAATCCCGTGCTGCGGCCCTTGCGCAAGGCCTTGCCGAACATGCGCCGGGTGAACACCGCCGGGCTGCTCATCATCCTCGCGCTGGAATGCGTGAAGGTGTTGCTGATAGCCGTCCTCGCCGGAATCGCACCGGCACCGCTGGGCATCCTGGTGGCAGCCATCGCCGAGACACTGGATTTCTTCCTGCTCACCTGGATCGTGCTGGTCTTCGTGTGGTCGCTGATGGGCATGCTCTCCACCGACCGCTACCACCCCGTGGCCCGGCTGGTATCGAGTCTGGCCGAACCGCTGGTGCGGCCGCTCCGCGGTCGCCTGACCATCGGCGGGCTGGACTTTTCGCCCACCGCGGTGCTGCTGGGGCTGTTCCTGGCGCGCATGCTGATCGCGCAGCCGCTGGCGGATTGGGGCATGCGGTTGCTTCTGGGGGCGTAGGAGCGCGCCCTGCGCGCGACAGATTTTTCGCCCCGGTTCGCAACCTGGCGCGCCAGCTCCGGGTCGCGGCCTCAGAACATGTCGCGCGCAGGGCGCGCTCCTACCTGCCGCCCAATCGCCTCGCATCCGTCACGTTCGGCAACGCCCCAAGCCTTCCCAGCAAGGTCGACAGCTGTTCGTAATCCTTCACCCGTAACGTGAAGCGCATCTCCACCTCGCCCGTGCGCACGTGCACGCGGCTGGAGGAAGCAACGATGTGTGGCCCCACGTTGTTGATGGTGGTGGCGACGTCTTTCTGCAGGCCCTTGCGGTCGTACCCGCGCAGTTCCACATCCACTTCATAGTTCTGCACGTCGACCCTGCCCCAGCCCACCTCGATCACGCGATCCGGATCGCGCCGGGCGAGACGGGCCAGCGAGGCGCAGTCGGCGCGATGTACCGATACGCCACGACCGCGGGTGATGAAGCCGCGCACGGTGTCGCCGGGTAGTGGCTGGCAGCAGCGCGCCAGCGTCGTGAGCAAGTTGCCCACGCCTTCGATCGAAAGCGCGCCGCGATCGTGCTGTGCCCCGCGCGATGCGACCGGATTGCCGGATTGGATGACCTCGGGCTCCGCGGGCTCCTGCAGCGAGCGTGCCACCTGGCCAAGACTCACCTCGCCCAGCGCCACCGTGACATACAACTCATCCACATTCTTCAGGCGGAAGTGTGTGGCCAGCTTCGCCAGGTCGACGTCGTCCAGCGCGAGGCGGCGCAGTTCCTTTTCCAGCGACGCCTTGCCCGCGAGGATGTTTGCGTCGTGCGTCTCGCGCCGGAACCACGCGCGCACCTTCTCCCTGGCACGCGACGTGTTGAGATAGCCGTGGTGCGCGGAGAGCCAGTCGCGGCTGGGCTCGGACACCTTCGTGGTGAGGATTTCCACGCGATCGCCGCTGCGCGGCTGCGTGGTCAGCGGCACGATGCGGCCGTTGACCTTGGCGCCGCGGCAGCGGTGCCCCACGTCGGTATGGATGTGGTACGCGAAATCCAGCACGGTGGCGCCGCGGGGCATGTCGATGACCTCGCCCTTGGGCGAGAGCACGTACACGCGATCTTCCATCAGTTCGGTTTCGAAGCCGGCAGCCAGTTCGGCTTCGTCTTCGCCGCGCGGCTCGAGCAGCTTGCGCATCCAGGCGATCTTCGCCTCGAACTCGGCATCCGCGCCGCCGCCTTCCTTGTAGCGCCAATGCGCGGCCACGCCGAGCTCGTTCGCGCGATGCATCTCGTGGGTGCGGATCTGTACTTCGAGTGTTTTCCCTTCCGGCCCCAGCACCGCCGTGTGCAACGAGCGGTATCCATTGCCCTTGGGCCGCGCTACGTAATCGTCGAACTCGCCGGGCAGGTGCGGCCACAGGCTGTGCACGAGACCGAGCGCGGCATAGCAGTCACCCACGCTATCGACGAGGATGCGCACGGCGCGAATGTCGTAAAGATCGGAAAACTCCAGCCCCTTCTTCTTCATCTTCTTCCAGATGGAGAAGATGTGCTTGGGCCTGCCGGCCAGGTCAGCGTGTACACCCGCGCCTTCCAGCACCGTGCGCAGTTCCGCCAGGCTGGAGGCGATGAAATTCTCGCGGTCGGCACGACGCTCGTCCAGCAAGCGCGCGATGCGGCGATAGGTGTCCGGTTCGAGGTAACGGAAGGCAAGGTCTTCAAGCTCCCACTTCAGCTGCCAGATGCCGAGGCGGTTAGCGAGCGGCGCGTGGATGTCGGAGGTGAGCTGGGCCAGCTCGCGGCGCTCGTGGTCGGGCAGCGCCATGGCCGTGCGCATCGCCGCGAGTTGTCGCGCCAGCAGCACGAAGACCACGCGCAAGTCGCGGATGATCGCTAGCAGGAGGCGGCGCAAGCCTTCGGCGCCGCTGCCGGAACCGCGCTGGGCATGCAGGGCCCATACTTTCTCGGCCTCGCCTTGGCCGTCGACCAGGCGGCGCAACGACGGCGCCCACGCCTTGGCCATGTCGTCGGTCGCGCCCGGAAGGCCACGCTGCAGCGAGAACCACAGGGCCGAAGCACAGGTTTCGTCATCGCAGCCCAACAACCGCAGCAACTCGATGATGGTTTCGCCCTCGGCGCGCGCCGCCACGGGCAGCACGCCACAGGCTTCGCGGGCACGCTCGGTCTGCGGCATCGGCGGGGAAGCGCTCATCGCCTGTCCTCCGCCAGCGCCGTTTCCAGGGCGCGGGCCAGCCGCTTCGCCGACACCGGCTCAGCCGTCTTCAGTTCCTGGGCGAACAGCGACACCCGCCATTCCTCGAGCAGCCAGCGCAGTTCCTGCCAGGTGGTGTCGCGGAGCGCCGTGCCGCCCGCATTGAGCAGCGCGCGCCAGTACGGCAGCACCTGCAACATGCGCGACTGGTCGCGTGCGGGATCCTGGCGCAGCCGTTCGGCACGCAGGCGCATGGCCCTCAGGTAGCGCGGATAGTGCGCCAGCCGGTCGCGAGGAAGGTCACGCAGAAAGCCGGGCTGCAACAACGCAGCCAGCTGTTCGCGCAGGTCGTCGTAGCTGGCCTTGGCGAAACCGACCAGCGGCGGGTCCATCCAGGGTTTCAGATCGGCCTGCGCCTCGATGATCGGCTCGGCCAGTTTCTGCCGTGCCATCGCCGCACCGAACAGTTCGCGCGCGAACTCGGCGCGTAACGCCTCAAAGTCGCCATGGGTACGCACATCCAGGCGGCGTTCCACCAGCAAGTCGGCAAAGCCCCCCTCGACCAGGTCTTCGCGCAGGCCGTCGACGCTGCCAAGCGGCGCGTACTTCAATGAAAGAGGATTGGCGATCGGCAGCTGCCGCCGAGCACGCTTGAATTCGGGTGCAAGGGACTGACGCAGGAGGCGTTCGACACCGCCCACGTGTGCTTCCGCGGCCTCGTCGGCACGTTCGAAGACACGCAGGGCCACGGCTTCGCCCAGGTCTACCAGTGCCGGATATGCCGTGAGGCCGCCCTCCGAACGCACTTCCTTCGGAATGGCCTCGAAATCCCAGGCGACGATGCCTTCGCGCGTGAGTTCGACGTCGGTCTTGCGCGAGAAAGCCTCGCGCGCCTTGCCTTCCCATTGCGCCCGGATGGCCGCGAGGTCGCGTCCCTCGGCAACCGTGCGCCCGTTCTCGTCATGCACCCGATAGCGCATCAGCAGGTGTGCCGGCAACTCGGTATCGGCGAAAGCCGACGCGTCCACGTCGACGCCAGTCGTACGCTTCAGGAACGTCGCCAGCGCCGAAACCAGGGGCTCGTCGCGCGGTGCCTCGGCTTCTACGAAGGCCCGGGCGAAGTCCGGCGCAGGCACGAAGTTGCGGCGCAACGCCTTCGGTAGCGCGCGGATCAGTTCAGCCACCTTGTCGGCCAGCAGGCCACCGACGAGCCAGTCGCCGCGGGCTCCCGGCAGTGCGTTGAGGAACGCCAGCGGCACCTGGATGGTGACACCGTCCGCCGGGTCCCCCGGTACGAAGCGATATTCAAGGCGGTAGCGATGCTGGCCGATGTCGAGTGATGCGGGGAACGCCTTGGGGTCAAGCCCTGCCCCGGTGTCCATCACATCGGCGAGGGTCCAGCGCAATGCGGCCTGCTCCGCCGGAGCCGCCTTGTGGTACCACGCATCGAGTGCCCGCGTATCCGCGATGCTCTCCGGCAGTTTGCCCTCAAAGAAGGCGGCAAGTTCCTCGTCCGGGCGCAACAGGCCGGCACGCCGCTGCTTGGCCTCGATGTCCTGCGCCTGTTCGAGGACGCGCGCATTGGCGCGCACGAAATCGGCGCGGCTGTCGAGCTCGGCGCGAACCAGCGCCTCACGAACGAAGATCTCGTGGGCGAGGCGCGGGTCCTGGCGCTGGAAGGTCACCGGCCGGCGCTCGACCAGCACCAGCCCGAACAGGGTGACCTGCTCATAGGCTACGACCGTGCCGCGCTTTCGCGACCAGTGCGCATCGCGCGCCGTCGCGCGCACCAGGTGGCTCGCCTGCGACTCCACCCAGGCCGGATCGACGCGTGCTGACATCATGGCCCAGATGCGCCCGCCGATATCGATGATCTGCGCGGCGAAGATCCATGCCGGCGGGCTCTTCGCCAACGCCGAACCGGGGAACACCTGGAACCGGCGCTCGCGCGTGCCGCGGTACACACCCTTCTCATCCTTATGACCGACCTGGGTCGGAAGACCCGTCAGCAGGGCGCGATGGACGGCTTCAAAAAGGGCGTCACCGTCGAGGGGATCGGCGGCGTTGTAGGAGCGCGCCTCGCGCGCGACAGCTTTTCGCGAAGAGCCCTGGACCTTGTTGCCTTGCTGCGGAAGGCTGTCGCGCGCAGGGCGCGCTCCTACGGGAGCGCTTTCGCCCCAGCCGATGTCGCGGGCGACCAGCACCAGTTGCCGGTGCAGTTCGCGCCATTCGCGCATGCGCATGAAGCTGAGAAAATGCCGCGAACACCAGTCGCGCAGCTTCGATGAAGTGAGTTCCTCGGCGGCGGAAAGGTATGCGCGCCACAGGTTCAGCACGCCGATGAAGTCGGACTTGGGATCGGCGAACTGCGCATGGGCCGCATCGGCCTGACCGCGTGCATCGGGCGGCCGCTCGCGCGGATCCTGGATGCTGAGGAAGGCCACGACGGTGGTGAGTTCCGCGAGGCTGCCAAGGCGGCGCGCCTCCACCAGCATCCGCGCCAGCTGCACGTCGATCGGCAGCCGGGCCACCGTGCGGCCCACATCGGTGAGCCGGCGGTCGTCGTCGATGGCGCCGATCTCCGCGAGGCGGCGGTGACCGTCGGCGACCACGCGCGGATCGGGCGCCTCGAGGAACGGAAAATCCTCCACCTCGCCAAGGTCCAGCGCGAGCATGCGCAGGATCACGTTCGCCAGCGACGAGCGCAGCAACTCCGGATCGGTGTATTCCGGGCGCAGCGCGAAATCCGCTTCTTCGTAGAGGCGATAGCAGATGCCCGGTCCCACGCGTCCGCAGCGGCCCTTGCGCTGGTTGGCGGCGGCCTGCGAGATGGGTTCGATATGCAGGCGCTCGAGCTGCCCGCGCTGGCTGTAGCGTTTCACGCGTGCCGTGCCGGAATCGATGACATAGCGGATGCGTGGCACCGTCAGCGAGGTCTCAGCCACGTTGGTCGCCAGCACGATGCGCCGCTTCGGCCCGGGACGGAATACGCGGTCCTGCTCGGTTGCCGACAGCCGCGCATACAGCGCCAGCACTTCGGTCTCGCGGTATTGCCGGCGTGAGAGCAGCAGGTGCGCATCGCGGATCTCGCGTTCGCCCGGGAGGAACACCAGCACGTCGCCGCGCGGGTCCTCGCGCGTGATCTCGTCCATGGCGTCGGCCACCTGCTGCGCCGCGTTGCCCTCCACGCGCTCGCCCGGCGGACGGTAGCGGACCTCGACGGGATACGTGCGACCTTCCACGGCGACCACGGGCGCACCATCGAAATGCGCCGCGAAGCGCTCGGTGTCGATGGTGGCGGAGGTGACGACGATCTTCAGTTCCGGCCGCCGTGCGGCCAGGCGCTTCAGGTAGCCGAGCAGGAAATCGATGTTGAGGCTGCGCTCGTGGGCCTCGTCGATGATGATCGTGTCGTAGGCCGACAGCCAGGGATCGGACTGCGTTTCGGCGAGCAGGATGCCGTCGGTCATGAACTTGACCAGCGCCTGGTCGGAGACTTTCTCGGTGAAGCGGACCTGGAAGCCGACCTTATCGCCGATCGGCGTGCCGAGTTCCTCGGCCACGCGGGTGGCCACGGAGCGCGCGGCCAGGCGGCGCGGCTGGGTGCATCCGATCATGCCCGCCTCGCCACGGCCGGCGGCCAGGCAGAGCTTCGGCAGCTGAGTGGTCTTGCCGGAGCCGGTTTCGCCGGCGATCACCACCACCTGGTGCTCTCGGATGAGTTTCACGATGTCGTCCGCCCGCGCCGCGATGGGCAGCGAAGCGTCCACCGCGATGACCGGCTTGGACGCCACGCGCGCGGCGCGGCGGGCGGTCGAGGCAGCGATATCGGCGGCCAGCGCCTGCAGCTTCCCGGCATCGGGCTTGCGTGACAGCGCGCGCCAGCGACCCAGCAGGCGTCCGAAGTCGCGGCTGGCGACCCGCGCCAGCGCATCGCGCAGCTCGCGCAGGCGCGGATCGGGGGCGGAGGGTCGCGTGGGGCTTGTGGAGGTGCTCATGGGGACCCCAATAATAGCGTGTGCCTATCGGCGGAATCGGAACAGTTCATTTCACGTAGGCCGCACGGATCGTTAGAATGGCATTCCTCAGACCTTAAAAACCCCCAAGGAGAGTCGAGCCATGACCATCGATATCGGTATCGCCAAGAAGGACCGCGAAGCTGTCGCCAAGCAGCTTTCCCGCCTCCTCGCTGATACCTATTCGCTGTATCTCAAGACGCACAACTTCCACTGGAACGTCACCGGCCCGCAGTTCAACAGCCTGCACGCCATGTTCGAAACCCAGTACAACGCCCTCTGGCTGGCCGCCGACGAAGTGGCCGAGCGCATCCGCATCCTCGATGTGTTCGCCCCCGGTTCCTACAGCCAGTTCGGCAAGCTCACCTCGATCAAGGAAGAGTCGGAGGTGCCGGAATGGAAGGACATGGTCGCCCAGCTCGTGGAAGGCCATGAAATCGCCGCCGCCACGTCCCGCGACACGATCAAGGTCGCCGATGGCGCGGGCGACGAGGGCACGGCCGATATAGTCACGGGCCGCCTGAGGGACCACGAGAAAACCGCCTGGATGCTGCGCTCCCTCCTGAAGTGAGCCTCCTGTAGGAGCGCGCCCTGCGCGCGACATGTTTTGAGGCC
>NZ_DASYDO010000011.1:0-62078 GCF_036499525.1 Luteibacter sp. | reverse complement strand
CGCGATCGGACCCCCGGGAGGCCAGCAGCCCGGTCACAGCTGCTTTATAATGAAGGCCTTACGTCTTAAAAAGCTCCCTCCCCCCATGTCCGCACCCGCCTTGCAGGTCAACGACCTGCGCAAGACCTACGGCAATGGCGTTGAAGCCCTGAAGGGCATCTCGCTTACCGTGCAACCGGGCGACTTCTTCGCCCTGCTCGGCCCCAACGGCGCCGGCAAGTCCACCCTGATCGGCATCCTGTCCTCCCTGGTCAATGCCACCGGGGGAGAGGCTGAGATCTTCGGCGTTTCGGTTCACCGCAACCGCTCGGCTGCCATGCAGCTGATCGGCCTGGTTCCCCAGGAACTGAATTTCAACCAGTTCGAGAAGCCCTTCGACATCTGTGTGAACCAGGCTGGTTTCTACGGCATCGGGCGCAAGACCGCCGGCGAGCGCGCCGAAAAATACCTCAAGGAACTACGCCTGTGGGACAAGGCCCATATGCAGGCCCGTACCTTGTCCGGCGGCATGAAGCGTCGCCTGATGATCGCCCGCGCCATGATGAACGAACCGAGGCTGTTGATCCTGGATGAGCCCACCGCCGGCGTGGACATCGAAATCCGCCGCTCGATGTGGCAGTTCGTCAGCGCCATCAACGCCGCTGGCACCACGGTGATCCTGACCACGCACTACCTGGAGGAAGCCGAGCAGCTGTGCCGCAACATTGCCATCATCGACCATGGCAAGATCGTGGAGAACACCTCGATGAAGAACCTGCTGTCCAAGCTCGATGTGGAATCGTTCGTCCTTGACGTGGCCTCGGTCCCGGCCGAGCTGCCGACGATCGCAGGTGTCACCCTGCGCCGCGTCGACGACCACACCATCGAGGCCGAGATGGCCCGTTCGCACGATCTCAATTCCCTGTTCGCCGCGCTGACCCAGCGCGGCGTGGTGGTCACATCCATGCGCAACAAAACGAACCGCCTCGAGGAACTCTTCGTCCGGCTGGTGGAACACGGCCGGGAGGTGGTGGCATGAGCGCCTCGATCAACATGGTGGCCCTGGGCACCATCGTGCGCAGGGAAGTGTCACGGATCACCCGCATCTGGACACAGACGCTGATTCCGCCCGCCATTACCATGACGCTGTACTTCGTCATCTTCGGCAAGCTCGTAGGTTCGCGCATCGGCACCATGCACGGCTTCACCTACATGCAGTACATCGTGCCGGGCCTTGTGATGATGAGCATCATCACCAACAGCTACGGCAATATCTCCAGCTCTTTCTTCGGCGCCAAGTTCCAGCGCTTCGTGGAGGAAATGCTGGTGTCGCCAATGCCCAACTGGGTGATGCTGTCCGGCTATGTGATCGGCGCCGTCACGCGCGGCGTGGTCGTGGGCGCACTGGTGCTTGTGATCGCGCTGTTCTTCACCGACCTGCACATCACGCACTGGGCGATCACTTTCTTCTCAGTGCTGCTGGGCGCCACGGTGTTCTCGCTGGCCGGTTTCGTCAACGCGATGTTCGCCAAGAAGTTCGACGACATCGCGCTGGTACCGACCTTCGTGCTCACGCCGCTCACCTACCTGGGCGGCGTGTTCTATTCCATCGACCTCCTGGGCGAGCCCTGGCACACCATGTCGCAGGTGAACCCGATCCTGTACATGGTCAATGCCTTCCGCTTCGGCGTGCTGGGCGTGTCCGATGTGGACGTCGTCACCGCCTTTGCGGTGATGCTGGCCTTCGTGGTGGGCCTCACCGTGGTTGCCCTGGTGCTGCTGCGCCGCGGCGCCGGCCTGCGCTCCTAAGAAGGCTTCGCCGTGCGCGTCAACAAATACATCAGCGAGGCGGGCCTGTGTTCGCGTCGCGAAGCCGACGAATGGCTGCAGGCCGGCCGCGTCACCATCAATGGTGAAACCGTCGGCATGGGCGCCAAGGCGCTCGACGGCGACGAAGTGCACGTGGATGGTGAAGTGGTGGTGGCGCGCACGCTGGCCACCACGCCGACGGCGCGCAAGGCGGTGTACATCGCGCTCAACAAGCCGGTGGGCGTCACCTGCACCACCGAGCACGGCGTGGACGGCAACATCGTCGACTTCGTCGATCACCCCCAGCGGATTTTCCCCATCGGTCGCCTGGACAAGGATTCCGAAGGCCTGATCCTGCTCACCAGCAACGGCGATATCGTCAACGAGATCCTCCGTTCGGAGAACAACCACGAGAAGGAGTACCTCGTGGCGGTGAACAAGCCGGTGACGGATGAATTCTTGAGCGCCATGGCGCGCGGCGTACGCATCCGTGGCCAGATGACCAAACCCTGCCGCACCCGGCGCATTGCAAAATTCGGCTTTTCAATCGTGCTTACGCAGGGCTTGAACCGGCAGATCCGCCTGATGGCGGCGGAGTTCGGTTACCGGGTGACGCAGTTAAGGCGGGTGCGTATCGTCAACGTCCGCTTAGGGAAGTTGAAGGTTGGGCAGTGGCGGAATTTGACAGAAGTGGAGCTGAAGGGGTTGTTGCCCGAGCGTAAGCAGTGGTGAACCCCGCATAGCCGGATGACAGATTAGAAGGTCAGTTCCTACATACGACGCCCGGTGAATTGAAGTAACGTCCAATCCGGCTATTGATCGTTGTGTAGAGGAACGCATGGAACAGCGGGTTGCAAAACTTGAGGTCGAGGTATTAGGCCTACGCAGCGACGTTGACGCTCATACCGTTGAGTTCCGATCCATTCGGGAGTCCCTGGCGGAACTGGTGAAGCAGGTTTCCGAACTTTCCGCCAAGGTCGACAGGCTCGACTGGCGGATCGAGGCGCTTGCTGCTCGATTTGACTCCGTCCCCACGAAACTGCAGATGGCGCTTTGGGGGCTTTCCGGTCTGGGAGTACTGCTCGGAGGCATGGTCACGCTGTTCATCGTGCTGTTGCGCGTGGCAGGCTACTCCGCGCTCGCGGATGCCTTTCATCCCGTAAAGCCTTAAACGTCGATTTACGAAGGTGTGGCCCGGGCGTCGAAGCCCCGGAGATGCGATCATGGCGTCATGACCACCTTCGACGCCCTTTCCCTCCGCCCCGAGCTCGCAGCCAGCGTCGCGGCGCTGGGTTATACCGCCATGACCCCGGTTCAGGAACATAGTGTTCCGCCGATCCTTCAAGGCCGCGATGTGATCGCCCAGGCCCGCACCGGCAGCGGCAAGACGGCCGCCTTCGGGTTGGGGCTGCTGCAGTCGCTGGACGAGTCCACCATCCGCCTGCAGGCGCTGGTGCTCTGCCCCACGCGCGAACTGGCCGACCAGGTCTCCAAATCCATCCGCAAGCTGGCCGCCAATATCCCCAATGTGAAACTGCTCACCCTGTGCGGTGGCATGCCGCTGGGTCCGCAGCTGGCCTCGCTCGAGCACGACCCGCATATCGTGGTGGGTACGCCTGGGCGCATCCAGGAACACCTGAAGAAAGAAAGCCTGCATGGCGGCGGCATCAAGGTACTGGTGCTGGACGAGGCCGACCGCATGCTGGACATGGGCTTTGGCGAAGCCATCGACGATATCGTCGGCCGTATCTCCAAGCACCATCAGACCTTGCTGTTTTCAGCCACCTATCCCGACGAGATCCGCCGGCAGAGCAAGCGCCTGCAGAAGAATCCTGTCGAGGTCACCATCGAATCGGCACCCGTGGAAACCACCATCAGCCAGCGTTTCGTGGCGGTGGACGGCGACAAGGTCGACGCTCTCGCCCGCGTGCTGGGCGTGGATTCGCAAAGCGCCCTGGTGTTCTGCAATATGCGCAAGGACACCGAGGTCGTCGCCGACGCGCTGGACAAGCTCGGTTTCTCCGCACTGGCCTTGCACGGCGACCTTGAACAACGCGATCGTGATGAGGTACTGGTCCGCTTCGCCAACCGAAGCTGTAACGTGCTGGTAGCAACCGATGTCGCCGCGCGCGGCCTGGATATCGCCGGCCTGCCGCTGGTGGTGAGCTATGACGTGGCGCACGACGCGGACACCCATACGCACCGCATCGGCCGCACGGGCCGCGCCGGTGAAGCAGGCCTTGCCATTACCCTGGTGACCTCGCGCGAGAACGCCAAGGTCAAGGCCATGGGCGATTTCGAAGTGGAACCACTGCGCGCTGCGCCAGCCAAGAAGCGCTTACAGTTGGCACCGATGAAAACGCTTGTGGTCGATAGCGGGCGGAAGGAAAAAGTGCGCCCGGGCGATATCCTGGGCGCCCTTACCGGCGACGCCGGCCTGCCTGGCACGGCCGTGGGCAAGATCGACGTCTTCGCCACGCGTTCCTATGTGGCCATCCAGCGCGACGTCGCCAACAAAGCCCTTGAACGCCTCCGCGCCGGCAAGATCAAGGGGCGGAATTTGCGCGTGCGCCCGCTGGGCTAGTTCTTTACACTGTCCGCCGGACACCGGGGGGTGTCCGCCAAACCAGGGGACTTCAATGACGATCATGTCCGGCATGGCCCGCATGGCCATGCTTGCGGCGCTCTTCGCCGCGCCCTTCCATGCCATTGCGGATGAAGGCGCCTCCGAACGGGCCTTGCTCAATTCACTCAAGCTGCAGACCGGCACCGTACCGGTACCCGCCGCGCACGCCACGCTGGCGTTGCAACCAGGCTATTCCTTCCTTTCGGCCAATGACGCACAAAAAGTGCTTACCGACCTTTGGGGCAATCCACCGGACAAGGACGTACTGGGCATGATCGTGCCGGGTGAAACACCCTCCGCGCTGGTCGATGAAAGTACCTGGGCGGTGGTGGTCACTTATTCCGACGATGGACACGTGAAGGACGACGACGCCAGCACCATCGACTACGACGATCTGCTCAAGGACATGAAGAAAGGCGTTGAGGAATCCAGTGCCGAGCGTGTCAAGCAGGGATACCCGGCGATCGAACTGGTGGGCTGGGCCACGCCGCCGCATTACGATGCCGCCGCGCACAAACTGTACTGGGCACGCGATCTGAAGTTCACCAAGGATGGCCATAGCGGTCGATCGCTCAACTACGACATTCGCGTGCTTGGCCGCCATGGTTACCTGCAGCTCTCTGCCGTGGCGCCGCTCACGCTGCTGCCGAAAGTGGAAGCGGACATGCCCAAGGTGCTGGCCATGACCGAGTTCGACCCAGGCGTGCGTTACACCGATTTCAGCCCCGGCACCGACAAGGTGGCAGCCTATGGCATCGCCGCACTGGTGGCCGGCGGCATCGCCGCCAAGGCGGGCCTGTTCGCCAAGCTCGGCTTGCTGCTGCTTGGCCTGAAGAAATTCCTGATCATCGGTATTGTCGCGATTGGGGCGGCGATCAAGAAACTCTTCAACCGAAAGCAGGCCTGACGCGCCCGAGGCCTCGCGGTATTCATGTACCGCGAGGTTTGGCCCGATGCGTGGGCGTGGCGGCCCAGGGGTCGTCGGGCCACGGGTGACGGGGGTAGCGACCTTTCATTTCCTTCTTCACCTCAGGGTAGGTGCGGTCCCAGAAGCCCTTGAGGTCCTGTGTCACTTGCACCGGCCGGCCGCCCGGTGACAGCAAATGCAGCATCACGGGTATGCGGCCATCGGCCACGCGGGGCGTATCCGCCATGCCGAACAGCTCCTGCAGCTTCACCGCCAGCACCGGCGCCGCGGCTGCGTCGTCTTCGTGCACGCCATAGGCAAGCGCCCTGGTCATGCCGCTGGGCACGCGCAGGCTCTCCGGGGCCTGGGCATCCAGGGCCATGCGCTGCTGGTAGTCGAGCATGCCGGCCATCGCCTGTGAAAGATCGGCGGCTGCGATGGCATCGAGGCGGCGCTTGCCTGCAAGGTGCGGCGCAAGCCATGCGTCGAGAGAGCCCAGCAGAGCCTCGTCGCCCACATCGGGAAGCTCCAGCTCAGGTCGCCATGCGCGCAACGCCTGGATGCGCGCACGCAGGTTGCGGGCATGATCGCTCCAGGGCAATGCGCCCAACCCACGTTGGCGCACCACGGCCATCAGCGCCGGCAGGGCGTCTTCCGCCGTCACCGGCACGCTGCGCCGCTCAAGCACGATGGCTTCGTAACGTCGCTCGAGGAATGCTTCCACCGCATCTCGCTCGTCGTTCCAGCGCAAGGTGCGCTCGTCGGTGAACAGCGATGAATATTCCCGCTCGAGTGAATCCGGGTCGAAGGGGGCACCGGCCACGATAAAGCTGTCCGGTGACTCGTGGCGCAGTTCAATCACGATAAGCCAGGGCTCGCCATAGAGCGCCGAAGCCTCGTGCAGGCGCGCGCCGCGACCATTGGCGAGGGTGTAGCGCAGAGGGTTGCCGTCATCGCGCCGCGCCACGCGATCGGGAAACGCATGCAGCATCAAGTCGCCCACGGTACGGCTGTCGGGCACGCCGGACGCCCCGTGGCGCACGCCCAGACGGCGGCGCCAACCCATGGAAGCCTTTTCGATGGCCGCCAGCGCACCGACATCGGCGTCACGCACGCGCCGTGCGCCACCGTCGCGCCAGAGGTGCAGCGCGGACAACCGGGCACGGAAGTCGTCGCTGCGCGACAGTTCGCCGCGCAGGGGCGAGCGTGCATCCATCAGGGCAAGCAGATCCGCCACCAGCGGACGCAAGGTGTCAGGCGCGCGCAGGGCGGCAGCCGCCAGTCGTGGCGTAGCGCCCAGCGTAGCCATGCCACGCCCCACTTGCGTAAGCCGGCCGCCAGCGTCGAGGGCGCCCAGCCGCAACAACAGGTCGCGTGCCTGGCCCATCGCCCCGGCTGGTGGCGGATCGAGCCAGGGCAAGTCATTGCTGCCCCAGGTCGCCAACTCCAGCGCCAGGCCCGACAACTCCGCCTGCGCGATCTCCGCCGTGCGCGACGGCTCCAGCCGCCGGCTCTGCGCCCAAAGGCGATACGCCCGCCCCGCAGCCACCCTTCCCGCACGGCCGGCACGCTGGTCGGCCGAGGCCTGGGAAATATTGACCGTCGCCAGCCGGGTGAAGCCCGAATTCGGATCGAATCGGGGCTCGCGGGCAAGCCCGGAATCCACCACGGCGCGAATTCCAGGCAGCGTGACGCTGGATTCGGCCACATTGGTTGCCAGTACCACGCGTCGGGCGCCGGGTTCAGACGGCGCAAGTGCCGCTTGCTGGTCGATCAGCGATAGTTCGCCATGCAAGGGAATCACTTCGACTTCATCGCCCGTCATCGCTTCGAGCATGCCGCGCGTGCGGTCGATCTCCCGCCGTCCCGGCAGGAAGGCCAGCACGTCACCCTCGTTGTCGCGCAGCGCCTGTACCACGGTGCGCGCCAGGTGCTGCTCGATGGTTTCCTGCGTGCGTGCCGGCGGATATTCCACTACCACGGGAAAACTGCGCCCCGGGCTGCTGATGCGTGGACAGTCGAACCACCTCGCCACGCGCTCGCCATCGAGCGTGGCGGACATCACCACCAGGCGAAGGTCCGGCCGCATCGCCGCCTGCACGTCCAGGGCCAGCGCAGCACCCAGATCGCCGGCCAGATGCCGCTCATGGAATTCGTCGAAGAGGATCGCGCCCACATGGGCGAGCTCGGGATCGTCCTGCAGCATCCGGGTAAGGATGCCCTCGGTCACCACCTCGATCCGCGTTGCCGCACTGATCCGCGATTCGAAGCGGATACGGTAACCCACCCGCACGCCCACCTCTTCGCCCAGCTGTCGCGCCATGAACGACGCCGCGGCACGCGCGGCGATGCGGCGCGGCTCCAGCACCACGATGTTGCGGCCTTCCAGCCACGGTGCATCCAACAGCGCCAGCGGCACCTGCGTGGTCTTGCCCGCGCCAGGTGGCGCTTCGAGCACCAGGCGCGGGTGTGCGACCAGGGAGGTGAGGATGTCGGGGAGTACCTCCCCGATGGGGAAATCGGTCATACGACCATGGTAATGGATGGCCGTCGCGCCCCTATCCAGCGCAACGTAACCGTCATGATCGCTCCCTAGGCTGATCGTTCCACCCGGGAGCTTCTCGTGTCCGCCGACAACCTGCAGGGCTGGGCCCGGCTGTTGTCCGACAAGGGTCCTGCGCTCGCCAACTATTTCCTGCGCCGCGTGGCGCACCGCTGGGATGCCCAGGACCTGGTCCAGGAGGTTTACCTGCGCCTGCTGGGTACCGGCGGCGGCGATGTTGCCGCGATCCGCAATCCCGAGGCCTACCTTTTCACCGTAGCGGGAAATCTGGTGAAGGAGCATGCGCAGATGCGCCGGCGCGCGCCGGTGAGTAGCGAGGGGCTTCCCGAAGTGCTCGAGCGGCTGGCCACGCCTTGCCAGGCCGGCAACGATCTGGATCGTGAACTGCGGCGCCAGCGCCTGGCCGACATCATGGGACGGCTTTCGCCCAAATGCCGTGCAGTGATGGTGATGCACTACCGCGACGAGATGCCCTATAAGGACATCGGCGAAGCGCTTTCCATTTCGCCGAACATGGTGAAGAAGTACATCGTCAAGGGATTGGCCCTGTGCCGGCAAGGGATGGCTCGTTATGACTGATGCCAACAGCCGGGCCTCGCGGCGCCTGACCGAGGAAGCGGCCACCTGGTACCTGGAATTGCGCGGCGGCGGTGACCACCGGACCAACGCGCGCTTCCTGGCGTGGCTGCAACGCTCTCCACAGCACGTGGCCGAATACCTTGCTATCGCAGGGCTGCACAATGATCTTCCAGCCGCCGCTGCCGCAGAAAAGGCAGCGCACGCGCAACTGAAGGCGCTGGCCGCCAGCGAGCCGTCGGTGGTGCCCTTCCGTATCACTCCGACGCAGGCTCACCCGGTTCCCGCCATGCTGCGGGAGCGCACAAGCGGTGCCCCGCGTCCGCGGACCCTTCGCCGGCTGGCAGTCGCGGCAGGCGTGATCCTAGTGCTTGGCGTGGGTATTCGTGTGGCCATGCAGCCAGTGCCGACCGCACCGGGCCAGCAGTATGCCGCGGACGCGTCGACGCCCCGTACAGTGCCGCTCGAGGATGGCAGCGTGGTGGAACTGGACCGCGACAGTGCCATGGTGGTGCGCTTCGACACCGGGACACGCTCGATCGAACTGCTCCGCGGCGCGGCCTTGTTCAACCTGGGCAAGGATCCGGGTCGCCCGATGACCATCCACGTGGGCACCCAGGTGCTTACCGATATCGGCACCGTATTCACCGTACGCACGGATGGCGATGCCACGGACGTTGCCGTGATCAGCGGCCGCGTCGCCGTGGCGGAGCGCACGCTGCGCTGGATCGATCGCTTGGCACCACGTCTGGCCGGTAGCGAGCCACCGGCGTTACCGGTGGTTGAACTGGGCGGTGGCGAATCAGCGCGCGTGGCGCGCGACGGCCGGTTGCTTGACCATGGCAGCACGGACATCGCCCGCGCCACGGATTGGCTTCCCACGGAGATCCGCTTCCACGACATGCCGGTAGCGGAGGTAGCGCAGCGCTTCAATGCATACGTCGCCCGACCACTGGTGGTGGACGACAAGACGCTGGCGGCCAAGCGCATCAGCGGTGTATTCAAGGCGCACGATGCGGACGCCTTCCTCGCTTACCTGGCCACGCTTCCCGGCGTGCGCGTAGAGCGCACGGCAACGGACGTACGCGTAACGGTGGCCAGCGACAAGCGCAAAACAGCAACGAAGCTGTAAGAAAAAATTCATCGAATCGGCGGTACCCACTTGTGCGCCCGGCCACTCTTAACTGGGGACCTAGCGGATCACTCCGCGCCGATTTCTCCCCTCCGGGTATTTGCCTCCATGCGTAAGCCGCTCGCCCTTTGCATCGCCCTGGCCTTTGCCAGCCTCGCCACCACGCCCGTCGACGCCGCTCCCGTCGCGCAAGCCATTCCGTCGATGCCCTTGGCGCAGGCGCTCGATCGCTTTGCGCAGGATGCGGGCCTGCAAGTGGTCTACGGTACCGAGATCGCCGACGGCGTGCGCAGCAATGCCACGACGGCGGGCTTGAAACCCACCCAGCAACTGGACGCCATGCTGCGCGGTACCGGCATGACCTACCGTTTCGTCACTCCCACCACGGTGACCGTCATCCCGGGAAACGTCGGGGCCGGCCCGGCGCCGGCAAGCACCAATATCCCGGCGATCGACAGCCGTGACCAGGCGCGCGATCTCGCGCCGGTGAGCGTGCATGCAAATGCCGTGGATACGCTTGCCCCCAGCGCGGCGCCGCTGGAAGCCAGCCAGCCGACCTCGGTGATCGATGAGCGTTTCATCCGCGATGGCCTGCGCTTCAACGCCAACTTCGACGACATCATCAAGTACGCGCCGAGCGTTACCGTGACTTCGCCCGAAGGCCCAGGCCTGGGCAAGAACGAAGGCATCAGCATCCGCGGCTTCCAGGACGGCCAGTTCAACATCACCTTCGATGGCATTCCCTTCGGCGACGCCAGCGACCTGCACCACACCACCTCGGCGTACTTCAACAACCACGTGCTGGGGCAGGCCGAGATCGACCGCGGTCCGGGCGGCGGAACCACCATCGGTAACGCCACCTTCGGCGGCACCGTGGCACTGCGCTCGCGCGATCCGTCGGATGATCCCGGCATCACGGCTTATCTCACTGTAGGCAGCTGGGATACGCACGCCGGTGGCGTGACGGCCGATGAGACGGTAGGCAATACGAAGATCTTCGCCGACCTGTCGAAGGAGTCCAGCGAAACGTTCCTGAAGGGCACCGACGACAAGCGCGACCACGCTTTCATCAAGACCATCAGCAACTTGGGTGATGTCACTACGCTCACCTTCCTCACCAGCTACAACCGCGAGCACCAGAACACCGTGCAAGGCGCCACCAAGGCCGAGATCGACCAGTACGGCTGGCGCTTCGGCCTGGGCGATGACCCCACCGTGCAGAATGACAAGGACGCCAACAACGCGGCGTACTATTCCAGCTTCACCTACCTTGGTCTTGCCACCCAGCTTGCTGGTTGGGATCTGGACGACAAGGTGTACTACAACAGCTTCGACCACTGGGCCCGCAAGGCGGCCGACGCTTCGGACATCGACCCGGCCGACAACGGCGTGACGTTCTACAACGCCGCCGGCAAGAAAGTATCCACGTCGAAGACGGACCTTCCTGGCAAGCTCTCCGACTCCGGTTTCCGCGCCTTCGGCAACGTGTTGCGACTGGGTCACGACCTTGGCCCCGGTACCTTCCTGACCGGCATCTGGCTCGAGCGCAGCCTGGATGCGCGGTACCAATACCCGCTGGACCTCACCACCGGCGCCAAGACCGGCACCAAGTACGGCCCGGTCGACAACTACCTTCTCGACGACCGCACCGACACCGTGCAGCCCTATGTGCAGTACGACTGGAAAGTGACCGATGCAATCACGGTAAGCCCTGGCGTACGCTATTCGGAAGTGACGCGCTCGCTCGACGCGCCGTTGAACAAGGTGTCGCCGCCGGTCCCGATCAATGCCGAGGCCACCTACCGTGCCACGTTGCCGTCGATCAGCGTGCACGACAAGCTCAGTGATTCGTGGACAGCCTATGCGCAGGCGGCCAAGGGCTTCCTGGCTCCGCCAATCGACGTGATCCAGGTGAACGGATCGCGCGGCCTCGATCCGGAACTCACCAAGAATTACCAGATCGGCACCGCCTACGCCTCGCGTGAATTTACCTTCGGCGCGGATGTGTACTACGTCAATTTCTCCAACTTCATCACCGAGACGGAAGTCGATACCGGCAACGGCAACGAAGACACCTTCGTCAACGGCGGCGGCGCGATCTACAAGGGCGCGGAAGTCGAAGGCACCTGGGCCCTCACCCATGCGCTCAGCCTTTACGGCAACGCCAGCTACAACAAGGCCACCTACAAGAACAGCAGCGTGCAGGTGGCCGGAACACCGAAGGTCACCGCCGCGCTGGGCCTGCTCTACAGCGGCAGCACCGGTTACTTCGGCTCGCTGATGGGCAAGTTCCTGGGGCACCAGTACGGCCTGGATAACACGACCGACGACGACGGCAACCTGGTATTCAAGAACGACCAGCGCATCGCCGGCTACCTGACGGTGGACGCCGCAGCGGGCTACCGCACGGAAACCGGTCCCTGGGGCACCAAGGGCTTTTCTGTCAGCGTGGACGTGAACAACCTCTTCAATGTGAAGAAGTTCACCGGTTACGCCGGGACCCAGGCCGTCAGTGGCGATCCGCTGTACTTCGGCCTGCCCGGTCGCGGTATCTTCCTTGATGTGTCGGTGAAGCTGTGAGGTTGGACATGCGCCCTGGTTGGATTCGTACCACTGTATGGACGTCGCTTGTGCTTGCAGCCGTCGGCAGCGTGGGTGCCATGGCTGCGCCCGCACCCCACGGCGAAACGGCTGTGGCGGAGATCGTGCTGCTTCGCCACGGTGTGCGCTCACCTACGACCGCACCAGACGCCCACGCAAGTTATGCCAGCCAACCGTGGCCATCGTGGCCCGTGGCGCCTGGCATCCTGACCCCGCACGGGCATGCAGGCATGCAGGCGCTTGGCGCGTTCTATCGCCAACGCTTGATCGCCAACGGCAATCTCGGCCAGGCCTGCCCCACCGCTGACCAGCTGCAGGTGATCGCCGACACCACGCCGCGCAACAAGGAAAGTGCCCAGGCCGTCATCGATGGACTGGTTCCCGGCTGTCATCTGTCATTCCTGGCCATGTCCGGCGACGACAACAATCCTTTGTTCCACTACGCAAAGGGCGACAAGAACGACGACGCCAGCCCTGCACCGACGGAAGTCTCCCCCGCGCTGGCGGAGCTCCAGGCGATCGTGCTCGGATGTACCGACAAGGCTTGCCTGAAGACGGCGTCAGATTCAGGCAAAAAACTTTTGGTCGAAGACGACAAACCCACGCACAAGGCCTACAAACTGTCAGGCACGTTAAGCGAAAACCTCATGTTGGCTTACGCTGAAGGCAAGCCGGTCAACGAGGTGGCGTGGGGACGAGCCGATGCCGCCAGGCTGGGCAAAGTCATCGTGCTGCACAACGACGCGTTTGCCCGCGACAAGAAGAGCATGCCCGCCGCGGCGCAGGCCGGATCGAACCTGGCGGCACACATCCTTGCAACGTTGCAGGCCGCAGCCGGCGAACCCACGACGACGACAGCGTTATCGCCTCACGGCCGTGGCGTCTTTGTATTGATTGGCCACGACACGAACCTGGCCAATATCGCCGGGGTCTTCGGGCTGGATTGGCACGATGCGAGGCGGCCGGACGACTATCCGCCCGGCGGCGGGTTGGTATTTGACCTGTTCAAGCGTGGAAACCATTATGTAGTGAAGGTAAGCGCGCTGATGCCGTCAATGGACGATCTTCGCGGCAACCACTTCGACGACATGAAGCCGGCGAAGCTGCATGTAAGCGGATGCGGTGGGCGCGACGAATGTCCGTTGGCCGCCTTCGCAGCCGCAGCCAAACAGTCAATCGATGGCTCACGCGTGATTTCCGGCCTACCGGCAATGGCACGGCAGTCGCTTGCGAACTCCGTGACGCATTAGCTCGGGAGGTTGTCCGCCAGCACGTCGGCGGTGCGAATCTTCGGCGTGCTTGCGCCCACCGCTTGCTCACCACAATCCCTAAAGGTTACCCACCGGCCTTCAAGTCGGCGAGCGTCGCCATCAGCGTCTGGGGATCCAACGGGGATGATTCGAAACCGACCCGCTCGTAGAAACACTTCGCCTCATCGGACAGCGCATGCACGATCATTCCTCGAATGCCGATAGTGTCCGCAGCCTGGATCACACGAAGGCCAGCATCGCGCACCAGGGCGCGGCCCATTCCGTTACCGTGTAGCGATTTGTCGACGGCCAGCCGACCCAAGACCACGACTGGTATTGGGTCCGGCATGTTGCGGCGGAAACGCCCCGGTGTGGCTTCGACATTGATCGCGGCTGAGGCAAGCGAGTAGTACGCAAGCACACTGCGACCCTCGGCAGCGACAAACGTACGGGAGGCGCCGGTTGCCTGGTTTCTCAACGCGCGACGTTTCAGCCAATGGTCCAGGCTATCGACGCTTGATGTAAATACTCCCAACTCGTGATGTGAACCCAGGGGCTCAGGCGCCCCAATACTCACGCCTTGTCCCATGGGGGTGGCGTTTGCATCGTCTTGCGCAAGCGCTCATTCGGCTGGGGCGGCATATCAAGTCGGGCGAGAAAGGCTGCATAGGCATCAGGGCCTACAGCAATGACGGCCTGGTCGAGTACAGCTTCTTCGGCCGCGGCTCTGGCTGCCTCCAGCACGAAATCGGTGCGATTCTTCCCTCGCACTTTGGCCGCGCGGTCAATCAGGCTCCGCTCCTCGGCTTTGATACGGATGTTCAAGGTTTCCCGCTTGGCCGGCAGATTGTGGTGTGCAGTCATGGTCCGAACCTCAACGTAGAGAGGCATTCTACCGGGCCGTAATGACTTTGTCATTACGAAAAGCCGCTCCCGGATCACCGGCCCAACCGCCTCGCCAACGCCTCCAGCGAATTTTGGTTTTCGTGAATGCGATCGGGCCGAAGCGGCTGCAACATCAGCGAATAAGACATGCTGTCCGTCATCCATGCCACGGAAACGAGTGTCCGCCCGTTCGGCGTTCGTGCAGTTTTTGCGATGGCCGGGCGTCCGTTGACGTCACTCGTGACGAGTTCGCGTATCAGGGAAACAGAAGCCTTGGACGCCGCAAAATCGATTTCTTCGAGTTTGATCAAACCCAGATCGGGAACTTCAAAATATCGCGCAAGTCCTGTCCAGACGCCATCTTCCCATCCACCCGCCGTTGCCGCCTCAATGAAGCGCGAAGCCTCGAGCCTTGTTCCATGGATTGAAATGGGCTCGGCGTGCAGTTTCGGCCTGATTGCCGTCATCGACGAGTACCGCTTCTCAAGCACCCGATCCAGCTCATTCGTTGCCACGGGCGATGGCGCAATGGCGCGTGACAGATCTGGAACTTCCTCGTCGGACGCATTGTAATAGCCATTTTTTGCTTGCTCGGCGAGCTGCTTTTTGATCGTTTCAAGTCGAGCACCTACAAACCACGATTCATCCAGTGAAATCGTTCGGAGCCCAGGTTTCGTGTTTGCTTTCGTCAGATCGATTCCTTGCCCAATGGCGTTGCGGGCCATGACAGGATCAATCACTGGCTCCTTGCTATGGGCTGACCCGGTATCAACCATCACAACACCAGCGGCGGCTGTCGCCTCCGACCAGGGCACTGACAACAGTGCACATAAAAGCATCGGCTTCCTCATCGCCTGCGTCCGTCAAGCTCCTTCGATGGAGCGAAGCAAGCATAGAAAGATGAGTCGGCTCGACGTAGAAGATAAGAGAGCCAGATCGCGCAGGAATCGCACCGATGATTCCGAGCAGATTCTTACATGCCGACAGGCAATGACCTCCAGAGATATCCTTTTTCTTTGCCCTCAGATCTAGACTGATACCGATGCGAATCGATGAGCGGCAATCGATTCGATCGGTGCATGTCCGTTCGAGGCAGGTGTATCAGCGAGGAAGCTTGTCCGCCAGAACGTCTGCGTTGCGAATTTGCGGCACGCTGGCGAGGAGCTCGGCAGCGTTGGCCATCAGGGCCTCTGCCACTTTTCCATTGAGATGCGCATCGCGCCCTTCGTCGCCATCAAAGGCGTCGAAGATGGCGAACGTGCTCTTGTCGAAACGAACGGCAAACCACGTCACCGTGCCGGTCTCGGCGTCGACCAGCGACTGCGCACTCTTGAGGAACGCCGCTACGTCGTCTTCGCGGCCACTCTTGGCATGCAGTTCGACGAACAGGGCCTTGGTAGTCATGCAAGTACTCCGGATCATAAATGCCCGGGCGAGCCGGACGGAATCACAAGAGTGCCAGATACCTTGCTAGAGCGGCGTCAACGCAGGGAAGCACCGGTTCGGTCGCAATGTATTGCGACCGACAATGAACCGATCGGCGGCCGGGCCACCTGACGAATGCGGGCAGATGAACGCCACGGGTTCTGACTCCCGACGGATGCAGCCGGGATGGTCGAGGCCATCGGCGCAGCCGGGGACCGCTTCCGCCGCGTCCCAATGCGTTCATCCACCCGGCCCAGACTCGGTAGGGAAGCGCCACTGCCTTGAAGAGCGCAGGTGGCGGGCGAGCCAGGGTGAGAGCCGCTACGGGAACGGGTCGGGCATAGCCCGCCTGGTCGCCCGCCATAAAGCGGGAGACCCCGGCTGCCACAGGCGAACCTGCGGCGACCGGCCGTAAAACACAGGCTCTCACACCCGGTTGCCAAGTCTCTGGCAACAGGCAAATGATCCGGGTTTTCGCGAAGAGGGTCTATAAGAATGGTCGCAAAGTTGCGACGGGAAGAATACAGAATGAAGCTCAATCGATACGAGAGGCGCTGTGAAATGCAGAGGGCACGAACGAGCTAGCGTACTTGTTCGGTTCAAAGGTAAATGCAAGGCGATTAACTGCCGCATTCAAGGAGGCTGACGATTCGTTCCCGATCGGAGCGAGAGTCATCGTCGACAACGAAAGCCGCGCCCTACCCGACCGAACCAGCACGACATATCGATAATATTCGATCAATTAGCCCGAAGCTGCTCTTCCACCGACCGCGTGCCTTCGATCACGACATCGCCGGTATGCAACGTCGACTTCCGCTCGATCAGCATGATCTCGCATTCCTCGTCAGCCACCGGGTTATGCCGCACGCCCTTGGGAACGATGAACATCTCGCCCTGGCCAATCTCCACCGTTCGGTCTTCCATCTCGATGCGGAGGCGGCCGCTAAGGACAAGGAAGAGTTCGTCCTCATGCTCATGGCTATGCCAGGCTAGCGTCCCCTTGACCTTGGCGACCTTGATGTAAGCATCGTCCACTTCGCCGATTACGCGGGGTGACCAGTAGTCGGTCAGGGCAGAAGCAAGTCTGGAGGGAGAGACAACATCATTCATGGCTTTGGCCGTCGGTCGGTTCGGGGCCGGAGTTCAACTCCGACCCCGTGGGCGCCGTCAGTTCTTGAGTGGCGTGGTGGTCACCGGCGCCACCACGCCCTTGCCTGCCGGCGTGGCGTCGCTGCGGATGGGCGCCAGCGACTCGAACTTCTTCTGGTATTCGTCTGTGATGTCGCGGGCGTCCTCGGCACTCTGGATCACACGCGGGGTGATCAACACGATCAGCTCCGTGCGGTTGCGGTTGCGGCTGGTGCTGCCGAACAGGCGTCCGAGGATCGGAATGCGGTTCAGGCCCGGGATACCGGTATCGGTGCTGGCTTCATCCTGCGCGATCAACCCGCCCAGAAGCACCGTCTGACCGCTCTGCACTGCCACCTGGGTGGCCACTTCGCGGGTGCTGATGGGCGTGTTGCCGCTGGCGTTGCCACTGAGCAGCAACGTGGTGTTGGGCTTGCTCACCTGCTGGTCGATCTGCATGTACACCAGGCCACCGGGATTCACGCGGGGGCGCACTTGCAAGGTGACGCCGGTGGAGATGTACGTGTTGCTGCTGACTGTGTTGTTGGTCGACGAACTGGTGTCCACCGAGGTGGTGGTGACCGGGATCTGGTCACCCACGTTGATCGCGGCGTCCTGGTTGTTCAACACCACCAGCGAGGGCGCGGAAAGCACCTTGGCGTTGCCACTTTGCTCCACTGCATGAATGGCGGCGGATAGATTGTTGTTGGCGAAGGAATAGTAGAACGCGTCGCCCAGGCTGGAGCCGGAAGGCTTGTTGAAGTTGAAGCCACCCTGCCCCAGTGCGTACTGCTGCTTGTTGCCGGGCTGGGTGACGTTGCCGTCGGTGCTACCGACCAGGCCTTCGAGGTACCACTGCACGCCGAAGGAGAACTGGCCGGTAAGTGTTACTTCCAGGATGCGCGTTTCGATCTGCACCTGCAGCGGCACAGCGTCCAGGCGCCGGATCACGCCTTCGATTTCGTGCCACTGCGACGGACGCGCACGCACGAGCAGCTGGTTGTTGTTGTCCACCGCCGAAATGCGCACGCCCTCGTCGGTGGTGACCGAGGCATTGGCCTGACCGGCATTGTTCGAGTTATTGCTGCTGCTGTTGTTGTTGTTCTGGCCGAAGCGGCCACCGCCACCACCGAACCCGCCGCCGCTTCCAAAGCCGCCACCACCCACGCCGCCTGTACTCCCCAGGCCCGAGGTACCACCGCCGTAGCCGGAGGTACTGCCGTAACTGGAGGAATTACCAAAGCCGCCGGCATTGCTGCCGAAGGCGCCGCCGCCACCGGTGCCGAGTGAACCGCCGGACAGACCCCGTCCGACACGGCCGTTATTGCCGCTGCTGTTGCTGCTGCTTCCGTTACTGCCACCGCCGTAGATGTTGCCCAGGTACTGGGCAAGGTCGGAAGCTTGCACGTTGCGAACATCATAGACGTAGAGTTGCGGGTCGTTGCCGCTGCCCTTGTCGATGCGGTCCAGCCAGTCCTTTACTTCGTCCAGGTAGCGTGGCTGCTGGCTGATCACCACCAGCGAGTTGGTGCGCTCGATGGGGATGAAGCGAAGCAGGCCTGCGAGCGGCGTATCACCCTTGGGGCCGAACATACCGTTGAGTTGCGGGATCAATTCGCGAACATCCGCGCGCTCAAGATTGAACACGCCGATCGAGGTGTTCTTCAGCCAGTCGACGTCAAAGATGTTTACAGTGCGCTGGTAGTTGGCCAGTTCATCGCCAGTACCCGACAGGATGATGACATTGCGGTTCGGGTCGGCCAGCAGGATGGCATCGTTGCGGGTGAACGGCTTGATCAGCTTTACCATCTCGGTGGCGCTGATGAAACGCAACGGATACAACCGTGCCTGCAGGCCGCCGCGCGGCGCCCCGGCGCCGAGGCTGGGCACGATGTTGCCGGCGACGGCCTCCTTCACCGGCATCACCACGTAGCGGCCGTTCTGGTTGACCAGCGCGTTGCCCGTCCACGACAGCAGCATCTCAAGGATGGGCAGGGCGTCGCCGCTGGACACCGGCTGCGAAGTGGAGAACGAAATATTGCCCTGCACGCCCGGAACGATGCTGTAGTTGGCGTGCAGGAGGTCGCCCAGGATGGCCTTGACCACGGCCTCCACCGGCTGGTTTTCGAAATTGAAGGTCACCGCGCCATCACCGGCGGCCTGTTTGTGCGGTTTGGCCAGGTTCTGTGGATGCACGTATTCGCCGCTGCCGCGGGTAAGTTCGGGCTTCTCCGGCACCTGCGGCGGCGCGGCGTCCTGATGCAGGGCCAGCGGTGCAGGAACGGGGGCACCGGCGCCGGCGACGGCCTCGCGCTGGAGGGAGTCGTCGCGTGGTTGCGGCAAGGAGGCGCAGCTCGCCAGCAGGATGGCGAGGGCGGCGGCCGTGATCGGTCGGATGGCAAACATGCGTCAACGTACTCCTTCGGGGACCTGCTGTTGTTGCGCGGCTTGTTCAGCACGCCGTCGTTGCACCGCCGCCCGCAGGGCGTCGATGCGAGCGCGGCGTTGCGCGGCTTCACTGCCTGGATCGTCGCCCGGCGGCGGCGGATTCTGTGCGGTACGGTTGTCGGGGGCATGCTCGGTGTTTGCAGGCGGCTGTCCCGCAATCGGCGGTCGCTGGGCATCGGCGGCGGCATTTTCCGCCGGCTTGGCCAGGGCGTCCGGCCGCGCGGTGACCAAGGTGAGGTCCTTGCGTTCCCCGCCGTTGTCGAAAGTGGCGCTGCGCGGTCCTAGCGTGGTCAGCGTCCAGCGGCCATCGGGCAACGCCGTGCCTTCCTTCACGCGTACCTGCTTGTCGCCTGAAGTGCTGCGCAGAAGGGCCATCTTCAGCGTGGGGGTAAGGATGATGCCGGTGAGCTGGAGATCGCCCAGACTTACCGTGTCACTGGTGGCGGCCACCGCGCCCGGCTTGCGGTCAGCGGCGAACAACGGACGTTGCCAGACCTCGGCGAAGCTCGTCAGGGGCATGGTCTGGGGCATCACCGCGCCGTGCACGGCGCGGGCTTCTTCGGGTGTGCCCGGCACGTCGTTCCAGGCCACATGGCGACCTACACCGGCAAGGAATACCAACAGGGCTGCGCCGGTGACGACGCAGGTGCCTACCAGCCAGGGAGTCAGGCGCTGCTGGCCAACGGCGTTCATCGCCGGCCTCCGTTGGCACTGGCGGTGGCCGCGGTAGCGGAAGCGCGCCGGATGTAGCCGGACAGCGTGAACTGGGTTTCCAGCGGCGCGGCGTTGGATGCCTTGGCGGCCACCGGGTTGCGATAGGCGCTGAAGTCGTCCACGAACAGGTATGGCACGCCGTCTTCAAGGTCGTGCAGCACGGCGGCCAACGGCTGCACGCCGCAACGCAGGCTGATGTTCACCGTTACCCGGGTATAGGGCTCGCCGGCCTTGCCGGCAGTAGGCACCGGCATCTTCTGCACCACGTCGCAGGGGCCGGCATCCTTGTGCGACTCGGCCACCGTCACCACGCGCTGCATCAGGTTGGCAGCGGCGGTGTTGGCGTCGTCGTCGGGCAGGAAGGCGTCGCTCTGCACCTGGTTCTGCGACAACTGCGCGATGCGCTTCTCCAGAGCGGGGCGTTCGGCGATGGCCGCGGCGAAGCGGCTGTGCGTGTCGCGGACATCGGCCATGTCGTCGGCGATGCGCATCTGCGGCGCCACGAACCACCAGTGCACCAGCACGAAATAGGCTATCGCCACCACCACCACGAGTAGCAGCACGGCGAGCAGGCGCGAGGGGGCGGGATCAAGGCGCACGCTTGCCTCCGGTGCTGGCGGAGGTGGGAGCGGTCTTGACCTGCACGGGTGCGGGTGCGGTCGCTGGCGGTTTTACCTTGGCCACCATGTAGAAGCGCTCCTTGCCCGATGATGGATCGGTGGCGATAGTGCCCTGGAAGCTGGGTTCACCGATCAACCTGGCGCCTTTGAGCGCATCGACCAGCTTTGCCGCCGTGGGGCTTTGTCCCTGGAAGCCGAGGTCGCCCGTGTTGCTGATGGTCAGCCGTTCAAGCCAGGTGTCATCGGGGAGCCGGCGGGTGAGTTCATCAAGCACGGACAACACGGACACCGTGCTGGCTTTGCGCTGGGCCAGGAAGCCCGCGGCACCGGCACTTTCCGTCAAGCGCTGGCGCAGGGCGGATACCTTCTGTGCATCGGCGCGCATGTCCTCCACTTCAGCATTCATGGCATCGAGCGCGGACTGCCGGTTATGTACCCAGGTGGCCATCGCGGCGATGGCCAGCACCAGTGCACCGACGGCCAGGGCAAGGTTCATGCGGCGGCGGCGATCCACGCGCTGCGCACGACGCTCGGGCGGAAGCAGGTTGAAGCCGGCGCGGTGGTCGTCCTTGAGCGTATCCACCGCATCAATGGCAAAGCCGGCGGTTATCAGTCTGTCCAGCAGTGGATCGACCGCGCCACGCGGCGTGGCGGCCATTTCCACCATCACCTTGCCCGTGGGCGCGGCGACGTCGCGAAGTTCGCGCACGCCAAAGTGAACCTGTTCCGGACGGAACGGCGTTTGCCGATCGATTTCGTAACCGGCCACCTGGCGCAGGTTGGAACGCGCAGCGGCAGGCAGGGATAGCTGGCGCCGCAACACCTGGCCCGGTGGCAGCACCAGGGCGACGCGAAGATCACCCGGCGCCACCGAAGCGGTGGCGCGGCGGAACGCCGCCAGTTGGGCGGCGCCGTCAAGTTCGCCATCGATGAAATGGATCTCGCCCCCGCCCGAAGAACGTACCGACCATCCCTTCGGCTCGGCGGCGAGCAGATACCAGTGCGGACCGGCCGCTATGGCCGAGCGCAGGCGCGTGGGAAGCAGGCCCGACAGCTCGCCCGACCACCAGGTAAAAAACGCTGGCATCGGCGAGTCGCGCCAGGCCTGGCGCACCTGGCGCATGGGTTCGTGCAGTGCTTCCTGCCACGCCGTCATTCGGAATCTCCTTCCTGCCATCGCAACACTGCATAGGGCTGGCTTCCCGCCTGCGCCCCGCGCAATCGAACCACGACGCGGAGCACCGCGCGGGTGCCGTCCGCCAGCGTCGCCTCGGACCGGATACTATGCGTTACTCCACTGGCGCCCGCCACCGAAGCATTCGGGTCCTGCCGTGTTGCCAGCAGGGCATTGGCCTGGTCCGGGGTCATGCCCGGAATCGCGGCCAGCGCCAGCGGCGGCGCATGCACCGGATTGGGTCTCTCACGTCCGGACCAGATCGTCACCACGGGCGCCACCGCTTCATAAAGGTCGTTATCCATACCAAGGACCTGTTGCAGTTCCTCGATGGTGGCGAAGGGTCCGTTACGTGGCCCGTAAGGTAAGCCGGCAGCTTTGTAGGCCGGTGCCTTGGCTCCGTTCGGTAATCCCGCTATGCCAAACGAGCGCCAATCCTGCACGGCGGCGGCCAGGGAGATCGCACGTTGTTGCGGCGCACCGGCCGCCTGAAACAGGGCTTGCAGCACGGCGCCGCCGGCACTGTTGAGGTCGACCTTGCCGTCTTCGTCGACTACGGTGACGCTCACCTTGGCGTCGTCGAAGGTGATCGCATAGGGTCGACCGTCAGGAATCGGACGCTGTTGGGGGTCCTGTGACATCAATCCGTTGATGGTCTGAATCAGGCCGGCCTCGGCCGCATAGTGCGCCTGTGTCTGGGCGAACTGATAGCGCGCCTGCAGGCCTTCGGTGCGAGACATCACCGCAAAGCCCCCGAGCAGGATCGCCAGCAACGTGCACGCCCACAGTACGATCAGCATGGCCACGCCGCGCTGGCGGACAGGCGTGCTCATCGCAGCACCGACGGCCGGCGCGGCAGGTTGCCAAGCGGATTGCGCCCGTTCACCGAGGTCGGATCGATGCGCAAGGGTGCGATGATCTCCGGCGAGTTCACGCTGCCGGCCAGCTTCATGCGCAGGGCGATCATGGCGGGAAGGCGGCGGCCATCGGGCCAGCGATCCACCCATGGCCCGGGGTTACCCTGGTCGTCATAGCCCTGATAGGCGAACGTACCGCTGTTCACCCCAGCCAGGAGGATCTCCGGATCACCCGGCGGCGCCGGTGGCGAACCATCGGGCGGAAGCGGGCTGAAGGTCACCTGCAGCCGGTTGCTGTTGTTGTCGCGCACAAGTTGCAACGTCATGATCTGTGCCCCCGTCCTGCCAAGATATCCCGGCAACGGGGCGACGAAACGCGCGGAATCGGGCTGTCCGTCGAAGACAATGCCATCGCCGTCGTCAGTGACGGCGAAGGGCAGCGCCAGGGCCTGCGCCACTTCGCGCTGGACGAACTGCGCGGTGGAGCGCACTTCGTCCATACGTCCGATACGTTCCTCGCCGCCATGCACGATCCGCGTTGCCGAGTGGATGCCCGAATACACGCCCAGCAGGATCAGGCTCAGCAGCACGATGGCCGCAAGCACTTCGATCAGGGTGAAACCATGTTCGTGCTTCATGGCATGCCCGTGATTGCGTTGCCGACACCCGTGGCCCCTGGAGGCGGAGCCAGGCGCAGGGTGGAGAAACGGGCCGTCTGGTTGCCCCAGCCGATCTCCAGGTCCAGCCGGAACAAACGCGGCGCGGACAGATTCTGCTGGGACGCCTGCAGCTGCAGCGGCGAGGTCTGCTGGCCGGGCGGCTGCCACGGCGACACGGTGAGCCGCCACCTATAGTTGTCGTCGAACTTGCCCTGGGTGACGCCAGGCTGCAAGGGATCCACCACATAGGCGCCGTCGAGCACCGCCCGCGCGTGCAGGGCCGCGATGCTGCGGTCGCCGGCCTTCGCCGTCAGGCGCAGCGACGAGCCTGCCACTTGCATCAGTGCAGCGAAGGCCACCGCCAGCACGGCGATGGCGGCGATCACCTCGAGCAGGGTGAAGCCGCGCTGGCCCTGATGCGACCTCCGCCTCATTGGCGGTCCACGCTGATCGCGCCGGTAAGCCACGCCACATTCACTCGCCACTCCCGCGTGCCGCGGCTAAGCGTGATGCGCCCACCGGTGGAACTGCCGTCCGGAAAGAAGCGGATGGCTGCCTGGCTTTTGGACTGGTCGGCCCTGGCGCTGTTCACCGAGAGCTTCATCCCCTCGGGCAAATGCTGCACATCGCGCCCGGGAGACTGGTAGGTCGGTGGGGATACATCCACCAGGAAACGCTGTTCCTTGCCCTGCACGATCGCCTGCATGCGCGTGTAGCGAAGGGCGCTTGCCAGCTCGCCGGATGCGGCATTCACCCGTGCCGAGGCCAGGCCCTGGCTTACCGGAATGGATACCGCAGCTGCCGCCAGGCCCAGCAGCAGGATGACCGCGAGCATCTCGAAAAGCGTGAAGCCGCGCGGTCGCATGGGGGCTCGTTACTGCCAGTTACCGTAGTCGGCGTTGTAGCCGTCGCCACCGGGCTTGCCGTCCTGGCCATAGAACACGAGGTCGTAGCTGCCGTGCTCACCCGGCGCCTGGTAGCCGAACGGGTGGCCCCAGGGGTCTTTCAGGTCCGACGGCTTGGCATAGGGGCCCTGCCAGTTACCGGCATTGGCGGGTTTGGTGACCAGGTCGTCGAGGCTCGGTGGCGCCGATCCGTTGTCCAGGGCGTAGTTCTCGACCTTCTGGCCGAGCGTGATCACCTGCGCCTTGCCGGCGCCGTATTTACCCTTGTCCAGGTTTTTCACCACCTGGTTGACCACGATCGCGCCGACGATGCCGATCAGCACGATCACGGCGAGCATTTCAAGGAGGGTGAAGCCACGCTGTGCGTGGGTGGGAAGTGAGCGACGCTGGATCATGCTTGAACCTCGTGATGCAATCATTGGATGTTGCTCGTCAGGCTGAGCAACGGAAGCAGGATGGCGGACATGATGATCGCCACGAGTACCGTCATGACGATGGTAAGGGCAGGCACCAGGGCAGCGAGCAGGCGGTCGATGGCGCGCCTGGCCTCGACATCGAAGGTGTCGGCAACCTTCAGAAGCAAGGTATCGAGCGCGCCGGCCTCCTCCCCCACCTGGATCATCTGCAGCGCCAGGCGTGGGAATCGCTGGGTAGCTGCCAGCGCGGTGCCAAGGCCCGCGCCACCCTTGACCTGTTCGGCAGCCTTGCCGAGGGCTTCGTCGAGCGCCCGGTTGCCGGTGACCTGACGGGCTATGGTGAGCGAAGACAACAGCGGCACGCCGTTCTTGAGCAAGGTACCCAGCGTGCGTGCGATGCGTGCGGTTTCCACCTTAAGCAGCAGCGGCCCGGATACTTTCAGCTCCAGCAGCTTGCCGTGGAATGCCAGGCGGGTGGCCGGGTCGCGCAAGCGCATGCGCACGAAGAACACGCCCACGATGATCAGGACCAACACCACCAGCCACCAGTTGCTGATGAATTCGCCCAGCGCCAGCACCGCGCTGGTGATCCACGGCACCGGTACCTGCATGTCCTGGAAGATCGGCACGAACTGCGGCACCACATAGGCCAGCAACAGGATCAACGAACCGAACACGCCCACCATCAGGAAGGCGGGATAGATCAGAGCATTGATGATGCTGCCGCGCAGGGCCTGGGCGCGTTCGAGGTAGTCGGCCAGGCGGCGCAGGGTTTCTTCCAGCGAACCACCGGCCTCGCCGGCGCGTACCAGCGAGATGTACAGCCGCGGGAACACGCCGTGTTCTTCTTCCAGCGCATGGGACAACGTGTTGCCGCCACGCACGCGATCGCGCACGCGTTCGACCAGTTTCTTCGCCCGCTCGCTGTCGGGAAGATCAAGCAGGATGCCCAGCGCGCGATCGAGCGGCTGGCCGGCACCGAGCAGGGTAGCCAGCTGATGGGTGAACAGTGCCAACTGATCGCCACTGAACGGCCCGCGGCTGAACATGCCGCCAATGCCGCCGCCACCAGCGGCGTTGGCCTCGCGAGCATCCAGCGGCGTGTGGCCCTGGTCCTGCAGGCGGGCGATGACGTCATCGACACTGGCCGCTTCCATCTGACCCTGCAGTACTTCGCCTGAGGCAGTGACGGCGCGATAGCTGAACTGCGACATGATTGAAGGCGGCCGGTCAGGATTCCTGCGTCACACGCAGGACTTCCTCGATGGTGGTAATGCCCTGGACAGCCTTCGCCAGGCCGTCCTCGTACATCGTGCGCATACCCTCAGACCGGGCCAGGCGCTCGATCTCGCCGGCATCGGCGCGTTGCATCACCAGGCGGCGCAAGGGGTCGGTCATCACCAAAAACTCCATGATGGCGCGGCGCCCGCGGTACCCGGTGGGGTTGGCGGTGCTCGAGCCGGGCTTCCATAAACGAATGGGGCGCTCGTTGGTGTACTTGTGCAGCTCGAATTGCTCCACCACCTCGGGCAGGGCCTCGTAGGCGACGGCGGTTTCCGGGTCCAGGCGGCGCACCAGGCGCTGGGCCAGGATGCCGTTGACGGTAGATCCGAGGAGGTAGTCCTCGACCCCCATGTCCAGCAGGCGGGTGATGCCGCCCGAGGCGCTGTTGGTGTGCAGGGTGGAAAGGACCAGATGGCCGGTGAGCGCGGACTGGATGGCAATGCGACAGGTTTCCAGGTCGCGCATTTCGCCGATCATGATGATGTCCGGATCCTGGCGCACGATCGAGCGCAGGGCGCCGGCGAAATCCAGGCCGATCTGCGGTTTCACCTGGATCTGGTTGATGCCCTCGATCTGGTATTCGACCGGGTCTTCGACGGTGATGATCTTCACGTCGGGTGTGTTGATCTTCGACAGCGCGGTGTAAAGCGTGGTGGTTTTACCCGAGCCCGTGGGGCCGGTCACCAGCAGGATGCCGTGCGGGCGCTCGAGTACCTCGATGAAACGCTGCTGGAAATTGTCGGTAAACCCCAGGGATGCGAAGTCGAACACTACTGACTCGCGATCCAGGATGCGCATTACCACCGATTCGCCGAAGCTGGTGGGCACGGTGGATACGCGAAGATCCAGCTCCTTGCCCTGCACGCGCAGCTGGATACGGCCGTCCTGCGGCAGGCGGCGTTCGGCGATGTTCAGCCGCGCCATGATCTTCACGCGGGAGATCACCGCGGCGGTGGAACTGGCAGGCGGGGCTTCTACCTCGTGCAACACGCCATCGATGCGGTAACGCACCTTCAACCGGCTTTCGAAGGGCTCGATATGTACGTCGGACGCGCGTTGCTCCACGGCACGCTGCAGGATCAGGTTGACCAGGCGGATCACCGGCGCCTCGGAGGCGAGATCGCGCAGATGCTCGACGTCTTCTTCCTCGGCGGCGGTGCCATCGAGGTTTTCCACGATGCTGCCCATGGCTGAACGGCCCTGGCCGTAATAGCGCTCGATCAGGTCGTCGATTTCAGAGCGCACGCCGATGCGCAATTGAACCGGGCGGCCGGTGGCCAGCCGCGCGGCCTCCAGCGGGAAGGTATCGGCGGGGTCGGCCACGATCAGGGCCAGGCCGTCGTCGCCTTCGCGCACGGGTACCACGTGGTATTGCTTCAGGAACCTCAGCGACAGTTCCACTTCCGCTGGCGGCATGTCCGGGGCATCGCGGGCCGACATCAGCGGGGCATCAAGCAGTTCCGCCCAGCCTTCGGCCAGGTCGCGCTCGGACACCAGGCCCAGGCGGGCCATCAGGGAGGTGAGGGTGCCCTCGGGGGACTCCTCGTGCAGGCGGCGGGCGCGGGCAAGATCGGCGTCCTTAAGGCGACCGCGCGCCACCAATGCCGCGCAGACATCCGCCTCGCTGAGCGAGGGTGTCTTGCCCGGGCGCTCCGTGCGCGTGGCTCCGCTTGCTGCCGCCATGGTTGTTTCCCGTCCCTGCCGCGTCTTTAGGGGTGAACGATCTAGCATAACCCGGCCCAAGCTACCCGATGATGGCGAGAATTCGGAAAGCTTTGCGAATGAATGTGACCGTGTTCAGCATCTGGTAGTTCCGTAGCGAACCGCGGCGCAGGCCGCCTGGAATTGCGAAACAAGCCGCCTACACGGAGGCGGGCAATACGCTGACGTGGAATAATGGCCGGTCCTGTCGCAGCGCAGCATGAAATCCGCATGGATCTGATCGACATCGGTGCCAACCTCACCCACGAGTCCTTCCGCCACGATTTCGACCAGGTGCTGCAACGGGCGGCCGGACAGGGCGTATCCCGGCTGGTGGTGACGGGTGCCTCGCTCCAGGGCAGCGTCGATGCCCTGGCACTCGCCCGCCAACGGCCCGGAGTGCTTTTTGCCACCGCGGGCGTGCATCCCCATCACGCCGTGGATTACGACGACACGACGGACGCGCGGCTTCGGGAACTGGCCACCCAGGCCGAGGTGGTCGCCGTCGGCGAGACCGGCCTGGACTACCATCGAAACTATTCACCGCGGGACATACAGCTGGCCGTCTTCGAGCGCCAGCTCGCTATCGCCGTGGACCTGCACATGCCGGTGTTCCTGCACCAGCGCGATGCCCACGACGACTTCATCGCCCTCCTGCGTTCCGTACGCGACCGCCTGCCTGCCGCGGTAGTGCATTGCTTCACCGACAACGGTGAAGCGCTTCGCCACTACCTGGACCTGGATTGCCACATTGGCATCACGGGATGGATCTGCGATGAGCGGCGCGGCACGCACTTGCGGGAACTGGTAAAGCTGATACCGGCCGACAGGCTGATGCTGGAAACCGATTCGCCCTACCTGTTGCCACGCACCGTGAAGCCGCCACCGGCGCACCGACGGAACGAACCGATGTTCCTGAAGCACATCTGCGAGGAAGTGGCGCGTGATCGTGGCGAGGACGCCGCGGCGGTCGCCGCGGCAAGCACGCGGACGGCCGAACTTTTCTTCCGGCTCGAACGCGCCGGCTAGCCCTTCAATATCCGGGTCTGGCCCAGGCCCAGGCCATCCAGGCGATAAGGCCCGATCGATTCACGCACCAGGCGCAAGGTGGGAAGTCCCACGGCAGCCGTCATCCGGCGGACCTGGCGGTTGCGCCCCTCGCGCAGTGTGATTGCCACCCAGCTGGTGGGGATCGTTTTGCGGAATCGCACCGGCGGGTCGCGGGGCCAAAGCCATGAAGGCTCATCGATCGCCACGGCGCCGGCCGGCAAGGTAGGACCGTCGTTAAGCGTGATGCCACGACGCAAGGACTCCAGGGCGTCGTCGGTAGCCAGGCCTTCCACCTGCACCAGGTAGGTCTTGGCCTCCTTGTGCTTCGGGTCGGTCAGCCGGTGGGCCAGGGCACCATCGTCGGTAAGCAGCAACAGGCCTTCGCTGTCATGGTCCAGCCGTCCGGCAGGATAAATATCCTTCTGGCGGACGAATGCCGCGAGGGTCGGGCGACCCTCGCGGTCGACGAACTGGCACAGCACGCCGTAAGGCTTGTTCAGTGCCAGCAACATGGACCTTAGTGCGGTTTGACGAAGCGCAAGGTCATGCGGTCGGACTCGCCAATGGCCTGGTACCTGGCGTGGTCCTTGTCTTTCAGCGCGTAGGTGGGCGGCAAGGTCCACACGCCCTTCGGGTAATCCTTGGTGTCCTTCGGGTTGGCATTGACCTCGCTGGACCCGGCCAGCTTGAAGCCAGCGTCGGTGGCGAGCTTCACCACGTAGGCCGTGGGCAGGTAACCGGTGTCCTTGAGCTTGGCAGGGTCGGCACCCTCGGCGGCGCGGTGGTCTTCCACACCAAGCACGCCACCTGGGGCGAGCACGTCGAAGAATGCCTTGAACATCGCAGGCGCCGTGCCGTCGTCGGTCCAGTTATGCACGTTGCGGAAGGTCAGCACCATGTCGGCGGACCCCGGGGCGCCGAGGCTGGGCGCCTTCGGGTCGATGCTTTCCACCCGGGCCTTGCCGAAATGCGCAGCGTCGTTGGTGACGCGCGCCTTCAACGAGGTCATCTCCTTGCCTTCGCCCTGTCCGATCACCGCGGCAATGTAATGACCGTTGTCATTGAGCAGCGGCGCGAGGATTTCGGTGTACCAGCCGCCGCCCGGGGCGATCTCGATCACCGTCATGTCCGGACGCAGACCGAAGAAGGCGAGGGTCTGCTTCGGATGACGGTAGGTATCGCGTGCCTTGTTGGCGGGTGAGCGCCAGCTGCCGGCAATCACGGCATCAAGCTGGCCGGTGGTGAATTGCCCGGCGGAGGTTGGCGGTACGGCGGTGGCCGGCTGGTCTTCCGGCTGCGCAAAAACCTGCGGCGCGGCGGCGAGCGCGCAGACGGCGAAAACGGTGGCGAGTGTCTTCATGGCGATCCATCGGTGGGGGTGGGACGACAGCCGGCCTGCGGGGTGGGCCATCGTTAGGCAAAGGCATCATAATCGGTCTTCCCCCGGGGCAGGATCACCTTCCTTGAAGCGCATCACAATCCAGGCCGCCCTGGCGGCCTGCGGCATCGCCGGCATCGTCCATAGCATCGTCCATGCCGAGGAAACCACCCCGCCGGCACAGCGCCTGGAACCGGTGGTGGTCACCGCCACCCGCAGCGCGCAATCGCCCTACGACGTGGCGGCTACCATCAACGTGGTTCCGGCCCCGCCCGATGGCGCACTCAACGTGAACCTGTCAGAGATGCTCGGCAGCGTGCCCGGCATCCTTGCCCGCGACCGGCAGAACTACGCCCAGGACGAGCAGCTTTCCATCCGCGGCTTCGGTGCGCGATCGACCTTCGGCATCCGCGGCGTGCGCCTGTACACCGACGGCATCCCGGCCAGCATGCCTGACGGCCAGGGCCAGGTTTCCCATTTCAACCTGGGCTCGGCCGATCGGGTGGAAGTGCTGCGCGGTCCGTTTTCCGCGCTGTACGGCAATGCCTCGGGCGGTGTGGTGCAACTGTTTACCGCCGACGGCGCGCAGCCGGACGAGTTGCGCGCGGGCCTGGCCGGAGGCAGCAACGGCATGCTGCGAGCGGATGTCGGTGCGCGTGGCAAGGACGGCCCGGTCGACTACAACATCGACTACACCCACTTCCGAACCGATGGCTATCGCGACCACAGCGCGGCGCGGCGCGAATCGGGCAACGCCAAGCTCGGCTGGCAAATCGATGACGGCAAGCGCCTGACCCTGGTGCTGAACACGCTTGATGTTCCCTTCGCTCAGGATCCATTGGGCCTTACCCGCAGCCAATGGAAGGCCGATCCCAGCCAGGCGACCTCGGTGGCGAGTACCTACGACACGCGCAAGACGGTAAACCAGACCCAGGGTGGCCTGGTGTTCGACGATACGCTGGACGAACACAACAGCCTGCGGGTAATGGGCTATTACGGCGACCGCAATGTGCTGCAGTACCTGTCCATCCCCAAGGCCACGCAAGCCAGCCAGCCGGGGAACTCCGGTGGCATGGTGGATCTTTCCAATGAATACGGCGGCGGCGATGCGCGCTGGACATGGTCGGGCGACCTCGCCGGCCGGCCGTTTGAGCTTGCCACCGGCGCCACCTACGATAACCAGCACCAGCACCGCACCGGCTACAACAACTACGTGGGCGACATCCTTGGCGTACGTGGCGACCTGCGCCGCGACGAGATCGACCGTGTGTTCGACTTCGACCAGTACGTCCAGGCCACGTGGAAGCTTGCTGACCGCTGGACGGTGATGGGTGGCATCCGCCACTCCCAGGTGAAGTTCAACTCCGACGATCGCTACATCCGCGCAGGCAATCCCGACGACAGCGGCTCGAAGGACTACAGCGCAACCACGCCCGTGGCAGGCCTGATGTTCAATGTCAGTCCGTCGGTGCACCTTTACGCCAACTACGGTAAGGGCTTCGAGACACCCACGTTTTCAGAACTTGGATACCGCAACGACGGAGGCCCGGGCCTGGCCTTCAACCTGCAGCCGGTTCACACCCGTAGCACCGAGGTGGGTGTCAAGCTGCGGCCCTCCGAAGGCACGCGCGCGGAGTTCACTGTGTTCCGCTCCGACAGCCAGGACGAACTGGCCGTGGCGACGAACCTGGGCGGCCGTACTACGTATCAGAACATCGACCGCTCGCGCCGGCAGGGCTTTGAAGCCTCGCTCTCCAGCCAGCTGGCCGACCGCCTGACGCTCAACCTGGCCTATACGCGCGTGCAGGCGACCTTCCGTTCACCGTTCCTGACCTGCGTCGTCGCCGGCTGCTCAAGCCCGGACACCCCCGTCGCCGCGGGCACAGGCATTCCCGGTGTGCCGGGAAGCTACGCGTATGCCGCCCTGGCCTGGGGTGCCGATACCGGCTGGCAGTTCGGCGCGGACGCCACCTATAACGACAAGACGCCTGTGAATGACACCAACAGCGAATACGCACCGGCTTATACAACCGTGGGTGTATCCGGCGGCTACGTGATCGATCGCCAGCATTGGCGCATCCATGGCTTCGCTCGCGTCGACAACGCCTTCGACCGCACCTACGTCGGCTCGGTGATCGTCAACGACGGCAATGGGCGCTACTACGAGCCTGCACCAGGCCGCACGTTTCTGGTCGGCATCGACTTGCGTTGGCGCGATTGAACACGATGGTCGATATTTTGCGGCAGTGACATCATCCGAGCTTCATCCTTGGGCGCCGTCAGCTTGACGAGGCAACAACCTCACCCAAGGAGCACTAACGATCATGACATTTTCCCCCGCATCCATCGCCGTGGCCGCCATCGCGTTGGCGACGGCGATCTCCCCCGCCATGGCCACGCCTTCAATGGCCCCTCGCTATTTTGCTTTCGAGGCGAGTGGTGCCCCGACGCGTCAGCCGCATGAATTCATTGTTGAGATTGACGATCCTGTTACTGCCGCGCTGGCCGAGGACATCCTTCTGGGACATGAACGCAGTACCACGCGCATCAGGGGCATCGTCATCAAGGGCCGAACCGATTACAACGAGTCATGGCCCTTCCACCTCGATCCGACATCGATCCGGTTCTTTTCAAACTCGACCGAAGTTTGCGATGCCTCGTCGCTATATGTCGAAGAAAACCTCAGCCGGGTGGGTACAGGTTTCCTGCCCGACCATGAATGGTGCCCCTGGAGCACGCGCCTGACTCGCGAGGTGAAATACCCATAAATTCACCGGTGCATACGCCGCCTCGACCTCTCAGATGGCAAGATAACCGCTTGTCTTCTGCGAGGAATGCCCCATGAACAAGCGCAAGCTCGGCCAGTCGATGCTGGAAGTCGCGCCGCTCGCTTTCGGTGGCAACGTGTTTGGCTGGAGCGCAGATGAAAAACAGTCGTTCGCCTTGCTGGACGCGTTCGTCGACCACGGTTTCAACCTGATCGACACCGCGGACGCCTATTCGGCCTGGGTGCCGGGCAACAAGGGCGGCGAGTCGGAAGCGATCATCGGCAAGTGGCTGAAGACCAGCGGCAAGCGCGACAAGGTGTTGATCGCCACCAAAGTGGCCAAGTGGCAGCAACACCCGGGGCTTTCGCCGATCAACATCAACGAGGCAGCGGATGATTCCCTGCGCCGCCTGGGCGTGGACCACATCGACCTCTACCAGGCCCACGAGGACGACCCGAAGACCCCGTTGGCCGAGACCCTGCACGCCTTCGCCGGACTGATCCAGAACGGCAAGGTGCGCGTGATCGGTGCCTCGAACTACAGCGCCGAGCGCTTCGCCGATGCGCTGAAAACCTCGCAGTCCGAAGGCTTGCCGCGCTACGAATCGATGCAGCCGGAGTACAACCTGATGGATCGCAAGGCCTACGAGGACCACATCGAACCGGTGATCCTGAAAGAAAGCGTGGGCGTGATCAGCTATTACTCGCTGGCCAGCGGCTTCCTGACTGGCAAGTATCGTAGCGAGGCGGACCTGGCCAAGAGCGCCGCCCGCGGTGGCTCGGTGAAGAAGTATCTCAATGCCCGAGGCAAGAAGGTGCTCGACGCGCTCGACGAGGTCGCCGGCCGGCACAACAGCAAGCCGGCGCAGGTAGCCCTGGCCTGGCTGATGGCCCGCCCTGGCATCACCGCGCCCATCGCCAGCGCCACCACCGTTGAGCAGCTAGGCGAAATCGCCCGCGCGGCGGAGCTTGAGCTCTCCACTGACGACATCAGCCTGCTGGACCAGGCCAGTACCGCTTAAGGCCACGGCCGGCCTTCACCCTGGCCGCGGGGCCGTATCGGTTACCATGCACGGCATGACTGAGCCGACCCCGCCCCCGACCACCCATTTCGGTTTCCGCGACGTTCCCGTCGCCGAGAAACAAGCCCTCGTCGGCCAGGTGTTCACCTCGGTCGCGCGCAGCTACGACCTGATGAACGACCTCATGTCGTTCGGCATCCATCGCCTGTGGAAGCGGCATTTCGTGGCCGTCAGCGGCGTGCGCCGCGGCGATCGCGTGCTCGACCTCGCCGGCGGCACGGGCGACATCGCCGCGTTGCTGAAGCCGGTGGTCGGCGAGGAAGGCGAGGTGGTGGTTGGCGACATCAATGCGGCCATGCTCGGCGTCGGCCGCGACCGCCTCACCGATCGCGGCCTCGTCTCGGGCCTGCGCTGGGCGCAGATGAACGCCGAGACGCTGCCGTTCCCGGACAACAGCTTCGACGCCGTCACCATCGCCTTCGGCCTGCGCAACGTTACCGACAAGGACAAGGCACTGGCGGACATGCACCGCATCCTCAAGCCAGGTGGCCGCGCGCTGGTACTGGAATTCTCGAAGGTACAGAGCCCGATGTTGTCGAAGCTCTACGACGTGCACTCGTTCAGGATCCTGCCGCGCCTCGGCCGCCTGTTTGCGAACGACGCCGACAGCTACCAGTACCTCGCCGAGTCGATCCGCAAGCACCCCGACCAGGAAGCGCTGAAGGGCATGATGCTCGAAGCGGGCTTCGGGCACGTGGAAGTGCGCAACCTCTCGAACGGCATCGTCGCGATCCATCGGGCCTACAAGTTGTAGCGACGGAACCTACGATCTGTCATCCGGGGCGTCGACAGACGTTCCGTTCACCCGCACCTAACCTTGGCGTTCCTCCAACGCCAAGGATTGCCTTTGGACATGCTCCCCCCGCAGGCGCCCCCTGCACACGTCTCCCACGCCAACCAGGCTGCCATCGATTCCCTCCAGCGCCTGGCCGATACCCAGCGCTGGCTGGCCCGGCAGCAAGACGCCCTGCCCGACCTGCCTCCAGCCGTCGACGGACGTAACGCTTTCCTCGACGAACTCGATGCCTTCTGGGAAGCCTCCATTGAACATGCGCCGGGGAAACCGCTCGTGTCGCGTCGGCAAGCCTTCGCCCTGCGCCTGGCCCAGACCATTCGCGACGATGCCGCGCTGCGTGGCAACGACGGCACGCTCGCCGATGCGGCCGTCGAACTGATCGGTGCCATCGCCCTGCATCCTGGCGGCCCGCTGCCGGGTCACCTGCATGCGCGGGAACTGCTCTTCGGCGCTGTGCCCTACGCCGGCGCCCTCGTGCTCCAGGACGATCGCCAGCCGGAGCGCATCCTGCTCTTCACCGTCGAGGCGGGTTGGCAGGTTTTCGACTCGCTCGACATCCTGTATCGCGACGTCGAACTGCAGATGCGCGCGCAACTCGTCCATCGTGACGAATTGCCCGGCATCGCGTCGCACGACATCGAAACGGTCATCGGCACGCACTTCCTCGATACCCGCCCTATAGACCGCGATATCTTCGACACCCTGGCCCGCCGCCTCGGTGCGCGCATGCGCGAACGAGCCCTGCTTGCCTGGAACCTCGCCTCCACCCTCGAGGAACTGCACGAGGCACTCCATCCCGCGCTCGACCTGCATGCGCTGCTCGATGTGCATGCCATCGTGCGTCACCGCGACCTTGCCCTGGCCGCCAGGCTGGCCGAGGAACGACTGGCCGGCCAGCCAGCGAAAGTTGCCGACCATTGGCGCCGGGCGGCTACCGACTACCGCGATAGCTGGATTGGAGCAGACCATCCCGATCTTCGCGCGCCGCTTTCGCTGGCGGCTTTTGCCAACGACGCCCTGGCGACTGCGCTGCGCAAGCGCGGCATCGACGTGCCGCCACACGAACTGCGCGTGCGCCTCACCCGCCGCACACTGGAAAATCCCGTCGCGACCGCCATCTCCGGTTTTTCGTTCGAAGATATGTCCCTGGCCGAGTTGGCGTTCCGTAACATCGGCGCCTTGCCAGCCGAGAGCCTGAGCGTGGTTTATGCCGATGGCTCGCCGCGACCCGGCGTTCCGGCACAGGCCCTGCGTGACATCGTCCGCGACCTCGACCTGCCCAACGGCTATGCGCGGCATCTCGACGACGCCCTGGGTAAATCGCCCGCGGGGCTGGCACAACGCAAGGCGATCAACGACGTGCAAAGCGCACGCATGCGCCTCGAAGCCGCCGATGCCCGCTTGTCCTTTTATGACACCTCGGAACCGCGCTCCTTCCTGCCCGACCGCGAAGAACGCGGATTCCTGTGGGCGCAGGCAGTCCTGGACCATCCCTATCCCGCCGGTCGCGCACGTATCGGCGGCCACGAGATAGTCGTCCACCAACTCACCTACGGCGGCGCGCCGCTGGCCGGAGTATTCCTGCTAAGCGCACGCCAAAGCGAGGCGGTCTCCCGCGTCGTCCTCTACACCCCCGATGCCCCCGACGGCATCGCCTTCCGTGAGTTCGGTGACCGCGCCGAACTCACTCGCGACTTCATCGTCAATCCGTCCTTCAAGACTTACCTCCTCGACCGCCTACCGGCGGCATTCACCGAATTCGACGCTCTCGGCCAGCGCCACTTCAAGCTCACTCGCCTCAATGGCAACCGCACGCCCAGCTGGGTCTTCAGCCTCCCCCAATGTGCCCCGACCAGGTGCACCGAGCTCGCCGAGCGCTTCCAGGAGCGTGAGGTCGCCACCTCCTTCCTCGACGCCGGCTACGACACCGCCATCGCGCTGGCCAAGCGCAACGCGAACGACCTTACCCGCTCCACGCTGGCGGCCGACACCAGCGGCGCATGGGATGTGTTCTGGGGTTGGAACCTGCCCGTCCAAGTGGGCAAGGAACTCGTCACCGGCATGGTCCAGAGCATCCCGCGCGCAGCAAATTCCGCGTGGCGCGTCTACGACGACGTGAAGGCCGGCGATGCCACGGGCGCCTTCCTCGCCTTTGTAGACGGGTATACCTCGGCACTGAACGTCCTGCCGTTCTATACGCAGGTACCCGCGCTAGCCGGCGCCCGCGTGCGCGTCGCGACGGGTTCGAGCAGGCTCGCCACCAACGCCCGCCCCGTGCCGGCGCCCGACACGCTCTTCGAGTCGCGCTTCCTCGCCCGCGGTGTTACCGCCCCGGCCCGCGAACCTGCCTTGGGCGTCTTCACCATGGGTGCCGACCGCTACATCCGCCAGGCAGGCAAGCTCTATCAGGTGCGTTTCGACTCTGCCATCAATGGCTGGCGCCTCACCCGTCCAAACGTACTCGACACCCACTTCACGGGCCCGGCCATCGAGCGTCTCGCCAACGGCCAATGGCACTTCCGGAAAGTCGGACTTTCGGGCGGCTCCGGCAGGCCGCAACTTCATGAGACCGTCCGGATTCTTAGGGACGGTACGCCGCGAAACCCGGCCGTGGCCGCCCTGACGGTCGCCCAACGCAAGTGCCTTACGAATGAATTGTCCGCCCGTCTTCCGGAAAGCGAATTCGCCCTTACGCTACGGACCATGATCGACCGCGGCCCTGGCGATGACATCGCCCTGTCATCCTCGCAACTGCGCGCCTGGGAGCTTTCGCTCGAGGAAGCCAGACGCCTACCGGCGAGTGCCACGGCCACGGCGCAACCCATCGATTTCTCGGTGCGGCCGGGATCAAGCAGTGGAGCGGGGACCAGCACCGCCGGGGCGCAAGCCGGCAGCACGGGCACCAGTACGCCGTACCCATTCTCCGCATACACAACCTTTACTCACCGGAATCTGCGGCGAGCCGGCCAGCAACTGCTGGATAACGCGCGGGTAAATCCGGCCCTTATTCCGCTCACGGTCGAACAGCGCGCGGTGCTGATCGAATCGCTCCATGCCAGTCTTCCGTTCTACGAATACGTTTTCGTCCTGCGAAGCATGGTCGACCGCATTCCACGCCCGGGCGTTCTGTCGCCGGCGCAATTACTTGCCTGGGACTCAGCGCTTGACACGGCCAGGCGAACACCAGCCAGTACCGCCCCCGCGACGACCGCCGGCACCCAGACGCTCGCGATCGGCAGGATCCAAACTATTTCGTCCCCGCCAATAGCCGGCCTGGTGACGACACAGGTCGCCCGGCAGTGGCCAGCGGAGGTTTACGCGTACGTCCCCGCCCACACTGTCAGGATGGGGACGGGAAATAGTGTGCTGTTACCGTCCCTGCGGCTCGATCTCGCTACCGACGGCATCCCCGTGACCACTTTGCCGCCCGTGACACCCATGACCTCGGTGCCGTCCGGATTGTTTCCCTTGCTGCCTCGTCAGGCAGGAGCGTCAGCCAATACCAATCTCGGCAGCGTGTACGGCGGCTGGATTCGCATCAACTTGAATCAACTATCCATGCGGCCGATCGTTTCGGCCAGCTCACCATCCGTCCAGTTGCTCGAGGTGGCCGGCAGCGGAGGAACGGGGTTCGTCCTGCGTATGAACGGCCCGTTTATATTGAATGGCAGCGAATTTACAGTGGGTTACATCCAATGACCGGTCAATGCCCCGGGCGACGTTCGCGATCCGGCATGGGGGCCGCGGTGGCATACTGCCCGCTTCTTCCACCGGAACCATGCCATGCGCCTGCTGCCCGTCGTTGCCCTCACCATGGCGTACCCCGTCGTGGCGTTCGCGGCCGATCCGCATTCCTATGCTCAGCCGGACGCTGTTCGCGTCACCCACCTGGACCTCGACCTGAAGCTGGACTTCGGCAAGCGCGAGCTTGCAGGCAACGCCACGTTGAAGCTCGACTGGAAGGATGCCAAGGCGAAGGACCTGGTCCTCGACACGCGCGACCTGAAGATCGACGGCGTCGAAGCGGTCGACGCATCCGGCAAGGGTACGCCGCTGACCTTCGCGCTCGCCCCGCGCGACAAGGAGCTCGGCTCGAAGCTGACCATCGTGGCCCCGGCCCACCCGGCCGCGGTGCGGATCGCTTACGCGACCGTCCCTGAAGCGTCCGGCCTGCAGTGGCTCACGCCGGAGCAGACCGCGGACAAGAAGCAGCCCTTCATGTTCTCGCAGTCGGAATCGATCCACGCGCGCTCCTGGGTGCCGCTGCAGGATTCGCCGGCGATCCGCTTCACCTACGACGCGCATGTCAGCGCGCCGAAGGACGTCCGCGTGGTCATGAGCGCCATCAACGATGCGAAGCATCCCCTGGACGGCGACTTCTCCTTCGACCAGCCGCATCCGATTCCCTCGTACCTGCTCGCGATCGCCGCTGGCGACATCGCGGTGAAGGAAACCGGCCCGCGTAGCGCTGTCTACGCCGAGCCCAGCGTCGCCGGCAAGGCGGCGCACGAGTTCGAAGACACCGAAAAGCTGATCGCCACTACCGAAAAGCTCTACGGGCCGTATGCATGGGGCCGCTACGACATCCTCGTGCTCCCGCCTTCGTTCCCGTTCGGCGGCATGGAAAACCCGAACATGACCTTCGCCACGCCCACCGTGCTGGTAGGCGACAAGAGCCTGGTCTCGCTGGTGTCGCATGAACTGGCGCATTCCTGGTCTGGCAACCTGGTAACCAGCGCCGCGTGGCGCGACATCTGGTTGAACGAGGGCTTCACCACCTACGTGCAGGGCCGCATCACCGAGGCCGTGTACGGCAAGGCACTGGCCGACGAAGAAGCGCTGCTGTCGGCGCGCGCGCTGCAGAAGTCGATCGGACAAATGCCCGCGAACGTGCAGAAGCTCACCCCCGATCCGCGCGGCGCCGGTGCCGATGACGCGCTCTCGGACGTTGCGTACGACAAGGGCTCATGGTTCCTGCGCACGCTCGAATTGCGTTTCGGTCGCGACACATTCGATACCTACCTGAAGGGCTACTTCGCCCACTTCGCCTTCCAGAGCATCGACACCGACACGATGTTCGCGTACCTCAAGGCCAATCTCCTGGACAAGTATCCGGGCAAGATGAGCGAAGCCGAGGCCCGCGCATGGATCTGGCAGCCGGGTATCCCGAAAGATGCCCCGCTGCCTTCGTCGCCGCGTTTCGACGCCATCGACAAGGAGCGCACGAATTTCCTCGCCGGCAAACTCGACGCCGGCAAGCTCGATGCGAAGGGCTGGAACACCCAGGAGTGGATGTACTTCCTCGACCGCCTGCCCGATGTGACCCCGCTGCCGAAGATCAAGGACATCGATGCGGCCTGGCACCTCACCGGCACGCCCAACGCCGAGATCGGCATGCGCTGGTATGCGCACGCCATCGCCGCAGGCGACAAGGACGTGTGGACGGCTGCTGCCGAGCACATGACGCGCATCGGCCGGCTGTACCTCACCACGCCGGTGTACCGTGCTTTTGCCCGCACGCCTGAAGGTCTGGCCTTCGCGAAGGAAACCTATGCGAAGGCGAAGGCCGGCTACCACCCGATGACCCAACAGGCGGTGGAACGCATCCTCGCCGGCAAGTCCAAGAAGAAGTAAAAGCATGGCCAGGAATCCCAAGCTCGTCACTCCCGATAACCGCCCCCTCTGGCAACGGCTGTTGCTACGCCGGCTGAAATTCCTTGTCGTGGTGGCGGTGGTGCTGGGCCTGGGAGCGGGCCTGGTGTACTTCCTCGCTCCAGCGCTGCTGCTCAAGGCGGATGCCACGAGGCTGGCGATGTCGGCGCACCTCGAAAAGAAGACCGTCGCCGCCGGCGATACGACCTGGTCGTATTACGAAGGCGGCGATGGTCCCACCATCATGCTGCTGCATGGATTTGCCGCGAACAAGGAAACCTGGCTGGAAATGGCCAAGGGCCTCACCGACCATTTCCACGTGGTGATTCCCGACCTGCCCGGCTGGGGCGAATCTTCCCGGCATGACGACGGCGACTACGGCATCCCCGCACAGGCCGAACGCCTGGAGAGCTTCGCCACCGCCATCGGGGCACAGCGCTTCCTCCTGGTCGGACAATCGATGGGCGGTGCGATCGCTGGCATCTATGCCGACAAGCATCCGGAGCGCGTCGCCAGCCTCGTGTTGATGAGTTCACTCGGGCTCACGTTCAAGGAGAACGCGTTCGTTCGCCAGGTGAAGGCGGGGAACAACCCCTTCGTCTACCACGACCGTGCAGGGCTCGAGGCGCTGCTCGCGCGCATCTTCGTCAAGCCGCCGCATATTCCGGGGCGGCTCGAAGACGCGTTGATCGCGCGCAACCAGAAGGACCAGGCCTTCATCGAGCGCACGTTCGACGAACTGAAGGAGCCCGCGCAGGCGTATTCGCTCGATCCGGTCATCGGCAAGCTGTCGATGCCGGTGCTTGGTCTGTGGTGCCACGACGACAAGATCATCGACGTGTCGGCGCTGGATACGCTGCGCGCCGGCCTGAAGAGCTCGCCGTCCATCGGCGCCACCGTCATGAACGGCTGCAACCACATGCCGATGCTGGAGAAGCCGGTGGAAACCGCACGGATCATCACGGGCTTCGCGCTGGCGCATTGATATTCGCGCAGGGCACGCCGTTTCGCGCAGGGCACGCTGTTGTAGGAGCGCGCCTGCGCGCGACATGTTTTGAGGCCGAGCCTGGAAGCTGGCGCGTATACATGACGACAGAGGCGAAAAGCTGTCGCGCGCAAGGCGCGCTCCTACAAAGTCGGTGGCCATTCGCTACTCCAGCGTCGATGCGTAGGAGCGCGCCCTGCGCGCGACAGCCTTTGAGGCGGTGAGAGGCAGGACCTGTTGCTCTTCGCGAAAAGCTGTCGCGCGCAGGGCGCGCTCCTACGAAGCCGATCAGTCGGCCACGTCGGCGATCAACCTGTCGAGCTGACGCTTCAAACCGCTGCCGTTCGCGCGCAGCCATGCGCGTTGTTCCTTGTAGTCGGGGAACACGCTTTCCACCCAATGCCAGAAGCGCGGCGAATGATTGCGCACCTTCAGGTGACAGAGCTCGTGCACCAGCACGTAACGCAACGCTGCGGGCGGTGCGAGCGCCAACGCCAGGTCGAGGTTGATCCTGTCGCGTGTATCCAGGCTGCCCCATAGGCTCTTCAGCGGTCGGATACGCAAGGCCGTGGGCGCGGCGTTGACCTGCGGAATGTAAGCGGGAAGCCAGCGCGAAACGTCGCGGCGGATCTGCGCCTCGAAGTGGGTGGCCAACAGGCCACGCGCGACCAGAAGCGCGCGCGTATGCGGACGCGGGATGCTGAGCACCAGGGCACCCGCCTCGTGATCCACGCGCGGATACGTACCTTCGGCCCAATCGAGCACGATGTCCTCGCCACGAAAGGGAAACGTGGTGGGTACGCCGACGCGCAAGGGTGGCAGCGGCACGGCGTCCAGATGGAACTCGCCCAGCTTCTGCTCGAGCCAGTCTGCATGGTGGCGCAGGAAGGCCGTGATCTGCGCCACGTGGGTGCCGTTCGGATAGGTAAGCCGGGCGCCTTTGGGCGTTACCGTGAGGCGCAGGCGGCGCGCACGCGGATGCGCCGCCTTCAGCACCCGTATGGTGCCTCCGGTGGGAGTCGCCAGTTCCAGCCAGTCGCCGTCTTCCGATGCCATGTCGCGAGTCTCGTATCGATCCCGACGAACATTCCACGAACCCGTATCAATGCCTGCGACGCCTTCGTCCGTCACTCCGGCCGCGGCAGCTTGAACCATTCTTCCAACTTGCCCAGCAGGCGCTCGTACTCCAGCGCCATGAGGGCGAAATTCGCATCCATTTCCGCCGCGGCGGACTCCGGGCTGTCGGCCTGTTCGTCCAGCACCACGTCGGTGAACTTGATTTTACGCAGGATCAGGTCCTCTCCGAGCACGAAGGAGATGCGGTCGTCGAAGACCAAACCCAACTGGAACACCTGTTTTCCCGTGCGTAGGTGCTCTCGAATCTCATCGGTGTCGAGATCCTGGCGGCGGCAGCGCGCGATGGCGCCGGAAGCCGTGGCAGGGTCCCGCAGTTCGCACTCGTCACCCAGCGCCAGACCAGCCGGCAGCTCGCCCGTGGCCACCCAATGGGTCATGAGGAGCCGGGGCGATTCTTCCGGGGCCAAGGGCACCGCCGGGAAGCTGCCCAAGGCCTCGCGTACCTGGCTCAGAGTATTTTCCGCCGACTTTCGGCTGGACGTATCCAGCACCAGCCATCCGTTTTTCCGGTCCGCATAGGCTTTCATGCGCGAACTGCGCACGAAAGCGCGCGGCAGAAGCTCGTTCATCACGTCGTCCTTGATTTTCTTGCGCTCGCGGCCGCTCACCTTGCGACCTTCTTCTTCCGCGATCTTCTGCACTCGGTTGGCCAGTTCGTCGTTGACCACCGACGACGGCAGGAGCTTATCCTCGCTCCCCACCGTGACCATCGTGTTGCGACCGACAACGTGGGTCAGGCCCTCCTCGTTGCGCCCGAGTGGAGAAACAAAACCGCGAGTCGTCAACTCCATGGGGCCCACCGGGCGCAGCCTGTGCTCGGGCAGCACCTCGTCGAGGCGTTCCAGGTCGGCGGCGACAGGTTGGGAAAAGCGGAACAGCGTCAGGTTGCGAAAGAACATGTATCGAAGAATCCCATGCAAAAGAAGAGCCATGGCGGCCGCATATGCAGCCGCCGGCGAAGGGGGTCCGGAAGATTTACACGACGCGGGCGATGGCTTCGGCCACGCGTTCGATGTTGCCCTCGTTGAGCGCCGCGACGCAGATGCGTCCCGTACTTACGGCATAGATGCCGAATTCCGCACGCAGGCGCTCTACCTGCGTCGCCGACAGGCCGGAATATGAAAACATGCCGCGCTGCCGCTCGATGAAGGCGAAATCGCCGACTTTCGACAGGCGCTCGGTGAGGCTGCGGCGCATCAGGCGGATGCGCTCGCGCATCTCGCCCAGCTCGGCTTCCCACATCGCGCGCAGGTCGTCGTGATTGAGCACGGCGGAGACCACGGCCGCGCCATGCGTCGGCGGATTGGAATAGTTGGTGCGGATCACGCGCTTCAACTGCGACTGCACGCGCACCGCTTCGTCGTGCGATGCGGTGACGATCGACAACGCGCCCACGCGCTCGCCATACAGCGAGAACGATTTCGAGAAGGAACTGGCAACGAGGAACGGCACCTCCGCCGCGGCGAACAGGCGCACCGCCTCGGCATCGGCCTCGATGCCGTCACCGAAACCCTGGTAGGCGATGTCGAGCAATGGCACCAGGCCGCGTTCGCGCACGACCGACACCACGCGCGTCCAGTCGCCGGTGGTGAGATCGACGCCCGTCGGGTTATGGCAGCAGGCATGCAGCACGACGATCGCGCCGGCTGGCAGCTTCGCCATGCCGGCGAGCATGCCTTCCACATCCACCCCGTGGGTGGCGGCGTCGTAATACGGGTATTCCAGCACCTGGAAGCCGGCGCTCTCGAACAGCGCGCGGTGGTTTTCCCAGCTGGGCGTGCTGATCGCCACCGGCACCGACGGGTTCAGGCGCTTGAGAAAATCCGCGCCGACTTTCAGCGCACCGGTACCACCGAGTGACTGTGCCGTGACAACGCGGCGATCGGCAAGCAGGGGCGAATCGTCACCGAACAGCAGTCTCTGCACGGCCAGGTCGTAAAGGGCGATGCCGTCGATCGGCAGGTAGCCACGCGGCAGCGCCGCTTCCACGCGCGCTTTCTCGGCCTCGCGCACGGCACGCAGCAGGGGTACGTGCCCGTTCGCGTCGTAGTACACGCCGACACCGAGGTTGACCTTGTCGGTGCGGCTATCGGCACCGAACGCCTCGTTGAGGCCGAGGATCGGATCGCGCGGGGCGAGTTCGACGGAGGAGAACAGGGTCATGGTCGGCAGGCCTTGAAGCATGTGTAAAGGGAGGAATCAGTCGTTATCGTCGACGGCGTCGCCGCCGGCAAGCCAGGTGTGCGCGTCCGCGCGCGGTGCGCCTTCCCGAGCGCCGAGGGACACGAAATCGAACAGGTGGCGATCGGTGAGCTGCGAGGGCGCGATATTGCCCATGGCACGGAAGATCGTCTCGCTGCGGCCCGGATGCGATTTTTCCCAGTCGGCGAGCATGCGCTTGACGACCTTGCGCTGCATGTTCTCCTGCGAGCCGCAGAGGTTGCACGGGATGATCGGGAATTGCCTGGCTTCCGCATAGGCCGCGATGTCGTCCTCGCGGCAGTAGGCGAGCGGACGGATCACCACGTGGCGGCCATCGTCCGACAGCAGTTTCGGCGGCATCGCCTTCAGGCTGCCCTGGTAGAACATGTTCAGGAAGAAGGTACCCAGGATGTCGTCGCGGTGGTGCCCAAGGGCGATGCGCGTGACGCCGTTATCCGCGGCCCATTGGTACAGCGCGCCACGGCGCATGCGCGAACACAGGCTGCACATCGTCTTGCCCTGCGGGATGACCCGCGTGACGACGCTGTACGTATCCTGTTCGATGATGTGGAACGGCACACCGCGCGCGGTCAGGTATTCCGGCAGCACGTGCTCCGGGAAATCCGGCTGCTTCTGGTCGAGGTTCACCGCGATCAGTTCGAAGCGCACGGGCGCCTTCGCCTGCAGCGAAAGCAGCATCTCCAGCAATGTGTACGAGTCCTTGCCACCGGAAAGGCACACCATCACCTTGTCGCCGTCCTCGATCATGCCGTAGTCGGCGATTGCCTGGCCAACCTGGCGGCGCAGGCGCTTGGCCAGCTTGCCGGCTTCGAAGGTCTGCTTGCGGGTGGCGTCTTGGGTGGCGGACATGCTGCGGGAGGGACCTGGAGGGGAACCCTATTGTAGCCGCTGCGATGGCCCCCGCCCGGAGTTACAATCGTCCCTTCCCTCGCCGCCGGCCGAATGCGATGCAGGTTCAGGATCCCGCACAGCTTGCCCAGCGCCTCACCGAACTGAAGATGGAGCACCGCGACCTGGACGCGGCCATCGACCACCTGGCGGTCTCGATCAGCCGGGACGAGCTGCAACTCACCCGCCTGAAGAAGCGCAAGCTGCTCCTGAAAGACACCATCGCCCGGATCGAAAGCCGGCTGATCCCCGATCTGGACGCCTGAACCCGCCGATGACGCACGTTCGGCGGGAAAATGCCCACGTCGCGCGCCATCGGGAAACCCGGGACGAAACGCGAGGGCGTGCTGCGCGCCTGCAAGCGCGCCCCTACCGGGCCGCCACGGTGTCGTCGTGCGATGGCCGCACGATCAGCGTAGCCGTCATGCCCGCCGACAACACCGTGCCGGGAGGCAGGTGCGTGGTGTCGATCTTCACCCGCACCGGCACGCGCTGCGCGAGGCGCACCCAGTTGAAGGTGGGATTCACGTCGGCGAGCAGGTCGCTGCCGGTGGGGTTATCGGCATCCGTGATGCCATGGGCGATGCTTTCCACCGTGCCCTTCAGCTGCACGCCGCCGCTCATCAGGCGGATGTCCACCGGATCGCCCACGCGCAGGCCCGGCAGTTTCGTTTCCTCGAAATAGCCGTAGATCCAGTACGAATTTTGATCGATCAGTGCGAGGCGCGGCGTGCCTGCGCTCGCATAGTCGCCGATGCGCACGTCGAGATTGGTGACATAGCCGTCAACCGGCGCTAGCACGCGCGTGCGATCGAGGTTCAACTGCGCGGAAGCCAGTTCCACCTCGGCCTGCGCCACGGCGGCGAGGGCCTGCTGCTGCGCGGCACCGGCCTGCTTCGTGCCGGCCTGGGCCTGCTGCCATCCGGCGCGGGCCGCGTTCGCGGCAGCCGCGGCGTTCGCCTTGTCTTCCGCCGAGATCACATTGTTGATGAGCTTCTGCCGTCGCTCGGACTGCGCCTCGTACATCTCGTAGTTCGAACGGCTCTGCTGCGCACCCGCGAAGGCGGCGTTGATGTTTGCACCGGCGGCGCGCGCAGCGGCCTCGGCCGCGTTGAGGTTCGCCTTCGCCTGGGCGACGGCGTTCTCATAGCGCGCCTGGTCGACGACGAAGAGCAGGTCGCCCTTCTTCACGGCCTGGTTGTCGACCACGCACACGCCGGTGACGATACCCGCCACGTCGGGCGCGATGCGCACGATCTCGGCGCGCACACGGCCATCGCGTGTCCACGGCGAATACATGTAGTGCTTCCACAACGCATGCCCGACCACGGCAGCGACGATCACGACGGCAGCGGTGACGGCGAAGCGGACAAGGGTGGCGAGTTTCATGACGGCATCACTCAGTAAAGGAACAGCGCGAACGCGCCGAAGACACAGACGAAGACCGCAAGGCGGAACAGAGGCGGATGCCAGACCAGGCGGTACAGGCCGAAGCGGCCCGCCAGCCAGTCCAGCAGCCAGAGCGCCAGCAGTGCGAGGACAAAGAGGACGAGCAGTCCCGGGACCAGCGCGTCGCCAAGGGCGATTTCACGGGGCATGGGCGATCTCCTGGGCAAGTCGCGTACCCGGCATGTAGGCGGCGAGGACGGACTCGCCGTCGAGCAGGGCCATGCGGACGAGCCGGAGGTGTTCAAGCAGGTAACGGTGGCCTTCGTGTTCGCAGACGCCGGCAATGGCCGTGGCAACGGCATCGCGCGCCAGCAGGTAGCTCGCCGGATCGGGCCTCTCGTAGAAGCGCGAAAGCGACGACAATGCGTCGTCGAGGTACGGCCTCAGCGTCGACGGCAGGTCGCCCCGCGCCATGTCGTGGCGCAGTTCGATCAGCGCACGGCCGGTTTCGTGAACCGCCAGCGCCCATGCAATCAGCGCGCGCGAATCGGCACTGCCAGGTTCGGTCTGCGCCACCACCTGGCTGAACAGATCGTGGTTGACGCTTTCAAAACGATGGCGAAGACCCGGCAGCGGGGCTTCGGCGGCCAGCGCCACCTGACCGCGCAGACGAGCCATCTGGCGGCGACGCAGCCACGGACTCCCGATGGCCGACGGAATGACGACGAACGACCCTACCGCCGCCATCAGGCCCACGATCTGTGCGATCGCGTCGTTGATGAAATACGCGGGATCGTAGGACTGGAGATTGCGGAAGGCCAGGATATAGACCAGTCCCAGCGCCCAGCCGAGGCCGAGCCCGCCCCAGCGCGGACTTGCCAGCAGGACGACACCGACGAGCAGGAAGGGAAGCACGCCGGCGATCAGGAGGCCATAGCCATCGAGCTGGGTGAGCACGAAGAAGTTGCAGACGAAGCCGAGCAACATGCCGATCAGGTAACCGTAGGTCACATCCCAGGTCACCCGTGTCGGGTTCGGCGTCACGGCGAACAGGCCGGCGAAGATCGTCGCGATCAGCATGGCGCTGGATCCCAGGGGCCACGCGCTGGCGATCCAGAACGTGCCGAGGACGAGCATGGTCAGCGTCGTGCGCAGTGTGGCGATACCGGCGCCGAGATAGTCGTTACCGCGGTCGAAGCGCACGCGCTCCACCGACGCGTTGACGATGCGGGGCGTCAGCAAGCTCGTGGCCGCGTCGACATAGTCGTATAACTCGCCGGCGAAGCGCTGCAGAAGCGAAGCGCCGGTGTCGACGTCTCGCAGGTCCTCGTCGGCGAGACCGGCGCGGGCGGCCTCGGTATTCGTGCGCATGCGCTCGCGCGCGGCGAGCAGGCGCGTCAGGAGGATGCGCGCGCCCTCGCCCGCTTCGAGCGGCCCATCCAGTGCCTCGCCGAGGGGAACATATAGATGGATGAGGGTATTCGCAGCCAGATCGCGACGCGCGCGCTTGAGCCGGTTGATCAGATGATGCAGGGACTGGAAGCTGGTCGACGCCGCCATGAAGCGCTGGTTGAACAGACGCAGGTGGTTGCTGCGCGCACGGGTCTCCACGTCTTCGAAGATGACCGAGCTGCGTAGATCCTCGAGGGTCACCGCGGCGCGGACGAAGCGCAGATGCGCCTTCTCCATGGCATCGCGCGGGATCGCGCCGCCCATGCTGCCGCGCACGAACCCGAGGAAATCGCTGAACTGGGAGCGCGCGCTGCGGCGCAGGACATCGCGCATGCGGCTGGGGAACACGATGTCGCTGATGGCGCCACTGACCAGGATGCCGAGCATCACCTCGCTGAAGCGGGCGACGGCGGAGTCGAACACGCCCGGCGGATGGTCGATGACGGGTATCGCGATGATGGCGGCCGTATAGCCGGCAAGCACGAAGGCATAGGCCTTGAAATTGCGATAGAGGGTGGCGCCGCCGGCGCAGAGCCCGAGCCACAGCGACAACGCGACGAGGAAGAGATCGCGCTGCTGTGGGAAGGCGGCGACGATGCCGATCCCAGCCGTCGCCCCGGCGACGGTGCCGATAGCACGATAGAAACTCTTTGCCAGCACCATGCCCGTCTGGCGGTTCGCCACGATGATCGTGGTGATCATCGCCGTGGACGGCGACGGCAGGTCCAGGCGCATGGCGATCCAGCCGGTGAGGAAGAGCGCGACCAGCGTTTTGGTCGCGAACAGCCACACCGAGGCTTCCTCGCGCAGCGTTTCGACGACGAGTTGCCGGGTGACGGGAACATTGCCTGAAAGATCGGAGCCGGTCATGAAGCGCGCCCGCCTATTCCCCCGAACCCGGCCAGCATCTTCTTGAGCAGGAGCTCGAGTTGTTCTTGCTCGTTCTTCGCGAGATTACGCGTCTGCCGGTGAAGCAACGTGACGATGTCCGGCAGGAAGTCCGCGATCGCGGCAAGGCCCTCCGGTGTAAGCGTGAGGGTGACCTTGCGCCGGTCTTCCTCGCTGCCCGAGCGAACGATGTAGCCCTTCTCGCAAAGCTGGGTGGTGAGCCGGGTGACGTTGGCGGATTTTTCTCCCGCGGCGTCGGCCAGTTCCGACGGGTGCATGCGGTTGTCCGGCGACCCGTACAGCATCATGAGGATGTTGTATTCGGGATGGTTGAGACCGTAAGCGCGCAGCTTCCCGTTCGCCTCGTCGTGGATCTCTTTGAAGAGGTGCTTGATCAGGCGCACCAGCACCGCCGGCTCCCGCGGAAAGGCGGGATATTTGGCCCGGGTGACGTCCAGGCGAGCCTCGGTGGGGGCGAAATCGCGCATCGGGAAGGTCCTGACTTGGTTACCTCAGAAGTATATAGTTCATTTGTGTATATTCAACAGAGGTAACTCTTGGTGCGTCTTCAGGCCTCGGTCGCCAGCAGGTCGATAGGCCGAAGCCGCTCGACGCACCGGTGATGAGGATGATCTGCTTCATGACGTCTCTCCGGTCGAAGGTGTGGGGTTCAGACGATGCCGCCGTTGGCGCGCAGGACCTGGCCATTGATCCAGGCACCGTCGGGGCCAGCGAGGAAGGCGACCGCGGCGGCGATGTCGTCGGGCGTTCCCAGACGCTCGAGCGGCGCAAGCTTCGCAAGGCGGTCGATCAGTTCTGCCGACTTGCCATCGAGGAAGAGATCCGTTGCCGTCGGGCCCGGCGCGATGGCGTTCACGGTGATCCCGCGGCCACGCAACTCCCGGGCGAGGATCATCGTGGTCGCTTCGATCGCGGCCTTGGTGGCGGCATACGGCGCATAGGTGGGTTGCAACAGGCCGACCACGCTTGAGGAGAAGTTGACGATGCGGCCGCCGCTGCGCAGGCGCTTGGCCGCTTCGCGCATCGTGTTGTAGCTGCCCTTCACGTTGACGTCGAAAAGGCGGTCGAAGTCCTCGTCCTTAAGGTCGGCGACGGTGGACAGGGCCATGACGCCAGCATTGTTCACGAGCACGTCGACGCCGCCATAAACCTCTTCGGTGGTATCGAACATGCGGCGGACATCGGCCGCCTTGGAAACGTCGGCCTGCGCGGTGATCGCCTTGCCGCCGGCTTCCTCGATGTCGCCGACGACGTTCTCGGCGGCCTGGGCACCCCCCGCGTAATTCACTACCACGGTGAAGCCGTCGCGGGCGAGGCGCCGGGCCACGGCGGCACCGATACCGCGCGAGGCACCCGTGACGATGGCGATCCTGGTCTGGGTATTCACGTTCATGTCGTTTCTCCGGCACCGGCTTGATTGCCAGGCGAGAACAGCATGCGCGTTGTCGGTGTCCGGATAATCGCTCAATATCCAGCTTCACTATTCCGCCACGTGGAACAAACTATGGCCTTGGACAGGTTCGAAACCATGCGGCTGTTCGTCCGGATCGTAGAACGGCGCAGCTTCACCCTGGCAGCGAACGACCTCGACCTGCCGCGCTCCACCGCGACGCAGGCCATCAAGCGGCTGGAAGCCCGGCTGGGTGTGCGCCTGCTCCAGCGAACCACGCGCCAGGTCAGCCCGACACTCGACGGCGAGGCCTACCATCGCCGCTGCATCGCCATCCTGGCGGATATCGAGGATGCGGAAGCCGCGTTCGTGGATGCGCGACCTACAGGCTTGCTCCGCGTGGACATGCACGGCACGCTGGCGCGCACATTCGTCCTTCCCGCCCTCCCCGATTTCCTGGCGCGATACCCGGGCCTGCGCGTGCACATCGGCGAAGGCGATCGCTGGGTGGACCTGGTGCGCGAAGGCGTGGACTGCGTGCTGCGGGTGGGCGACCTCCACGACAGCAGCATGGTGGGCCGGCGTCTGGCCGTGCTGGAGGAGGTGACCTGCGCCAGCCCGGATTACCTGGCGAGGCATGGCATGCCGCAGTCGTTGGCGGAACTCGAGGGCCACGTCGCCATCGGCTTCCTGTCGACGGCGACCGGCAGCACCTTGCCCATGGAATTCATCGAAGGTGGTCAACTGCGCCATGTCACGTTGCCGTCGGTGGTGACCGTGGCGGGCGCGGAAACCAATACGGCGCTCGTACGCCTTGGCCTCGGGCTCACCCAGCTGCCTCGCTACCACGTGGCGGCCGACCTCGCCGCCGGCACGCTGGTCGAGGTGTTGCCCGACTTACCGCCGAGACCGTTGCCGGTCTCCCTGCTCTACCCGCATAGCCGCCAGCTGTCGCCGCGCGTGCGGGTCTTCATCGACTGGCTCACCGAGGCGTTCAAAGCCCGGGCGGGCGAAGGCGTCAGGATGTCCTGACGCCATTCCATGTCATTCGATGACTCGACCTTCCACGTCGAGGATGCGCAGGCCCGGAAACTGCTGTCGCAGCGGGCCTTCGATATGTTTCCGGTCACCGACGATCACCCATGTCCTCCGACTCGTTTGCAACACATCCTTCAGGGCCTGGTTGACGTCCCGGGCGGCCGTCTGGCGGAGTGTTTCCGGGAGGGTTTGCAGGAAGTCGTCGCTTCGCCCGAACGTGACGTCGTCTGCGATCTGGAGCAGGACGGACCTGCCTCTCTCGAGTCCTCCAGCGAGGGAGCGTGCGACCCCCATCGTGTGCTGGCGCACCTCGGTATCCGTGAGAGGCGATTGCCCATCGACGAGCACGGCTATCTCCCGACGAACTTCCCCAATGGCGTCGCCCGTGCGATCCGCCTGTACCGGCATATCGATGATCAGCGGCCTGGGCCCTTGTTGCCTGACCAGATTCGCCAGTACGCCATAGGTCCATCCTTTCGCATCGCGCAGATTGGCATCCAGCCGCGAACCGGAGCCTGAGGCGAAAGCCATGTTGGCTAATTCGAATGAAAGGGTGTTCGAAGCGCGCGGCGCCAGCAGGCCAAGAAGGATATGCGACTGTAGCGATTGTGGACGGTCCACGAGGTAAGCAACCTCCCCCGGCGTGGCCTCGGCCAATTCGAAGGACGGTAACGCCATGGGCTTGCCGGGGGCTTTCCAATCGCCGATCGCGATCTTCAGCGCAGCGAGCGCGGTTTCCTTCGATTCATCCCCCACCACGATCACGCGAAGGTTGTCGGGACGAAGAATGTCATCGCGAAAGCTCAGCAGGTCCCTTGTGTCCACGCCGATCGATTCATGCATGCCGGGCCCGTGGACCGCGCCGGTATAGGGGTGATTTTCGTCGATGTGCAAGCGGGCCATGATTCCTGCCGCGAGCTCGTAGGAGTCCGCTTGCCTGGCACTGGCGATTGCCAGGTGCTGTCGGCGAACCCGCTCGATGTCACCGGGACGAAAAGCCGCATGCCGTAGTGCCTCGGCCACGAGAGCCACGCCGTCCGTCAGCCGACCGCGCGGCACCTTGAGGTCGAGGTAGCAGGTATCGGCATCGCAATCACTGCTTAGTTTGGCCCCCAACCGGTCGATCTGCCGTGCGAACTCCGGCGCGCTTGCCCTGGATGTACCCTGCAGGACCATCGACATCACGAAGTCCGCCATGCCCGGAGGATGATCGCTCCTGGTTCCTCCGCCGAACTGGAAACGCACGTCGGTAAGCGCGGCGCCCTCGCGCCTGGCCAGGACGAGTTCCGCGCCGTTCGCCAGCCGTCCGCGTTCCAGCACCGGAAACGACAGCTTCGGAAATCCGCCGCCGACGGCGGGAATAAGGTTCCTGTCGATGCTCCACCCCTCCGTCGCCGTCAAGTGGCGCGTGGACATGATTTCCGTCGAAGGCTTACCCGCAGCGGGCCCCCGCCCGGCGTCGGAAGCGTCTTCCGCCTCAGCGTCGAACCCATCCGGTGCGGGCATCACGGTCAGGGTGTATCCGGGCCGGCCCAACCAGGTCGACGCCACCTCGCGTAGATGGGCAGCCGCGGTGGTCCCCAGGCGTTCGCGAAATCCCCATTCCGCCTCGGGATCGCCATGCCTGACCTGGCCCAGCGCCATCGCTTGCACCACGCCGGACATCGTTTCAGTGGAAGCGAGGAAGTCGGCTTCCTCGCGCGTCCGGGCCAGGATCAGCTCGTCCTCGCTCGGCCCTTGCGTGATGAATGTCGCGAGTTCGCCGTCGATCGCGGATTCGACGGCGGCAAGGTCGGCACCCTCAGCGACATCCACGGTAATGACGAACGCACTGGCGAGCGCCCGGCTCGACAGCGTCACGCCCACGTCGGTGGCAAGACCGTCCGTTATCACCAGCCGGCGATGAAGCCGCGAACTTTCGCCGTGGCCGAGGATGGTCGCGCTGAGCCGGAGCGGCGCCACCGCCGCCGAGCCAGACTGGGGAACCGGCCATGCTTTCACGATACGCCGGTGCGCAAACTTGTCGTGCATGACTCCGCGCGAGGACACGGCAAGCGGAACGACCCATGGTTGTTGGCGCTCCTGGTCCGGGCCTGGGGCGATATCGGCAAAGTAAGCCATGGCTTTCTCGCGAGCGACCTCGGGTGTGATATCGCCCGCCATGATCACGGTGGCGTTGGCAGCACCATGGTGCTGGTGGAACCATGACCGGACACGCTCCAGCGAAACCTTTTCGAGATCGCCGGGCAGGCCATACCCATCGCGATGATAGGGATGATTGGCAGGAAAGATATGCCGAAGGAAATTGGCCTGGGACCTGCCGCTCGGACTCTCCAGCATGTCGCGGCGTTCGTTGAGCACGACGCCGCGTTGCGTTCGCAGCCTTGCCTCGTCGAGTGCTCCCGTGAGATGGCCCATGCGATCGGACTCCAGCCACAAGACCTTGTCGAGAGCTTCCGTCGGCACTGTTTCGGAGTAGATCATCTCGTCGAAATCAGTCGCACCCTGAATATCGGTGCCACCGATTGCCTGAATCGTTTCGAGATGCGGGGCATCATGATGTTCAGATCCGTAGAACATGAGGTGTTCGGACAGATGCGCGAGGCCGGATTCACCGGCCGGATCATCCGCGGAACCGGTCCCGTACCAGACGCCTACCGAGACGATCGGGGCCTTGTGATCTTCGTGAACGAGAACGGTGAGTCCGTTGGGCAAGCGCAGCCGCTTATAGGCGACTCCGCCTGCCACGGAGCTACCGGCACAGGCCGCCGTGAGCGAAGCGAATAACACGAACCTCGCCAGGTGCCTGGTAACGATGGATATTTTCATGCCGCTCCTTCCATGCTGATGAAACATGGAAGTTAGAAGCCGGCACTGGAATGCCGTAGCGGCGTCCGACCCCATGAGGGGTCGGAAAATCACTTAGTTCTTGAGGGGAACGGTTTCGAAGCCGCCTTGCGGGGTGGTGTTCGACGGCGGCGGCGGGTTGTTGCCGCGCGCGGGAGCCACGGTGCGGCTACCGCACGTGTAGGCGCCCCATTCCTGCGAACCTTCGCTAGGCTCGCCTAGCGGCTTTACCGTATCCGCGCCCATCTTCGCGGCCTCGTTGCGCGCCATCACTTCCAGTTCGTCGCGGACCTTGAGATCGTTGCGGTCCACCGGACCGACGCGACTGGTCACCGAGACGGTGACCTTGCCTTGCTCGCGGCAGCTGCCGACATCGCCGTTCCAGGCGGTGCGCACGTTGCGCGCGCCGTCGTCGAGCTTGATACCCCAGTCGCAACCCGAGAGTGCGAGCGGAAGGATGAGGAGAAGGATCTTGCGCATGGGTAACTCCGGGGGAACGATCGGGGTCTATGCTAGCCGGATGGACGTGGAGGCGCGATCTATCGATCGCACCTCCACCCGTACTCACTTCCCGGCGCCGGCCTTCGCCGGCTTCACGTGCGCCGGTTTCGCCGGATTGCCGTCGGCGTCCACGACGTGCACCTCGCCGAGGTTCAACGCCCGGATGGGCGCTTCGATCTCGCGCAGATTGCCCACGATCACCCATGTGAGCGCGTCCGGATGGATGACCTCGGACAGCGCGCCCTCGGCGGCCTTGCGATCGATGCCTTCGATACGCGACTTCAACGTCTGCACGTAGTCGTCAGGCCGGTCGTACACGACGATACCGGTCATGGCGCCGAGCACGGCGCCCGTCGTCTCGAAGCTGCCCGGCAACGCACGGATGCGCTGGGCACGGATCTTCGCGATTTCGTCGTCCGTCAGCGGCTTCGTTCCGACGACGGCATTGGCCTCCTTGAGGATTTCCGCTGCGGATTCGGCCGTCTTGTCGGTCTGCACCGGGGCGTAGATGAGCATCGGCCGCTGACCCTGCGCATCCGACAGCATGCTGCCGGCACCGTAGGCCCAACGCTTCTCCTCACGCAGGTTCATGTTCAGGCGCGAGGTGAAGGTGCCGCCGAATGCACCGTTGGCAATGCCCAGGTCGAGGGCGTTCTTCGCCTTGGTCGACGGCGCGATCAGGCCCGCGAGGATCAGCGACTGCGGCGCGTCGGTGCGGTTGATGAGGAACACGCGCGGCTTGGCCTGGATGGCCACCTTGCCGATGTTTTTCTTCGGCACCGGCGTGGCCGGCGGCGTCCAGTCGCCGAACACCGCGTCGAGCTGCGGCAGGATCTTCGCCAGCGTGGTGTCGCCGGCGACGAGGATGCGCATGTTGTCCGGACGCAGGTAATCGCGCTGGAACGCCTTGAGATCGTCGGCCTTCAGCGACGCGATGGCCTTTTCAGTGCCGCTGCCGGTGAACGGAATGCCATAGGCATGGTGGCGGCCATAGAGCAACGGCGGAAGCGTGCGCAGCGCCAGGCCCGTGGGTTCGGTCTTTTCCTGCGCGATGCCGGCCAGCCACTGGCCGCGAATCCGTTCGATGTCTTCCGGCTTGAAGGCGGGATTCCGCACGATGTCGGCGAAGAGATCCAATGAGGGCTTCAGTTCCGCGTTGAGCGCATTGAGCCCGACCGCGCAGGTGTCCAGCGAGCAGTTCGCGCTGACGAAGGCGCCGAGGCGCTCCTTGCGCCGCGCCACCTCGACGGAATCGAGGGACGTCGTGCTTTCCTCGAGCAGCGTGGACGTGAAGCTGGCGGTGCCCAGCTTGCCGCCCTGGTCGGCGGCGTAGCCCGCGTCGAACAGCAACTGCACCTGAGTCACCGGTACCGTATGACGCTCGGCCAGGACGACTTCCACACCGTTCTTCAGCTTGCCCCGCTGCAACGCGGGGAAGACGAGGTCGGGGAAGCTGTCGACCGAGGGCACGCCCGTGGAGCGGTCCACGTCGGACTTGGTGACCGAGTAATTGCCCGGCCTGGGCAGGCGTGGCGTCGGCTTCTTCCCGGAAAGACCGAGACCTGCGACGGCCTTGTCCTCCGCGGCGGGATCGAAACCCGGACCGGCGGGAAGTACGGTGAGCGTGTAATCGCCCTTGGCCAGCCAGGTCTTCGATGCGGTCAGCACCGAGGCCACGGTCGCGTCCTGAGCGCGGGCAAGATCCTTCTTGTAGGCGCCGGGATCGTTCCGGTACACCTGCCCCGCGGCGAGGATCGCGGCCTTGCCCGAGCCGCCCACTTTCTCCAGTCCACGGATGAAACCTGCGCTGTTGACGACCTTGGCGCGCGCCAGTTCGTCGTCGGTCGGGCCCTTGGCGAGGAAATCCTTCCACACATCGGCGATGGCGGCTTCGACCTTCGCGGGGTCCACGCCGTTCTTTACATCGACGCTGAGCTGCACCTGGCTGGCGAGCGCGAACGGCGCGATGCCGATGCTCACGTCGTCGGCGAGCTTGTCCTGGTAGACCAGACGCTGGTAGAGGCGCGACGTCTTGCCGCCGCCGAGTACGGTGGTGGCAAGGTCCAGCTGGATGGCGTCGTCGCTGCCCAGCTGCGGTACGACCCAGGTGCGCACGATGCGGACCTGCGCGACCTGGTCGTGCTGCGTACCGCGCGTGGAGGTCTGCAGCGGCGTGACCCACGGTTGCTGGCGCGGCACCGGGGGGCCGGCGGGAATGTCGCCGAAGTATTTCTCGGCCTTCGCCTTCGCCTGCGCCGCGGTGATGTCGCCGGCAAGCACGAGCGTGGTGTTCGCGGCGCCGTAGTAGTCGTGGAACCATCCCTTGACGTCGGCGAGTGAGGCCGCGTCAAGGTCGGCCATCGAACCGATGGTGTCGTGGTGGTAGGGATGGTCGGCGGGATAGGTGTTCAGCAGGATGTTCTCGTCCACGCGGCCATACGGACGGTTCTCGTCCTGGCGTTTCTCGTTCTGCACCACGCCGCGCTGCGTGTCGAGTTCCTTCTGGCCGATGGCGCCCAGCAGGTGGCCCATGCGGTCCGACTCCATCCACAAGGCCATGTCGAGCGCCGTGGTCGGTACGGTCTCGAAATAATTCGTGCGGTCGAACCACGTCGTGCCGTTCATGTCGGTGGCGCCGGCGAGCTCGAAGGGCTGGAAGTAGGTGCCCTTGCGGTTCTCCGATCCCGAGAACATCAGGTGTTCGAAAAGGTGGGCGAAGCCGGTCTTCCCCGCGGGCTCGTCGGCAGAGCCGACGTGGTACCAGATGCTTACCGCCACCACGGGTGCCTTGTGGTCCTCGTGGACCACAACGGTGAGCCCATTGGGCAGCTGGAAGCGGGAATAAGGGATGTCCGGAATGGCATCGGACGAAGCGGGGGCGGCGGACGCGGCACCGACCAGGGACAGCAATCCCGCGGCGAGCAGGGCTTGACGTTTCTTCATGTACGGCTCCTCAGGGCCTTCGTGGCCTCGACTCTCCGGTGAGGCTAGCCCGCGCCGTCCTTCCGACGCAATCGCTCGCCCGTTCCGGACACGGACGCTGTCCGCTGACAGGCGGTCAGTGTCCGCGGACAACCGACCCTGCGAGACCGACCTGACAAACTTCATGCGAATCAGCTGATTGCGTGTTCTTAAAGACTGGCACGGCGTTTGCGTTACCAGTCATGCCAAGCCGGTTGGCCTTTCCACCCGGCACCCACCTGGAGAACACCATGAAACACGAACTCCTGATGCTGCGCAGCCTGCTGGTGGCCTCGCTGCTGGTCTGCGGGCTGATCCTCGGCAACATGCTCACCTACGCCGGCGAACCCATCCAGCTTGCCAACCTGGGCGCCGCCCGCACCACAGTCACCGCCACGGTTTGCACCCTGCCCCCGGACGGCGTCGTCTGCCCCTTCTCGGCCTCATAATGGGCGCATGCCCCACGTCATCCTGTTCCGACCTGAGATTCCGCCCAATACGGGCAACGTAATCCGCCTTTGCGCCAATACCGGCGCGGCTTTGCACCTCGTGCGACCGCTTGGATTCGAGCTGGACGACACCCGCCTGCGCCGCGCCGGACTGGATTACCACGAGTTCGCCCGCGTCGCCGTCCATGACGACCTGGACGCCTGCCTCGCCGCCATCGGCCATCCGCGCGTCTTCGCCTTCTCGACCCGGGGCCGGCGCCTGCATACCGACGTGGCATTCGAAGAAAACGACGCGCTGCTCTTCGGTTGCGAAACCGCCGGCCTGCCCGGCGACGTGATCGACGGCCTTCCCGAGGACCGGCGCATCCGCCTGCCCATGCGTCCGGGGAATCGCAGCCTCAACCTCTCCAACGCCGTGGCGGTCGCGGTGTTCGAGGCCTGGCGGCAGGCGGGATTCGACGGCGCGGCCAGCTGATCCGGAGAGCGTCATCCGCCAGCGTTACCCAAGGGACCACGATGGTTCCTCGCGGCTACTCCGCCGAAGCTACCGACTCTCAGAGTTCTACGGTCACACAGGCGTGCGCCTGCGCCGCGCACTCCAATCCCAGCCGCATCAGCATGTCGATGCTTTCAAGCGAATGCGCCATCTTCTGGCCCTTCACTCTCACGGTTTCACCGGCGACCCGCCCGGGCGCCGAATCGTTCGGTTTCAGAAATGGATGTTCGCCCGTTCTTCAGATTCATCGTAGTTCTGTAGGCCAACGCGTCGAAACTTGTCGGATCTTTCAGAATCCTCCCAAAGACATACCCCCCGCTATCGCCCTATCGTCTCGTCCTCGCGGCGCGCACGTCGCACGCATGTGGAGGATGACTCATGTATCAGCGCTATACCTGCCGTGAAGGCGACAAGACGACGAACGGTGGAACGATCAGGCGCGGCGAAGGTCCCCGCATGGTCGTTGACGATGTGCCGGCGGCGGTCGAAGGCGATCCCGTTGCCTGTCCGGCGTGCGGAACCATCGGGCGCATCGTCTGCGTCGGTCCTCGCTCCGGTTCGTTTCTTGTCAGGGGGCGCCAACTGGCCCTGTCCGACGACGAGTGTGCCTGTCTGTGTTCACCGCGGCCCCGACTGATTGCCAGCCAGGATAGGCATGCGAACGTCTGCGGGCCAGCGCCGGGCCGGATGGATCCAGCTCGCCTGGATGCGGTCCTCTCGACCGCATCCTTCGAAAACCAGGCATCGAGAAGCACGCACCGCGCGCCGACGGCGTTGTCCTCGCTGGATCGGTCGTTTCACCTGATCCTGCAAACCTGCGATGCCGGCGGCCGCCCTCATGCCGATCTTCGCTACCGCAAGTGTTCGGCCACCATGCCCGAGACACAGGGCGAAACGACGGCCGGCGGCGCTACCCGACAGCTCGTCCAGATGGCGTCGGGAACAGCCCGTGCCGCATTTGGTATTCCGTCCATGGAGGTGACACCGTGAGCCTGATCGATTTCTCCCGCGCGTCCGATGGCCTGGGCCCCGACACGATGATCACCCCGGAGCATATGGAGCTGCGCCTGAAGCCCATCAGCGACCCGGAGCCCACGAAGGTCGTCATTCCGACGATGCACATCCGGGAGATCCCCGGGGCGATGCGGCGCATGAGTTGGGATGTGTCGGCGGCGCTGATGGAGCGGTGGTTCGAGGCGCCTGCCTGGACGATGCCGAAGGAGTGGAAGAAGAAAGAAACCCAGCCTGAACCCAAAGACATCCCAGTCGATCATCTGAATACATCAATCGTAAGCATGGACTGGGCGCGGTCGTTCCATCGGTGTCATAAGGCCATGGAATTGCTGCGCCAGGACATGTCCAATCCGGCGGCGATTGACTTGCTTCAAGAGAGAGTCGGAGCACTGGACTGGGCTGGTAGGAACTCTGTGGAATTCGGACATCGGAATATGGGCGCCATCGAACTAGACCAAAGATGTCAGGTGAACAGCCGGGGTTTCGGTGAGCTTTACGACACCCTGGACGACATGTACGGGGCACTTGGTGCGGCCACGCTGAAAGTGGCCTTGATCGGTGAAGCAGTACGCAACGAATGGACAGATCGGACGGCACTGCACGTGACGCACGCTGGTTTTTATCTTCGCGACAACTACGATTTCAATGGATTCCAGTTCCTCGGCACCTGGACACATGGCGGTGTCCTTACCAAGGCGCACATGGTCATGAACACGATGCTCGACAGCATGGTGTTTCAATGGCACGGCGAGCCCATCGGCAATGTCTTCAATCACGACTTCAATGCGTTCCGTCAAGCAAGCGGCCGCGGTGGCGACTTCGTGATCTATTCCGACGTCCACTGGGAAGCCATCGATTTCTGGATCGACCTGGGCTGAATGCATGCGGACCACCCTTGTCGCGTTCTTCACCCTTGTCGCCGTCCTGCTTTATGTCGCCTCCAACTGGTGGGAGAAGGCATGGGGTACTTATGACTTCTCGGAAACGAGTCCCGATGGCTGCATACGCGTGGACACTTTCGATCCGTTCTGGATACTCCCATCGCCGTTTCATGGACTACCCCATCCCGATCCGCAGGCGTCGACACGTTGGGGGGCATTATGGGAGGCTCCCGTATTCCGCCGCGCCTATGAGGCCAGCACCGGGACATTCCTGGGTGAGACCATCGTCTATGACCCGCCCTCAGCCTTCGATGGATACAACTGGGGGGATGAACGCTCCATCGGTCATCGTGTCATCAGAGTCAACGGGTTTCCTCTGGCCAAGACAGATCGCTGCGCGGACGAAGCTACCTTGAAGCGACTGAGCGAGTACTACAAAAGCAAGCGGGAAGAGCAAAGACTCTGGTGGGAGAAGCTCAAACCTGAGTTAGACAGGCGCGAAAGAGAGGCCGCTCAAAAATCCACATGAGGTAATAACAGTACGGCGAGCCTATCGGTAACGCCCTCGATAACGATTCGGACATTCATCGAATCCGGCTCGTTCGCGCGGGAGCTATCCGAGTAATTTCATTGCCACACGATACATAGAGAAAGCGTTGACGTAATCCCATGGCGATTTCGATCAACGCGGTATGTGTATGTCCATCACAACGGACTAATGTGCGCTAGTCAACGACGCATCGCACGCAACGTACTCCCAGCATCCACCTGGACGATGCGCCCCTTGGCGAACGCCATTGAAAGGGAGTTCATCATGAAAATCCGTCAGACAATCCAGATGATCTTGGGCATCGTCATCATCGCCTGTGCGTACATGGCGGCTTAGACTCAAATTCCAAGTGCAACGCCCCCACCTACAGGCGTTGCCATGCCAAGAACCTACCATCACCTTTGTGCTGAAGAGCGTGCCCTGATCATGATCGAGCGGCAGAACGGAAGCAGCCTGCGTCACATCGCGGCTCGCCTCGGCCGCTCGCCTTCGACGATAAGCCGTGAGGTCCGTCGCATTGTGCAGAACGCCCCTTACGACGCGGCCCGGGCGGCAAGAAGCTATCGCGATCGTCGGCGCCACAG
>NZ_DASYDO010000010.1:0-41627 GCF_036499525.1 Luteibacter sp. | reverse complement strand
CAAGTCCGCCGCGAACGCCTTGAAGGTGGCCGCATCCCGCCCTTGCGTGGCAAACAGCAAGCGGCGTGCGTCCAGGTCACAGAACAGCGTCAGGAAGCGCTGCCCCTTGCGCGCACTGCGTTCGTCCGCGCTGATCCGGTGCACATGGGAATAATCCTCGCGCGCCCGTGCCGCTGCGACGTGGTAGTCCAGCACCCGCCACACGCGTTCATCGGATACGCCCAGCAGCCTGGCGACCGCCGCCACAGGCATCTGCGAGCACAGCGCCACCACGAACGCCTCCAGCGTCTGGCTGAAGCCCGAACCCGGCCGCGCCCACGGTACCGCCACCTGGGTGGTCTTCTCGCACGACCGGCAGCCCACCCGCGGCACCTGAGCCTGGATGATCGCCTTGAACTGGAAGAAGTTCAGGTGTTGCCACCGACGTGGCAGACGGTCATGCACGGGCTGGTCCGCGGCGGCACATGCCGGGCAAGCCAGCCGGCTCGCCGTGTTCTCGACCTTGAACACGATCTGGCCGGCCGAAGGCTGAAAGTCCACGTTGACCACGCGCCAGGGGGTGACCAGTCCGAGCGCTTGAGTGAAGAGCATTTCCATCGCCAAAGCGATGCCTTCCGCACGCACCCGCTGCAAGAGCGACAGCATGTCAACCACACCAGACGCGAGAGAGCCTAGAAAGGCATCAACAATTACATCAGGGGCACCACCCGTACAGCTTCCGCTTGGATCATTGATCTGAGACCCATTTGCATTCATGAATTCCGAGCCAGCTTCTGGAAAGATCGACAACATTGCGGACCTATGCCGTACTGCGCCACCAGGTGGATCTAGAGGAGCCGTAGGATCGAGGGTCAACTGTAATTCGTTACTCTGAACAGTCCGAGCCCTGTTCGGGCTCATTTCATAGTCAGGAGAGGTTTCATCCAACTCTTGCCCTTCAGGTAGAACTCCGAGCGCCAGCGTAAAACGCACTTTAAACCTAACGTATACTTGCGCGTCGAACGAATAGGAATAACGAAGTTCGACCTTTCCGCCTATTGATTGATGCGCTTGCAATTGAATGAAATCGGCAGCATCCCGTCCAACCACATAGTCAAAGTCCCCAATGTATTTTTGCTGAAATCCCCCAAGATCCCTCACGTCAAACTGGTTGTTCGGCAGCGGACCGTTCCAATCAAACGGAAGCTGAAATTTCGACAGGGTTACGGGGGAGTCTCCGTTATTCGTAATAGTAACTACGACCATGGGCTTTCCTGCATCTCCAGCATCTGTTGACGTGGAAAGCACTATCGTAACAGGCTCAACGGATGTAGCCCTTACTGACCCGGCGGCGGCAAATGCGGATAGGACAACAGCCACTATCGTGGCGATAGAAAGCCTCATTACTTGTACTCCATTCGTCAAATGATAACTGCCGCACCTCTTTCGCAGGTCGGGCTGTATCAGATCAGCAAGCCTCAATCTGTAGGGGAACCCTTACAGCAGCGAAGTTGGGATGCATTCGACAAATGGTCGCCCTGAAAACGCAGTTCACGCGAGCCAGTCCGACCAGATGGTGACGATTAAAGGCCGATTATGCGTAGTACGGCAGCGTGACGCAGCTCAAGGTTGTCGCAGAGCCGATTTTCATTCATACAGGGCACGCTTCCGCGAGCACCTTAGCCCGGAAATCCGGCGGCAGATCGTCCGGAGTCAGCAAATCGACGTGGATGCCTAACAGTGATTCCAGTTCATACTGAAGTCCACCCAGGTCGAACAGCGTCGCACCGGGTAGTACATCGACCAGGAGATCGATGTCACTTCCGTCTTGGTCAGTGCCATGCAGCACCGATCCGAAGACACGAGGATTCATCGTGCGAAAACGGCTCACTGTTTCGCGCACAGCGCTTCGTTTCAGGTCAAGTGCAACGGACGGCCGCATTTAAATCCCTCCTGATCGAAACTGTTGTGTGATGGCATGTAATCAAGAAGAAGCTTTCCAGAGGCTCCAAGATTGGTCCACTGCGGACTTTACTCCCGGCTGGCGTCGATCGCCTGCGACAGCCGTTCCACGCCGATAACCTCCATCTCTCCCACACGGCCGCGCTTCGGCGCGTTAGCCGCGGGGACCACCGCGCGGCGGAAGCCGTGCGTCGCGGCCTCCTTCAGGCGTTCCTCACCGTTCGGCACGGGGCGGATCTCGCCGGAAAGGCCGACCTCGCCAAAGGCGATCGTCTTCTCGGGCAAGGGACGATCGCGCAGGCTCGACAGCACGGCCATCAGCACGGGAACGTCCGATGCGGTTTCCTGCACGCGGATGCCGCCGACCACGTTGACGAAGACATCCTGGTCATACGCCGCCACGCCGCCGTGCCGATGCAGCACGGCGAGCAGCATGGCGAGGCGGTTCTGTTCGAGACCCAGGACGACGCGGCGCGGATTGCCCAGCGACGACTGGTCGACCAGCGCCTGTACTTCCACCAGCAGCGGACGTGTGCCTTCGCGGGTCACCATCACCGCGCTGCCGGGTGTCGGGCCGGCGTGTGCGGAGAGGAAGATCGCCGACGGATTCGGCACCTCGCGCAGCCCTTTCTCGGACATGGCGAACACACCCAGTTCGTTCACCGCGCCGAAGCGGTTCTTGAACGCACGCAGGACGCGGAAGCGGCTTCCCGATTCGCCCTCGAAGTACAGCACCGCGTCGACCATGTGCTCGAGCACACGCGGACCCGCGATGCCGCCTTCCTTCGTCACGTGGCCGACCAGGAACACCGAGGTGCCGGTTTCCTTGGCGAAGCGCGTGAGCTTCGCCGCCGATTCGCGCACCTGGCTCACGGAGCCGGGCACGGCGGTGAGGAGTTCGGTCCAGATGGTCTGGATCGAGTCGATGACCAGCACGCGCGGGCGCGCCGACGCGACCTGCTCCAGGATGCGCTCGATGCAGGTTTCAGCCAACGCGTGCAGCGGACCGAGCGGCAGGTCGAGGCGCTGCGCGCGTCCTGCGACCTGACCCAGCGATTCCTCGCCGGTAACGTAGAGACTGGGCAGGCTGGCGCCGAGCGTGCCCAGCATCTGCAACAGCAGGGTCGACTTGCCGATACCGGGGTCGCCACCGATCAGCACCACCGAGCCCTCGACCAGGCCGCCGCCCAGCACGCGGTCGAGTTCGCCGATGCCGGTATTCGTACGCGCCTCGGCCGTCAGCAGTACCTCGGTGAGCGGCGTGATCCTCGGCGCTCCCGCGGCCTCGCCCGCATACCCGCCACGCCGCGCGCCGGCCGACACCGCATTGGGCTTGGCCGGCTGCACGACGAACTCCGACAGAACGTTCCACTCGCCGCACTCGGCGCACTGTCCCTGCCACTTGCTATGTTCGGCGCCACACTGGGTGCAGACGTAGGCGGTCTTGGCCTTGGCCATCGTTCGGTATTCCTCTGGTGAAGCGCGATGTATAGCGCGGATGCGTCGCAAGGGACGCGATCAGGTCTCGTCTTCGACGAACAGGACGCGCCGGGTCATGCCACAGGTGAGATCGTAGGAGATCGTCCCCGCCGAGGCGGCCACGGTTTCCACCGGGAGGCCTTCGCCCCACAGAGTCACCTTGTCGCCGACGCGCGCCTCGGGCACAGCCCGCAGGTCGAGCGTGATGAGATCCATGGACACGCGGCCGACCAGTGGCGCGACGCGGCCGTTGACCAGCACCGGCGTGCCCGCGGCCGCACTGCGCGGATAGCCGTCGCCGTAGCCGATGGCGGCCACGCCCACGGCCATGTCTTCCGGACACTCGTACGTGCCGTTGTAGCCCACACGCTCGCCCTTGGCGAGGCGGTTGATCGCCACCAGTCGCGTCGTGAGCGACATCGCGGGACGAAAGCCGAAATCGGCTCCCGATCGTCCTTCCACCACGGAAAGTCCATAAAGCAGGCCGCCTGTGCGAACCCAGTCGCCGCGCGCGTCTGGCCAGCCCAGCACGGCGGCGGAATTGGAAAGGGCGCGCGGTCCCGCCAGCCCTTCCGTGGCTTCGCGGAATCGCGCGATCTGCAGCGCCGTGTCGCGACCCTGAAATTCCTCGGACGAGGCGAAATGGGTCATCAACCCGACCTCGCCCTCGATCACCGGCATGGCCAGCAGGCTCGCATGGACCTCGCGGGCCCGCTCCGGCGCGAAACCAAGACGGTGCATGCCGGTGTCGACCTTGATCCACACCCGCAGCGGTCCGCGCGCCGGATCGGCCTTGGCAAGCCAGGGCAGCTGGGCCTCGTGGTGGATGAGCGCGTCGAGCTGCAGGCGCTGCATTTCCACGAGGTCCGAAGGGGTATCCGGCCCCGACAGCACGACGATCCGCTGCCGGTGTCCCGCCGCGCGCAGGCGCAGCCCGTCCGCGATGGCGGCGACGGCAAAAGCTTCGGCTTCGCCGTCCAGCGCCCGCGCCACGCGTTCCAGACCATGGCCATAGGCGTCGGCCTTCACCACCGCCATCACCTTCGCCGAGCCAGCCAGCGCCCGCACGCGGGCCAGGTTATGGCGGAGCGCGCCGAGATGGATGGTGGCGACGGTGGTGCGGCTCATGGCGTGGGGACGACCGGGCGGTAGCGACTGACCGCCCAGTCTATCCGCAACGAGCGGGCAACCACGGGGCAACGAAGGGGCAGACCGCTGCCTGCGGCCTGCAGCTATCGTCACATCGGCCGCTCGTTCGCCGCCGAAGCGTCGGCCGGAAGGCCGCCGAGTTCGGAAACCAGCTTCGTGTAAGCGTCCAGATAGGCCATGGTGATGACCTGCCCCTGGGTGGTGTTCGTGTATCCGCCAAGGCCCGCCGCGCCGAGACTCTGACTACCCCAGAGCTGGCCACTTCCGCCGAAGCCGATGTCGTTCTTCTCGCCATGGCCTTCGACCATCGCCACCTGTTCCGAAGAGCGCACGTCGGTGACCGTGAGGGTGACATCCGCGGTTTTCGAATTCAGGCTGATGGAACCGGCGACGCGACCGGCGGTGCCGCCGAGCAGGCTCTGGGCCAGGCCAGAAATGCCACCGCCGCCAGCGTCGTTATTACTGTCGATCAGATCCGGGACAAGTACGTAGTCCGCCACCTTTAACTGACCCTTACCCAGGTTGGAACCTTTGCGCAGTTCGCCGCCCGAGGCAAGTACTCGCTCGCGCATCGCGGCGTCCATGCCGCTGTTGCGGTCCACGAGGGTGAAGCAAGCCGACTTCGATACGAAAACCTTGATGAGCCTGCTGGGCGCGGGCAGCTGCCGCCCGGTCCACCAGCTCTGCGAAGCCTCCGGCTCGATGACGGAAATGGAGCCGAGCTTCTTCGTGCAATGGGGAATCTGCACGATCTTGACGTCGTGTTCCTTGTTCTTCTTGTTGAAGAAGGGCAACCCGGCCTGGACCGGCTGGCTGAGCGAAGCAATAAAGACCGCGGCCGCGACGACGGCGGCCTGCCTGATGGGAAAATCCATGGATTGATCTGTCCTTGAAGGCGCCTGGGTTGGCGCGGCTGACATGCTAAGGAATGCCAACCGCCGGGTCTTTAGGATGTCGTCTTAAAAGTGACAGGTGACCGGCCGCTGCGTCCTATCAGGGTTTGCCCGCGAGTGCCCGGTCGATTGCCGACTGCACGAGCGGGGCCATCACCTCATAACCCGCCGCGTTCGGATGGAGGCCGTCGTCGCTGAGCTCTTTTTTCAGCATGCCGCGCGCATCGACCATCGCCTCGTAGTAGTCGACGAAGACGAGGCTCGCGCGCGAGGCGTACGCCTTGATCCAGGCATTGAGCGCGCGGATGGTCCCAGTCGGCCGCTGCGCCGTCTGGTCTTTCACGACGTCGTCGTTCACGGGCATCACGGACGCGAGGACGACCTGGATGCCGTGCGTGCGGGCAAGCTCGGTCATCGATGCGAGGTTGTCCTCGATCATCGCCAGGGTCGCGGGACCGGTGTTGCCGGCGATGTCGTTGGTACCGGCCAGGATCACGACGGCCGCCGGCTTCAACGCAATGACGTCCGCACGGAAGCGGATAAGCATCTGCGGTGTCGTCTGCCCGCTGATGCCACGGTTCACATACGGCTGCCCGGGAAAGAAGGTGCCCACCGAACGTCCCCAGAAGTCGGTGATCGAATCGCCCATGAAAACGACACGCTGATCGCCGGCTCTTGGCGGTGCCAGCGCGGCATTGTCCTGCGCATAACGGCCGAGGTCCGGCCAATCGTTGAGCAGGTGCTCGATGTCCGCCCGCTGCGCGGACGTGGGATGTCTGGGAAGAACGATGCCCTTCGCCGCGAAAGCGTTCGACGCGAGCAGGCACGCGGCAAGGATCAGGCAAGTACGGAACATCGAGGCTCTCCGGACAGTATGTCCATCGAGCTTAGCAAGTTCGCCGCGCCTTCTCAGGACAGGACAAGCGCGGGATCGTCCAGCGGGGCTTCAAGCAATGTCCGACGATCCCATTCGTAGCGGTGGCTCACGCGCCACGGCCCGCTCCTGCCTTGCCGTGGCATCGACGCTTCGCCGCGCGCCACATAGCCGGCGCGCAGTTCGTCGAGGATGCAGACGTCGAGTGCCTCGTTCTCCGGCGCGCGCGGCGTCGCCATCGTCGCGCCTTCGGCTTCCATATGACGCAGGAGGCGGCATACGTATTGCGCGGCGAGGTCCACCTTCAGCGTCCATGATGCATTGATGTAGCCAAACAGCACGGCGAGGTTCGGTATGCCGTCGAGCAGCACGCCCTTATAGGTGAGCGTCTTCCCTGGATCGCGCGGCACGCCGTCGACCTCGATGCGCATGCCGCCCAATGCCTGGAGGTTGAAGCCCGTGGCACTGATGACGATGTCGGCTTCCAGCTCCTGTCCCGACGCGAGACGGATCGCCCTGCCTTCGAACCCGGCCACCTCGCCGGTGACCACGGACGCCCTGCCCCCGCGTATCGTCTTGAACAGGTCGGCATCGGGCACGATGCACAGGCGTTGGGTCCATGGCGCGTAATCGGGCGAAAAGTCTTCGATCGGCGCATTGCCGAGCTGTCGCCTAACCGCACCGAGCAAGATCGCGCGCACGCGCGAAGGCCAGCGCATCGCGGATTTATAGAGTACGCGCTGCAACAGGATGTTCCTGCGCCGCGCCAGCCCATAAACGATCTTCGCCGGTAGCACGCGTAGCAGCACGGCTGAAATCGCGTCACGCGAAGGCACGGAGAAAATGTAACCGGGCGATCGCTGCAGCATTGTCACGTGCGCGGCTTTCTCCGCCAGCGCCGGCACGAGGGTGACGGCGGTGGCGCCGCTGCCGATGACCACCACGCGCTTGCCCTGCCAGTCGAGGTCGCCCGGCCAATATTGCGGATGGATGAAACGACCGGTGAAGTCCGCAAGGCCCGGGAAGTCGGGCACGTGGCCGCGATCGTAGTCGTAGTAACCGGTGGCGCCGACCAGGAAATGGCAGGTGAAGACGCGAGCCGAGCCGTCGTCATGTCGTGCACGGACGGTCCAGCGGCGTTCCCTGGATGACCAGCTGGCGCCGACCGTCCGCAGGCCGAACAGGATCCCGTCTTCGACATGAAACTCGCGGGCCGTGTCGATCACGTACTGGCGGATCGACGGGCCGTCGGCCAGTACCTTCAGGTCGTTCCAGGGCCGGAAGCCGAAGCCGAAGGTGAACATGTCGGAATCCGAACGCACGCCCGGGTAGCGGAACAGATCCCAGGTGCCGCCCATGGCCTTGCGGCGCTCGATGACGGCCACGCGCTTGTCCGGGCAGGCCAGGGCCAGCCGGCAGGCCATGCCGATGCCGGACAGGCCGGCGCCGATGATGAGGACGTCGTAGTGGTGATCCACGGTGCACCTCCGTCTGGAACGGAGATTACGCCGGCGGAGCCGCGCCGGGTAGGAGCGCGCCCTGCGCGCGACAGACTTTCGCTCCAGTCGTGAAGCTGGCGCGCCCGCTCCAAGGCACGGCCTCAAAAGCTGTCGCGCGCAGGGCGCGCTCCTGCAGCCTTAGTCGAAGCTGCCTACGTAGGAGTCGGGAGCCCAGTTCTCGAACTTCGTGTAGTGGCCGAGGAAGGCCAGCTTCACGGTGTCGGTGGGGCCGTTACGCTGCTTGCCGATGATGATCTCGGCGAGGCCTTTGTCCGCGGATTCCTTGTTGTAGTACTCGTCGCGGTAGATGAACATGATGACGTCCGCATCCTGCTCGATAGCGCCGGATTCGCGCAGGTCGGACATCATCGGGCGCTTGTCGGCGCGCTGTTCCAGCGAGCGGTTCAACTGCGACAGTGCGATCACCGGCACGTTGAGTTCCTTCGCCAACGCCTTCAGGCCGCGAGAGATCTCCGAGATTTCCGTGGCGCGGTTCTCGGAGTTGCCCGGCACCTGCATGAGCTGCAGGTAGTCGATCACGATCATGCCCAGGCCGTGCTCGCGCTGCAGGCGGCGCGCACGCGAGCGCATTTCCACAGGCGACATCGCAGGCGTGTCGTCGATGAAGATCTTCGCGTCGGAGAGCATGGTGATCGCCGAGGTGACGCGCGGCCAGTCCTCTTCCGCCAGGTCGCCGTTGCGCAGGTGCTGCGCGTGCACGCGGCCGAGCGAGGAGATGAATCGGAATGCCAGCTGGGAGGCCGACATTTCCATGGAGAACACTGCCACCGCCTTCTTGCCGCGCATCGCGGCCGCCTCGGCGAGGTTCAGCGCGAACGCCGTCTTACCCATGGAAGGACGCGCCGCGACGATGATCAGGTCGGACGGCTGCAGGCCCGAGGTGAGCTCGTCCAGGTCGGTGAAGCCGGTGGACAGGCCGGTGAGCTGGCCGCGCTTCTCGTAGCGTTCCGTGAGCATGCGGAACGCTTCGGCCGTGGCTTCACGCACCGACACGATATCCTTCTTGCCGCGCGCGCCGGATTCCGCGATGCGGAACACGCGCTGCTCGGCAAGCTCCATCACTTCCTGGACGCTCTTGCCCTCGGGACGGAAGCCGTCCTCGGTGATCAGGGTGCCCGCATCGATCAGCTGGCGCAGCACGGACTTCTCGCGAACGATGTCGCCGTAGGCGGCGATATTCGCCGCGCTGGGCGTGGAGTTCGCCAGTTCCATGACGTAGGTGGCGCCACCGACCATCTCGGCCATGTCGTTGGCGATGAACCAGTCGCCCAGCGTGATGGCGTCGCAGGGCATGCCCTTGTTCGCCAGCTCGTTGATGGCGCGCCAGATCAGGCGATGATCGCGGCGGTAAAAGTCGTCGTCGATGAGCTTGTCGGCAACCTTGTCCAGCGAATCCGGCGAAAGCATCAGGCCGCCCAGCACGGCTTGCTCGGCCTCGATGGAATGCGGCGGGATACGCAGCGCGTCGATGGCGGACGGCTCGCGGCGGCGCTTGCGTTCGCCGCGGTCGCTGCGCTCTGGATTGAAGGACATGGATTACCTCGTGTTGCGGACGGCACCCAGCCCGGAGAGGCAGGCCGTGAGGACGATCATACGCGGACCTGTCTCACCCGTTGAGAGGATAAGTCTGTGGATAAGTTGTGCGTAGAAACGAAGACGGGCGCCTTTCGGCGCCCGTCCGGTATCGTAGGTGGTGCGGAGCTTACGCTGCGACGACCTTGACCTTGACCGTTTGATGCACATCGGCGTGGAGGACGATGACGACCTCGTAATCGCCGGTGTTGCGGAACGGGCCTTCAGCCTGGATCACTTCGCTCTTGTCGACGTCCAGACCCTTGGCGGTCAGGGCTTCGGCGACGTCGCGCGGGGTGACCGAGCCGAACAGCTTGCCTTCCGGCGAAGCGTTCACTTCGATGGTGACTTCGGCGCCTTCGAGCTTGGCCATACGACCCTCGGCACCGGACAGCTGGTCCTTGGCCTTGGCTTCGTACTCGGCGCGACGCGCTTCGAACGCTTCCAGGTTGGCGACGGTGGCGCGCGCGGCCTTGCCGGTCGGCAGGAGGAAGTTACGGCCGTAACCCGGCTTGACGTTGACCTTGTCGCCGAGGTCGCCGAGGTTCTTCACCTTCTGCAGGAGAATGAGTTCCATGGATATTCCTTTTCGTTAGCGCGGGATGGGCCCCGCGCAGCCAGGACGGTTGTCCGAAATGACGCCGTGAAGATGCCCTCCCCTCAAGGGAGAGGGCATCCTCGATCAGACGTCGTGGTTGTCGGTGTACGGCAGCAGCGACAGGAAGCGAGCGCGCTTGATCGCGGTCGCCAGCTGGCGCTGGTAGCGGGCCTTCGTGCCGGTGATGCGGCTCGGGACGATCTTGCCGTTCTCCGTGACATACTGGCGAAGCGTGTTGAGATCCTTGTAATCGATCTCCTTGACGTCCTCGGCGGTGAAGCGGCAGAACTTGCGGCGGCGGAAAAATTTGGACATGGCTGTGATCCCCGATTAGTCGTCGCTGTCGCGATCGTTGTCATTGTCGCGACCGCCACGGCGGTCGTCGCCATCGCTATCGTCGTCACGGCGACGCGAACCCTTCTGCTCGTCCTTTTCCTTGCTCTTCAGGATGAAGGACTGCTCGGTGTCGGCTTCGTCGCGACGGATCACGAGGTGGCGCAGGACGGCATCGTTGAAACGGAAGCCCGTCTCGAGCTCGTTCAGGGCGTTCTGCGAAACCTCGATATTCAGCATCACGTAGTGAGCCTTCGCGAGGTTTTCGATCGGGTAAGCCAGCTGACGGCGGCCCCAGTCTTCGAGGCGGTGGATCTTGCCGTTGTCGCCTTCGATCAGCGTCTTGTAACGCTCGATCATGGCGGGCACCTGTTCGCTCTGGTCCGGATGGACCAGGAACACGACTTCATAATGACGCATGGTGGCTCCTTGTGGATGCACCCCTTCACGGGGATGGCAGCCTCCCGCACGAAGGCGGTGAGGCAAGAAGACCCTCCTTGAGGGGAGGGCCAGCCGCGCATTGTAAGGAGAAACCGGGGCTTAGGGCAACCCCGCCCGTAGGAGCGCGCCCTGCGCGCGACAAGTTTTCGCACCTGTGCGCAAGCCGGCGCGCCAGCTCGGGGGCCCGGCCTCAAAACCGGTCGCGCGCAGGGCGCGCTCCTACGGGCGGCGTCGCTACGCGACAGTGAACGATTCGCCGCAGCCGCACTCGCCGGTGGCATTGGGGTTGTGGAAGACGAAGGAGGCGTTGAGGCCCTGACGCTGGAAGTCGATCAGGGTGCCGTCCACCAGGGGCAGGCTCTTGGGGTCCACCACCACGCGGATGCCGTCGATATCGAGCACGCGGTCGTCCGCGGCGATCTCGCCGGCCAGGTCCACCACGTAGCCGAAGCCCGAGCAGCCCATTCGTTTCACCGAGAAACGGACGCCCGCGGCGTCGGGAGCACGGGCCAGGAAGGCGCGCATGCGGTCGGATGCTGCGGGGGTGATCTGTATCATGAAAACGTTTTCTGGCCGTGGTATATGAATGGACGGTGCCGTTCACGCAACCCTTACATTATCATGCAGGGTCGTGCTTCTTACGCGCCTTACATGCGGCGCCTTTTCCGGAGTTTCAATCGATGACGGTGGTAAGCGTCAAGCAGGCCCTCGCCGGCGGCACGGCCGCAGGCGAACATGAAGTCACGGTTCGCGGCTGGGTACGCACCCTGCGCGAGTCCAAGGGTGGACTCTCGTTCGTGAACGTGAGCGATGGCTCCTGCTTCGCCCCCATCCAGGTGGTCGCCACCGCCGATCTCGCCAATTACGAGACCGAGGTAAAGCACCTCTCCGCCGGCGCCGCGGTCATCGCCACCGGCAAGCTGGTGCCGTCGCAGGGCAAGGGCCAGGCTTATGAGATCCAGGCCAGCCGGATCGAGGTCACCGGCTTCGTCGAGAACCCGCTCACCTACCCTATCCAGCCCAAGCAGCATTCGATGGAATTCCTGCGCGAGGTCGCCCACCTGCGACCACGCACGAACCTGTTCGGCGCCGTCACCCGCGTCCGCCACACCATGATGATGGCGATCCACCGGATCCTTACGGAACAGGGCTTCTTCTGGATCAACACGCCGATCATCACCACGTCCGACGCCGAGGGCGCGGGCGACATGTTCCGCCTGTCCACGCTGGATCTCGCCAACCTGCCGCGCGACGAGAAGGGCGCCATCGATTTCCGCAAGGACTTCTTCGGCCGCGAAGCCTTCCTCACCGTGTCCGGCCAGCTCAACGTCGAAGGCTATGCCCTGGCGATGAGCAAGGTGTACACGTTCGGCCCCACCTTCCGCGCCGAGAACTCCAACACCACGCGCCACCTGGCCGAGTTCTGGATGGTCGAGCCCGAAGTGGCCTTCGCCGACCTCAACGACAACGCCGACCTGGCCGAGCTGTTCCTGAAGGGCATCTTCAAGGCCGTGCTCGACGAGCGTCCCGACGACATGGCGTTCTTCGCAGAGCGCGTGCAGCCGGACGCCATCTCGCGCCTGGAAGCGTTCATCGCCAAGCCATTCGAGCGCATCGATTACACCGAGGCGGTGTCGATCCTGCAGAAGTCCGGCAAGAAATTCGAACATGCCGTGGCCTGGGGCATCGACCTGCAGACCGAGCACGAGCGCTACCTCGCCGAGGAACATATCGGCCGGCCGGTGGTCGTCATGAACTACCCCGAACAGATCAAGGCGTTCTACATGCGCCTCAACGACGACGGGAAAACCGTGGCCGCCATGGACGTCCTGGCGCCCGGCATCGGCGAAATCATCGGCGGTGCCCAGCGCGAGGAGCGCCTCGACTACCTCGACCGGCGCATGGACCAGTTCCACCTCGACAAGGCCACCTACGACTGGTACCGCGACCTGCGCCGCTACGGCACCGTGCCTCACGCGGGCTTCGGCTTGGGCTTCGAGCGCCTGCTGGTCTACGTCTGCGGCCTTGCGAATATCCGCGACGCCATCCCTTATCCCCGTGCGGCAGGGAGTGCCGAGTTCTAGCAACGAAAAAAATATGATGCCCCCTTCCCTGCTCCGTCCGCTGCTCCTCGCCCTCGTCCTCGTGGCGCTGGGTGCCTGCCGCTCCATCGTGCCGCCGAACTTCCGTCCGCCGGAGAATCCGACGAACACGATCGATATCGCGCGGAAGACGCTCGAAGGGGCCGCCCCCTGTTGCGGCAGCTTCGCCGACCTGTCCTACCAGGACATGCTGCCGTGGCAGCCGCAGCGATTCGAACTGAACAAGGACAGCCCGGTCGCCAGCCTCAACGGCGACCGCAGCTACTTCCTCGCGTTCCGCCTGCCCTCGGGCGCGCAGCTGCCGTATACCATCGCGATGAAGTCGGAGCTCAACGGCCGCTGGCTGAGTTCCAGCTACCTCTTCGCGCCGACGGTGGTGCTGCTGGACGACGCCTTCCAGCCACTGCATTCGGAAGACATCCAGCTTTGCGAAAACATCGGCTGGACCAGCGAGACAACCGGCGCCTTCGGCGAGTTCAAGGTGATGGACGACAAGGCGCGCTACCTCGTGGTCTATTCCTCGGCGAAGCAGCAGCAGAGCCAGACCTACTGGGAGCAGTCGCCCACGACGTTCTCGGCCGAAGCACCCGTGAAGATGAATCCGGCCGGTAGCTTCAATATCTCCCACGGTCCGGACGGCGTGCTGTTCGTCGGCATGCAGAACGACACATACAAAAGGGCGATCAATAACGCCGTATGCTCGAAGGCGCAGCAGGGTGACGGCGTCATCTCGACGATCCGCAGCGTGGTCACCACCGACCTGCTGGGCGAAGACCCGAAGAAGAAAGACAAAGACAAAGAAAAGGGCAGCTGATCCGCCATGCAGACCGCGGTCTACCTTTACCTTCTGCTTCTGCTAGGCGCCGTTGCATTCTTCGTCCTGCACTTCGTCGCGCAATGGCGTTTCACCGCCCTGCTGCGCAAGCACTATCCGGACCAGTGGAAAACCATTGTCGAAGCCGACACCGGCAGGCCCAACGGCATGGCGAACTGGTTGCGCGTGCGCCGCGTGCTGCGCTCCGACGCACCGGCCTTGTTCGACGACGACAGCCTGGACCGCTGGCAGCGCCTGTGGCGGCTGGCGCCGTGGCTGGCCTGGCCGTGCTGGTTGATCGCAATGGCGATACAGTGGTGGGCGATGAAACAGGGCTGATCTGCCCATCCGAGGAGCACTTATGGATCTTCGTCTCACCGGTCGCCACGCGCTGGTCTGTGGCGCCTCACAAGGCCTGGGCCGCGCCACGGCCTTCGAACTGGCTGAACTCGGCGCCAGCCTGACTCTCCTCTCCCGCTCCGCCGACGCGCTGGCCGCGCTCGCCGCTGAACTCCCGGCGGGCCAGGCCGGGCAGAAGCATCGCCACGTCGCGGTCGACATGCTGGACACCGGCGCCCTCGCCGCTGTCGTGGCGGAGATCGTCGGCGACCATGCCGTCCACGTGCTGGTGAACAATAGCGGCGGTCCGCCGCCCGGCCCCGTGTGGAGCGCCGAGCCCGATGCCTTCCTCGCCGCCTACCGCCAGCACGTGATCGCTGCCCAGGTACTCGCGCAGGCCTGCCTGCCCGGCATGCGCGAGGCGCACTACGGCCGCATCGTCAACATCATCTCCACCTCGGTGAAGGAACCGATCCCGAACCTGGGCGTGTCCAATACCACCCGCGCCGCCATGGCCGGTTGGGCGAAGACGCTGGCCAGTGAGGTCGCGGCCGATGGCATCACCGTGAACAACATTCTTCCCGGCTACACGCGCACGCCGCGCCTCGAGGCGCTGGTGGAAGCCAGCGTGAAGACGGGCCGCACGCGCGAGGAAGTGGAAAAGGGGCTACTGGCCAGCGTGCCAGCGGGTCGCTTCGCCGAACCCGCGGAGATCGCCGCGATGGTGGCCTTCCTCGCCAGTCCCGCCGCCGGCTACGTCAATGGCGTCAGCATCGCCATCGACGGTGGCCGCACCCGCGCCCTGAACTGAGGCGGCCATGCTGGTCTTCGCCAACTTCATCGACGGGAGGCAGTGCGCACCGCTTGGCGGCGGTTACCTCGACGTCGTCGATCCGGCGGTGGGACGGCCGTTCGCGCGCTGTCCCGATTCCGGTCCGGACGACGTGGCCGCCGCCGTCGCAGCCGCCTCGCGCGCAGCACCGGCGTGGGGACGGCTTCCAGCCGAAACGCGCGCCCGCTGCCTGCAGCGCCTTGCCGACGGCATCGAGAGCCGGCTGGAATCCTTCGCCGAGGCCGAATCACAGGACAGCGGCAAGCCGCTCGCCCTTGCCCGCTCGCTCGATATTCCGCGCGCCATCGCCAACCTGCGCTTCTTCGCCGCCGCGGCGGGGCAGTGGAGCGGCGAATCACACGCCATGGAACACGGCGCCATCAACTACACGCTGCGCCTGCCGCTCGGCGTGGTCGGCTGCATCAGCCCCTGGAACCTGCCGCTCTATCTCTTTACCTGGAAGATCGCGCCGGCGCTGGCCGCGGGTAACGCGGTGGTCGCCAAACCGTCCGAGATCACGCCTTATACGGCCTGGCTGCTCGGCACGCTCGTCGAGGAAGCGGGTTTCCCACCCGGTGCGCTGAATATCGTGCACGGCACCGGTCCCGCCGTCGGGGAGGCCATCGTCACGCACGATCAGGTCAAGGCCATCTCCTTCACCGGCAGCACGCGCACGGGCACGGCGATCGCCGCGGCCGCTGCGCCACAGCTGAAGAAGGTATCGCTGGAACTCGGTGGCAAGAATCCCGCCATCGTCTTCGGCGATTTCGATTTCGACGACGCATCGATGGCGACGATCGTCCGCTCGGGTTTCGCCAACCAGGGCGAGATCTGTCTCTGCGGTTCGCGGCTGCTCGTGCAGCGCTCCATCTACGAGCGCTTCCGCGAGGCTTACCTCCAGCGCGTGCGCGCTTTGCGCGTAGGCGATCCGCAAGATCCAGGCAACCACCTCGGCGCCCTGGTGTCCCAGGCTCACTTCGAGAAGGTCGCGGGTTGCATCGAGCGGGCCCGCGCCGAAGGCGGCACCGTGCTCACCGGTGGTGACCGGGTCGAGGTCGGTGGCCGTTGCGTCGATGGCTGGTTCATCGAACCCACGGTCATCGAGGGACTGGGATCCGATACGGCGACCAACCAGGAAGAGATCTTCGGCCCCGTCGTCACCTTGATTCCTTTTGACACCGAGGACGATGCACTCGCGATCGCCAACGGTACGCCTTATGGCCTGGCGGCGTCGGTGTGGACACGCGACGTGTCACGCGCGCACCGCTTCGCGGCGAAGCTGGATTTTGGCATCGTCTGGGTCAACTGCTGGATGCTGCGCGACCTGCGCACGCCATTCGGTGGCACGAAACAATCCGGCGTGGGCCGCGAAGGCGGCGTCGAAGCCATGCGTTTCTTCACCGAAGCCAGGAACATCTGCATCGACCATGGTCAATGACGTCATCCACGTTCGAGGTGCACCCGCCCCCGTTGGGGCCTATCCGCATGCGCGTCGCGTGGGCCAGCTGCTGTTCCTCTCCGGCATCGGGCCGCGCGAGCCGGCCACGAATGCAATCCCGGGGAACGTCATGGATGCCCAGGGCAACCTGCTTTCATACGACATCGAGGCACAGTGCCGGCAGGTATTCGCCAATGTGCGCGCGGTGCTCGAAGCCAGCGGAGCTCGCTTCGAGGATCTTGTGGATGTCACCGTCTACCTGACCGACATGGCGCACGATTTCGCGGTGTACAACCAGCTTTACGCGGAGGCGTTTGCCGGCGTCGACGCCTGCCGGACGACGGTGGAAGTGAATGCGCTGCCGACGCCGATCGCTATCGAACTCAAGTGCATTGCCGCGCTGTAGGAGCGCGCCCTGCGCGCGACATGTTTTGAGGCCGTGACCGAGAGCTGGCGCGCGCGATCCGGAAACTGAACCGAAAAGCTGTCGCGCGCAGGGCGCGCTCCTACTGCCCTATGGCGCGCTCCTACATGATGGCGGGCTCCTACATGCCCTATGACGCGCGGGCGTGCTCCATGCACGCCTTCAACATCTCGCCGATCAGCAGTTGCACGGTCGCCGCCTTCTCCGGAAGGTACTCGAATGAGTCCTCGTCCATGTAGTTGAGCTGGGACAACTCCAGCTGGACGGCGTCGATGCCCTGCGCCGGGTTGCCATAGTTTCGCGTGATGTAACCGCCCTTGAAGCGGCCGTTCACGGCGTGGGTGTAGTCGTCCTGCTGTTCCAGCAACGCAGCCAGCCGGGATTGCAATGCCGGCGAGCAGCTGGCGCCGTCGGCGGTGCCGATGTTGAAGTCCGGCAGCCGGCCCTCGAACAGCATGGGCACATGACTGCGAATGGAGTGCCCTTCCCACAGCACCACGCGCCCGAACTCCTTCCTGAGCCGGTTGAGCTCGTCGGCAAGCGCGCGGTGGTATGGCTTCCACCAGCGTTTCACGCGGTCGGCGATCTCGTCGGCTTCCGGTTCGGCGCCCGGACGATAGATGGCTTCGCCACTGAAGAGGATGGTCGGCACCAGGCCGGTCTCGCTCTTGCCCGGGTACAGCGCTTGACCGTCCGCCGGGCGGTTCAGGTCGACGACATAGCGCGAGGCGAACGGCCGGATCACGCTTGCACCCATGTCGCGAGCGAAATCGTAGAGTTCCGCCACGTGCCAGTCGGTATCCGGCGAGCGGCGAGCGGGACGCTTCATGCGCGCGCCCAGCTCGTCGGGAATGGCGCTGCCGTTGTGCGGCAGGCTGATCAGGAGCGGTGCGGTGCCGCGGTGCAGGGTATACGGGCTCATGCCGGCAGTGTACCGCTCATCCGGGCACCCGATCCCCCAACAGCACCATCTCCTCCGCCACGGTGGGATGGATGGCAAGGGTGGCGTCGAGGTCGGCCTTCGTCGCACCCATCTTGATGGCCACGGCGAAGCCCTGGAGGATCTCGTCCACGCCCGGTCCCAGCATCTGCATGCCGACGATACGCGAATCATCGCCCACGCAGATCAGCTTGAGCCGCGTGGTCATGGGCCGGTGGGCCAGGGCCAAGTGCATCGGCACGAAGGATTGCTTGTACAGATGCACCTCGGCGCCGTGGTGCAGACGCGCCTGCTCCTCGGACATGCCGATCGTGCCGAGCGGTGGATGCGAGAACACCACCGTCGGAATGTTCTGGTAATCGAGCTTCGCTTCCGGCTTGCCGCCAAACAGGCGGTCGGCGAGCTTGCGTCCGGCCGACACGGCCACGGGCGTGAGAGCCATGCGCTGTGTCACGTCGCCGACGGCGTAGACACCCGGCACATTGGTGTTCTGGTAGTCGTCGACTTCCACGTGTTCGTGGTCGCCGATGCGCAGGCCGATCCGGTGAATGTCGAGGGTGGCGACGTTCGCATGCCGGCCCACGGCCATGATCATGCATTCGTAAGGACCCGGGCGGTCGCCACGGTTGCAATCGAGGAAGAACACGCCGTCGGTTTCGCGCAGCGCCTCGATCTCGCAGCCGTAGTTGATCCGGATGCCATGCTGGCCCATCTCCTCGCCGAGGCCGTAGGCCATTTCCTCGTCGAAACCGCCCATGAGGCGGCCACGCACGTACATGTCCACCTCGCCGCCCAGCGCGCGCAGCACGCCAGCGAGCTCCACGGCGATGTAGCCACCGCCGATGATCGCCGTGCGGCGCGGGCACTCGCGCAGGTCGAAGAACTCGTCCGAGGTGATGGCGCGTTCGAAACCTGGCTTGTCGAGGCGGTTGGGCGACGAGCCGGTGGCGACGACGACGTGCGGTGCGGTCAGTTCACGCGTCCCGGCCTGCACGCGGTCGGGCGCCAGGAAGCGACCTGCCTCGCGAATGACGGTGATGTGGCCCGTGTCGAGCATTTGCTGGTACTTGACGTGGATGCGGTCGACATACGCCTGGCGGCGATCGATGAAACGCGGCCAGTCAAGGCTGCCGGGGGTGTCGTGGAAACCGTAATCCACCGCGATGTACTGCGCCTCGGCCATCTGGGCCGCGTACCACATGGCCTTCTTCGGTACGCAACCGACGTTGACGCAGGTGCCGCCCAGTTCCTTCGGCTCCAGCAACGCGACCTTCGCGCCGTGTTTCGACGCCCGGATCGCTGCGGCCAGTCCGCCCGAGCCGCCGCCGATCACGATGAGGTCGAAGGTTTCCACTGTCATGCATTTCTCTCCTGGGTCAAAGACCCGATCGTTAAGGCGAGTACGGTAAAGGACCCATTCTACTGCGACTGTCTGTAGAGTAAATTCGTGCGTTTTAGCAGGTATTCCTTGCAACCTGTTGATTTGATAATCTCCTTACGCCCGACGTCGACAGGGAATACGCAGGATGGTCCCAGCCAAGCATCGCCCCCGCTCCCGGTCCTGCCTCGGCCTGATGGCCGTGACGGCCGCCGCGATCCTCCTGGCCGCCTGCGGCAGCGCTCCGCACAAGCCTTCGTCGTCGCAACGCCGCAATCCGGCGTCCGCCGTACCCATCGCGAAGAACCTGGGCTGGTCCATGACGCCCGCGGCCGCACCGCCTGCCGACGCCGCCAACGACGTCCTCTTCCGCGCCATCGGCCTGGTCGGCACGCCGTACCGCTGGGGCGGCAACACACCGCAGGGCGGTTTCGACTGCAGTGGGCTCATCAACTACATCTACGTCACGTCCACCGGCCTGCGCCTGCCGCGTACGTCCGCCGAGATGGCCGACCTCGACAAGCCCAAGGTACGCGAGGGTGAACTGGCCAGCGGCGACCTGGTTTTTTTCGGCCGTGGCCACATTACGCACGTAGGCGTCTATGTCGGAAAAGGCCGTTTTGTCCACGCGCCCAACTCGGGCGGCACGGTACGCTTGGATGACCTGGACGGCGCCTACTGGAAAGAGAACTTCGCCTATGGAAGGCGTGTTCTCAACTGATCCCCCCCTGATCCAAGGACAGCCCGACATGAGCAACATCTCGAAGGTACAGAAGGTTCTCTACACCGCGCATGCCCAGGTCGCAGGCGGCCGCGAAGGCCACGGCGAAACCGACGATGGCCAGGTCAAGGTCGACCTGCGCCTGCCCAGGGAAATGGGCGGCAACGGTGGTGGCACCAATCCCGAGCAACTCTTCGCGATCGGTTATGCGGCCTGCTTCGAAGGTGCCGTACGTTTCGTCGCCGGCCAGCGGAAGGTCAAGGTCGATGATGCTTCGGTGGCCAGCAGCGTGAGCATCGGTCCGCGCGAAGAGTCGGGTTTCGCGATCCAGGCGAAACTTGAAGTCAGCCTGCCCGGCGTGGACGCCGAAACCGCAAAGGACATCGTCAAGACAGCGCACGAGCAGGTCTGCCCCTACTCGCACGCCACCCGCGGCAATATCGACATCGAAATCTCGGTGAACGGCGAATCGGTCGTCTGAACCACGCTCCGGCATGAACGAGGAACGGCGCCCGAGGGCGCCGTTCTTTTTTTCAGGGGCGCGGCGCCATCCCTTCCGCAGGGAAGCGCCGTCCCTACAAGTGCTCAGTGCGCGCCGTCGCCGTTCGGGTGGGCGTGGCCGTGGGCGATCTCTTCTTCCGAAGCGTCGCGTATGGCCTGCACGTCGACGTGGAAGGTAAGCGTCTTGCCGGCCATCGGGTGGTTGAGGTCGACGTCGACCACGCTGGAGCCCACCTTCTGCACCACGACAACGCGGTTGCCGCCTTCCTTCAGTGAAAGAACGGTGCTCTCGCCGGCCTTCAGGCCCTTGCCCTGCTGCGGGAAATACTTCTTCGGCACGCGCTGGGTCATGTCTTCCTGGCGAGGACCGTAACCCTGCTCCGGGGCGATCTCGACGTCGAAGGTATCCCCGACGGATTTGCCTTCCAGACCAGCCTCCAACCCCGGAATCAGCTGGCCGTGGCCCAGCAGGATCCACAGCGGCTCGCCGCCGTCGACCGAGCTTTCGACCTTCTCGCCGTCCAGGGTGAGGGAGTAGTGGAACGAGATGACCTTGTCCTTGCCAGCCTGCATGTTGGTTTCTACCGGAGGAAAACGGGGGATTTTAGCCGTGCCCGGCCCCGCCGTCACCCGGCTCGCGGGCCCGGCCGAAACCCACGCCGCGAGCCTCCGGCCCCAGCCAGGTCAGCAAGGCAAGCAGGATGGCCACCACGGCGATCCAGGTGGACATGGCGAAGGCGAAATCACCGCCACGCCGCTCCGCCAGCCAGGTCTGGGCGGTGGCCGTGATCGCCGCCAGCAGGTTGCCCATCTGGTAGGCGAAGCCCGGCAGGGTGCCGCGCACCGCGTCCGGCGCCAGTTCGTTGAGATGGGTGGGCACCACGCCCCAGGCACCCTGCACCATCACCTGGATCAGGAAGGCGCCGAGGCCCAGCAAGAGCAGCGAGCCACCGTAGGTCCATAGCGGGATCACCGGGATGGACAGCAGGGCGGCGATCATGATCGCCTTGCGGCGCCCGATCTTCTCCGAGAACGAACCGAAGGTCAGGCCACCGGCCAGCGCGCCCAGGTTGAGCAGTGCCGTGAGCATGAAGGCGGTACCCGAGCCGGCGGGAATCTTCAGCTGGGTCTGGATGAAGGTGGGATACATGTCCTGCGAGCCGTGGCTGAACATGTTGAACGCCGCCATCAGCAGCATGAGGTAGATGAAGAGCTTCCAATACCCGCGCATCGACACGAAGAGGCTCTCGCGCGCATGGTGCCGACGCCCTTCCCACACCGGCGACTCGGGTACCTTGCGGCGGATGTACAGCACCAGCAGCGCCGGCAGCGCGCCGACCACGAACAGGCCACGCCAGCCGATCGCATCCACCAGTAGCCAGTTGACCAGCGCGGCGAGGAAGAAGCCGCAGGGATATCCGCTTTGGAGCAGCCCCGAAACGAAGCCGCGGGATTTTGCCGGAATCGACTCCATCGCCAGCGAGGCGCCGATGCCCCACTCGCCACCCATCGCGATGCCAAACAGGAAGCGCAGGCCGAGCAGGACGCCAAGGCTGGGCGCAAAGGCGCAGGCCAGTTCCAGTATCGAGAACAGGACGATGTCGATCATCAGTATGGGACGGCGTCCATAGCGGTCCGCCAGCCGGCCGAAGAGAAGCGCGCCGATCGGCCGCGCCGCGAGCGTCAGGAACAGGCCATAGGTGACCTCCTGCTTCGGTACGTTGAACTCGTGCGCCACGGCCAGGATGACGAAGGTGAGCAGGAAGTAGTCGAAGGCGTCGAGCGTCCAGCCCAGGAAACTGGCGAGCACGGTATGCCGCTGCGTAGGGTCGAGTTCGCGCAGCGCGGCGAGAAGACGCATAAGAATTTCCTCAACGATCGGGCGGCGCCGAGGCTAGCACAGCGCTAATATCCAACGGGCGCCTCACGGCGCCATGACAGTGTCTCGTTACACTGCCCATCTCACGACTGACGGAGGACTCGATGACGTACTCGCGATCGATCGTTTCATTCGCGCTGCTTGCCAGCCTCGCCACCGGTGTCGCGTTCGCACACGGCGCCCCACCGCAATCCGCTTCCGGCGACAGCGGCGCCCCCTCGTTTTCCGACCTCGACAAGGACAACAAGGGTGCGATCCGGCGCTCCGATGTACCCAAGGATGTCGATTCGCTGAAGGAACTCCGCGCGCATTTCAACGAAGCGGACACCAACCACGACGGCAAGGTGGACAAGGGCGAGTACGACGCCTATATCAATAAGGCCAGCACCAAGCAGCCGCAGCGCTAGCACCGATGGCCGGGGCGCAACGCCGCCCCGGCCCTCCCGACGGACGGAGGTCCGATGATTCCCGATAGCCGCACGCGGCGACGCATCGCCGCCCGGTTCAGTCGCTGCGGCGATCGGATCTACATCCACGGCAAGCTCGCCACCGATCCCGTGTACACGGCCACCGCCCGAGCCATTGCCGGACGCCGCCTGCCCCTGCTCGACATCGGTTGCGGCCTGGGTCTGCTCGGGCATTATCTGCATGACTGCAACGCCCTCGACGGATATATCGGCCTCGATCACGACGGCCGGAAGATCGCCATGGGCCGCGATGCGGCCGAGCGCGCGGGCCTGGGCGACGAGATCGCGCTGCGCGAAACGGACGCCGCCACGCCGCAGACCGTGCGTGGCCACGTGGCGATGCTCGACGTGCTGCATTACCTCCCGCGTGAACGGCAGTCCGAATTGCTCGCCTTCGCCCTGGAGCACCTTGCCGACGACGGCGTGCTGATCCTGCGCAACGTCATCCGCGATGGCTCCTGGCGTTATCGGGCCACGGTGTGGGAGGAGCGGTTCATCAAGGCTGTGGGGTGGATTCCCGGCGGGGCGCAGTATTTTCCTACCGAGGACGATATTCGCGGCGTGCTGGAACCGCGCGGCATCCGCGTGTCCTTCAAGCCGCTGTTCGGGCGTACTCCTTACAACAGCTGGCTGATGACCGCGTCTCGCTAGCTGGCCCCCGTAGGAGCGCGCCCTGCGCGCGACAGCTTCTCCCTGCGGCCTGCAGGTCTGGCGCGCCAGCTCCGGGCGTGGGGCTCAAAAGCTGTCGCGCGCAGGGCGCGCTCCTACTGGTCTTGGGCGCCTGTTGGGCCGCCTCCCTATTGTGCGTCGCAATAAGGTATACTTGTCCGGTCGTGCCTGCGCTCCGACTCCCTTGCGGACCCCCGGCGTGGAGATTTTCCCGCCCGTTCCCCCACCTCCGGAAGCGCGCGCGACACCGGCCAGCCTGCTGTCTTCGTCATGGCTCGCGGCCGCCGAATCCATAACTCGCAGCGCGGTTCCAGGGAACGCTCGGGTCAAGCAGGAGTTTTTCCATGTCTTTCGATTCGCTGGGCCTTGCGCCCGCGTTGCTGCGCGCGCTGTCCGAGGCCGGCTATGAGAAGCCTACGCCCATCCAGGCCGCGGCCATTCCCGAGGTGCTCGCCGGCCACGACCTGATGGCCGCCGCGCAGACCGGCACCGGCAAGACCGCCGCCTTCGCACTGCCCGTTCTCCATCGCCTCGCCCGCGAGGAACGTACCGAAGGCCGCCGCCCCATCCGCGCCCTCATCCTCACACCCACCCGCGAACTCGCCGCCCAGGTGCAGGAAAACCTGCGCGACTACGGCAAGTACGTGCGCCTTTCCAGCACCGTGATCTTCGGCGGCGTGGGCATGGGCAACCAGTTGCAGACGCTGCGTCGTGGCGTCGACATCGTCGTGGCCACTCCCGGCCGCCTGATCGACCACATGCAGCAGCGCTCGGTGGACCTGTCGAAGGTTGACGTGCTCGTCCTCGACGAGGCCGACCGCATGCTCGACATGGGCTTCCTGCCCGCGCTGAAGCGCATCCTCGCCGCGGTGCCGCGCCAGCGCCAGACGCTGCTGTTCTCGGCCACGTTCGCGCCGGAGATCAAGGCACTCGCCCAGCAGTTCATGCGCGAACCGCGCGAGGTCTCGACCACGCCGGCGAACAGCGTCGCCAATACCGTCACGCACGTCGTGCACCCGGTGGATGCCGCCAACAAGCGCGAGCTGCTGCTGCACATCCTCGCCCAGGACAGCCGTCGCCAGACGCTGGTGTTCGGCCGCACCAAGCATGGCGCCGACAAGCTCGTGCGCCACCTGGAACAGGCCGGCGTCCGCGCCGCGGCCATCCACGGCAACAAGAGCCAGAATGCGCGCACGCGCGCGCTCTCTGACTTCAAGAGCGGCCGCGTCACCGTGCTGGTGGCGACCGACATCGCCGCGCGCGGCATCGACATCGACCAGCTTCCGGTCGTGATCAACTTCGACCTGCCGATGGTCGCCGAGGATTACGTGCACCGTATCGGCCGTACCGGCCGCGCGGGAGCCCAAGGCCAGGCGATCTCCCTGGTGAGCCATGACGAATCCGGCCTGCTCCGCGACATCGGCCGCCTGCTGAAGAACGATCTCGCGATCAGCAACATGCCGGGCTACGAGCCCAGCACGCCGCTGCGCCTGGACGCCGGCGCACCGCGTCCGAAACAGCAGCAGCGCCAGCCGCGTTCGCAGAATGGCGGTGGTCAGGGCCAGGGCCAGGGTCGCCCCGGCGGCAACGGCGGCGGCCGTCCGCCTTCGCACCGTCCGCACGGCCATTCGGCCGCGGGCAGCGGCGAGAACACCGGCAGCCACAAGCGCCGCCGCCAGCGCCGCGGACCGGCCACGAATAAAGCCTGATGGCCTAGCCGCATGGGCAATGGCCTGTCCGTGCGGCAATCGGGATCATGCGGGATGGCAGGCCATCCGACCCAGGTAATACCCCGCATGTCCCGACTCCACCGCTACAGCGTCGCCGCGCTGCGCACGATCTTCGGCGCGTTCTTCACGTTTTCCGGCCTGAACCACATCTTCGCGTTCTGGCAGCCGCCCGCTCCGCACACCGCGGCGGGGCGCACGTTCATCGCCGGACTGGAAGCCAGTGGCTTTGTCCTGCCGCTGATCGGCGTGCTCTTCGTCTACGCCGGCGTGGCACTCATGGCGGCACGACTCGTTCCGCTCGCGCTGCTCCTGCTGGCAGCGCCGGTCGTCGTCATTTTCGGTTACCACTTCGTCACCGAGGGCCAGACGCTCGGCCCGCACCTGCCCCTGCTCGCGATCTACCTCCTGCTCGCGTGGGAAGAGCGCAGCGCATGGCACGCGATGTTTTCCGCGCGCGGGCGCTCAGCCCTGCGTCCTGATCTTCGCGGTGAGGACGTGGTCCTCCCATAAGCCGTCGATCTTAAGGTAGCGCTTCGCCAGACCTTCCTTCTCGAATCCAAGACGTTCGAGCAGGCGGCCGCTCCGCTCGTTGCGTGGCATGTAGTTGGCCATCACCCGATGGAAGTCCAGCGGGCCGAAGGCATAACGCACCGCGGCATCGAGGGCCTCGAACATGAGGCCCCGCCCCTCGTGCCCGCATGCGATGCCATAACCGAGATGGCAGGCCTGGAAGACACCGCGCACGACGTTGGCGAGCGTGAAACTGCCGATCATCGCGGTCGCATCGGGCGTCAGCACGGCGAACGGGTAGCCGCGGTCGCCGCGCGCGGCTTCGAGGCCCGCCTCGATGGTCTGCCGGCACCCTTCCAGCGAGTAATGCGACTCCGTGCGCAGCGGTTCCCACGGCGAGAGGTGTTCGCGGTTCTCGGTGCGGTAACGCCGCAGCAGTTCCGCTTCCTCCACGTCGAGCAGGCGGATCACCGTGCGCGCGGTGCGTATGCGGATCGGTTCGCTCATGCCGTCAGGGCTTTCGCGTGGTGGCGGAGGTGGTCCTCCACGAAGGTCTGGATGAAATAGTAGCTGTGGTCGTAGCCCGGATGCATGCGCAGTGCGAGCGGCTGTTCCGCCGCCTCGCACGCCGCCTCGAAACGCTGGGGCTGCAACTGGCTCACGAGGAAACCATCGGCGTCGCCCTGGTCGATGAGGATGCTGCCGTCGAAGCGCGCGCCGCCCTTCACTAGCGCTGTCGCGTCGTGCCTCTCCCATGCCTTGCGGTCCTTGCCGAGGTAGCGCGAGAACGCTTTTTCGCCCCAGGGCACGCGGGACGGTGCGACGATGGGCGCGAATGCCGATACGGAGCGGTAGCGGCCCGGATTGCGCAGTGCGATGGTCAGCGCGCCATGCCCCCCCATCGAGTGGCCGAAGAGTCCCTGCCTGCCCATGTCGAGGCGGAAGCGCCCTGCAAGCAGGCGGGGCAGTTCGTCCACCACATAGCTGTACATGCGGAATCGAGCATTCCACGGTGCCTCGGTAGCGTCCAGGTAGAAGCCCGCGCCCTCGCCGAAGTCCCAGTCGCCGGTGGCGCCAGGCAAGCCCGTGTCGCGCGGGCTCGTGTCGGGCATCGCCAACGCCAGCCCTAGCTCCGAGGCAACACGCTGGGCGCCGGCCTTGATCGTGAAGGTTTCGGCCGTGCAGGTGAGGCCGGCGAGGTACCAGAGCACGGGGACGGGGCCTTGTTCGGCAGCGGGGGGCATATAGACGGCGAAGCGCATCGGACCGCCACAGGCCTCCGACACATGTGAATAAAAGCCCTGGATGCCGCCGAAGCAGCGCTGTTCCGAAACCGTGTCGATGAGCGTCATAGGACCCTTTCCTTACGAAAAGCTGACCGAAGAGTGTAGCGCCGCCGTGACATGCAGCCACGGCCCACGGCGAAGCGCTTCCATCGCTGCTACAATAGGCGTACTGCCCGGCGCCGAATGTCGCCGCCGCGCCCCTCCCTGAGGTCGCCATGTCATCCCCCGATAACGATAACGCTCCGGCCCTGCCCGGTTTCAGCGCGCTTGCCCTCGACGCCAACGTCGTGCGCGCGCTGACCGAGGTGGGCTATGAGACCCCCTCCCCCATTCAGGCCGCCACCATACCGGCCCTGCTCGAAGGCCGCGACGTCATCGGCCAGGCGCAGACCGGCACCGGCAAGACCGCGGCTTTCGCGCTGCCCGTCCTGTCGCGCATCGACCTGAGGCCCGGCAACAAGCCGCAGGCCCTGGTCCTGGCCCCCACGCGCGAACTGGCCATCCAGGTGGCCGAGGCGTTCCAGAAGTACGCCACCTACCTGCCCGGTTTCCAGGTGCTGCCGATCTACGGCGGCCAGAGCTACGGCCCGCAGCTGCAGGGCCTGAAGCGCGGCGCCCAGGTGATCGTGGGCACGCCCGGCCGTGTCATCGACCATCTCGACAAGGGCACGCTGGATCTTTCCGGCCTGCGCTTCATGGTGCTCGACGAGGCCGACGAGATGCTCCGCATGGGCTTCATCGACGATGTCGAGAAGCTGCTCCAGGCCACGCCCGCGGGCCGTCAGGTGGCACTGTTCTCCGCGACCATGCCGGCGCCTATCCGCCGCATCGCGCAGACGTACCTGAAGGACCCGGCCGAGGTCACGATCAAGAACAAGACCACTACCGCGGCGAACATCCGCCAGCGTTATTGGTGGGTGAGCGGCGTGCACAAGCTCGACGCGCTCACGCGCATCCTCGAGGCTGAAAGCTTCGACGCGATGATCGTCTTCGCACGCACCAAGTCGGCCACTGAGGAACTCGCCAGCAAGCTGCAGGCACGCGGTTTCGCCGCCGCGGCCATCAACGGCGACATCGCCCAGGCCCAGCGCGAGCGCGTCATCGACCAGCTCAAGACGGGTAAGCTCGACATCCTGATCGCCACTGACGTCGCCGCGCGCGGCCTCGACGTGGAGCGCATCAGCCACGTGCTGAACTATGACATTCCACACGACACCGAGTCGTACGTGCACCGCATCGGCCGCACCGGCCGTGCCGGGCGGAGCGGCGAGGCCATCCTCTTCGTCACGCCGCGCGAGAAAAACCTGCTCCGCCAGATCGAGCGCGCCACGCGCCAGCCGATCGAGCAGATGCAGCTGCCCACGATCGAAGCGGTGAACGACACCCGCGTGAACAAGTTCAACCAGCGCATCGTCGATACGCTGGCCACGGGCGACCTCGGCCTGTTCCAGCAGCTGGTGGAAAAGTTCGAGCAAGAACACAACGTGCCGGCGATCGAGATCGCCGCCGCGCTGGCGCGCATCGCCCAGGGCGACCAGCCGCTATTGCTCGAGCCGCCGGCAAAGCGCGAATACACCGAGCGCCCGCCGCGCGAGTACGACCGCGAACGTCCGCAGCGTGATGACCGTCCGTCGCGCGACGGTGGCGATTTCAGTGACCGCCGCCCCGTGCGCGAAGGCATGCGCCAGCCGCGCCCGCACGTCACCGAGAACGGCAAGCGCACCTACCGCATCGAGGTCGGCCACGAGCACGGCGTGAAGCCAGGCAACATCGTGGGCGCCATCGCCAACGAGGGTGGTGTCGAAGCGAAGTTCATCGGCCGCGTCAGCATCCGCGACGACTACAGCCTGATCGACCTTCCGGACGGCATGCCGGCGGAGACCTTCACCCACCTGAAGAAGGTGTGGGTCGCGCAGCAGCAGCTGAAGATTCGCGAGTGGGACGGTACCGAAGCGCCGCAGAGCGGCGCACCGCCGCAGCGTCCCCGCGGCAATTTCCGTCCGTCGGCTCCCCGCCCGGGCGGCGCCAAGCCGCCGCGTCGCAAGCGCGATTCCTGATCCCCGCATGGCATCGTAGGAGCGCGCCCTGCGCGCGACGGCTTTTCGCGATGAGCAACAGGCCCTGGTGCGCACGGCCTCAAAACATGTCGCGCGCAGGGCGCGCTCCTACAGGAAATCGGCGGGGGTCAGGGGTTGCATGCCGTGCCTGATCCTCGCCTTGTCGCATTGCGGACTGGGCTGCCCGTTTTCCCATGCCGGTTGCAGGTCGTGGCAGGGCGAGGGCCGCACCGCATAGACGCCGCAATGCGCGGCGACACCCACCTCGCCCACGAGCGACTTGCAGCGCGGTTCGTAAGCATTCGTGCCGTGCATCGCCACCCGATGCGGGTCGAGGTGTTCAGTGAATGCGGCCGGCGTGATACCGCCAGCCGTATCCGTTTCAAGCCAGTGGAAGGCGACGCGATACGTTGCGCAGCATGCGCCGCAGCGCAGGCAAGGGTGAGTCATGGGTCAGATCGCGCCCGAAAAGGTGTTGCACTTGCCGACATCGCCACTGTCCAGTCCCGTGCGGAACCAGCGTACGCGCTGCGCCGAAGTGCCGTGCGTGAAGGAGTCCGGCACCACCCGGCCCTGGGACTGCTCCTGCAGCGCATCGTCGCCGATCTCGGTAGCGGCGTTGATCGCCGATTCGATATCGCCTTCCTGCAGCCAGTGCTGGCGTTGCTGCGAATGGTTCGCCCAGACGCCGGCGAAGCAGTCCGCCTGCAGTTCCTGCCGCACCGAAAGACCCGACGCACCCTGCAGGCTCGCGCCGCGCCTGCGCGCATCGCTTACCTTGTCGAACACGCCCAGCAGGTTCTGCACATGGTGGCCGACCTCGTGCGCAATCACATACGCGCGCGCGAAATCGCCAGCTTCATGGAAGCGTGACTGCATCTCCTGGAAGAAACCGAGGTCGAGGTAGACCTTGTGATCGCCCGGGCAATAGAAGGGGCCGACGGCCGACGACGCCGACCCGCAGGCCGTGCGCACGCCGTTACGGAAAAGCACCAGTTTCGGCTGCTCGTACTGCTGACCGTTGGCCGAGAAGATTTCTCCCCAGGTGTCCTCGGTCTCGCCGAGGATGGCGCGGACGAAGTCCACCTGCGGATCATTTGCGGCGGCTTGGTGCGGAGCCGCCTGCTGGCTCTGCGGGGCCACTGACGCGCCGGGATCGCCCTGGCCCAGCAGGGCCGTGGGGTCCTTGAAGAAGACCAGGCCGAGGATCGCCAGGATCACGATGCCGCCCAAACCCAGCCCGCGGCCGCCGAACGACGGCCCGCCGCCTTGGCCTTGCCCGGCGTCTTCCACGTTGTCGCTTCTACGGCCTTTTTGCCAGAGCATCGCCCGACCTCCCGTTGGATGCGCCCCAGGCGAGACGCGGTATGCATGATCGCATGGCCAGTTGCCGGTAAACTTCCCGGTTGCAGTCGTCCCCTGGATTCCCCATGACCAGTCAGCTCCCCGCCGTCGTCACCCTGCTTACCCTGCTTTTGATGTTCGCCACCGTCTGGATGGTAGGCCGGGCACGTGAACGTTATGGCATCAAGGCCCCGTCGATTTCGGGCGACCCCGCCTTCGAGCGCGCCTGGCGGGTGCAGATGAACACGCTCGAGAACGCCGTGATGTTCATCCCGGCGCTGTGGCTGGCCTCGCAGTATGTGGATCCGCTGTGGGCGGGTATCGCCGGGCTGGTCTGGCTTGCGGGACGCGTATGGTATGCGCTGGCCTATCTGCGTGACCCGACCCGGCGCGGTCCGGGTTACATGGTTTCGATGATCGCCTGGGCGGTGCTGGTGCTGATGGCCGCCAGCGGCATCGGCATGGCGATCATGGAAAACAACGCGACGCCGCCAACCGAAGACGCAACTGGGATGTAGGAGCGCGCCTTGCGCGCGACATGTTTTGAGGTGATGAGCAACAGGGCCTGTTACTCATCGCGGAGAGCTGTCGCGCGCAGGGCTCGCTCCTACGTCGGGTCGTCTCTGTCGAGGGACATCACGCGCACGCGCTGGATGCGTGCGCCTTCCATCGCCGTGACTTCGAACGCCAGGCTGTCGGTTTCGAAGCGGTCGCCCGCCGTGGGCAGGCGGCCCAGCTGCTGCAGGACGAAGCCCGCAAGGGTGGAGAAACTGGCATCGGCCGCGCCCGGCAGGCGGTGGCCGAGCAGGTGTTCCACGCGGCGTGCATCGAGGCTGGCATCCAGCAGCCACGCGCCGTCGGGCTCGCTCACGGCGGACGGGTCACCCTCGCTGGTTTCGTTCGGGAACTCGCCCGCGATCACCTCCAGCACGTCGGCCGGCGTGACCAGGCCGAGGATGCTGCCGTATTCGTCCACCACCAGCGCCACTTGGAGCGGCGCGCGGCGGAACTCGTCGATCAGGCGCAGGACACTCAGCGATTCCAGCACCGTGATCGGCTTGCGCACGAACGTGCCGGTATCCAGGCGGCCCTGGTCGGTGAGGCTGGCAAGCAGGTCGCGCGACGAGACCACGCCGGCCAGTTCGTCCAGGTCGCCGTACGCCACGAGTATCCAGTGGTGCTGCGCCTCGCGCGCTTCGCCCAGCAGCACGGTCAGGTCCTCTTCGGGATCCACCCATGCGATCTCGGTGCGCGGTGTCATGATCGAACGCACGGGCCGCTGCGACAGGTCGAGCACGCCCTGCACCATTTCCAGTTCGTCCTTGCCGAAGATGGACGTCTGCGCGACCTCCGGCACGACCTCGCCCTTGCCGGGGTCGCCTTCGTCGTCGGGCTTGCCGCCGAGGAGGCGCAGCACCGCCTTGGCGGCGCGGTCGCGCATCACCCGGCCGCCCACCAGTAGCGAGCGGCGGCGGTTGCGCCGCATCGTCTGGTTGAACACCTCGATCATGATCGAGAAGCCGATGGCGGCGTACAGGTAGCCCTTCGGAATATGGAACCCGAAGCCTTCCGCGATGAGGCTGAAGCCGATCATCAGCAGGAAGGACAGGCAGAGGATGACGACCGTCGGACGCGCGTTGACGAACACAGTGAGCGGCTTGCTGGCCGTGATCATCAGGGCCATGGCGATCACCACGCCGACCATCATGATCGACAGGTGGTCGACCATGCCCACGGCAGTGATCACGGAATCGAGCGAGAACACGGCGTCGAGCACGACGATCTGCGCCACCACGAGCCAGAAACTGGCGCGGCGACCGGTCCTGCCATCGTCGTGCTCGGAAGCCTCCAGCCGCTCGTGCAGTTCGAGGGTGGCCTTGAACAACAGGAAGGCGCCGCCAATGACCAGGATGAGGTCGCGCCAGGAAAGCCCAAAACCCGCCCACTGGAACAGCGGCCGGGTGAGCGTCACCAGCCAGGACACGGTGGCGAGCAGGCACAGGCGCATGACCAGCGCGAGGCCAAGGCCCATGAGGCGCGCACGGTCGCGCTGGCGGGGGTGGAGCTTGTCGGCGAGGATCGCGACGAACACGAGGTTGTCGATACCCAGCACGATCTCCAGCACGATCAACGTGAGAAGACCCACCCAGGCCGAAGGGTCGGCTAGCCAGTCGAATGCGAACATGGGTCGGCGCGTCGTAGCGCTGGTTTTCCTCCTTTAGGGACGGTCGACTATACAGGGCCTTGATGACGGCCTGTGCCGGAAGCGCCGTTGCGGGTCCGGCCATCCGTCGGCTAGGGTGCCTCATGACCCACGACTATGTTCCCGCCTCCCCTTCCTCGACGGTCGATGCGTCCGCGCGGCCGCCGGGCGTTTTCGAGACGATTCTCTGCATCGCGGTGTATTTCGTCCTGCAGTTTGCCTTCGGCGGGCTGTTCGGCGGCATCTCGATGCAGATCGCCCAGTACTTCCCCGATCGGGTGCCCCAGGCTCCCGACCGGCTCATCGTAGTCGTGATCCTCACCGTGCTGTGCTCCGCCCTGGTGGTGTCCTGGCTGATGATCCGGCGCTGGGGCGCAGGGCGCGCCATGGATCCGGGGCCGGGCGGGCTGGGCTTCACGGCCCCGACGGGGCGCTTCATCGCCATCGCGACCGCGCTCGGTATCGCGGCCCCCATCCTCGGCGGTCTGCTTACTCAGCTCCTGGCCGGCGAGCACGAGGTGAGCCAGGCCGTGAGCGACATCGCCGGCAAGGCACACCTCGGCATGCGCGTGGCATTGCTGCCCGTGGTCGTCCTTATCGGACCCGCGGTGGAGGAGTTGCTGTTCCGCGGCGCGCTGCTTTCCATCCTGCGCACCCGCCTGGGCGACGGATGGGCGATCGGGCTATCGGCGGTAATCTTCGGTACGGTGCACCTGCCCGATCTTGCGTGGCTCTGGTATGCGGTGCCGAACCTGGTGCTGGTGGGCCTGTTCTGCGCCTGGCTGCGCGTGCGCAGCGGATCGATCTGGCCCCCCTTCGTCGCCCACGCGGCGAACAACGCACTGGCGACGATCGCCTGGTTTACCGCCACAGCAGGTTCGTAGGAGCGGACCTGTCCGCGACATCTTTTCGCCGCGACCTGGAGCTGGCGCTACAGCCTCTCTAGCGACGCCACATGCCGAGCCAGCCTCGGACTGGCATAACACTGGGACCCAACCGGAATGAGCCCCACCTCGGCGAAGGCCTCGCGGTACCAGCGTGCCGGCCGTCCGAAGAAACCCGCGCGGTCGCCGCCTGGGTCGTCCTCGCGGGTATAGACCTCGAGGAAGGCGAGCCCTTCCACCATCTCCCCGATGCCGATGAGCCCGGCGCGGATCTCGGCCGGCTTCAGGTAATGCAGCACGTCCGTGCAAACGACGAGATCGAAGCGTGTGTCGAAGCGAAGTTCGGCGAGCCGGCCGAAACGGGCATAACCGATATTGCGCGTGCGGCCATAACGGGCCACGGCGTACTCGCTGGCTTCCAGCCCGCGATAGGCGATGCCAGGCCGCAGGCGGCGAAGCTCGGCACGCCAGGGCGCCTCGCCACACCCGATGTCCAGCACATTCTGTACCGGGCGGCCGAGGTAGAACTCGGCCTGTCCGAGCACCATCGCGACCTTGCGCCGGAGCTCGGAAGGCGAGCGCACGGCATGCCCCGCGCTGCGATACCACTTGTCGAAATAGGCCTGGTCGTAGGTCTTGGGCATGGGCATGGGCGCCGAAAACGTCAAACCACCATGTTAGCGGGGCGTACACTTCCGGCATACACGCAGCGCGCCAGCATCGGTCATATCCGGCCCAGGAGGATTCCATGCCCCGCATCCAGCTCCGCATCACCGGCGACCGCGACGTGTTCGACGACGTGCTCACCGCCATCCACGGCATCGACCGGGTCGAGCGCGTGGAAGAAATCGACGACGAAATGATGGGGGTTCGCGACGACTCCAGCTCGCAAGACATGTCCGACGACGTGAGCTCGAAGACGTATACCGTCGAAGTGGAAGTCCCCAACGAACGCATCGGCGAGCGCGTGCGCGAGATCGCCGAGGAAACCGCCGGCAACCGCGAGGCGGCGATCGAGTTCGTCGGGCCGGACGAGAATGAGATCTGAGCGGTTAGCCCGCTCTCGCGGGCTCACGTCTTAAGCGGCTTCGCCGCATTTGCCGGCTCGGCTTCGCCATCGTGTTGCGCTATGGCGCTGAACTTGTAGGAGCGCGCCTGCGCGTTTATGCCCGCGTCGGGTACGACAGCTTTTCGCCGCGGTCGCGGAGTTAGCGCGCCAGCTCCAGGTCACGGCCTCAACACATGTCGCGCGCAGGGCGCGCTCCTACAAATGCAATGCCACGCGCGGCGACTCCCCTGCTTTGTCGCCCCGAGCACAACACGATGGCGACAGCCGAGCCGGCCAAATGCGGCGGAGCCGCTAGAACATGAGCCCGCCCTAGCGGGCTAACCGATTGCGTAGGCGAAGCAAGGCAGCGAACACCGTGGGGCTGTCCAGGTGCGGCCAGCACAGGAAATCGATCGTGCCGTCGATGGCCACGAGCGCGATGGTGTCCTGGTTCCCGATGACGCCGTGCTCGCCGATGCCGCGCCCCGGCACGGGGTTTTCTCGATGTGGCACAGGGCTCTCCACAGGCCGTCCTTGGCCTGAGGAATGCCACAGGGCATGTGAAGCCGGGCTCTACTTCAGAACTCCATGCGATAGGCGATCTTGATCAGGCCCTCGTTGACGTCCTTCAGGCTGAAACCGTGGCGGAACTGCGAGTTCAGGTCGTCCTCGGTGTCGTCCTCGTAGCCACCACGGTTGTAGACGATGTAGAGATCCGACAGCGGGGCGATCTCGTAGCGGTAGCGGATCTGGAATCCGAGGTTGGCCACGCCGAGCGGATCCACGTGTTCGTCACTGTGAGAAGTGCCGCCGGTAGGCGTCACGTCTACCGTGTCGCGCAGCTTCGCGCCGACTGCGAGCGTCTGCAGCTTCACACGCAGTTCCTGCTTGTTGCTGAGGTTCCAGTTCAGGCCACTGTCGATGCCGACGGTGCGACCGTCGTATACACCCAGCAGGTTGTCGTGATTCTCCTGCCAGATCAGCCAGTTCGGATCCCACTCGTAGCTGCCGCCGAAGAACACGCTGAAAGCGTCGGTGATGAAGTACGTGGGCGTGAACTTGAAGTAGTAGCCGAGGCGGTGGTAACCGGTGAGCTGGTTACCGGTGATGAAGCCTTCCGCTTCCCAGGCCCAGCGGCCGATGCGCGGACGCGTGCGGTCGTACATCAGCTTCGCCGTCGGCGGTGTGTGCAGCGCATAGCCACCGCGGGTGAGCCGGTCATCATACGCCGCGGAGAAGGTATCCAGGCGCCATTCTTCCTCACCGCCGTCGCGACGCTGGCTGTCGCGCACGATGCGGAAGCGGCGGCTGACGGCGCGGCCATTCGTATTGTTCGCCCCGGAGATGCGGTACTCCCACAGGTGCGAGTTGTACGCGGAATCCGCCGGAAGCCCGGTCACGCGCCGGCGTACTTCCCAGTGCAGGTACAGCATGTCGTTGCGCGGCAGGTAACCGAAGTCGTCGATGTCCAGACGGCGGCCGAAGTACATGCCCAGCCACTGCTGCGCCCACACCTCGTTCATCTGCCAGTACGCGATGCTGGTCGCGCCGAGGCCGGAGGTGTTCGCCTGCGGCTCGTCGATCTTGCTGCCGACGACGTTGCTGGTGATGGTGAAGGCACTGTTGGGCTGCCAGCGATGGTCGAAACCCAACACGTTGGCGTCGCGGTCGAGGTACGGATGATTCACCCGCGTGGCGAGCATGCCAAAGGTCTGCGTGCCCTCGTTCCGGCTCAGGCGCAGTGCACCAAAGGTACGTCCGGCGTCGCCCTTCTCCTGCGCGGTGAGGATGCCGTAACTGGTCGAGCCGACGCTGCCGTTGACCTTCACGGCGGTGGATATATCGGCGGCGCCGTGGCCGTCGTCCGATGCACCGCCCACGCGCCGCGTGTAGACAAGCTGCGAATAATCGTCCAGGAGGCTGAAGTCGAAGATGCCCTGGTTCTCGGTGAAGAACGGACGCTTGTCGGTGAAGAAGGTTTCCTCGGGCGAGAAGTTCACCACGAGGTCATCGCTTTCCACCTGGCCGAAATCGGGATTGATGGTGGCGGTGAGCTGGGTCTGGCCGTTGGGCTTCCAGAGGATGTCGGCGCCCTGCTCGAACGACGTACCGACGTTGGCGCGATCCACCCTGCCGACCACGTAGGGAGTGACCGCGAACAGGGACTGCGAGTACGCGGGCAATTGCACGTGCTGGAAGCTCGAAAGGAAGCGCCCCTGGTCGAAGGTGATCGTGGGCCAGCCCATGCGCTCGCCGGTGCCGCCGATCACGCGATCGATATAGAGGCCGATGGTGCGCTCGTCGCCGTTCGCCTTGCGCATCGGCGCGATGTACCAGGGGATCAGTACCTCCACTGAATAGCCGTCCGCGTCCTCGCTGACCGCGTGATCCCACATGCCGTCCCAGTCGTAACTGAAATCGGATTCGTTGGTAATCACCTCATCCGCGACGCCACCCTGCGACTTCACTTCGAAGTCATAGCCGACCCGACCGTCGCCGTTGAAGTCGACCATCACGTTGATGCGGTCGACCAGGGCATTCTCGTCGCGACGGGTCTGCTGATGCGAACGCGGCACGCCGTCCGGCTGAGTGGCGCGAATCGCCACGGCAAGGCCCTTCGGCGTCGACAGGATCCACGCCTCGGTAGGCTGGCTGCCGGGCTTGCCCGTCAACGGCTGGGTCTGGCGGAAGTCGCCGATGTGTTTGGCGCCTGCCCATTCCGCGGGGTCGATGTGACCGTCGATGGTGACCTCCGCATACGCGGGGGCGACGGCGAGGCCCAGGAGAGTGGCGAGGATGAAGCGAGAACGCATGAGCTATCCGGGACGTGGAAACTTACGGAAAGGATGCCTGTCGCGCCGCAAAGGTTTGCCATGACCCTTGGCCCATGCGCTCAGCCGGATTCCCTGATCAGATCGATCAGTGCGCGCAAAGGCGCCGGTACGTGGCGCCTACCCGGGTAGTAGAGGCACAGGCGGTCAAACGGCGGCGTCCACTCTTCCAGCACGCGTTCCAGCTGGCCCGCCGCCAGCGCGCCCTCGACGTTGAACTCGAATTCCCAGCGATAGATGTGGCCCGCCTGCATGCGCGCGCGTATGCAGGTGTGGCGGGCAAGGTCGGCAGGCGCCCATGGAGGTGTTGAGGCGCAACGTACCCGTGGGCGCCCCGCCCTCGTCGCTGGCCCGCTCCAGGGCGCCGCGGATGTCCGCCAGGGCCGGGCCCACATCAGCCACGAAACGCTCCCCAGCCTGGGTAAGACGGACGCTGCGGGTGGTCCGGTGGAACAGGCGCGTGCCGATGCGGGCCTCCAGGGAGGCCACCGCCTGGCTCAGGGCTGACCCGCCACCGAGGAGGTCATCGGCACGGTTCGCCTGGCCGACGCCGAGGACACCCGTCGCGCGATCGCCGCCGCGAAGCGGGCCTTCGTCTCCTTTTCGAAGAGCAGCCTCGGCGAGGGGATCGCCCTGCTCCAGCGCATGCACGACGCCGTGCCTTCGAGCGGCGCATGGGGTCGGCAACCGTCGTCATGCAACCCGTGGGTGTCGCAGGCCTCATCACGCCCTGGAACAGCAATGCGGGCTTCATCTGCGGCAAGCTCGCCGCTGCCATCGCGGCAGGCTGCACCGCCAGTCATCAAGCCCAGCGAAATGAGCGCGCTGCAGACCCAGATCGTCACCGAGGCCTTGCATGAATCGGGCGCACCGGCAGGGGTATTCAACATCGTCACGGGACGTGGCGAGGTGGTGGGTGCGGAGATCGTCGCCAGCCCCGACATCGCCAAGATTTCCTTCACGGGCTCCACGGCCGTCGGCAAGGGCATCGTCCGGGCCAGCGCCGACACGCTGAAGCGCGTGACGCTGGAGCTGGGTGGCAAGTCGCCCAGCGTGATCCTCGACGACGCGGATTTTGCCAAGGCCGTGCCGCTGGCCATCGCGGCAGGCTTCATGAACAGCGGCCAGGCCTGCATCGCCGGGTCACGCATTCTCGTGCCGCGCTCGCGGCTGGCCGAGTTCGAGATGTTGGCGAAAGCAGCCGTCGAGGCCGCCGTTTCGGGCGATCCCGGCGATCCCGCCACCGAGATCGGCCCGATGGTCAGCGCGAAGCAATGGGATCGCGTGCAGGGCTACATCCGCAAGGGCATCGAGGAAGGAGCGCGCCTGATTGCCGGCGGCGAAGGCCGTCCGGACGGCCATGCCCGTGGATGGCTGGTGCGCCCTACCCTGTTCACCGACGTGCGCAACGACATGACCATCGCCCGCGAGGAGATCTTCGGACCCGTGCTTTCCATCATCGCGTACGACGATGAGGAAGACGCCATCGCGATCGCCAACAACACGACCTATGGGTTGCAGGCATACGTGCATTCGACCGACGCGGCCCGCGCGCGTCGCGTGGCATCGCGCATCGATGCAGGCCGCGTGCTGGTCAATACGCTGGCGCATGAACCGAAGGCGCCGTTCGGCGGATTCAAGCAGTCGGGGCTGGGCCGCGAGCATGGGCGGTTCGGCCTTGAGGCCTATCTTGAGCCCAAGGCCCTCCTCGGCGTCTGACAGTCCCTGTAGGAGCGCGCCTTGCGCGCGACCGCTCTTCGCGACCCGTGTGTTCCTCGCAAAAAGCCGTCGCGCGCGGAGGCGCGCTCCTACATCGAGCGTTCCTCTGCTAACGTCTGCGGGCCGACACTCCCCTGGGGATCCCATGCTCGCACGTACCTGCCTAGCGCTCGCCGTCCTCCTTGCCCTGCCCGCCATGGCGGAAGAGGCGAAGAAATCGCCTACACCGAAGGAACTGCTGGCGAAGTCGGTGCCCACGGAGTGGCGCACGCCCGATCCACAGAACTTGGTGTATATGGACCTGCCGCAGGGCCGCGTCATCATCGAGCTGGCCCAGGACTGGTCGCCGCTGCACGCCGCGAACATTCGCACGATGATCCGCGAGCACTACTTCGACGGCACGCAGATCATCCGCGTGCAGGACAACTTCGTCACCCAGTGGGGCGACCCCGACGGCGATGATAAGAAGAAGGCCAAGAGCCTGGGCATGGCGAAGGAGACCCTCGCTCCCGAATTCACCCGTAAGGGCGGCACCGCTTATCCCTTCACGAAGCTGCCGGACGGTGACGTCTATGCGCCGGAAGTCGGTTTCTCGGACGGTTTCCCGATAGCGCGCGACGGCAAGGGCGAGGCCTGGATCACGCACTGCTACGGCACCGTGGGCGTTGCGCGCGACACCGGCGCGGAGAGCGGCAACGGCAGTTCGCTCTACGCCATCATCGGGCAGGCCCCGCGCAACCTGGACCGCAACCTCGCAGTGGCCGGTAAGGTCATCAAGGGCATGGAAATTCTTTCGGCTTACCCGCGCGGTGGCGAACCGATGGGCTTCTACGACAAGCCGGAGCAGCGTGTCACGATCAAGAGCGTGCGCGTCGCAGCGGACGTACCAGACGCCGAGCGCACGCCGATCCAGGTGCTACGCACCGACAGCAAGACCTTCGCCGCGGTGATCGATGCCAAGCGCAATCGTCGCGACGACTTCTATACCCGGCCAGCGGGGAAAATCGACCTGTGCAACATCAGCGTGCCGGTACGCGATCCGTCGAAGAAGTAACCACCGCTCGATATAACTGCCTTTGGTCCGAGACGACCGTCAACATATTGCTATGCAAGGCAACCTACATAATCATCCATGCGTCTTATATGAGGATATTGTATGCCAGTAGATGGAGCACTAATGGGCAAGCTGGCGGTCGCCGCGATGCCTTGGATGAAGGATGCGTTGAAAGCCTTGTATACGAAACGAGTATCGACGAAGGCAAGCGAGCGAACATGGACAGAAGTAACTAATGCTGTAATACGGCATACCAAGGTTCTAGCCGAACGTTTCTGTGAGATCTCTACAGTTGCTTTTCCTCAAGAGACAACTCAAATTGATAAAATCTACATTCCACTCAAGCTCCAAGAGCGGAATCGGCCAAATCATCACGAGATCGACGCCTTTCCATCTTCGTTACTTACTAAAGTACGCAAACTTCTTGTCGTTGACGCAGCCGGCATGGGTAAGTCCACTGTTTCACGAGTAATTTTTCTTCGGGCTCTCGGGGAGCAGAAAGCGCTGCCCGTTTTTGTCGACCTCCGACGTCTAACTGGCGACACTCGAATTGACGACGTTCTTGCTGCGCAATTTGCCTTAAAAAAGAAGCACGAAGAGCAATTCTTCGACTTCCTAAGGACTCAGCCGATCCTATTCCTCTTCGATGGATTTGATGAGATTGCGGAGAGTGAAAAAATACATGTTGCGCGGATGATCCGAGACTTCGTGGATCAAAATGAAAAGGCAACCTTCTTTGTAACTAGCAGACCGGAAATCTATTTCAGCAATTTTACAGATTTTAAGAAATACTCGATTAAGCCCCTCGCGAAGAGTGAAGCTCATGAGTTGATCAGGAAGTATGGAGCAGCGTATGAGATTGAAGATCGAGCGAAATCACTTCTGGAAGAACTCCGGGCAAAACACGACCCTGCCGTGAGCAGCTTTCTCGAGAATCCACTTTTAACCTCGCTTCTTTTTCGCGCCTTCGAGTACAAGTCCGTGGTACCTGTCAAGCGAGGGGTATTCTATCGTCAAGTATTCGATGCCCTATATGATGCTCATGATTTAAATAAGGAAACCGGTTTCGTTCGAACAAAAAAAACTGGCCTACATCAAGATGATTTTCATCGGGTGTTGCGTGCCATGGCTTCTATGTTCCGTCGACGAAAAGTGAGCGAGGTGACACAGGACATATTTAAGGAAATGGCAAGGGAAGTGACGGCAACGGTTTGTTCGGATCTTACTTTCGCACCAGACGATCTGGTGCATGATTGCACCTCCTCTGTCCCGTTGTTCGCTCGCGACGGCAACCATATTCGCTGGTCACACAAATCACTTCTCGATTACTTCTTGTCCGAATTCCTCACCCGTGATTACACAGAATCGAAGATTGAAGCGCTAAAGAAGGTCGCGTTTTCCGGCCAGAGCATCGCGGATCAGAACTTCCTTACCCTTGTTCATGAGACAGATCCGACGTTATTCACAGAAGCAGTAACCATTCCCGCTGGCGCGCATTGCTTACGTCGATACGAAGGGCGGTTTCAAGGTCCACGCGCAACACAGTCAGTGCATCGTAGCCGGATCGGCCTCGCTTAGTTGGCGGAGCTCGGTGTAGACCTGCAACGGCGTGCGAAACCCATGCCGCTGCCGCGGGCGGGTGTTGAGACTCAAGGCG
>NZ_DASYDO010000009.1:0-33878 GCF_036499525.1 Luteibacter sp. | reverse complement strand
CAGCGCCAGTGCTGCCGATGCGCTGGAAGGCTTCAGCAAGGCGCTTGAGCGCATCCCCGAAGCGCTGCGCAAGACGCTGACCTACGATCAGGGCAAGGAGATGAGTTACCACGCGGCGCTCACGCTACGGACGGGTGTTCATAGCTTTCGCAGCCTTGCCCGATCAGGAGGCTGGGACGTCGCGGAAACCTGGAAGGACGCAGGTGGCCTTTTCGGCCTCTTCGCACTGGAGCGTGGCCATGCAGACTGATGCATTTTCCTTTCGCGAGCATCGTGAGCTCGGCGAGGTCAAATGGCTGCGCGATCATGATCGCGCCCTAGCGTTGGCGGCAGAACAGGAAAAGCCTGTTCTTCTGTTGTTTCAAGAAGTGCCGGGCTGTTCGACCTGCGTGCGGTTCGGGCAGGATGTCCTGACGCACCCTTTGATGGTCGAACTTATCGCCGATCGGTTCGTGACAGTGGCCATCTTCAACAATCATCCTGGCCTCGATGCCGAGATCCTGCGGCGATACGACGAGCCATCGTGGAATAATCCTGTCGTCCGGTTTCTCGGCGCCGATGGGACCGAACTCCTGCCGAGACTTTCCGATCGCTACGACGCGCTGGGCCTGCACGAGAAAATCACCGCTGTCCTCGAAATGCTTGGCGCTGAGGTACCCGGCTATTTCAAGTTGCTGGGGCGCGACTTGCTCGCCGAATACGGCCTCAGCAAGTGCATAATCTACACAACGCCATGCTTCTGGTCGGGAGAAACAAGCCTCGCCCAGCACCCGGCCGTCATCACCGCCGACGCTGGCTGGATCGATGGAGAAGAAGTGGTCCAGGTGCATTTTGACCCCCGGGAGGTTTCACGCCAGGATCTGGATGCATATGCCCTTGCGGAAGGGTTCGCCCCGATCGCATGCCGGGGTTTCAGAATTGACGATGAGCCGCAATTCTACCTGCGCAAGTCATCCGCTCGTTACCTGCCTTTAACGCCGGCCCAACGAACGCAGATCAACGTCGCGCTGCCTTACAGGCGCTCGCTTAGCGACATGCTCAGTCCACAACAGTCTGCGTGGCTTGCCGATCCGCGGCTGCAGAGCTCGAGTTCGGACAAAGCCTATCGTGAAGACATTCGAGAGTGGTGGGCGGCTCTGGCGGGGCGGCTGGGACTCATCGGACATGGTGGTCTGAGCGCTTAGGTCGCTGCCACCCCCATGCCAAGCGTTGACGCATCGTTGGCCAAGGACTTCTCCAGGCGCGAGACCGCGAAGTCCACGAAGCAGCGTATTTTCAATGGCGGGAGGGCTTGGCGCGGATGAATGAGGTGGACGGGTGTCGGCTCCGGTTCGTAGTCCTGGAGGATGACGGCAAGCTTTCCTTCGGAGACGGGCTTCGCGATACAAGAGTTCGCTCGAACATGTTCTTCTCGTTATCGGAGCCGTGATGGAATGAGACGCCGACCTCGACTCGCTCGAGCGGATATTTGCGCCGTTTCCCCTGAAAACGCACCGTCATCACCGTGCATGCGGCGAGTGACGCGCTGATCGTTCTCATTGAGTCACGCGATCGATATGGCGCTATCCACCGTAGCGCTCTGTGCGGACCGCACCGGCCTGCAGTCCTGCGGCTAAGGCGCCGTCAGCCGCAATATTCACAAACCCGTTTGATCCACAGATGAAGACGTCGCCGGGCTGCGCCGGGAGGCGACCGACAACGTCAGCGACCATCGCGCTGTCGATCCGGCGATCGAAATCTGTCGAGCGTTCAGGGCAGTCTCGCGTGATCGCCAAGGCGAGATGGAAATGTGGATCGGCCGCTTCGGTCTTAAACAATTCTTCGGCGAACAAGACGTCGCTCTTCGTCCTGGCGGAGAGCAAGAGCGCAGTGGCCACGGACTGCGCCAGCGCGCGTCGTTGTCGGATCATCGCCATCAGAGGGGCGAGGCCCGATCCAGCACCGATCAGCAGCACCGGTGCGGTGGCGCGTTCCGGCCACAAAAAATGGCCGCCGAGCGGACCACGGAGTTCGATCTCATCGCCGACAGCCGCGACGTCATGGAAGAACGGAGAAACCTCACCATCAGACAATCGCTCGATCGCCAGCTCGATGATGCCCGTATCGCTTGGCGAGGAGGCGATCGAGTAGCTGCGCATCGCGACGTAGCCGTTGGGGGCAGTGAGCCGGACATCCACGTGCTGACCGGCCGTATATGAGAACGGTTCGGCGAGGCGAAAAAAGAAACTCTTGATAGTCGCGGTCTGCTGGATGGTGTTGATGATGGCGCTGGTCTGCCAGCTCACCGAGAGCGCGCCGTCTTCAATCATTGGTGTACCGCTGCTCACGCCACGGGTCGCCATAGATGTGATAGCCGCGCAACTCCCAGAACCCGGGTTCATCGCGTTCGGTGAATTGCAGCGCGTTCACCCACTTGGCAGACTTCCAGAAATACAGATGAGGCACGAGGAGCCGTGCGGGACCGCCATGATCGCGAGGAAGCGGTTGCCCCTCGTACTTCAGGGCAACCATCGCCTTGCCCGAGGCCAAATCCGCCAGGGGAACATTTGTCGAATACCCGTCATAGGAATGAGCAAGCATGAAGTCCGTTGGCGACCCTAAACCGGCATCGGCAAGGATGTCGTCGATGAGGACGCCTTCCCAAGCGGTGTTGAGCTTTGACCATGACGTCACGCAATGGATGTCGCGGGTCATTTTGGTCTGCGGAAGGGCATTGAACTCGGCCCAACTCCAGACCTTCACCGGCCTGGGGCCAACCTTGACCGTGAATTTCCAGTCGGACGGCTCAACTCGCGGCGTCGGGCCCGCCGTCAGGACAGGGAAATGATCCACCTGGTGTTGACCCGGGGGGATCCGATCCGAGAAGTCGCTTCCCGTTCCCTTTCCGGTGAATCCTCGGGTGACCATGGCGGGCTCCTCTTCGGTTGGTCAGTCGGAACTTCTGCTCGCGTCCGCCTTCCGGCATGAGTGCGCTGATTGAGTGTATGACGGACTGCGGAAGAAAGGAAATGATCAACAGCGATTAACTCGATAGCCGGTCGTTATAGAACAGTCGCACTGGCTATTGCGCTGTTGTGCCAACCTCGGGCTGGGCTTGTTGCCTCGTCTGCTGAAGGAGCTCGGTGAGGCATCTGACGGCCTCGGTCAACTGGAGCACCTCCTGCGCCCGGAGCTCATCGATTTTTTGATGTAAGAGCTCAATCTCCAGTTCGGCCTTGATGTTAATTCTGTAGTCGTTTTCGGCCGCCATCCGGTCGATGTCCTGCTGAGTTGGCGCCTTGCAGGTACGATGACGGCTGCCCTTGGCGAGCGACTCCGGCTAATTGACGCCGATAGCGGCTAGCTCATGGCGGCCAGTGGCTAGCCAGATCGAACGACAGTTGCCGATGATGTCGAATGGATAGAAGGTGGACACTGGTCCCATGATGCGCATAAAGGAGCAGGTAGTGCTCAAGCACGTATTCGTGCACTTCTCCCTCATGCGCAATCCTGTCCAATTGCCGTTTCAAGCGCTCCACGCCGTTGGACACTTCCACGGATAACGAAGGCCGTTGGAGGAGCGGGCGTCCCATTTCCGGAAAGCGCTCGAGGTTCGGGACGACAACGTCTGTCAACTCGTCCAACAGATTGTCGAACGCATGAGGCACGTCAGCCTCCGTCAGGAACGCCTCAACAATTTCCAGGCTGCGCTTGAAGTGGGAAGTGAGTTTGACGGTATGGCGCGCTGTCACGCTGGTTAGCCAGTGTGCCGGGATGCGCGGCGTCGTTTGATCGCAGCCAGGCCATCGCGTGCGTCTTCGATGTTGCCAGCAGTCACATCGGCCAAGCCTTTGCCGGCGTCCTCGATGAGTAGCAGGTGGATGTGCTCGCGCTCGAGCTGATGGTAGTAATCCAGGCGTTTGGCATTGATGATCGCCACATAGCTCTCGCCATTCTTGGTGACGATTTTTTCTGCTCCAGCCTTCACCTGGTCGGCCAGTTCGGATAGATTCGCCCTGGCTTGGGACAGGGGGATGACGTCGCCGGAAGAAAGGGCCATGAGGTGTTCCATTGAGTGACTGTACAAAACTACGTACAGTATACGGTATAGGACCTGGCTGTTCATGCCTGTAGCGCCGCCTGCGTCCCTGGGATGTAAAGCAGGGGTTTCCCAACAGGTTTACTAGTTATGTAACTGAAATATAATTACTTCTTCGTGGATAACCTTCCAAAGGAGGGATGTGACCCAGCACGATCTATTCGGCGACGCGCCCGGTCCGGCAGCCAATGCCCCGCACGTGCGCGGTCCGTGGGCGCAATCCCGGTGCGACTTGTTCTTCGCATTGCGTCCTTCCATCGACGAGGCGCGCCGCATTCATGCATTCGCAGTGGAGCTGCTCGCTTCCCATGACGTTTCGGGGAATGTCTTCGCTCCCGAACGCATGCACATCACTCTTGAACCGATCGGGGCCGACGTGGACGACGCTGTGGTGGACACAGCCTGCCGCGCGGCGGACACGGTTTCCTTCTCAACCCTCGACGTTCGTTTCGATGCGGTGATGAGCTTCAGCGGTCCGCTGGTGCTGCTGGGAAGCGACGGCACGGACGAGGTCCGCAAGCTGCGCACCGAACTGGGTTGCGCGCTGGCCGACCGGGGATTCAGGCCGCGGCGTGCCTACGAGCCGCATTTGACCATTTGCTACGACGCACAGCGTCGTGTGGCGAAAACGCCGATCGAACCGATCGTCTTTCGGGTCGAGGCGTTTGCCCTCATCAAGAGCCACATCGGGCAGTCGCGTCATGAGGTCGTGCGTACCTGGCGGTTGGCTGGGTAAGTACGACTCTCGACGTACTTAGCTTCCGTTGACTCTGGGAGCATCAGACGTCTGGCTCGACGAGCTGTTGTGCCAGCAAGCCGGCGTGCGGGGAGATCGTGGAGAAATCACGCGCACAGAGGTAGATTTTCCTGAGCGCCCAGGGTTCATGCAGCGGGACGATCGCCAAACCCGAATGCCCCAGGTCTTTCGTCGACGCCTCGGTTACGATGGCGACCCCTACGCCTGCTTGGACCATCGTCGCGATGTTCTCGATCCGCCTGAGTTGGATGCGATAGTGAAGCTGGCGGCCCAGACGGGCCGCGTGCTCTCCCAGATGAGCTTCCAGCGCCGCATCGTACAGGCCGACGAATGGCTCACCCACAACGTCTGCGAAAGCTACCGATCGCTGATTGGCGATGCGGTGCGTTTCGCTCGCCATCACGACAAGTTGGTCTTGAGCGATGAAACGCGTTTGAAGAGCCGTCAGGTCGGCTGTGTTGGCTACCACTCCCAGGTCGGCACGCCCCTCAGCGACCGCCACGACAATCTCCTTACTTGGCCGTTCGCTGAGATCGATGGAAAGGTCCGGATGGGCCCTCAGGAATCGTACGAGTTGCTGCGGTAGAAACGAAACCAGTCCGGCGGTGTTGGACAGGAGCCTGATGCGTCCCTTCAAGCCAGCACCGTAGTTCCGTAGTTCTCCACGCATCTGCTCCACCTGGTCGAGGATCTGGCGGGCATGACGGACCAGGGCATCGCCGGCCGCGGTGGTCGTGACTCCGCGCCTGTTTCGTTCCAGAAGTTGTGCGCCAAGCGACGATTCCATCCCGGACATGCGCTCGCTCACGGCCGCGAGCGATAGGTGCATGAGTTCAGCCCCCTTGGTGAGGCTGCCTTGTTCCACAACGGTCAGGAACAACCGCAAATCTGTCAGATCGAAGCGCAAAGCCCTTCCTTCGTTTTTACCGAACCTGGGTATCGGAAAATACCGATTGTGACGTTTGAATGGCCTGCTTAGTCTAACTCGCGAATGGCGTCAGGCTTGCTGGTTCGTGAAGTGCGATCGGCATGGCTGAAGTCATCTGGTGCAATATCTTCCGGGTCGCCAAGCCAAAATGACTGATTATTTTTCGCCGCATGTCCTTGTCGTCACCCTGACGTTTTTCGTGGCGGGGTTCGTCAAGGGCGCGTCTGGCATGGGTCTGCCTACCGTCGCCATGGGTATCCTTAGTGCAATCATGCCGCCAGTCAGCGCCGCTTCGCTTCTAGTCATACCGTCCTTCATCACCAATTTCTGGCAGCTCGCCACGGGACCAGATGTCGTGGCTCTGATAAGAAGGCTTTGGGTGATGATGCTCGGGATCGTGGTTGGCACGCTGGTCGGTTCATGGCTTCTGACGAGCGCCAATACCACCTATGCGAGCGTCGGCTTGGGTGCTGCTCTGATTGTTTATGCGGTGCACGGCTTGGTTGCGAAGCCGTTCTCGGTTCCCAAGCGCATGGAGCGTCCGTTATCGCCCGTCATCGGGTTGGCTACCGGGCTGATCAACGGAGGGACCGGCGTTTTCACACTTCCCGCCGTGCCATATCTCCAGGCTCTCGGCCTTTCGAAAGACGATCTCATCCAGGCCCTGGGGCTGTCTTTCACGGTCTCGACTATTGCTCTTGCGGCAGGATTGGCTCGTGGAGGAGCGTTCCACCTCGGGAATATTGCGTTGTCCACGTTAGCGATCATTCCCGCGCTGCTGGGCATGAGGGTCGGAACGACGGTCCGTGAGCGCATAAGTGCCGCTACTTTCCGGCGGGGGTTTCTCATCCTGATCGCCCTTCTCGGCCTTGAACTCGCTATTCACCCATTCTTCTTCTAAGGCAATGTCATGGTCGTGCCCCGCCAGAAAGCCCTGGAACTGATCGTCGAAACGTTTGGCCATGGAAGTTTCAACCTCGCTACGGAATAGTTTGTCGAGGAAGCCATTCCAACCGGCCTCGTGGCTTTCACGTGCGGATTCATCAGGAAGCGTCAGGGCAGCATAGATCTTGGCGGGCGCTTGATCCGGCGCACGATGGTCACACTGGGCAGGTTCTTTTTCATCGCTACTCGTGATCGAGATCCGGCCGCTGTACGAGTTGGAAGACCTGATTCCGGAGGCCAGGCCATGACCGTCACGATCACCGCTTTCGAACAGTCGCCCGATGGTGGCATGGGCCTGGCACGCGATACGCGCGTTCGATGGGCGCTCGAAGAAGTGGGCCAACCCTATGACGTTCGCCTGGTGTCCTTCGATTTGCTGATGGTGTCGGTGCTGCTCAGGTCGAGAATGTCGGGCGTGTTGAATGAGTTTCCGAACCTGGCTGCCTACGTTGCGCGCGGGGAAGCTCGCCCTGCGTATCAGCGGGCATTTGCGGCGCAGCTGGCGGTGAACAAGAAAGCCTGAGCAGATTCGCGGCCTTCCGAGAGGGCGTCAGGCGATGCCTGGCGCCAACTGCTGCCAGCGCTCGCTCATCGCGGCCACGCTCTTCTGCACGAAGCGCACGAAGTTCAGCGTGACGTCGCTGACGATGCGGCCGGACATGGTGAGAGCGTGCAGGGGCAGGGGTGTCGGCTCGAACGCTTCCAGGATGGTACGGAGACGGCCATTGCCGAGATCGTCGGCGACCATGTAAAGCGGAAACTGCCCGAAACCGACGCCGGCACGTGCGGCGGTCAGCAATGCACCCAGATCGGCGGAGGCCATGCGGCCGTTGCGCCGGCGCGGCGAGAGTCCGCGGAACATCCAGTAGCCTGAGGTCTCGCTGGCGTAGCTGAGGCAATGCGCCTCGTCCAGTTTGGCCGGGTGCTCGGGCTTGCCGAGGCGGCGCACCAGATCGGGGCTGCCGACAGTGACGAGGCGCACGCTTCCTAGCGAACGGGCGACGATGTCACCGCTGTCGGGCAGGGTTTCGCGCAGGCTGAAGATCACGTCGGCCTGCTGGCGGAGCAGTGCCTCGAAGTCGCTGCCGCCGGTGCTGACGGCGAGGCGGATCTTCGGATGGATGGCGGCGAAGCTTGGTACGAGTTCCGCGACGAGCGGCGACAGCAATCCCTGGGACTCGATCCGCACGAGGCTGTTCGACGCCCCGAGGGTCGCGGCGGCTTGTTCGGCGGCGGCCGCGGATTCGCACATGGCGGCGGCGTGGCGGTAGACGCGCTCGCCTGTCGCTGTGACCGCGAACTGTCGCGCATTGCGATGCAGCAGGCGTGCGCCCAGGCGATCCTCGAGAGCGATGATGCGTCGACTGAGCAGCGAACGCGTCGTGCCCAGCCTTGCGGCGGCGGCGGAAAAGCCGCCCGCTTCGATCACCTGTACCAGGAGGAACAGGTCGCTCAGGTTATTGATTCGTTCCATTGCCTTGCACCCCCCGACAGCCTGGTCGGAAGGTCCGTACCCCACTATGACGATCGGCACCCCCAATGCGTGCCCCACGAAAGTTTATCGACATGTTACAGAACGAATTTTTGGCCCGGCGTCAATTTCCTTTGCTGGAGCGGAAAAAGTCATACAGAAGGCATATACTCCTTCCGAAAATGCGCAGCCTTCACAGTTTGGCAACGCATGTCCGCACGGGGGACCACTCATGTCCATACAGGATTCCCATATCCTGGTCATCGACGATGCGCCGGAAAACATCCGCGGGTTGCTGCAGGTCCTGAGAACCCAGCCCTGGCGGGTGACCTTGGCCACGACCGCTCAACAGGGATACCAGCGCGCCCAGTCGCTGCTGCCTGACCTGATTCTCCTGGACGTGCGCATGCCGGGCATGGATGGCTTCGCGCTGTGTCGGCTGCTGCAAGAACTCCCGCGCGCCAGCGAAACACCCATCCTTTTCCTGACCTCAGCAGCCAGCGCCGAAGAACGGCTCGAGGGCCTCAACCACGGTGCCGTCGATTACATCCTCAAGAGCTGCGATCCCGCCGAGTTACTGGCCAGGGTCCAGATCCACCTGCGTCTCGCGCGTCGCGTCGACATTGCCGAAGCCGCCGAGGCCGGCGCATCCACGCGCGACGAAGTCATGCTGCGTGCCGCGATGCGCCTGATCGGCAAGCGTCTCTCGGCGGCTTTCACGCTCGAGGAGATCGCAGCTGGCGTCGGAACTTACGATAAGCGCCTGTCCTCGATCTTCCGCGAGCGGCTGGGCATGACCGTGTTCGCATGGATTCGCGAGGAGCGCTTGCGTAAGAGCCGCGAATTGCTCGCCGACACCACGCTTGGCATGCAGGAGATCGCGGAGAACATCGGCTTCCGCAGCGCCTGTAATTTCACCACCGCGTTTCGCGAACGCCTTGGCGTGACACCGAGCCAGTACCGCAAGGCGGCGAAGCAGGGTGCCGTGGCCGAACTGGGCCAGCGTGGCCTTTAAGCGGTCGACCGATCGCCTCTGCGCCGGATGGCGCGGGGGCGTGGCGGCGCTTTTGTTCGTAATTTGTTGCGCATGGCACGTGCCACTGCGCGCTTCGGCCGTGCAGTTGCCCCTGACGATCTATGCGCAGGACAGCGGCCTTACGAGTTTGTCTGTCGTGCGCATGCTCGAGGATCATGCGGGTTTCCTCTGGGTCGGCACCGAGAAGGGTCTCTACCGGTTCGATGGACTGGGCTTCAACGCGATCGGACACGCGCAGGGATTCCAGACCTCAGAGGTCATCGGTCTCGAAGAAGATTCCGACGGTCATCTCTGGGTTGCCTCTCGCGCGGGATTGCAACGACGCAGCGAAAACGGAAGTTTCGATTGGGTGAATCCAGGCGGTAAAACCTTGTTTGCCGACCGCGGACAGACGCTGGCAGCCGACGACCGCGGCGGCATGTTCGCCGTCAGTAGCCATCGGTTGTTGCGGGTCACCCAGGATGCCTCCGGTCATTGGGTCTCTGCGTCTGTGCCGGCGGCGGAACAGAAGGGCGACATCACGGCGATTCTCCACCGCAGCGGCACCACGTGGTTCGGTTGCGGCAGCACCTTGTGCAGGCTGCGCAATGGTGTGCTGACCCGATACGGTCCGGAGCACGGCGTGCCGTCGGACAAGTGGCTTGGCCTGCTGGCCTCCCGGGACGGGAGCCTGTGGGCACGCGGCATACGCAACGTGATCCGGCTTGCACCGGGCGCTTCGGAATTCACGACCCACGATATTCCGGGCGGTCACACGGAAGTGGCAGCTTCGAGCATCGACGTCGTCGAGGATCGGGCGGGGCGCATCCTCACCCGTACGGATGTTGGCGCCGCGCGCTGGGATGGCGCGAAGTGGGAACTGTTCAATCCGGGCAACGGTCTTCCCGACGTCGGCATTTCTTCGATGGTGGCCGACCAGGAAGGCATGATCTGGATGGGCACGTACGGACGCGGCATCTATTACTGGAGCAGTGCCGACGCTGTCGAGAACTGGACGGTCGCACAGGGCCTGAGCGGTAGCCTTGTCTGGTCCATAGCGCGCGGCGATGCCCATTCCGTCTGGCTTGCCGGCGAAGCGGGCGGCGAAGTGATCCTTCCGGATGAAGGGCGAGCGCATCGTTGGCCCCTGACGGTACCGCCCCCGAACCAGGCCCACGCGGTGATCGCCGATGGCAAGGGTTTCATCTGGTACTTCCTTTTCGATGGCCGCGTGCTGCATTACGAGCCGGCCGCCGCGCGCACGACCGATGTCGCGGTGCTGCCTTATCTGGTTCGCGGCGCCTACCTGGATCGTACCGGGCACCTATGGGCTTACACGCTCGGTGGCCTGTATGAGGTGGACCCCGCTAACCACAAGGTCACGGCGGTGGCGCCCGCACTCATCCCATCGACCATGTGTTCGGACATGGCAGAGGACCCGGATGGCCGTCTATGGGTCGGATGCAGCTCGGGCCTCTATCGGCACAACGCCAACGGTTGGGCACGCGTGCGCGTGCTGCCGGCGGAATCCTCGGGCGGCTATGAGAACGTGGCAGTCACGCCGGACGGACGCCTCTGGCTGAGTTCCCTGCAACCGGGCCTCCTGGTCGGGCAGATCGGTGACGCCGACGAGATCGCCATGGCGCCCGTCAACGATCCCTTGCTCGCCGATACACGCTTCTACTTCCTGCGCCCGGATCGCCGCGGCCGTCTCTGGGCGGGTGGCGGCAACGGCGTGGACGTGCTGGACCACGGCGCGTGGGTTCGTCTTTCGACGCGCGACGGGTTGCTCTGGGACGAGACCAACCACGGCGCGTTCTTCGCGGACGACGATGGCACCGTATGGATTGGCGCTCCCATCGGCCTGACCCATGTGCTCGATCCGGAACAGTTGCTCGCGCCGCGGCAGATTCGTCCGTTGCTCCTCGGGGCAAGCTACGGCAGCCATGGCGTTGCGCCCGCCGCAACCTTGCCGTTCCGGAATGCCGCGGCACTGGTCCTGCGCTTCGGCGTGTCGGGTAACAGTGCCGGCCATCCGGTGCGCTTCCGCTACCGCCTCGCCGGTGTGGACGAGGATTGGGTGGACACTGTGCAGCGCGAAGTGCGCTACGCCTCCCTGCCGCCGGGCAACTATCGCTTCGAGGTGCAGGCGATCGACGTGAACCGGCGCAGCCCGTCGGAGCCGGTTTCCCTGACATTGACCGTGTCACCACCGTGGTGGCTCACGCCCTGGGCGTATGCCGGCGAGGCGATGCTCGCGCTCCTCGTCATCGCGTTGGCATGGCGCTGGCGTATCCGCATGCTGATCGCCCATGCGCAGCGTCTTGAGGGCATCGTGCAGGAGCGTACTTCCGAACTGCGTCAATCGCTGCAGTCCCGGCGCATGCTGCTTGCCCATGTGGGCCATGACTTGCGTGCGCCCCTGGGTGCGATCATGAACGCGGTTCGCCGTTGGCGCGTGGGCGATGCGCGGCGCGATTATCCACGGATCATCGAGCGCCACGTACGCCAGCAGATGGAACTGATCGACGACCTGCTGGAATTCTCGCGGGGAGAGCTGACCGGACTCCAGCTGGAGCCGCAGCCCGGTTATCTGCATGGCTTCATCCACGAGGTGGCGGAACAGGCCACCCTGCTGGTCGAGCGCCACGGCAACCGTTTCGAATGCCGTTTCGACGAAAGGCTTCCGGCGGTGGTGGTCGCGGATTTCCGGCGCCTGCGCCAGGTACTGCTGAACCTCCTCGGCAACGCGGCCAAGTTCACCCACGATGGCCTCGTTGTGTTCCGCGCCGACGCTGTGCCGCATCGAGGCGGCCGCGTCAGGCTGGTCTTCGCCGTGGAAGACACGGGTATCGGCATCGACGCAGAGGCGCTCGAGTCGTTGCAGCAGCCGTTCACCCGCGGCGGGAATGCCACGCAGCACGAAGGCAGCGGTCTGGGCCTGGCGATCGTGGTGCAGTTGCTGCAGCACATGGACGCTCACCTCGACGCGGAATCGGCGCCGGGCAGCGGCAGCCGCTTCAGCTTTGGCGTGGCGTTCGAGCTGGCCGACGAAACCGACCTCGAAGCCGAGCTTGAGGCCGGCGGCGACATCGGCGATGTGGATGGCGAGGGCAGGGCGATCCTCGTGGTCGAACCGCATGCGGCGCGCAGGGCCGTGCTATGCGACCTGCTCGATGGCTACGGATTCGAGAGCATCGCCGTCGGCGACGCCTCGAGCGCGATGGAGGCGATTCGTCGCAACGGGCCTGCGCTGGTGGTGACGGAACAACGGCTGCCCGGCAGCGACGGGTGGCGTCTGCTCCACGCGATACGCCAGGCAGATGCGGCCCTGCCGGTTCTTCTTTACACGGCGCTGTCGCCACGCCGTCCGCCCGGCGACGCCCTGGATTTCGATGACGTTTTGCTGAAACCAGCCACGGCGGCGGAGTTCATGACCTGTGTCATGCACCTGATCGAGCCCGTGACTGGTGAGAAAACGCGCGTTACATCGGACCGCGCCGGCTGATTTCACATTTGTCGACGGAAGGCGCGCTTCCGTCGCGGCAAAGGTTTGCGAGCGGTCCTCGCGTCGCGGGACCAGCAACGACGCGGGGTCTGGTGTAAACGGTTACATCGTGTGCCTGTCGAACCTTTGCTGAAGCGGAACCTTGTCACGCCATGCGTGACACAAATTCTCACTGGCGCGCCTTTCCCGTTTCATCCGTGACACATAGGATCGCCGCAGCCGCTGTGACCGAGATCACAGCCTTACGCCGACATCGTCATCCCGAAGCCTTTGGGCGTTCGGGCCGACGGCCGTCGGCCCGTGTGTGCCCGTCCAACCTGCAAGGCGACCCATGTCTGGGACCAAGTCATCGAACCCGTTCCGTCCACGTGCCCACCGCTATGCGCTGGAGCCGCGACAGATGTACGACGGCGCTGCACTCGTCGAGGCGGCACACCACGTCGATCCTGCGCAGGCAGCCCATGACGCCGGCAGGTTCCAGAGCCCCGTCACGGAACAGCCGGGCCATCGCGAGGTAGCTGCGACACCGCCGCCACCTGCGACCCACACGCCGGCACCTGCCCAGGTTTATGTGGTGGACCAGAGCGTGGCGAACTGGCAGTCGCTGGTATCCCAGCTTCCGCAGAACAGCCAGGTGGTGGTGCTGGACAGCAAATCCTCGGGCCTGTCGCAGATCGCGAACGCGTTGCGGGGCGAGCATGACATCGGCGCCATCCACATCATCAGCCACGGTGCGAGCGACTCGATATCGCTGGGTACCGATACCGTCACCGCGGCTAACATCGCCGCGTTCAAGACGCAACTCGGCCAGATCGGCGCCTCGCTTTCGGCTGATGGCGACATCCTCCTCTACGGCTGCGACGTCTCGCAGCACGATAACGCGCTGGTCACCCAGCTTGGCCGCCTGACGCAGGCGGACGTGGCCTCGTCCACCGACGCCACGGGCGCGGCCGCTCGCGGCGGCGACTGGGCGCTGGAAAGCACGGTCGGCCACGTCGAAACACGCTCGCTCTCGCTTGACTACGACGGCCTTCTCGTCGCGCCGACCGTCACGACGAGCAGCAAGGGCATCACCGTGTCGGAGCCGAGCTCGCTCAATGCGGCCGGCGCCGATCGCACAAAGCTCAGCGGTTGGAACATCGTCGACGATGGCGTGGGCGGCGATTCGGTCACGGTGACCGCAAAGGTGCACGACCAAGGGATGGGCAACCTGCTCTCGGGCAGCGGTGGCACCACGAGCGACGGCGGCATCACTTATACCTTCACGGGTACGCGCTCCCAGGCGAACCAGTGGCTGAACCAGCTCACCTTCGCTGCGGCGGACACGGAGCTTGGCAACACCGCGGCGAAAACCTCGATCGACGTCACCGTCAGGGACGCCGAGGGCCTTTCGGCTTCTCATTCGCTCGACGTGACGATCACGCCCGCAAACGATCCGGTCTCCGTGGGCGATGCCACGAAGGACGTGCAGGAAGTCGACGGCTCGGGCAACCAGAGCGTCACCGTGATCGGCATCGACACGCTCCACGCCGTCGATAGCGAAGTCGACGGGTCACACACGCAGACGCCGACGCAGATCGTCTACAGCGTCACCGGCCTGCCGCAGTACGGGTACCTGACGCTCGATGGCGTCCGCCTTGGTGCCGGATCCGTGTTCACCCAGCAGGACGTGATCGACGGCAAGCTGGCTTATGTGCATACCGCCACGGGTGCCCAACAGGATGCTGCAGACGGCTTCACCGCGCGCGTGAACGACGGCGCGACGCCGCTCGGTCAGTCGGACATGGTCCATATCACACTGAACGTGCTTCCGGTGAACCAGGCACCGACGCTCGACGGCAAGGGCATGGTCTACGAAGGCCAGCCGCAGAATGCCGTGGAAACCGGGAACGTCGGCCAGTACATCGTCGCCACCACGGGAGGCGATCCGCAGGACAGCCACCTGACGATCACGATCACGTCGCTGGTTTCGCACGGTACGCTGTATTACAACGGCGTGGCGGTCACGGTCGGACAGAGCTTCGACTATGCCGATCGCAACCTGCTGACGTACAGCAACGACGGCGTGGACCACGTCGCGTCCGACAGCTTCGGTGTCAGCGTCACGGACGAGGGCGGCGGTGCCGACGTCAAGACGACGAACGGCACGATCACCCTCGATATCCACGCGGTGGACGACGATCCGGCGCTGGACGACGTGGGCAGCACCAAGACGGCTACGGTGCCCAATGACGGCACCTATATCGTCACCTTGACCCAGGGCATGATCGGCGCGACCGACGTCGATTCGCCGAACGAGAACATCAGCTTCGTCACCAGCCAGACCGGCCTCACGCACGGCTTCCTGCTGCTCAACGGCGAGAAGCTGCTGGACGGCGCCACCTTCACCCTGGCCGACGTGATCGCTGGCCGCGTGCAATACGTGCAGACAGAGGGGGCCGCCGCGGGCGAGCAGGACGCCTTCCATTTCCAGGTCGTGGACAACACCACGGCGCTGCGCTGGAACCCGGACGGTTCGACCTTCACGCGTATCGGCGGCGACTATACCGGCGGCGCACCGACGGACACACTGCGCGACTACACCTTCACGATCGATCTTGCGCCGACGCCGGACGGCAACGGCGGCGGCGGTTTGGTCGACCACGATCCGGGCACGCCGGATACCGATTCGTCGCACGCCGGCGTAGACCCGGGTGGCCACGCCGCCGGCGGTACGGTCAACGAGGGTGGGACCATCATCCTGAGCGGCACGACGGATGGCGGCGCCGCGGGGCTCAGTTACACCGCAGTGGGCGTAGATCCGTCGCAGGTGGTCTATACCTTCCTCGGCTTCACCAATGACGCGGGTATCACCAGTGCCGCGGGAAAGCTGCAGAAAGAGGTGGATGGGGTCTGGCAGGATATTTCGACCTACGGCACCTTCACCCAGGCCGACCTAAACGCGGGCCATGTCCGCTTCCAGCACGACGGTGCCAGCGAGAACTTCCACGTCACCGCGAGCTTCTCCGTTTCCGCCGGCCTGATCACCATCGTGGACGATCAACCTGTGGCGGACAGCTGGACGCCGACGTTCGACATCTACATCAGGCCGGTGAACGATGCGCCGACGGTGTCGGGTTCGTCGGATACCGTGATCAACGAGGGCGACACGGCGTACATCACTACCGGCCAGCTTGGCCTGGGCGATCCGGACGACGCGGCGAGCCAGGGCTATCTGGAAGGCACCGACCAGGCTCCGGACGGAAGCGGCGCGAACTACGCGGACAACAACGACGCCACCGGCGCCCATGCGCTGAAGTTCATCGTCGAAACGCTGCCGCCTGGCGGCACGCTGGAGTATTCCACCGATGGTGGCCATACCTGGCAGGCGGCGACAGTGGGCCTGGAACTGGATGCCTCGATCATCACGAATGATCCGGCTACCACCGGCCTGCGCTTCGTGAGCAACGGCTCCGAAGTGCGCACCGCAACATTTACCGTCGAAGCAAAGGACCGTTGGAACCTTCATTCGGCGACGACCGCCGACGTCACCATTCAGATCACCAACGTCAACGACGCCCCGGAAATCGCTAAGGATCCGACTCAGCTCGATCCCACGATCCCGGCCGACGCGACGAACCAGATCGGTGGTACACCGGTGAACGAACCGCTGAAGCTGCCCGAAGGCGGCTACGCGAAGATTACGACGAACATGTTGCAGGCCTACGACCCGGACAGCACCGATGTCCAGGTGCAGTACGTCATCACGTCCGCGCCTGAACACGGCAGTATCGCGTTCTCGACCGACGGCGTGAACTTCCACATCCTCGGCAAGGGCTCGTCGTTCACCCAGGCCGACGTGGCCGCGGGCCATATCTACTACCTCAACGACGGTACGGAGTCGACGGGCGTCGACTACCCGGGCACGCCGGACGACACCTTTGGCTTCACTATTTCGGATGGTGACAAGGAACAGGCCGGCAACGCGTTCTGGATCTACACCAAGCCGACGAACGACGCACCGACGGTCACCGCGCCGACCGGTCCGATCGATATCGACAGCGGAAATCCGCAGCACAACGAAGTACCCGGATTCCATATCGACGATCCGGATCTCGCCACCGTCGGAGGTGGCGAGACCGACTATATGCAGGTCACGGTCCGCCTGCTGAATTCGGATGGCTCCGCCTTCAGCGCGGCCGAGTACACCGCGGATGGCGTGGCCATCGGCATCGACGGAACCAGCGGTGTCCTGGTCGATACCGACAAGAACGGCACGGGCGACTACCTCGTCCTGACCGGTACGCGTGAGCAGATCAACGCGGCGCTGGCGAAGCTGACCGTTACCTTCGGCAGCGACCTCGACGCGAAGTACCAGGTGCAGGTGATCGCGGACGACCGCATGCGCGATGCCAGCGGCGTCCTCCTCGGAACGGCCAACGGTGGCGACGTCAACCAGTCGCCCGACGCCGGCACCGGCCAGGGCGACAGCACGAGCCCGGTCGAAGGCAAGAACTACGATTGGTACAGCGATGATGTGCCGGCCGACAGCGGCAACCTTGCCGCGGCGGTCGTGCTCGTGCGCGCATCGAGCGTGAACGAGCCCGCCACGATCGGCGGTCCGGCCTCGCCGGTGCAGGTGATCGAAGACCAGCCGACGCACATCGGCGGCAGCTTCGTCGTGAGCGACCCCGAATCGGCAGCGTTCGACACACCGGTGACGGTGACCCTCACGGTGCCCAGCGGTACGCTGGGCATCGGTAATGCAGGCAGCGATTCGAGCTTCACACCGAGCGGTGCTGGCCACCAGGCCGTGACGATCTCCGGCGACAACACCGGCCACCTCATCCTTACCGGCCGTGCCGAGGACATCGAGGCGTTGCTCAACGACGCCACGAACGGCCTCACGTACAAGAGCGCCCTGAACGTCAACCACGATACCAACGGTGCATCAGCCGGCGACGTGTCGCTGACCATGAGCCTCGACGACGCCGGCTCGCGCATCGGCGACGATACCGGCAGCGGAAGCCAGGCCAGCAATCCGGCCGACGTCGTGATCGCACTCGACATCGTTCCCGTGAACGATGCGCCAACCGTTTCGAACGGCGGTGCCAGCGGCCCCGTTTACCTCGACGGCAACACGCCGTTGCCGGGCTTCAGCGTGGGCGATGTCGACTACGACGACGGCGGTGGCATCACCGCCGGTGAGCAGGATTTCATGCAGGTAACGGTGCGTGTCACCGATGCGGACGGTCATGCGCTGGCCCAGTCGGCCTACGCCGGCATCCAGATCGGTTCGGGCAACGGCACCTCCGGTGTCACGGTCGACACCGTCTACAACGGCGACCATGCCGCTCTGGTCATCCGTGGCACGCGCGACCAGATCAACGCGTACCTCGCGAGGCTCACGGTATCGATCGGCGGCAGCCTGGCCAATGCGGACGACGCCTACCATGTCGAGGTCATTGCGGACGATCGCCTGCGCGACGTGGCGACCGGCGACCTCGACGGCTCGAACGCCGCGAATGGCGGCATGAACGACGCCGGCACCGGCACCGCGAACGTACCGTCGACGGCCGTGGATCCGTATGCCGACACCCCGTCCGGTCTCGACCGGAACGTCTCGTCGGCCTCGCGCGATGTCTTCCCGTCGTCATTGAACAACCCGGTGGCCATCGGCGTCACCGAGCCCAATGTCGGCAATGAGAACGCACAGAACCACTACACGTTGGGCCACATCACGCTCGCCGACCCGGATACCGGCACGGCTCCCGTGACGGCTACCATCACGCTGCCGCCGGGCTTCATCGTCAGTGACGTGGATGGCGGTACGTCGGGTAGCTACGGCGGTGCGACGTACACGATCACCGGCGGCAGGATCGTCATTACCGGTACGATCGATCAGGTCGAGGCGGCGATCAATAAGGTTGGCGTGACGTTCCCGGCCCACGAGGACCTCGACAACAACACGCTCTGGAACGGTACGTTCGAGGTACAGGTATCGGTCGACGACGGCGGCAGCCACGGCAGCCGTCCGGACCAGGGTCAGCTGGACGTCGACGCGGCGCAAAATGCCTCGAACGACCCGAACACGAAGGACGACCAGTACGGCTACGCCGACGGCACGTCGAGCGCGCTCGTCACCACGCTGGTCTTCGACGTCACCATCAACAGCGGCGCCGTGGTGCACGAAGCGGGGCTGCCTGGCGGCACCAGCGCCGGGGATGGCAGCGAAGGCGTGGACGGCACGCAGAGCATCGCCCTGGTCAATCCGTTGGACAGCATCACCATCGGCGATCCCACCGCGGGGGCCGGGCACTTCGTGACGCTCACGCTGGACCAGCTGAAAGACATCGCGAACATGGACCCGGCCGATCGGACGATCGAAACGGACCACGGCACCCTGGTCATCACGGGCTACACCGCGACGGACGATGCCCATGGCACGCTGACGTATCACTACGAGTTGAGCGGTGCCGTCGACCAGCCGGGCGCCACCGACAGCAGCGACACTGTTTCGATCTCGACGCTGGACAGCAAGGGCCTCACCGAAAAGGGCAGCATCACCGTCGACATCGTCGACGACGCCCCGACGACCCAGGCCGATACGGGTTCCGCTACCGAAGACACCGGTGCGCCGGGCACGGGCAATGTCCTGGCCAACGACCACGTGGGTGCGGACAGCCCCGCCGAAGCAGTCACTGGCGTGGTCGCGGGCAACACCGGTATGCCGGCCGCAGGTAACGTCGGCGGCGATGTCGTTGGTTTGCACGGCACGCTTACGCTCAACGCCGACGGCAGCTATAGCTATCTTGTCAATGACAACGACAAGGCCGTGAACGCGTTGAAGGACGGCCAGTCGACCACCGACGTGTTCACCTATACGATCACCGACGCGGACGGCGACGTCAGCACGACCACGCTGACGGTTACCATCGACGGCCACACGGACAGCGACCCCACCGTCCAGGCGGCGGACGGCAACGGCGGTGCCGATGGCCATGTGACCGTCCATGAGTCTGGCCTCGCCGACCATGACGGGAAGCAGAGCGCCACCGGGACGATCGACGTCACGGCGGACGACGGCCTTACCAGCGTCGAAGTGGGCGGCGTTACGCTGGATCTCACGGCGCTCGGCGCGATCGCGGGTGGCACGCCCAGGACCATCGATACGCCCGAAGGCACACTGGTGATCACTGGCTGGTTGCCTTCCGGAAGCGTCGGCGGCGTGCCGCTGGGCGGCACCCTGACGTATACCTATACGCTCGATGGCGCGCTCACGCACAGCGGTAGCACGGACATCGGCAGCACCGAAACGATCAGCCTGGTCGTCAACGATGCTGGCGGCGGTAAAAGCGATCCAGGCAGCCTGATCGTCAGCATCATCGACGACGTGCCCACCGCCAACGCGGACAAGAGCGACGTCACCGAAAATGCCAATGACCCGGCGACCGGCAACGTCATCACAGGCAGCGGTGCGAAGGACGTTACCGATCGAACCGGCGCGGACACCCCCACCACCGTCACCGGCGTCGCGAAGGGCGACACGGGCAGCACAGCCGCCAGCAATGTCGGCAGCGCCATCGACGGAAAATACGGCAAGCTCACGCTCAATGCCGACGGCAGCTACACCTATGTGCTGGACGACACGAATCCGGTGGTCAACGCGCTGAGGGACACCCAGTCGCTGACCGACGAAGTCTTCACGTACACCATCACCGATGCTGATGGCGACACCAGCACCACGACGCTGACCATCACCATCCACGGCAAGACCGACGGTGCACCGGCGATCGGAGGAGTCGACGACAATGGCGGCGCCGAAGGCCACGCCACGGTGCACGAGTCTGGTCTGGTCGATGCGGGTGACGACACCGAGACCGTGGACGGCACGATCGACATCCAGGCACCCGATGGCCTCGATAGCATCATGGTCGGCGGGGTTACGCTCAACCTGGCGGATCTTGCCAACCTGGGCCCCGGTCGCGAGATCACGATCGACACGCCGGATGGCACGCTGGTCCTGAAGGGCTTCACACCGGACGTGACAGTGGGTGGTGTGCCCACGTCGGGCACCTTGTCCTATAGCTACACGCTGGATGGACCGCTGATCCAGAAGGACGCCGGCAATGCGCCCCTGGACCACACGACCGAGGCCATCGATCTCACGGTCAACGATGCCGGCGGCGGTACGAACCCCGGCAGCCTGATCATCAACATCGTCAACGACGCGCCGGTCGCGCACGCCGACGGCGCCGATGCGAGCGAGGATTCATCGGATCCTTCCACAGGCAACGTCATCGCGGGCGGCGGGAGCAGGGACGTCGTCGATCGCGTCGGTGCCGACTCGCCGACGACCGTCACCGGCGTTGTGAAGGGCGACGCGGGCGGCAGCGCGGCCAGCGGCAACATCGGGGGGCCCATCATGGGCGCTCATGGCACGCTGACCCTGAACGCCGACGGCAGCTATAGCTATACCGTCGATAACGACGATGCCGCCGTCAACCGGCTGAAGAATGGCGAGTCGATCGCCGATGTCTTCACCTATACGATCACCGACGCGGACGGCGACACCAGCACCACGACGCTGACGGTCACCATCCACGGCAACACCGATGGCGGTCCGTCCATCGTTGCACATGACGGCAACGGTGCCGGCAACGGCGCCGTCACCGACGGGCACGCCACGGTCTGGGAATCCGGCCTTACGGCAGACCCGCTGGGACACAGCGCCGACGTCTCGGATACCGTCGACATCACGGCGCCGGATGGCCTGGTTTCGATCTCCGTGAATGGCGAGCTCGTGACGGCGGCGCAGCTCGCATCGCTGGCCACCACGCCGGTCTTCATCGATACGCCGGACGGCAGGCTCGAGCTGACGGGCTTCGTGCCGAGCGATTTCGTCGGCGGCGTACCGACGCACGGCGTTCTTTCGTACACCTATACGCTCACTGCGGCGTTGAGCCAGACGACCGGCGATCGCAGCCATAGCACGGATACGTTCGACTTGTCGGTCACCGACGCCGGCGGCGGTACCGCGGCCGGCGACCTCGTGATCGACATCGTCAACGATGCGCCCACGGCGCATGCGGACGCGGCGGATGCATTCGAGGACGGTTCGGGCGCTTCCGGCAACGTCATCACGGGCCTGGGTCTGAACGATGTCGCCGATCGCGTCGGCGCCGATTCGCCGACCGGTGTCACCGGCGTTTCAGCCGGTGACACCGGCGGCACGGCAAGCGGGCAGGTGGGTGCGGGTGTCCAGGGACAGTACGGCACGCTGACACTCAATGCGGACGGCAGCTACGGCTACGTCTTCGACGATAACAACCCCGCGATCAACGCCCTGCGTGACGGGCAGTCGGTCACGGACGTGTATACCTACACGATCACCGATGCCGACGGCGACACCAGCACAACGACGCTGACCATCACCATCCACGGCCATACCGACGGTGCGCCGACGGTCTCTCCGGTGGACGGCAACGCGGGCGCCGACGGTCACGCCACCGTGCACGAACCCGGCCTGGTGGATCATGACGGTTCGCAGGTCACGACCGGCACGATCGATCTCACGGCAGACGATGGCCTGGCGAGCATCACGGTGGGCGGTACGACGCTGGATCTGACGGACCTTGACGGCCTGTCCAGTGGTTCGCCGATCACCATCCACACGCCGGACGGCACGCTGGTGCTGACCGGTTTCAATCCGACCGCCACGGTCGGTGGCGTGCCGGTTGCCGGCACGCTGAGCTACACCTACACGCTCGATCATGCGGTGCCGCAGCCTGGCGACACGCACAGCCACGACGATATCGTGCTTACGGTCACGGACGCCGGTGGCGGCAAGGTGGACGGCACGCTCGTCGTAGACATCGTCGACGATGCCCCGGCCGCACATGCGGATAGGGGCGATGTGAACGAGGATGGTTCGGCGCTCACGGGGAACGTCGTCGTCGGCGGTGCGGCGGGCGATGTGTCCGACCGTGTCGGCGCGGACGGCACGCCCTCGCCGGTTACCGGAGTAGCCGCGGGCGACACGGGTGGCACGGTCAGTGGTCACGTCGGCAGCGGCGTGGCCGGCCAGTACGGCTCGCTCACGCTTAACGCCGACGGCAGCTACAGCTATCTGGTCGACAACGCCAATCCTGCGATCAACGCATTGAAGAACGGTGAGACGCTGACCGAGGTTTACACCTATACGATCACCGATGCCGATGGCGACACCAGCAGCACGACGCTGACCATTACCATCCACGGCCATACGGACGGCGGCCCGACCATCGTGCCGGCGGACGGCAACGGCGGCGCGGACGGCCATGCCACGGTGCGCGAATCGGGCCTCACGGACCACGATGGATCGCAGGTCACCAAGGGTTCGATCGGCGTTACCGCCGACGACGGCCTGGTCAGCGTCACCGTCGGCGGCACCACGCTCACCACGGCGCAACTCGATGCGCTGTCGAAGGGTTCGCCAGTCACCATCCATACGCCGGACGGCACACTGGTGCTGACCGGTTTCGACCCGACCTCGACGGTTGGGGGAGTGCCCACGGCCGGCACGCTGAGCTACACGTACACGCTGGGTCATCCGGTGTCACAGCCGGCGGGCAAGGACAGCATCGACACGATCGGCCTGACCGTGCGCGACGCCGGCGGCGGCAGCTCGACCGGGTCGCTGCTCGTCGACATCGCCAACGATGTCCCGAGCGCCCACGACGACAGCGCCACCATCGTGCAGGATGGCGGCCAGACCTCCGCGGGCGGCAATGTCTTTACCGGCACGGATGGTTCGCACGACGGTTCCGACCGCATCGGTTCCGACGGCGCCGCCCACGGCGGTCCGCTGACCGGCGTCAGTTCCGCGAATACGGGGCAAGGCGGCACCATCGGTGGCGGTAGCCAGGGCGAGTTCGGTACGCTGATCCTCAACGCGGACGGTACGTACAGCTACCAGCTGGACACGAACAATCCGAAGGTGAGCGCGCTGGATGCCAGCCGCACGCTCACGGAAACGTTCGTCTACACCATCACGGATGCGGACGGCGACATCAGCGAAGCGAAGCTGACCATCACCATCCACGGCACGACACCGCCGATGCAGGCGCGATCGGGTGACCAGTTCTTCCCGGTGGCCTACGACTTCAGCGTGCACGACATCCGCCAGGGTTACGAGCCGGCGCTGTTCGTGCTCCCGGAGGTGAACCGGTCGCAGGGCGATACCTTGCGCTGGCAGAGCCAGTGGGTAACCGGCCGCCTCGACCTCGCCGGCCTCGGGGACATTCCGCAGGACCCGGAGAACAGCCAGTTCGTGCTGAACGATGGCGTGGGCTTCTCGCACGAGTTGCTCGCGGAAGCAAACGGCCGTTCACGCGTTGCCGTGAACGACTTCGGCCTGGCCTCCAGCCCGCTCTGGGACGACTTCTCGCCGTTCTCGCTAAAGCACATCCGTGACCGCGAGGAAGCCGCCAACGAGCATGGCGGCGAACGCCATGAACGGGCGCATGGGGCACATCGTGGAGAGGCTGCGCCGCACACCGCTCCCGCAGCAGTACACGAACCGATTTTCGTGACAGTGGTGCCTTCGCCTGCTTCCACGCCAACCGGTGCGCCGTCGCTCACGGCACAGATCGCGGCCATGGCCAAGGCCGGCGCCGTACCGCTGGCCTCCGCGCCCGCCGCCACTCCGTCACGCCATTAATCGGAACAAATCCTCCATGCTCCATTCAACAGCCATGAAGACCGCCATGCCGAAGTCCGCGCTGCGCCCCGTACCCCTTGTCGCCTCGCTGGCCCTCGCCGTGTTCCTTACCGGCTGCGGCGCGGTAAAGCCCAAGCCGCTTACGCACGACGAGGTCGCCACGCGCGTGCGTAACGACCAGCAGGCGATGTACAAGGGCCAGGAGCCGGTCACGGGAGCCCTGACGCTTTCCGACGTGATGGCGCGTTCGCTCAAGTACAACCTCGACTATCGCCTCAAGCTGATGGAAACGGCACTGTCGCGCGGACTCCTCGATGTGTCCGAACTGGACATGCTGCCGAAGCTCATGACCGATGCCGGCTACCGTTGGCGCAGCAACGATTCGGGCGGCACCAGCATCGGCATCCAGGACCGCGTCGTGAGCCTGCGCCCCTCTACCTCCGAGGAGCGCGTGCACTCCCTCGCCGACGCGACGTTGTCGTGGGACGTGCTGGACTTCGGCCTGAGCTACTACCGGGCCAAGCAGCAGGCCGACGACGTCAACACCACCGACGAACGTCGCCGCAAGGTGTTGCAGAACATCGTGCAGGATGTGCGCGACGCTTACTGGCGCGCTCTGGGTGCCCAACGCCTGCTCGGTGAAACCCAGGTGCTGGCCGGCAACATCCAGGCCGCGCTGGAGAAGACCCGCCAGGCGGAACGCGCCGGCGTGCTCCCGCCGGTGGAGGGCCTGGAATACCAGCGGGCCCTGCTCGACGCGATGACCCTGGTGACCGAAAAGCGCCAGGAAATGGAATTGGCCAAGCGCGAACTCGCCGCGCTGATGAACCTCGCTCCGGGCACCGACTTCACGCTTGCCGACGCGAAGGAAACCAGCCTGTCGCAGGTGCCGTCGAACCTCGACCAGCTCGAGCAGACGGCCCTCGAACAGCGCCCCGAGCTTCGTGAAGAGGATTACAAGGCACGCATCGACGCGATCGAGACCAAGAAGCAGATCGCGGCGCTGTTCCCCAACCTCAACCTGTTCGGCGGTGGTGGCTACGACTCGAACAAGTACGTGTACAACGAAAGCTGGGCCCAGGGTGGCGTCAGCATGTCGATGAACCTGTTCCGCCTTGCGGGCATCCCGGCCATCAAGCGCACCAACAAGGCGCGGATGGATGTGGACGATGCACGCCGCATGGCGCTGAGCATGGCCGTGCTTACGCAGGTTCGCGTTTCGGTCGAGCGCTACAAGCTCGCCGTGTACGACCACCAGCTTGCCGACGAATCGGCCCGCGTGGACCAGCGCCTGGCCAGCGTGGCGCGCGCCGGTTCCAGCAACCAGCTCACCAGCGAACTGGAGACCCTGCGCACGCAGGCCCGCTCCATGGTTTCGCGCTTCCAGGAGGCTTCGTCGTATGCCGCGGCGCAGTCGGCGTATGGCCGCGTGCTGAACTCGGTCGGCATCGACCTGATGCCGGAACAGGTAGCGGGAACGGATCTGCCAGCCCTTTCGCGCGCTATCCAGACCAGCCTCGCCGGTGGCGAGAAGCAGGTGTTCACCCAGTCTGCCGACACCGTCGAACTGGATCGTCCGATCCAGCTCAGTGTGACCGGCCTGCCGGCGCGCGTGGATGGCGGTGCGGTGCGTGCCGCCATCGGCAAGGTCATGACCGGTAACCAGTTGTCGCTTGGCCAGGGCAACGATGCGTTGGCCGTGGAACTGCACTTCAGCAGCGTGCCCAGCAAGACCGCCACCCGCGCGCAATGGGACGTGACCGTGCAGGACCGCGACGGCAAGCGCCTGATGACGCAGAGTTATCGCAGCTACCTGCCCGACGAGGTCACCACGCGTGCGGTCGCGGCGCTGGCCGAGGCCGCGACGTTGTCCGTGATGAGCGAAGTGCGCCAGCTGGTCATTGCACCCGAGACGGCGGCTGCCAGCCAGCCATGAGCATGAGGAAGGTAATGGGTATGGCCGGCCTGCTTTTCCTGGGGCTGGCGGGATCCGCGCAGGGCCAGTCGTCTCCTGCGACGGAAGCGCAGGCTCCCGTGCGGTTCCTCGTTGTGGCCGATCGCGAGGCACCGCTTTCCGCGGTAGCCGGCGGACGCGTTGCGCGTGTTTACGCGCAGCTGGGCGACAGCGTGGCCAAGGGCAAGGTGCTGGTCTCGCTCGATTGCAGCGACCTCGACGCCAAGCGCGACGCGGCCGATGCCGAGTACAAAGCGGCACAGCTGCGTTACGAGGCCAAGGCCAAGCTGCAAGGCCTGCAGTCGGCTGCCGCGCTCGAAGTGGAGCTGACCGCTGCCGACGTGAACCGCACGCGTAGCCAGATGCGCATCTTCGATGCACAGATGGCCCAGTGCCGCTTCGTCGCGCCGTTCAATGGCCGTGTCGCCCGAGTGCACGTGAAGGAGGGGCAGGGTGTCGCTCCCGGCGCGCCGGTCATCGATCTCGTCGGCACGGGCACGCCCAAGGCCCGGCTCAACGTGCCCTCCCACTGGATCGCCTGGTTGCGGCCCGGGTCGCACCTCGACGCCAGCGTGGACGAAACGGGCGAGCATTACGTGCTGACCGTGACGCGCCTCAGCGGTCGCGTGGACGCCGTGAGCCAGACCATCGAGATCGAGGCCGACTTCCTCGGCGATACCAGCCGCGTGCTGCCCGGCATGAGCGGCCGCGCCTCGCCTGCGAAGAGTGGCGGAAAGGGCTGAACCGATGAATGCTCCGGATACCCGCGTCGCGACCGCGTCGTCGCGATTCTATGCGCTGGCCGCACGCGTGGAAGCCGCCACGACGGCCGCCGAGCTCGGTTTCGTCGCGTGCAATGAGACACGCCTGCTGGTGGATTACCGGCAGGCCGCTCTGATGACGTTGTCCCAGGTGCGAGGCCCGAAGCTCACGGCACATTCCGGCCTTGCCGATCCGGATCCGAATACCCCGTATGCCCTGTGGCTCGTCGCCGTGGCACGCCGTATCGCCGAGCGTTGCGCAGGGCTTCCCGCGACGGCGCGCGTGCTTCCGCTCTCGCCGGAGATGCTCGGTGACGAGCTTGCCGCGGAATGGGGCGAATGGCTGCCCGCGCACGTCTGGGTCCTTCCGCTGGTGGGCCCCGACCAGGTGATCGGTGCCTTGCTCTTCCTTGCCCGCGACCACACATGGCCGACGAGCCTGGTTCCCGAAAGCGCCGAGTACGCGCTGCTGCAGCTGTCCAGTCTTTACGGCTACGCATGGTGGTCGCTCGTCGCCCGGCCCACGCGTTGGCAGCGCTGGTGGCGAAAGGCCGGCAGCGGCCGCCGGCTGCGCTATGTGTTGGCGGCTCTGCTCCTCGTCTTGCTGGTTCCCGTGCGCGAATACACGCTCGTACCCACGGAGATCATTTCCACGCGCAGCCAGGTGATCGCGTCGCCGCGCGAAGGCGTGATCCATCGCATGACGGTGCTGCCCAACACGCCGGTGAAGGCAGGCCAGGTGCTGGCCGAGCTCGACGACACCACGTTGCGCAACCACCTCGCGGTGGCCCAGGCCGAGCTCGCGACGGCCAGCGTGGAGATGCATCAGGCCGCGCAGCAGGCCATCGAAAGCCAGAATGCCAAGGCCGACCTGGGCATGGCGGAAGGCAAGTGGCGCGAACGCCAGGTGGACGTCGTGTCCTTGCAGCGCGAGGTGGACAAGCTTGCCATCCGGGCGCCGGCCGACGGCATCTTCGTCTATTCCGACCCTGACGACTGGGGCGGACGTCCCGTGCAGACGGGCGAGCGCATCGGTCTTCTGGCCGATCCGCATGCGCTTGGTGTGCGTGCGTGGGCACCGGTGGGTGAAGCAACAAACCTCGCGCCGGGTGCGCCGATGACGGTATTCCTGAAAGTCGCGCCGCTCTCGCCGCTCGCGGCGCGGCTCGACTACGCCGGTTACCAGCCCGTGGAAGCGCCCAATGGCGTGGCGAGCTATGTGCTGCGCGGTACGATCGACGGCGCGCCGCCAGAGGCCCGCATCGGACTGCAGGGTACGGCGCGCGTGTCCGGCCGCTGGAGCGTGCTCGGTTACCTCATGCTGCGCCGGCCGCTCGCGACCGTGCGCGCCTGGTCCGGAATCTGACGATGTCCGCGGCGATAGCCATGGGGGCGATGCCCGCCGCCGCGCCACCGTGGCCGGCGTTGCGCGACGAGCTGAAGATCCATCCCGTGGGACGTAACCGTGACGGGTCGCCGGCCTGGCACGTGTCCGATCCCGTGCGTAACCAGTTCTTCCGCATCGGCTGGCTGGAGTTCGAGATACTGCAGCATTGGGCGCTGTGCGATCCGGCGCGCATCGCCGAGGCGATCGCGGCCAGTACCACGCTGGCTCCCGAGGCCGAGGACGTGCTGGACTTCGCCCGTTTCCTGCAGCAACAGCAGCTTACCCGTGCCGCCATGCCCAAGCGCCCGGGCTCGGTACTGCACTGGCTATTGCAGAACTACCTGTTCATTCGCATCCCGCTCATACGGCCAGAGCGATTCCTGCGCCGCGCGCTGCCTTACGTGCAGTGGATGTTCGGCATGAGGTTCCTCGTCGCTACCTTGCTGGCCGCAGTGCTCGGCCTTCTCCTGGCGGCACGCCAGTGGGACACCGTGCAGGCCAATCTGCGCGGTGCGATGAGTTGGAATGGCGTGGTCGCCTTCGCGGGCGCACTGGTGTTTTCCAAGTGTTGGCATGAGTTCGGGCACGCGTTCATGGCCACCCGGTTCGGCGTACGTGTGGGTCACATGGGCGTGGCATTGCTCGTGATGCTGCCGATGGCGTACACCGATACCGGCGAAAGCTGGAAGCTGGAAGGCTCGCGCCGCCGACTCGCCATCGCGTCCGCCGGCGTCATGGCCGAACTGGTGCTGGCGGCATGGTGCACGCTGCTCTGGTCGTTCGCGCCGGAAGGCAACTTCAAGAACGCCTTGTTCTTCCTCGGCACCACCGCATGGGTGTTGACCGTGGCGGTGAACGCCAGTCCCTTCATGCGCTTCGATGGGTACTTCATCGTCGCCGATGCGCTGGATTACCCAGGCCTGCACGAGCGTGCCGGGCGTTGGGCAAAGCGGTGGGTGCGGCACACGCTGCTCGGCATCGAGGATCCGCGACCGGATGCGGTGTCGCCACGATTCGCAGGATTCCTGACCGGCTTCGCGTTCTTCACATGGCTTTATCGGCTGACCCTTTTCGTGGGTATCGCCGTCGTCGTCTACCACGCGTTTTTCAAGACGCTTGGCCTCATTCTTTTCCTGGTGGAAATCGTCACGTTCGTGGTGAAACCGATGCTCTACGAAGTACGGGTATGGTGGGCCCGCCGCGCGGAGATCCGCCGCTCCATCCTCAGCCGCTGGCTCATCCTGCTGGGCATCCTCGCCGTGATCTTCCTGGTGCCGTGGTCGTCAGGCATCACCGCCGACGGCATCGTGGAAGCAGGATTCGAACAGCCGGTGTTCACGCCGTATGCGGCGCGCCTGGAGCGCGTGGGCGTCAGCGACGGCGAGCACGTAAAGCCTGGACAGATGCTGTTCGAACTTTCCGCGCCGGCACCGAAAGACGAGAGCGCGAAAGCGGACGCGCTGCGCGAAGCCTACGAGTCCACCGCCCGCGGTGCCGTGGCCCTGGATCGCGACGGCGTGGCCAAGCAGGTCGTGGCCGAACGCATGGCCGACCAGTACGACGTGCAGCAGCGTGCCAGCGCGGCCGAGCTGCATCGCCTGCGCCTGGTTTCGGCCGGGGAGGGCGTCGTTCGCGATGTGGATACGACCTTGCAAGCCGGTAACTGGGTTTCGCCCGGCTCGCGTATCGCGACGATCGTGGGTGGGAACCGCTGGCGGGCGGAAGTACTGGTGTCGGAAGCCGACCGCGCGCGCCTGGTTCCCGGTACCGAGGCCACCGTCTATCCACACGGCCGCTGGAACCCGATGCACGGTCGTGTCGTCGCGGTGGACAACGGTGCGCTGGAACACCTCCCCAGCCTGATGCTGGCGAAGAACCACGGCGGCCCGATTCCACTGAATCCGACCGCACCCGCCAAGGACCTGCGTCCTGCATCGGTCTGGTATCGCGTGCGGGTGGAAGGCGATGGTCCTCGCGGTCCGGTGACCGCGGAGGACCTGGCCACGGTGCACATGGAAGGACGCAGGGAAAGCATCGGGCGGCGCTGGATCGACAGCGCGCTGCTGATCCTCCTGCAGCAGACCGGGCTGGGCAAGGACGGCTGATCTATCCGGATCGTCGACGGCCTGGATAGATCAGCCGAACCTTGCCCGCATGGTCTTCTCTTCCTGAACGATCCGAACGATGAGTGGCAGCAGATAGATCGGCAAGCCGATGGCCAAGGTTCTATAGCTATGCAGGGCCAGGGTGAGGCCGATCAGTTCGGGGATGATGTTCAGGAAGTAGTTCGGATGGCGCACCACACGGAACAAGGGGTGCGTCACCAGTTCGTGGTCGGGTGCAATGATCAGCTTCACCGTCCATAGGCGGCCGAGCAGACGGATGACGTAAAGCAGGAAGAACAGCGCGAGAAGGTAAAGGGCGATGCCGATGCCCGCGACGGCGTCGAGTTCCGGACCGCGTGACCACCCCTCCCAGATCGCGGCCGCGTAGAAGAGGACGTGGCACAGGGCGAGGAGGTTACTGTTGAGCGCGCCGTACTCGACTCCCCCGGCGCGCTTCAGCGCGGCTTCGTGACGCAGGGATACCGCCAGGCTGGCGATGCGGCAGACGACCGCGAACACGGTGAATCCGAGGAAAAAGAAGGTCATATCGTCAGGAGCCCGCGTAAGAAGATGAGGCACGGGATGATGACGTGCACCATGGCGCTCGGGCATCCCCCGCGGTGGGGTTGCCAAATCCGTTGCCGAGCAGGATGTCGCGTCTTGCTGCTCGGGCGCCAGCGGTTTCAGGGGGTTCCCCCACGAGAGGGATTGCCAATTCTTCCAGCGCCACCATGTGCATTCTGATAAGCAACGCATCCAGGAGCACATGCTATGGCGCATCCAGCGCTCTTCCAACCGATCCGCGTTCATGACCTCGAGTTGCCGAACCGGATCGTCATCGCACCCATGTGCCAGTACTCGGCTGTGGACGGCCAGATGACCGACTGGCACACGATTCACCTGGGCCAACTGGCCATGTCGGGGGCCGCGCTGCTCACCATCGAGGCGACCGCCGTGTTGCCAGAGGGTCGCATCACATGGGCCGACGTGGGCTTGTACGACGACGCCACGGAAGAAGCCATGCGGCAGACGCTGGAAAGCGTCCGTCGATGGTCCGATATGGGCATCGGCATCCAGTTGGGACATGCCGGCCGCAAGGCGTCGACGGAAGTTCCCTGGGCCGGCGGTGCCCAGCTGCCCCCGGGGCATGAGCACGGTTGGCAGACCGTGGCGCCTTCGGCGATCCCGTACCATCCGCAGGAAAATGCGCCGGTGGCTCTCGATCATGCCGGGCTTCGGCGCATTCGCGACGCCTTCGCCGACGCCGCGCGCCGCGCGGCACGGCTTGGCCTCGATTTCGTCCAGTTGCACGGCGCCCACGGGTACCTGCTGCACCAGTTCCTCTCGCCGCTTTCGAACCAGCGCAGCGACGAATACGGCGGCTCGCTGGAGAACCGCATGCGTTTCCCGCTTGAGGTGTTCGACGCGGTGCGCGCGGCTTTCCCGGCCGACCGTGCGGTGACAATGCGCGTCTCGGCCACCGATTCGGTGGAAGACGGCTGGGACCTCGAGCAGACGATCGCCTTCGCCAGGGCATTGGAAGTCCATGGCTGCGACGCGATCCATGTATCGACGGGGGGCCTGCACCATGCCCAGCGGATAGCGGCGGGCCCTGGATACCAGGTGCCCTTCGCGCGCAGCGTGAAGCAGGCCGTGTCGATCCCGGTGGTCGCGGTGGGCCTCATCACGGACCCGGAACACGCGGAAGCGATCATCGCCAACGGCGATGCGGACATTGTGGCCCTGGCTCGCACGATCCTCTACGACCCGCGCTGGCCATGGCACGCTGCGGAGAAGCTGGGCGGGACCGTGCGTCCGCCGAAGCAGTACCTGCGTGCGCATCCGGCACGGCATCGTCACCTGTTCCAGGTCGACGGTCCGGCCGATCCGGCACCCGTATGGATCAGGGACGAAAAAGGGACGCGGTAGGATGTGGCAAGCCGCCGTCCGCGGCGGCTTGTACATTGATGCTCCCGGATCAGGAATTATCACCATGGCCGCCCCCGTTCCGCCGTTCACCTTCGAAACCGCCACGAAGAAAGTTCGCCTTGCCGAGGACGGCTGGAACAGCCGCACGCCGGAAAAAGTGTCGCTGGCGTACTCGCCCGACAGCCAGTGGCGCAACCGCTCGGAGTTCGTTCGCGGTCGCGCCTGCATCGTCGAGTTCCTCACTCGCAAATGGGTGCGCGAACTCGACTACCGGCTGATCAAGGAGCTCTGGGCTTTCACCGGCAACCGCATCGCCGTGCGCTTCGCCTATGAATGGCACGACGACAGCGGCAGCTGGTTCCGTTCCTACGGCAACGAGAACTGGGAATTCGACGAGGCGGGCGAAATGCACCATCGCTATGCGTGCATCAATGATCTTCCGATAAAAGAAAGCGAGCGCAAGTTCCACTGGCCATTGGGCCGCCGTCCGGACGATCATCCGGGTCTGTCCGACCTTGGTCTCTGAGGCCTGCTGGCACAGGCTCGACGGTGGGGAACCGGCGGGCGGGCGAGTGCCGTAGAATGGTCATAGCGGTCAATCAACTCTGTAGGTTGGTTGGACGTTAGCGGTCCGGAGGTGTTCTGTAGGCACCTTCGGGCCGCGCTTCTCACCGCATCGATGCGATGGTTGCCTGCGTAGCGTTTCACGACCGGAGCGCAGGCAACGAAGTCAGCCTACCTTGTCGAATCTGCGTTGTCTCTAAATTCGCGCATTTTCCGATTCTTCGTAACACTGTCGTCCGGCGCGCCAGAAGTCCGTCGGATTTTTCAGATTTCTTCTAGAGCCAACTCATCATTGCCATTGCTAGCATCCGTCGACTTACGTAACGGATGTTCCTCATGCAGGCATGGAAGGCGGTCGTCGCCGTCATCGTAACGTTTACCGCTTTAACCGCCGCGGCCTTTGCTTCCGGTTATTTCGTTTACCTGTTACTCGACATTGAGGCACCGGTGGAATGGCACACCGCGTGGCGCTACGCGCAAGTCATCGACCAGCCGCCGTACGACTCCCATGCCTGGCGCATCAAGCTCGGCATCGGCCTGGGCTGCGGGTTGTCCTTCCTCGCCTGGTGCGCGGTCATGTGGCCGCTCATCAGGTCGCTCTTCGCTTCCGGCGCGGGCAAATCATCCACCCACGGCGACGCCCGCTTCGCCACGCTGGCCGACCTGAAGAAAGCCGGCCTGCTGGAACGCACGAAAGAAGGCATCCTCATCGGCAAGTTCAAGGGCCGCGAACTGTGGCTGGGCGGTGCCCAGCACGTCATTACCATCAGCCCCACCCGTTCGGGCAAGACCGCGA
>NZ_DASYDO010000008.1:0-31013 GCF_036499525.1 Luteibacter sp. | reverse complement strand
CGCCTTGCGCGCGACAGATTTTCGCCAAAAGCCTCAGGACCTGCTGCTTTCTCACGAAAAATCTGTCGCGCGCAAGGCGCGCTCCTACGACGCTGACTGGGCCTCGAGCTTCTTCGCCGGGGCCAGCCTGTCCTGCAGGCGGTTCATGTACAGGTAGATCACCGGCGTGAGGTAGAGCGTCAGGATCTGCGATACCACCAGGCCACCCACCACGGCCAGGCCAAGCGGGCGGCGGGTTTCCGCGCCCGCGCCAATACCCAGCGCGATGGGCAGCGTGCCCGCGAAGGCCGCCATCGTCGTCATCATGATCGGGCGGAAACGCACGCGGCACGCCTCGTAGATCGCATCGAACGGCGCCATGCCTTCTTCGCGCTGACGTTCCAGCGCGAAGTCGATCATCATGATCGCGTTCTTCTTCACGATGCCCACCAGCATGATGATGCCGACGAAGGCGAACAGGTCGAGCGACGCGTTGAAGATCACCAGCGTGAGTAGCGCACCCACCGCGGCGGCCGGCAAGCCGGAGAGAATCGTCAGCGGGTGGATGAAGCTCTCGTAGAGGATGCCCAGCACGAGGTAGATCACGAACACGGCCAGCAGGAGCAGCAGGCCCATGCCCTTCACCGAATCCTGGAAGGCCTGCGCCGTGCCCTGCACAGCACCGCTAAGCGTGGGCGGCAGCTTCATTTCCGTGGTCGCGCGGTCGATGCTTGCCACCGCGTCGCTCAGCGACACGCCCGGCGCGAGGTTGAACGACACCGTGACCGCAGGCAGCTGGCCCTGGTGGTTCACCGTGAGCACCTGCGGCTTACGCAGGAAGCTAGCCACCGTATTCAGCGGGATCAGCTTGCCGCTGTCCGAAGTCACGTAGAGGCGGGAGAGCACGGCGGGATCGTCCTGCATACGGCGCTCCACCTGCAGGATCACCCAGTATTGCGTGGCCGAGCCGTAAATCGTGGAGATCTGGTTCTCGCCGAACGCCGTGCCCAGCGCCGTCTGCACCTGGTCCATGGTGAGGCCGAGCGGCGCGAGCTTGTCGCGGTTCACCGTGACTACCATCGACGGACTGTTGAGGTCCAGGTCGGTGGTGACGTCCTGGAAGCCCGGCAGCTTCTGGAACGCGGCGACCAGCTTGCCGGACCAGTCGTACAACGCATTCAGGTCGGTGGACTGCACCGTGTACTGGTACTGCGCCTTCGACTGGCGACCACCCACCTGGATCGCCGGCGGGTTCTGTATGTAGGTACGGATGCCGGGCACTTCGGAGAACCGGTGCCGCAGTTCCTGGATGATCTCGTCCGGCGTCGTGCCCCCGCGCTCGTCGCTCGGCTTCAGGCGCAGCAGCAAGGAACCGTTGTTCACCGTCGAGCGCGAGCCGCCGGCGCCCACGCTGGACATCACCGCCTCGACGTTCGGGTCTTTCTGCGCAATGGCGGCCAGCGCCTGCTGGCGAGCCGCCATCGCGGCGAAGGAAATGTCCGTCGGGCCTTCCGTGGTCACGCGCAACTGCCCGCTGTCTCCCGCGGGGATGAAGTCCTTCGGCGTGATCGCGAACAGGACGCCTGTCGCGGCCAGGCTGAGGGCGAACACGCCGACGACGGTCCGTGGATGACGCATGCCCCAGGCGAGCGAACTCGTATAGCCGTTCGACACGGCCGTGAACCCGCGATCGAACCACACCACGATGAAGCTGCGCTTGTCGTGCAGGTGAGCCTTGACGAAGCGGCTGCACAGCATCGGGGTCAGCGTGATCGAAACGAAGCCGGAGATCAGGATCGATACGCTGATGACGACCGCGAACTCGTGGAACAACCGGCCGACGATGCCGCCCATGAACATCACCGGGATGAACACGGCCACCAGCGACAGCGTCATCGAGAAGATGGTGAAGCCGATCTCGCCGGCACCCTTCACCGCCGCATCGAAAGGCACTTCGCCCGCCTCGATGTGGCGCATGATGTTTTCCAGCATCACGATGGCATCGTCGACGACGAAGCCCACCGCGAGCGTCAGCGCCAGCAGGGACAGGTTGTCCAGGCTGTAGCCGAGCGCGAACATGGCCCCGAAGGTGCCGAGCACTGAAATGGGCAGCGCCACGGCCGGAATGAGCGTGGCCGACGCATTGCCCAGGAACAGGTAGATCACCAGCACCACGAGGATGCCCGCGAGCACCAGCGTGAACTGCACGTCATGCACGGAATTGCGGATCGACTCCGAGCGATCGTACATGACGCTCAGTTTCACCGATGGGGGCAGCGTCGCCGTGAAGCCCGGCAAGAGGCCGAGGATATTGTCGACCGTCTCCACCGTGTTGGCGCCCGGCTGTCGCTGGATCGCGAGGGTGATCGAGCGCGAGCCGTTGAACCAGCTTGCCTTCTGGTCGTCCTGCACGCTGTCGCGCGGCGTGGCGATGTCGGACAGCCGCACGGGCGCACCGTTGCGATAGGCGACGACCACCTGCCCGTAATCCGCCGCGCGCATCAGCTGGCCGTCCGACCGGATCGAGAGCAGCTGGCGTTTACCGTTGAGCGAGCCCGTGGCCTTGTTCACGTTGGCGGCCGCGATGGCGTCGCGCATCTGGTCCACGCCGATGCCGGTGGCAGCCAGCCGATCGGGATCGACGGCGATGCGCACGGCGTACTTCTGCGAACCGTAGACGTTTACCTGGGCTACGCCGTCAACCATCGACAGGCGCTGGGCCAGTTCGGTTTCGGCGTAGTCGTCCACGGTGGACAGGGGCAGCGTCGACGACTGCATGGTGAGGTAGAGGATCGGCGCGTCGGCCGGATTCACCTTGCGGTAGGTGGGCGGCGTGGGCATCTCGCGCGGCAGCTGGCGCGTCGCGGCGGAAATGGCCGCCTGCACGTCCTGAGCCGCGCCGTCGATGCTGCGGTCCAGGGCGAAGGTGACCGTGATGGCCGTCGAGCCCAGCGAACTGGACGAGGTCATCGAATCGATGCCGGCGATGGTCGAGAGCTGCGCCTCGAGCGGCGTGGCCACCGACGAGGCCATCGTTTCCGGCGAGGCGCCGGGCAGGCTGGCGCTGATGTTGATCGTCGGGAAGTCGACGTTGGGCAACTCGTTGACCGGCAGCTTCGGGTAGGCCGCGATGCCGAAGATGACCAGTGCCGACATCAGCAGTGTGGTCATCACGGGCCGGCGGATGCAGAGTTCCGGCAAGTTCATGGGTGGGCCCTCAACCCTTGTCGACGCGCACGCGGGCGCCGTCGACGAGCAACATCTGGCCTTCCGTGACGACGCGTTCACCGGCCTGCAGGCCCTTGTCGACGACCACGCGGTCCGCGGTGGTCGCGCCAGTGGTAATCGTACGCTGTTCCACGGTGCCGTCCGTCTTCACCACGAAGACGAAGGTGCCGGCCGTGGAGCTCTGCAAGGCCACCACGGGGATGCTCACGGCGTCGGAAAGACGCGTGGTGGGCAGGGTCACCTCGGCGAACTGGCCCGGCGTCAGCCGGCCGTCCGCGTTCTCGAAGCGACCCTTCAACACGATGGTGCCGGTCGTGGCGTCCACCGTGTTGTCGATGAATTCCAGCTCGCCGTCCAGCGGGGTGCCGTCGTCGCCGGGAATCTTCGCGTGCACCGGCAGCGGCCCTCGGCGCACGCTGTTGCGCACCGCGGCGAGGCTGTCTTCGGGGATGGAGAAGGCGACGCGGATCGGGTCCACCTCGTTGAGCACCACGATGTCGGTGGTGTCGGCGCTCAGGGTGGCCCCCGGATAAGCGAGCGGTGCGCCGGTCACGCCATCGAAGGGCGCGACGATGGTGGTGAAATCCAGCATCGTCTTCGCGGCGCGCGCTGCGGCACGATCGCTCTCGAGAGTGGCACGGGCCACGCCGAGGTTGGCCTTGTAGAGGTCGAAGTCCGCCCGGCTGACGAAACCCTTGCCGAGCATGTTCTGGTAGCGGGACAGGTCGGCCTCGGCCTTGACCAGTTGGGCCTGATCGCGAGCCACGTTGCCCATGGCTTCGTCGTAAGCGGCCTGCAGGGGGCGGGGATCCACCTTCGCCAGCAGGTCGCCCTTCTTCACATGGGTGCCGGGCGTGAAGGCGAGGGACTCTAGCTGTCCATCGACACGGGAACGGACGTTCACCGTCGAATACGCCTCGGCACGTCCAATCACCTTGAGGGACAGGTCGATCTCGCCACGCGTCGCCACCGCGGTGGTGACCGGGACACCTGCCGCCTGCCCTTTGTCGGGGGTACGCTTGGCTTTGCCATCGGCCTCATGCCGCCACATGCCGAAAACGACGGCGGCGACGACCACGAGGACGACGATGAGTAGGAGTTTCTTCCCGGGGGATCGCTGCATGTGGGGCTCCGGCCGAATCCTTGGGGGTTCGGTCGCCACGCTGGGGAGGCGTGGACTGGTTTCAGGGACGGTTATCCACGGAAGCTAACGCACCTGCCGACGATCGGTTGACTGCGATTCAGCTTTCCTCGCCAGGACCGTCGAGGCCCTGGAGGTTTTCCTTCATGCGATCCAGCACGGCCAGCATGGTCTGCAAATCCGTCGTCGAAATACCCCGGGTGGCATCCCGGCGGAGACCCCGGGCGATATCCTCCATGTTGTCGATGACGCCCCGAGCCTGGTCGGTGTCGTGAAGGCGCCAGGCGCGACGGTCCTTTGGATCGGCGCGGCGCTCGACGAAGCCTGCCGCCTGCAGGCGATCGATGACGCGACCCACGGCGATGGGCTCCATGTCCAGCTGTTCGGCCAGTTCGTTCTGGCGCATGCCGGGGCGGCGGTGCAGCGCCTTCAAGGCACGCCACTGGGCGCGGGTCAGTCCGAAGCGCACGGCCCGTCGATCGAAGTGCTTGCGGAAGAGCAAGGTCACGTCGTTCATGAGGAATGCGAACGAGATATCTTCGACTTTGAGTTCGGCCATGGCTTTGGGGTGGATCATTTAGATTGTCACGGACATCGTAGCCAAATGCCGTGCGACCGTCATAGGTGGTTTTTTCTTATGTATTTCGAAGTGATTGAAGCGGATATCACCACCCTGACGGTGGACGCGATCGTGAATGCCGCGAATGAATCCCTGCTGGGTGGCGGAGGTGTCGACGGGGCGATCCATCGTGCCGCCGGACCGGCCTTGCTGGCCGCCTGCAGGGCTTTGCCGGAAGTGCGTAAGGGCGTTCGCTGCCCTACTGGCGAGGCTCGCATCACCCCCGGCTTCGCCCTGCCCGCGCGCTTCGTCATCCACACGGCCGGGCCAGTCTGGCACGGGGGCGGCCATGGCGAACCTGGCCTTCTGGCCGACTGCTATAAGAATTGCCTCAAACTCGCGCGCGACGAGGACGTGAAATCCATCGCCTTCCCCGCCATCAGCGCGGGGATCTATGGCTACCCGGCGGAAGCCGCTGCGGAAATAGCCGTCCGGACGATCCGCGAAGCCGCGTGGGGGCCGGAGCGGGTGGTGTTCTGCACCTTCGGCGCCCGGATGACGCGGATCTACAAGGCCCTGACGTAGGAGCGCGCCCTGCGCGCGACAGCGTTTGGGCTTTTGAGCAACAGGGCCTGGGCCTCTTCGCGAAAAGCTGTCGCGCGCGGCGCGCGCTCCTACCTGGGGTAGAGGGGTGGCAGGCCGTCGCCGCTCCTCGCCGATGACGAGGGCTTCCAGTCGAAGCCCTTCGCGAAGGCATCGCGCAGGATCGCTCCGGGTGTGTCTCCGCTTGCAAAGCGGGCGCGTTGCAACGTGGCGATCGCATCGGGCTGGGCCCCCTCGCGCAAGGCGCCGGACAGGTCGCCCAGAGAGCGGACGGACGGCCGGACGGTGCGCGCCCACCCAAGCAGGCTGCGCTCCATCGCCACGGGGTCGGTGCCCGACGCCGCCTTGAGGAACAGGTCGTGTGCCGGGCGCTCGCGGGTGGGACCATCGGACGCGACGATCGGCGCCTCCGCCTGACGGAAGCGGCCTCTGCGAGCGACGAGAACCCATGCCGCCAGCGTCAGCAGCCACAGCACGAGCATGCCGATGAACAGGGAGCGCCATGGGAAGCCAGCCGGAGTAGGAGACGATGGGGCCACGCCACCGGCCGTTGGAGCCGGTGCGGGCGAGGCATCGGCAGGCGCCTTCGCCGCAGCCGCTCCCGCGGTGGATGCGGATGGCACCGCCGCACCCTCTCCCACTTCGATATCGTGCGCCGGCACCGTGGCTACTTCGGGCTTGTTTGTGACGACGTTCCACCAGTGCAGCGTGGTCCCCGGGATGTGCAGCGTGCCCGCGCGCGTGGGCACCACGGCGAATCCCTGCTGACGACGGCCGGTGACCCAGGAGCCACTGTTGCCTCCACCCGTGACGGCCTTGTCCGGATAAACGTCCGCGCCCTCGAGCTTCGGCAGCGACAGTGCGGGCAATGCTTCGAACGGCATGCCGGTGGCGGACAGGTGCATGGTCAGCGTGATCGGCTGGCCTACGCGCCCCTTACCATCCACAGGCCATCCATCGAGCGACAGCTTGAGGTCACGGGCGGGAATCCACGCACCCTCGGTCGCGGAAGACGGACGTCCCTGCACGTCGATCCGTAGCTTGTCGGCCACGGCGTTAACGGGTTCGCCGGCGCCGAAGAATGAATTCGCGTCGGTCGGATCCACGGCCGTACCCTGGAACGTGGGCGGCTGGATCTCGAGCATGCCGGCATGCTGCGGGAAGATCGCGTAATGCCGCTCGACCACGTTGAAGCGGCGGCCGCCGCGCATGGTCTGGTAATTCGCGTCCTGGCCTATGCGACGCACCTCCGCACCCTCCGCCGACGGATCGCCCAACTGCCCGTCAGCAAGGTTCACCGCGAAGTAGAGGCGCAACGTGTAATCGATCTGCTGGCCCACATAAGCCTGCACCGGATCGGCCTTGCCCTCGAGCACGATGGGACGATCCGCAGCCACGGCGCCTGTATCGCTCGACGCCACGACATCGAGCGACACCGGCTGTGTCTCCTGGCCGCCGATCGACAGCGCCGGAATGGTGAGGTGGCCTTCGCGACGCGGGCGCAGCGCGATGCCGAGGATCGTCGTCGATTCGCGACGACCGTTGATGATGCTCAACGTGTGGTTCGTCGAGGTGCCAAGAACGACGAAGTCGGGCGTCAGCGGCGAAAGGTCGGGCGAATCCGTCGCCTGATCGCCGATCTCGATGTTCAGCGTGACTGTTTCGCCCACGCCGACCTTGCTGCGGTCGAGCGACGCCACCGGGGCGGCCTGTGCCCAGGCCAGCAACGGCAGGCATCCCAGTACCAGTCCCAGCAGGATCCCGCGCATTCTCATTCTTCCGGCTCCGCGCCATGGCGGCGTTGATATTCGAGCATGAATTTCCTCCGCAACAGGCCACCCGGATCGTCCGGCACGCGCATCAGCGCGCGCTGTACGTCGGCCGGCAGTTTCGACGAAGGGTCGTCGCCGGAAACGGTGCCTAGATCGTGTTCCTTGTCGCCGTCTTTCCCCTCGCCCTTACCGGCGAGGGCCTGGTCCATCTTCTGCTTCAACGCCGCCTGCGCCTGTTGAGCCTGCGCGCGCTCCGCCTCCGATTTCGCCGTCGCATCGCCCTGCGGGGCCTGCGCCTTGCCGTTGTCCTTGCTGCGATCGCCGCCTTCGCCCTCGCCTGCCTTGTCCTGCGCACCCTGCTGCGCGCCGTTTTCGTTACCGCCGGCACCGGACTGCTTCCCGCTTTCGCCCTGCTTTCCATCCTGGCCATCCTGCTGGCCCTGTTGCTGGTCCTTATCGCCCGACTGGCCCTTCTGGTCCTTGTCCTGCTTACCCGGGCCGCCCTGCTTGTCCTGTTGTTTCTGTTTGTCTTCCTGTTGCTTCTTCAGGAAATCCGCGACGGCCTTGCGGTTGGCCGCGGCATCGTCGTTGTGCGGGTTTGCTTTCAGCGCACGATCGTACGCGGCGATGGCGTCCTCGTAACGCTGCTGTTTCGCCAACGCATTGCCAAGGTTGTACTGGGAGTCGCTGTCGCCACGTCGTGCGAGTGCCTTTTCCGCCGCAGCGTAATCGCCGGCGCGATAGGCCGCGGCGCCACGCAGGGAAGCGTCCTTCGCCAATGCCTGGGCACGCTGCGCGTCGCCCTCGGCCAGTGCGCGCGCCGCCTGCTGGTCGCGTGTGCGGAAGATGTCGGCGATACCATCCGCGTGGACCGGGGAAAGCGGCATGAGAGCGAGCGCGAACACGAGCAACCAGCCGCGTCGGAAGGCGAGCGCGACGATCGGCAGCAACGGCAGCAGCAACCACGGACCGCGGTCCTGCCATTCGCCGGAGGCGGCACCTTCCACCGCCTGGCCGCCGCCATCGCCGTGCGCTAGCCCGGCCAGGGCGTCCACATCGGACGCATCGTTCGCGACCGGCACGAAGCGACCGCCACCCGCTTCGGCAACGGAGGCCAGCGAGGCGTCATCGCGCGGCGCCATCACGATGTCGCCACGGGCATCCTTGAGGAAGCCACCGTCGTCGGTGGCGATGGGACCGCCACGCACGCTGCCGACACCCAGCACCGATACGCGGTCGCCGGCGGTACGCGCGCGGCGCGCGGCGGCCATGGCGCTCGCGTCCGCGCGGTCGGTCACCAGCACGATCGAACCACCGCGCAGGTCGGCACGGCGAATGAGATCGGCAGCGAGATCGATGGCCTTGCCCGGATCGTCCCCTTCCACGGGCATGGTGTCCGGCGCCAAAGCGGTCAGGAGGTCGTCGACGCTATGCGCATCGGTGGTAAGCGGCGCGACGGTGAAGGCTTCGCCGGTATACGCGATGAGAGCGTTCAATCCGTCGCGATTGGCGGCGTAAAGCTCGCGCACTTTGTAGCGCGCACGGCTCAACCGGTCGGGCACGACATCGTGCGAGAGCATGTGCCGCGACATCGACACCACGACCACCTGCGCGGCACGCTCGGCGAACAACGGTTGGGTCTGCCTGTTCCACGACGGACCGGCGAGCGCGAGGATGGCAAGCAGCGCCGCGGTGACGAAGGCCGCGACCGGCGCACGGGACGCCGACGGCGTGCCGTCAAGCAGGTACGGAAGCAAAACCGGATCGGCAATGCGCGCGAGCATGCGCTCGCCGGCCCTGCGCCGGGCCACGAGCCATGCGAGCGCCGGCACGAGCAGCAGCAGCCAAAGCCAGCGCGGTTCGATGAAATGGAAGTCGGCAAGCCACGTCTTCATGCGGAGGCCCTCGCACCGACATAGCGCGGCAACACGGCCAGGGCGAACAGCGCGAGCGCTATCACCAGCGGCCACCGGAACAGTTCGAAGCGGGGGCGCAGTGCCGCCCCTTGTTGAGGCACGGGCTCGAGCGCGTCGATGGCACGGTAGGCCTTCGCGAGTTCGTCCGTATCGGTGGCGCGGAAGAAGCGTCCACCGGTCTGGTTGGCGATGTCGGTCAGCATGCCAACGTCGAGGTCGGCCGAGGGATTCACCACGCGGCTCCCGAAGAAGTCGGGCACGCGCATGGCGTTGGCGCCTATGCCGATGGTGTACACGCGGACGCCCGCCGCCTTCGCCGCACGCGCCGCTTCACGCGGTGCGATCGAGCCCGCGTTGTTGACGCCATCGGTGAGCAGCACGACGACGCGAGCTTCTTCGGGCATATCGGCGAGGCGCTTCACGGCAACGGCCAAGGCATCGCCGATAGCCGTCTCGCGTCCGGGCAGGCCGACGACGGCGCCGTGCAACTGCGCGCGCACGGCATCCAGGTCGTAGGTCAGCGGCGTGACCAGATATGCCTGCGAACCGAACAGGATCAGGCCCAGTTCGTCACCCGCCCGGCGATCGATGAAGTCGCCGGCGATCGCCTCGACGGCGGCGAAGCGCGTGACCTGGCGACCCGCCAGCTGCATGTCATCGAGCGACATGCTGCCGGAAAGGTCCACCGCCATCATCAGCGCACGGCCACTGCGCCGCTGCGGCTCGGGCGGCCCGAGGTGCTGCGGACGTGCCGCCGCGGCAACCAGGCAAAGCCAGGCCAGCGCGAGCAGGAGCGTTGCGGCGAAGGGCGCCCTGGTCAGCGACGATTGCACGAGGACGAGTCCCGGCTGCGGCAGGTTCAGCGCTTGCGCGGGCTTCAGCGGGCGCAGTACATGCCGCAGCAGCCAGGGCAGCGGCAGCGCGAGGAACATCCAGGGCCAGGCGAACTCAGGTAGCGACATGGGCACGCCTCCTGCGCATGGCGGCACGCACCCATGCCTCCACCTCGCGCGCGGATCGCGCCACGTCGAGATCGGTACCGCGCCGGTATTTCGCTTCGTCCAGCGTAGCGAGCGCGGCGACATCGTGCCCCGGCGTCATCGCCGCGAGCGCATCGCGCCACGACGCGCCGGACAAGGTGACGCTGCGCGGGTCGCGCATGCGAGCGACGCGGCGCACGAGCTGGCTCGCCGTGGCCGCGAAAGCGAGGGCGTCGCCGTTTTCCGCGTGCCGTGCCAACGCTTCGCGCAGGTCCGCGAGCGATGCATCGACATAGCGCCGCCACGCCGCCCGCCAGCGCAGGACGATGACCAGTGCGATCACGCCGAGCACGAGAAGCGCCAGCAGCACCCACCAGCCCGGTGCCAGCGGCCACCACATGGACACGTGGGGAACGTGGATGTCGCGGAGTTCGGGTCCGTTGGCGGGCATCAGCGCGCCCTCGCCGTGCCGAGCAGGGCCACGATGGCATCGAGGGGATCGGCGTTCGTATCCACCGTGCGATGGCGCAGGCCCAGACCGCCGCAGAGTTCTTCCAGGCGACGATGGCCTTCGCCCAGGCCACGCGCGAAATCCGCACGCTGGCGCTCGCCTTGCAACACCACGTCGTAGTGCACGCCGCGATGAGCGAAGGGATAGCGGCCCGCCGGGGGCTCCGACAGTTCCAGCGGATCGGCAACCGTCAATACCGCGACTTCGGCCTTGGCAACAAGGCCGAGCATGCGCCCCCGCGCCGCCGCGTCGACCGCGAAGCCGTCGCTGACAAGCAGGACGCGCGAAGCGCCGTGCATGAGCCTTCCCGCTCGCTGCAAAGCCCCGGAAAGTGTTTCGTCTTCGCCTGGAGGCAACGCATCCCAGGCCGCGATGGCACCCGCGAAGGCCAGTGCGCCACGTGCACCGCCCTGCGGTCGCAACAGCTGGCGCTGCCCGCCGAAGGCCAGGACGCCGACACGATCGGCCCCGCGGACCGCATACCAGGCGGCCATGGCCGCGGCGCGCGCAGCCTGCACGGACTTGAAGCGCGTGCGCGTGCCGAAACGCATGCTCGCGTTCGTATCGAGCAGGACCAGCAGGCGTCCTTCGCGCTCCTCCTGGAACAGCTTCGTATGCGCGACACCGCTACGCGCCGTGAGCCGCCAGTCCATGCGGCGCACATCGTCGCCGGCCTGGTAGACGCGCGATTCGGCATAGTCCATGCCACGCCCGTGCAGCCGGCTCGGCCGCTGTCCGCTGCGCTGCACCCGGGACACCACCGGCGGCGCGGGAGCACGCGCCACACGCGAACGCAGGGCGATCAGTTCGGGCAGCGACACATGGACGCGCCCGTCGGCGCTGGGAGCGGTGGCGGTCACGGCAGCGGAACGAGGTCCAGCAGGCGCTCGATCACCGTGTCGATGCGCACGCCTTCGGCTTCCGCCTCGTAGCTGGGCAGCACGCGATGGCGAAGCACCTCGTGCGCGATGGCGTGAATGTCCTCGGGCACGACGTAGTCCCGGCCGGCGAGCCAGGCATGGGCGCGCGCGCAGCGGTCGAGCGCAATGGTCGCGCGAGGACTGGCGCCCCAGGCGATCCAACGCGCCAGCTCCTGGCCGTAGCGGCCGGCATCGCGCGTGGCCACCACGAGCTGGGTGAGGTAGAGCTCCAGCGGCTCGGCCATGTGCACCGCGAGTACGGCGTCGCGGGCGGCGAACACATCGTCGGGGCGCAGGCGATGGGCTGGCGGCGCTGTCGGATGCCGTACCGCGCGGGCCTGCTCACGGGCGAGGCGGAGGATAGCCAGCTCCGCGTCGGCGTCCGGATAGCCGATGGTCACGTGCATGAGGAAGCGGTCCAGCTGGGCCTCCGGCAGGGCGAACGTGCCCTCCTGCTCGATCGGGTTCTGGGTGGCCATCACCATGAACAGGTCCGGCAACGGCCAGGTGCGCCGCCCGATGGTGATCTGGCGCTCAGCCATGGCCTCGAGCAGCGCGGACTGCACCTTGGCGGGTGCGCGGTTGATCTCGTCCGCCAGCACGATGTTGTGGAACAGCGGGCCGCGCTCGAACTCGAAGCTGCCGGTCTGCGGCCGGAAGATGTCCGTACCGGTGAGATCGGCCGGAAGCAGGTCCGGTGTGAACTGGATACGGTGGAAATCGGCCTCGACCCGCGTGGCGAGCGCCTTGATCGCCGTGGTCTTGGCAAGCCCCGGAGCGCCCTCTACCAGCAGGTGGCCGTCGGCCAGCAGCGCGATCAGCAGGCATTCGACGAGGTGCGGCTGGCCGATGATGCTCCGGGCCAGGTCCTCGCGCAGGCGGACGAAGGCGTCCTGGAGCGGAGTGGCGGCGATCGGCGTAGCGGACATCGGGGCATTCCGGGGCAAAGGCGAAGGCCCGATCAGACCACAGAGCGGCCCGGAAGTTTAGGCCCGAAGGTCAGTATCCGCCCCGGAAGAAAAAACGCCCGCGTTTCCGCGGGCGTTCGGAACGGCTGACGAGGGCGCCTTTACTGCAGCGTATCGCTCAGGATGCGCGGCGTGACGAAGATCAGCAGCTCGGCCTTGTCGTTGCTGCGGTTCGTGCGGCGGAACAGCGCACCAAGACCCGGGATATCGCCGAGGCCAGGCACCTTGTCCGTGGTGTTGGACTTGGTGATTTCGTAGATGCCGCCGAGCACCACGGTCTGGCCGTTATCGACCAGCACGGACGTATTGATCTCGCGCGTGTCGATCTGCGGGACCGAACCGCCGCCTGGACTTGGCACGAGCGCGGCCAGGGCGTCTTTCTTCACGTTGATCTTCAGATAGACGCGGCTGTCGGCCGTGATCGTCGGGGTCACCCGCAGCTCGAGAACGGCATCCTTGAACTGCACGGTGGCGTTCTGCGCACCGCCGCCCGAGCCCGACGCCTGGTAAGTGACATAGCCGATCTGGGTACCCTGCTTGATCACCGCTTCCTGCTGGTTGGCGGTGATGACACGCGGGCTGGAGATCACTTCGCTGCGGCCTTCGGTCTGCGCCGCCGACAGTTCGAGGTCGACCAGGTAGTTCGCGCCCAGGATCGCCAGGCCGATGCTACCGGCAGGGTTAGAAACCGGAAGGTTGACGTTGTAGCCACCCGGCAGGGTGTAAGCACCCGGCACCGGAATGTCGCCGGTCCTGCCGTTGGCGTTCCACTGGTTGAGCGCGTTCTGGTAGTTCACGTCGCTGTTGTGGACGCCTGTTACCAGGCCGGCTGTACCGCCACCTGTCGTACCCGTGCCTCCGCTGCTGAGGTCCGGTGTCGTACCGACGATGTTGCCGCTGTTGCGGTTGAAGCCCTGGGCACCCCAGCGGACGCCGAGCTGACGGGTAAACTGGTCGGTGGCGACCACGATGCGCGATTCGATCAGCACCTGTTGCACCGGGCGGTCGAGCGTGCCGATGAGTTCGCGCAGGTCGCGGATCTTATCCGGCGTGTCGTTGATGAGCAGCGTATTGGTGCGGTCGTCGAAGGAGACGCTGCCGCGCGGCGAAAGGAACCCGCGGGTGGAGCCACCGCTCGAACCGCCACCGCCCTGCATGCTGCCCTGGGTCAACAGCTTGGCGATGTCTTCCGCCTTGCCATAGCTGATCGGGATGTAATCGGAGATCAGTTCGGCGGAGTCCTCGGCCTTCTGGCGAGCGTCGGCAAGGCTCTGCTCGTAGTTGGCGAGTTCGGCCTGCGGCGCGATCCAGATGACGTTGCCGCTACGGCGCTTGTCGAGGCCCTTGGCGCGCAGGATCACGTCCAGCGCCTGGTCCCAAGGCGTGTTGACGAGACGAAGGGTGACGCTGCCGCCGACGCTGTCGGAGGCCACCAGGTTCAGCTTGGCTTCGTCGGCGATCAACTGCAGGGCCGAACGAACGGGGATGTCCTGGAAGTTGAAGGTCAGGCGCGAACCCGAATACGTCGGTTCCTGACCCTTGGCGTTCTTGCCGGTCGCTGCGGCAACCTTCTTCGCCGCAACCTCGACAACGTACTCGGTGCCGTTCTGGTAGGCCGATACCTCGACCTCACCCTTCGTGCGGATGTCGAGGCGGGCGCCACCCGGCCGCGAACTGGGCTCGATGGCCTGCACCGGCGTGGCGAAGTCGAGCACGTCGAGGCGCTGGTTGAGCTTCGTCGGCAGCGTAGTGCCCGGCAGGCTGACCACTACATGGTCGCCTTCGCGATGCATTTCCGGCGTGGACGTGGCACTGCCGAGGGTGACGAGCACCCGGCCTTCACCATTCTGGCCGCGGCGGAAGTCGATGTTGTCCAGCGGCGTGCCGGCACTCGAAGGCAGGGCCTTCGTCGGGTCGGACACGATGGCGGTCGTGGTCGTGGCACCGGTCGGTCCATTGTTCACGGTGACGACGAGGTTCTTTCCATCCACCCGGGTCTTGTAGGCCGAATCGCGGAACAGTTCCACGGTGACGCGGGTGCGTCCGCCGGCAGACACCACCGAGACACCCGAGGTCGAGCCCTTGGCGATATCGATGTGTCGGGTACTGAAGGCATTGCCTGTATTCGCCAGGTCGATGGCGATGCGAGGCGGATTGCTGGTCGTGAAGACCTTGAGGTCCGGTGCCCGCTCTGAGAACGCCAGGGTCAGTTCGACGCGGCCGCCTGGCTGGGCGTCGTAGCTGACGTTCTGCAGCGCGTTGGCCGCCGCGGCGGTGCCGGCGAAGGCACCGGCGACAGCCAGCGTGACGCCGAGGATCCAGCGGCGCGACCGATAGCGCGCGCTACCCGGCAGATGATTGAGTTTGGTCGTCATGTGCGTCATCCCCGAGTTCTTATTTCTCACCGACCGCGATGCCTGCCGGACGCTCCATCCAACCACCGGAACCGTTAGGCACCAGTTCGACCAGATCGATCCGGTCCTCGCCCACGGCGACGATCCGCCCGTAGGCTTGCCCCATGTATTCATTGCGGTGGACCCGATGGATCACCCCTCCGGGATCCTTCACGAGCGCCTCCAGGCTACGACCAGCACCAACCGTGCCAACCATCTTCAGGCTGTCCAGTGAAAACATTTCCAGCGGTTCCTTGGGACGGTTCTCGTCCGGGCGCGGACCACTGGAGACCGCGGTATCCATCTCTGCCGTGCTCGGGCTGAATGGATCGCGGGCGCCCTGGTCCTGGTAGGCGAAGGTCTCGAACGTGCGGATCACGGGCAGCGGCGGGATGGGCTCGCCTTTCTTGTGCTTCTCGGCATCGACCCATTCACGAAGGTCGGCGGTGCCGCGTGTGCAGCCAGCCAAGGCCAGCGTGGCGAAAAGGGCAAGCATGACGGAGCGAAGGATGGCGTGGTCGCGGGTCATCACTTCTTCTTCCCCTTCTTCGCCGTCTTCGACGGCTTTGCCGTCTCATCGTCATCGAGGTAGCGGTATGTCTTGACCGTACCCTGGAGGACGAGCTGGCCGGATGACGAACCCTTGCCATCCTTGCCGGGATCCTTCGGACTGAGAGAAACGTCGTGCAGGGTCAGGATCACCACGCGCGGCAACGAGGCCACGCCACTGATGAAGGTGCCGAACTGGTGGTAGGTGCCGACCATGCGCAGCGTGATCGGCTTCTCCGCGTAAAAGTCCTTCGGCGTTTCCGGGCCCGGCTGGAACAACTCGTTCTCGATACCCGCGGCGAGCGCCGTCTGCGAGATATCGATGAGCAGCTCCGGCATCTCGGTCTTGCTGGGCAGCTGGCGCAGAAGGGTGCGCAGCATGTCCTGCATATCCGCGAGTTGCTGTTCCAGGGCCTCGAGGTTGGCCGACTTGGCCTGCTTCTGCGAGAACTCCACCTTCAGGCGTTCTTCCTGGCCTTCGGCATTGGCCAGGTCGTCCTGCTGATTGCTGATCTGGAAATACCAGCCCGCCAGCAGGACCACGACGAATACGAGGCCAGTAAAAAACAGCTTGATCGATTTGGGCCAGCCACCGACGTTGTGGCGATCGAGGTTGCGCAGATCGTCCAGGAATTTCATGGCTTGGCTCCTGCCGGGGCCGGAGCGTCCGAAGGCGGCTGCGTGACCGGCGGTGCCGGCGTAACCGGTGCGACCGCGCCCGGCACGGCTGCCACGGGCACGCCGGCGGCGGCCTTCGCCGATGGCACGGACATGGCAGCGGGCTTTGCCGGGGCGGGAGCCGTGGACGAGCCGGCCGGGGCTGCGCCCTGGGGGGTGTCAGCGGGGCTGCTCAGACGGACGTCGAGGCCGAAGCGATATGGCATGCGCGACGCGTCATGGGTGTTTTCCGTCTTGCGCAGGTCGACATGGCCCATCCACGGCGATGCCTCGATATTGCGCATGTACTCGGCCACGGAGGAGTTGGACTGCGACACGCCGTCCAGCGACATGGACGTGGCCGACTGCTTCATGCCGGACAGGCGGGCGCTGGCCGGAATCGTCTTCACCAGTTCGTCGAACAGGTGGACCATCTGCGAGCGATTCGCCTGCAGCTGCTCGATGATCTGTTTGCGCTGGAGCAGGTCGGCGCGGACCTTTTCCAGGTCCTTGATCCTGGCGATGCGGTCGTCGAGCTGCTTGATCTCGCCTTGCAGGTAGGTGTTCCGGTCGCCCTGGTTGCTGATGCGGGCGTCCATCCAGAACGACCAGGCGATGAGCACCACCAGTGCCGCACCGAAGGCCAGGCCCAGCTGGATATAGAACTCCCTTTCGCGTTGCTTGCGGCGCTCCGCACGCCAGGGGAGCAGGTTAATGTGTGCCATCAGTCGAAGCTCCTCATGGCCAGGCCGACGGCAATCATCAGCGCGGGTGCGTCCTGGGCGAGGGTCTGGGCCTGGACCCGGCTGGACAACGCCATGCGGGCCAGCGGATTGGCCACCACGCAGGGCACGCCAAGCTGCTGTTCGAGCAGTTCGGTGATGCCGTCGATGGCGGCGCAGCCGCCAGCCAGCACCACCTGGTCGACACGGCTGTACTCGCTGCCGGCGAAGAAGAACTGGAGCAGGCGGCTCACCTGCTGGACCAACGACTCCTTGAACGGCTCGAGCGCTTCGGTCTCGTAGGATTCGGGCAGGCCGCCCTTGCGCTTCGCCCGGCCCGCTTCCTCGTACGAAAGGCCGTAGCGGCGCATGATTTCGTCGGTCAGCTGCTTGCCGCCGAAGACCTGCTCGCGGGAGTAGATGGTGCGCTGGTTCTTCAGCACCGCCAGGGTGGTCATGGTTGCGCCGATGTCCACCACGGCCACCAGTGCGTCGCGCGAGACTGCCAACTGGTCGGCGACCATGCCGAAGGCGTTCTCCATGGCGAACGCCTCGACATCGACGACCCGGGCGGTCAGCCCCCCCAGGTCGAGCGCGGCGATGCGCATGTCCACGTTCTCCGTCCGCGAGGCGGCCAGGAGCACATTGTTCATTTCGGGATTGTCGCGAACTGGCCCCAGGACCTCGAAATCGAGGCTGACTTCCTCGATCGGGTAGGGGATGTACTGGTTCGCCTCGACCTGGATCTGTCCTTCGAGGTCGTCATCGGACAGGTCCGCCGACATGGGGATGATTCGGGTGATCACGGCCGAGCCTGCCACGGCAGCCGCCGCGTGCCGGCTCTTGGCGCCGGATCGGGCCAGGGCGCGCCGTATGGCCTCCCCCACCGCCTCGACCTCGACGATGTTCTTTTCCACCACCGCATTGGGTGGCAGCGGCTCGACGGCGTAATGCTCGACGCGATAACGCCCGCCGGCGTGGCTGAGCTGAAGCAGCTTTACCGCGGTCGAGCTGATATCGACGCCGATTAACGGCGCCGCTTTGGGTGTAAAGAGCCCCACGATGTCCCCCTTCCCCGCGCCTTGTCGGAATTGGTCTACGGCGCGGAGGCATTAAAGCTCAAAACTTAACGGATTAGCAACGGCCCCCAAGACCACTTACCGGCACTAATTCACAAATCCAGTCACTGGGTTAGCGAATGCCGTTCACATCGGGTCGAACCCCGCCCCCCCGGCGCCCGGGAACCTGCTTGGTTCTATACTCGGCCCCGACACACAAGGCGGTGACCCCTCCCCACCCATGCGAATCCTCAAGCGTCTGCTGCGCTATGCGCTGTACCTGGCCTTGGCCGGCATCCTCTTCGTGGTTGGCGCCGTGGGCGTCGCCTACTGGCTCCTTTCCCCACGCCTGCCGTCCGTGGCGGTACTGCGCGATTACCATATGCAGGTACCCCTGCGGGTCCTGAGCTCCGACGGCCGACTTATTGCGTCCTTCGGGGAGACCCGGCGCATCCCGGTGCATATCGCCGATGTACCCGCGCGGCTCAAGAATGCCGTCCTGTCTGCCGAAGACGCCGATTTCTACAGCCATCCCGGTGTCGACTGGCACGGCATCGCGCGCGCCGGCATCCACGTGATCCTCTCCGGCGGCGACAAGGGCCCCGGCGGCTCCACCATCACCCAGCAGGTGGCGCGCAACTTCTTCCTCAGCCCCGAGAAGCTCTACTCGCGCAAGCTGACCGAGATGTTCATCGCCCTGCGCATGGAAAACGAACTCAGCAAGGACCAGATCCTCGAGCTCTACATCAACAAGATGTTCCTTGGCCACCGATCGTACGGACTGGCCGCCGCCGCCGCGTATTACTACGGCAAGAACCCCGACCAGCTGACCGTGGCCGAATGCGCGGCCCTGGCCTCCACCTTCCAGCTGCCCTCGGTCGTCAATCCGCTGAACAACCCCAAGCGCCTGCTCACCCGGCGCAACTGGGTGCTCGGCCAGATGCTGAGCAACCGCTTCATCACCCAGGCCGAATACGGCCAGGCGATCCAGGAACCCAACGACGCCTTCCCGCACGAACAACAGATCGAGGTGGACGCGCCCTACCTGGCCGAGATGGTCCGCCAGCAGGTGCTCGAAAAGCTCGGCAACGACGCGCTCACCGAGGGTTACGTGGTGCACACCACGGTGCCCAGCGACAGCCAGGCCGCGGCCAACGAAGCCTTGCGCAGCCGGCTTTCGGCCTACGACCGTCGCCACGGTTATCGCGGCCCCGAGGGCCACGAGGAACTGCCGGCCCAGGCCGGTCCCGAGGATTTCGACCGCGTTCTCGCCGGCTACACGAGCGTGGCTGGCATGATCCCCGGCATCGTCACGGAGACGGGCACGAAGGAGGCCAAGGTGTACCTCTCGGCCAAGGAGACTGTCACGCTGACCCTGGAATCCATGGCCTGGGCGCGTCCCTACGTCAACGAAGGCCGCGCCGGCGCCGCGCCCACCCGCGTCGATGCCGTGCTGAAGCGCGGCGACGTCGTCCGCCTGTTCCGCGCCGCCAAGGACGAGGTCAACGAGGACGTCGCCACCGACGGCAATGCCGCGCCGGCCGCCAACCCCGAGCCAAAGCTCGCATGGCGCCTCACCCAGATTCCCGCCGTGCAGGCGGCCCTGGTATCGCTCGATCCCGAAGACGGCGCGGTGCGTGCGCTCGTCGGCGGCTTCAGCTTCGTGCGCTCGAAGTTCAATCGCGCCGTGATGGCCGCGCGCCAGCCGGGCTCGAGCTTCAAGCCCTACCTGTATTCGGCCGCCTTCGACCGCGGCTTCACGCCGGCTTCGATCGTCAACGACGCGCCCGTGGCCTTCCCCGATCCGTCCCGTCCCGACGGCATGTGGACGCCGTCCAACGACGACGGCAAGTTCGACGGCCCGATGCGCCTGCGCGAGGCGCTGGTGAAGTCGAAGAACCTGGTGTCGGTGCGCCTTCTCGATGCGCTCGGCCTGCGCTACGCCCGCGAATACGTGACACGCTTCGGCTTCACACCCGATGCGCTGCCGCAAAACCTTTCGCTGGCGCTCGGCACCGCCTCGGTATCGCCGATGAGCATGGCACGCGGCTACGCCGTGTTCGCCAACGGCGGCTACCTCGTCACGCCGTATTTCATCGCGCGGATCGACGACCGCGACGGCAACCCCGTGTATGTCGCCAATCCCGAGCGCGCGTGCGCGGACTGTCAGCAGCGCCTGCTCAACCCGACGCCACCGGGCCCGCCGACCCAGGCGTCCACCGCGCTGATTCCCGCCCGCCCGGCGACCGCGGGCAGCACCGCGGGCAGCGGCACGGGGGACGCCGTACTGCCGGCCGATGCGCATGCGGACGCCTCGGAAACACCGAAGCTCGCTCCACACGTGATCGACGTCCGCAACGACTACCTCGTGACCTCGCTTATGCAGGACGTGGTGAAGCGCGGCACGGGCGCCGCGGCGAAGGCACTCGGCCGCGACGACATCGCGGGCAAGACCGGCTCCACGAACGACCATCGCGACGCGTGGTTCGTCGGCTTCAACGGCGACGTGTCCACGGCGGTGTGGGTCGGTTTCGACGACTTCAGCTCGCTGGGGCGTGGCGAATTCGGCGCCAAGGCCGCGCTGCCGATCTGGATGGATTACATGGGTGCCGTCCTCAAGGACAAACCCTCGCACACGCTGGCCATGCCGCCCGGCATCGCCACGGTACAGATCGATCCGGGCTCCGGGCTACCCTCGCCCGGCGGCATGAACGAGATCATGAAGGTCGAAGATGTCGATCGACTTCGCGAACAGGCGACGCAGAAACAACAGGAGGAGCAGCAGGAACACGCCTACGACATCTTCTGACGCGTGCCCGAGCAACGGCGCGTGTCCGGCACACGAACACACCACACGGGGGTGAGTCATGGCACGAGGCGAGCACCACAGGATCCATGCCCAGGACCGGACGCAGCGCAATCGCGTCCTCGTCGCCCAGGAGGCGGCGCGCCTGATGAGCGAGCATGGCATCCGTGACTTCCATCACGCGAAACTGAAGGCTGCCGAGCGGCTCGGCATCATCGATACGCAGGCCTTGCCCCGCAACAACGAGATCGAGGACGCGCTGCGCGAGCACCAGCGCCTTTTCCATGGCGACTCGCAGCCGCAGGCACTGCGCACGCGGCGCGAAGCCGCGGTGGAAGCCATGCGTTTCCTGCGCGGGTTCGATGCGCGCCTGGTTGGCGCGGTACTCGACGGCACCGCCGATGAACATTCCGCAGTGTGCCTTCATGTCTTCAGCGACGATCCCGACGCGCCTGGTCTATTCCTTCGCGAACAAGGCATCCCGCTGGAAACGCAAACCCGCCGCCTGCGCTGGTCGGGCACGGAGCAGACCGAGCACCCCGTGCTGCTGTTCGGTGCCGACGGCATACCCTTCGACCTGACGGTGCTGCCCGTCGACGCGCTGCGCCAGGCACCTCTGGACCGCGTGGACGACCGGCCCATGCGCCGCGCGACGGCGGCGATGGTGCAGGAACTGCTGGCGAAGGAAGACATCGAGGCGTTCAATGCCGCCTTGTAGGAGCGCGCCTTGCGCGCGATATGTTTTGAGGCCGCAACCTGGAGCTGGCGCGCAAACTTCAGGACAGCGGCGAAAACATGTCGCGCGCAGGGCGCGCTCCTACACAAAAAAAACCTCGCTTTCGCGAGGTTTTTTTCTTAGCGCTTGTCGCCCGGAACGTAGTCGCGGATGTCGGCGCCGGTGTAGATCTGGCGCGGGCGGCCGATGCGCGCTCCCGGGGTTTCGTGCTGTTCGATCCAGTGCGAGATCCAGCCGGAGGTGCGCGCGATGGCGAACATCACGGTGAACATCTCGGTCGGGATACCCAGCGCCTTGTAGATGATGCCCGAATAGAAATCGACGTTCGGGTACAGCTTGCGCTCGACGAAGTAATCGTCTTTCAGCGCCGCTTCTTCCAACTTCATGGCTACCTCGAGCAGCGGGTCGTTCACGCCCAGCTCCTCTAGCACCTTGTGGCACGTCTCGCGGATGATCTTCGCCCGCGGGTCGAAGTTCTTGTACACGCGGTGGCCGAAGCCCATCAGGCGGAAGGAGTCGTTCTTGTCCTTGGCGCGTTTGACGGCGGTCTCGACCTTATCGGCCGAACCGATTTCCTCGAGCTGCTTGAGCACGGCTTCGTTCGCGCCGCCATGGGCCGGGCCCCAGAGCGCGGTGATGCCGGCGGCGATCGACGCATACGGGTTGGCACCGGTCGAACCGACCAGGCGGACCGTGGAGGTCGAGGCGTTCTGCTCGTGGTCGGCGTGCAGGATGAAGAGCAGGTCGAGCGCTTTCGCGACCACCGGGCTCAGTTCCAGCGGTTCGCTCGGCACCTCGAACATCATGTGCAGGAAGCGAGTGACGTATTCGAGGTTGTTGCGCGGGTAACGCGTCGGCCAGCCGATCGAATGACGGTAGATGGCGGCGGAAATCGTCGGCATCTTCGCGATAAGACGGATCGCGGCAAGCTTGCGGTCTTCCGGATTATCGACGTCCAGCTTGTCGTGATAGAAGGCAGACAGCGAGGCGATGGACCCCGCCAGCATGGCCATCGGGTGCGCGTCGTGGTTGAAGCCACGCAGGAAGAACTTGAGGTTCTCGTGCATCATCGAGTGATGCGTGATCTCGTGCTCGAACTTCGCGAACTGGTCCTTGTTCGGCAGTTCGCCGTTGAGGAGTAGGTACGAGGTTTCGAGGAACGTCGACTTCTCGGCCAGCTGCTCGATGGGGTAGCCGCGGTACAGCAGGACACCCTTGTCGCCGTCGATGTACGTGATGGCACTCTTGGTGCTGGCGGTGCTGCCGTAGCCCGGATCGTACGTGAAATAACCGGTGTCCTTGTACAGCGTGCCGATGTCGACGCACTCGGCGCCGAGCGTGCCGCCGATGACCGGCAGTTCACTCACGGGCTGGTTGGATTCATCGACCAATTTGACGGTTTTGGCGTCGGACACGGCGAGCTCCTCGTTGTCTCTGTTCCCGCCGCTCCGCTGACCGGAACGACGTAGCGATGTTGGGAAAAACGGCAGCCTGGGGAAGACCGTCGTACCGGCCGCTGCGTGCGGCCGGAGTTCCCTATTATCGCACAGAGCCCGTTCGAACGTCCGTTAGAGGATCGTGTGGGCCGAACGCAAAAAGACACGGGGCAAGCCGTGGGCTCGCCCCGTGTCCTGGATCCTCGCGAAACGCCACCCCGCAGGCGGCGCGCGGATGAAACCGGTCTTACTTCTTACCGTAGCGCTGGCGGAACTTGTCGACGCGGCCGCCGACGTCCAGCGTCTTCTGCTTGCCCGTGTAGAACGGGTGCGAGTGGCTGCTGATATCCAGCTTGACCACCGGGTACTCGTTACCGTCTTCCCACTTCACGGTGTCCTTGCTGGACATCGTCGAGCGCGTCAGGAACGCGAAATCGGACGACAGGTCCTGGAAGACCACCGGCTGGTACTTCGGATGGATGTTCTCTTTCATGGCTTGAACCTGAGAAATAGCGGGGTGAAAAGAGCGGCATTGTAGCCAGCGTCCCAGTCCCGGTCAAGGAACGCCCAGGGCTCCGGCAATCAGTTCCGCGAAACGGTCCTGGTCCACCTCGAGGACAATGCGGGCGTTCCCCCGGCCACCCAGGCGCCGATGCCAATCCACCACGGTGGCGCCACGGGTGAGGCGTCCATCCAGTTCGATGGCCACGTGGCGGGTTTCCGCCCGGACGACCATGTTGGGATCCAGCGCCACCGCCATGGCCAGCGCGTCCGCGGCGATGAACCCAGTGCGCTCGTGGCCGGCATTGAAGCGGCGCGCCGTGCCGAAGATCTTCTCGAAGAAGGCGGCGCGACGGTCGCCGGAAGCCACCCAGCGCTCGTAGACCTCGTCCGCGAACGCGTGGCGTACCGTCGCCTCCCAGTCCACCAGGTCGAACATCGGGAAGGCCTCGAAAACCACGTGCGCGGCCTCCGGGTCGAAGCCGATGTTGAATTCGGCAGGCACCTTGCCCGTATTGCCGTGCCCGGTGACCGCGCCGCCCATGATCACCAGACGCTTCACCCGCTGGGGTAGCGCCGGGTCGAGGCGCACGGCCAGGGCCAGGTTGGTGAGCGGCCCCAGCGCCACGAGGGTCAACTCGCCGGGACGCTCCCGGGTCAGGCGGACCAGGGCCAGCGCCGCGTGTTCGGCCTCGGCCGCGTGGACCGGTTCCGCGAAACCGACGTCCCCGAAGCCATCCGCGCCATGCACGAACGCCGCATCCTCATCCGGGTCGCGCACGAGGGGCGAAGGACATCCGGGGTGGACGGGCGTGTGCGCGCCGATCAGTTCGACGAGGGTGCGTGCGTTGCGCACGGTATGGCCCAGGCCGACGTTGCCTGCCGCGACGGTAAGCGCGACCACATCCGCGTGCTGGTGCGCCATGAGGATGGCCAGCGCGTCGTCCACGCCAGGGTCGGTGTCGATCAGCAACGGGGCTCGGGTCATCGGGATCGCTTTCCGTAACGGCCGCTCAGCATAGCGCCCGGTGTGCGATCAGGCACCCTGTACGACGGCATCGGTACGCGCGCCGAAGTCGAAGCCGAGCTCGTTCGCCACCTGCTCCACCCCGGCACACAGTGCTTCGAGCGCCGGAGTTCGCGTGGCAATGCGGGAACGCAGGTCGAGGGTGCAGGTGAGCCCGGCCTGCAACAGGTCCGCATGCGCCACGTGCAACGTGTCGGCCTGCGCCTGGGTGAGCAGGCCCACGTCCCGGAGCGCATCGATCAGCACGCTGCTGGCCGGCATATCGAGCACGGTGGGATACACGGACGCATGCGCGAGCACCATGCCCTGCAGGATGAACTCGATGTCGATCAGCGCGCCCCTGCCCTGCTTGAGGTCGATGCGCGACGCATCCGAACGATCGCGCTCGCCACGCCAGCGCACGCGCATCGCCCCCACTTCCGTGCGAACGCGCTCCGGGTCGCGCGACCCGGCCAGGATGTCGCGGCGGATGCCCGCGAGCGCCTCGCCAAGACCCGGATCGCCCGCGACCGGCCGCGCGCGCAGCAGCGCCTGGTGCTCCCATGTCCACGCGCGATCGCGCTGGTAAGCCTCGAACGCATCGACACTGGCGACCAGCAAGCCCTTCGAACCGTCCGGACGCAGCCGCGTGTCCACGTCGTAGAGACTGCCCGCGTGGGTCTGCGCGCTCAACCAGTGCATGACACGCTGGGCGAGACGCTGGTACCAGCGCGTGCCGTCGACCGGGCGCGGGCCATCGCTCATCGCGTTGGCGCGCTTGCCGTCGTAGACGAAGACGAGGTCGAGGTCGGACGCGAAGCCCAGTTCCTCCCCGCCGAGGCTGCCGTAACCAAGCACGGCGAACCCGCTGCCGTCGCCCGCCAGGCGGCCATGCTGGGCGGTGAGTTCGCGCGTCGCCAGCGCGAGGATCGCCGCGACCACGGCCTCGGCCAGGCCCGCGAGGCGGCGTGCCGTGGCCGGCGCATCGGCGCGACCGTCGTTGAAGGCGAGGCCGAGACGGAAGGCGATGCTTGAGCGGAACTCATTGATGCGCTCGAGTTCGCGCTCGGCATCGCGTTCGTCCAGCGCGCCGAGCGTCCGCACGATCTCGGCCGAGATGTCGGCGCGCTTCAACGGCAACTGGTCGATGCGCGGATCGAGCACGTCGTCGAGCAGCAGGGGCTGCGCGATCACGCGCTCGGCAAGGAAGGCGCTGTCGGCGAACACGCTGGCGACGCGACGGCGCGCATTCGGTTGTTCGTCGAGCAGGGCGAGGTACGAAGAACGGCGGGCCACGGCCTGCACGAGGCGGAGCAGGCGATGCAGGCTTGCCGCGGGCGCGACGCTTTCGTGCGCCGCGTCCATCAGCTGCGGCATGAGGCGTTGCAGGCGTTCCGACGAGCGCGCGGACATCGATCGCACCGCCGCCGCGCGCGGTAGTTTCACGAGTTCTTCGGCCACGTCGTTGCCGGGAACGAAACCGGCGGCTTCCATCATGCCCGCGGTGAGCGTCTCGTCGCAGGCCGCCTGCCACAGGGCGACATCGGCCGCGGGCGCCACCGCCGTACTGCCGGCCTCGGGCATGAGCACCGCGGCGAACTCCCCCGATACGGCATCGCGATGCTTCGCCAGTTCAAGCGCGAGATCATCCCAGGAGGCATGGCCCATGCCGAGCGCGATACGTTCGCGCGACAGCGAATCCTCGGGGATGTCGTGCGTCTGCGCGTCGCGCAACATCTGCACGCGATTCTCGAGCCGGCGCAGGAACATGTACGACGCGCGCAGCAACTTCGCCCGCGCGGCGGGGATATAACCTCGCGCCTCACAGGCACGCAGTGCGGGCAGCAGGCCGCGTACCCGCAACGCGGGATCGCGCCCGCCACGGATCATCTGGGTGAGTTGCACGATGAACTCGATCTCGCGGATGCCGCCTGGGCCGAGCTTCAGGTTCCCGGCAAGATCCTTCCGCGCGACCTCCGCGTCGATCAGCGCCTTCATTTCGCGTAATCCCGCGAAAGCCGTGTAGTCGAGGTAACGCCGGTAGACGAAGGGCCGCAGCATGTCCTGCAACTCGCGCCCACCGGCACGATCGCCGGCCACCGGCCGTGCCTTGATCCACGCGTAACGCTCCCAGTCACGTCCCTCGCGCTGGTAGTACTGCTCCATGGCGGAGAAAGGCAGCGCCAGGCGCCCCGACTGTCCGAACGGACGCAGGCGCAGGTCTACGCGAGCGCAGATGCCATCCACCGTGGGTTCGGCCAGCAGTCGAACCAGCTGGCGTGCTTCGCGAACGAAGTACTCACCATTGTCCAGCGGACGCGCACCGTCGGTGTCGCCGCCCGAGGCATACGCAAGCACGAGGTCGATATCGGAGGAGAAATTCAACTCGTTGCCGCCAAGCTTGCCGAAGCCAAGCACCACCATCCGCTGGGCATGGCCGGCGCGGTCGTGCGGCTGGCCATAGCGTGCGTGGAGAGAGGCCTCCGACCAACGGAGCGCCAGCTCTAGCAGTGTCTCGTAGAGCGTACTGGTCGACGACAACGTGTCGTCCAGCTCGTCCAGCCCGTTCACGTCGCGGAAGACGATGCGCAGGGCCTCCGCGTGCCGGAAGCGGCGCAGCGAGGCCATGCAACGATCCTCTTCCAGCGGCAGGTCGAGCGCCGTGCCGCGCATGGCCGCGTCCGTATTGGCGCGAAGCCGCTCAAGGCCGTCCGGGGCCAGCAGGTCGGGCTGGCGGCGGAAGACGTCGAAGGCGAAGTCGGATGCCAGCAACGTACGGCGGATGCGCTCCGCGACGCCCGCGTCGTCATACAGGGGAATGCGAGCGGCACGACAGGCGGCCATCACATCGGCATAACGGGCGTCGATCAGTGCGCGGAGTTCGGGGCTTTCGCGCGGAGCCTGCATAGGGGCTTTCATGAGGCCTCATTGTGCCTCACCTAACGCGCGGTAAACCGCGCCCGGTGCGCGGGACAACGCGTTCATGTCCGTTGCGTTACAGTCCATGACCCTGAGGCGGCAGGGGTGTGACACGAGGATGTTATGACTGTCGATTCAAAGCGTTGGCGAGACGTTACGGCGCGGGTGGCCTTGCCGCTCTGCCTTGCCGTGGCCTTCGTTCTCTGCACCGGTTTTCTTGACGGCAATCCGGGCGTGGCCAGCCTCGAGTGGGCGTCGCGTCCCTGGCACCTGGTGGCCAACGCCTTCCCGGGCTTGCTGCTGGCCGCCTTCCTGCTCGTCCTGACCCGCCGCGCCTGGCTGTCGTTCGGCATCGCCTTCATGGCTCAGGGCGCCGTGCTGATGGTCAGCGCCATCAAGATGAAGAACCTTGGCGCGCCGCTGTTGCCGGCCGACTTCCGCATGGTCGGCCAACTGAAGAACGGCGGCCTGCACTTGCTCGGCGGCTACCTGCCCACCAGTCCGTTGCCCTACCTCGCCATTCTGGCGGTGATCGCGCTCATCGCGCTCATGGCGCGCTACGAGCCGCCGCTGTTCGCCAGGCGCACCCTGCCGCGCCGGCTGGTCGCCGGCGCCGCCCTCGGCATCCTGATCGTCACGCTGCTGGCCGGAGCGCCTGCTTGGTCGGCGCTCTACGACAAGGACCGGCTGGGATGGCGCCCCTGGTCCGCCGCGGCCAATGCGAGCGACAACGGCGTGGTCACCACGATCATGCAATACCGCCTGCAGAACGCCGGCAAGCAATCCAGGCCCGACGCCGCCGAAGCGGGGCGTTTCATCGCCGACACCGATGCCGACCTGCGCCGGCACATGGCGACGGCTGCCGCCAACCACCGGCAGACGCCGGACATCGTGGTGGTACAGAGCGAGTCGTTCTTCGACCCATCCGTGGTCCGCGGCCTCGACGGCGAGGACTTCGCGCCCAACCTGCACCGGCTTGCCCGCGAGGGCAGCAGTGGCGGCCTGCACGTGCCCACCTACGGCGGCGGCACGATCCGCACCGAGTTCGAGGTGCTGACCGGCCTATCGCTGCGTTATTTCCCGGACATGCAGTTCCCGTACCTGCAGATGCATACCGCCGTGGTGCCGAGCCTGGTCCGCACGTTGCGCGCGCACGGGTACGAAACCATCGCGGTGCACGGCAATGACGCCGCCTTCTGGAACCGCACCTCGGCCTTCAGGTCGCTCGGCTTCGACCGCTTCGTCTCGCAGCCGGATTTCCCGAAGGATTACCGCAAGGACGGCGACTACATGGCCGACAGCGCCATGACCGACGAGATCATGAGTCAGCTGCAGGATTCGGGGCCGCCGCGCTTCGTCTTCGCGATCAGCATGGAAGCCCACGGCCCGTACGACAAGTCGGCCAATATCGATACGAAGGTTCGCGATGCGATTCCGGTACCCGAGGGCATCAGCGAAGAGGCGAAGCTGCAGCTGCGCAATTACGTCTACCACATGCGCCATGCGGACACGGAACTTGGGCGCCTGGCCGAATTGCTGAAGCATCGCGAGCGTCCGACGCTGTTGCTGTTCTACGGCGACCATCTGCCGGCGCTCACCGAGACATTCGAAAAGGCCGGCTTCGTCAACGGTAGCGACATGCTGACCCACACCGTGCCGTACGTCCTGATCGACGCGCAGCGGCAGGCCCAGGCGAAACCGGAAGACCTTGCCGCGTGGATGCTTCCCGGCAAGTTGCTCGAGCAGGCAGGCGTGCACGACGACGCCTATTTCGCCCTGACCCAGGTCGTCGCGCCGCGGCTGGCGTCGCTCACCAACTCGCTGGGAGCACCCACCGCTGCCAAGGAGGGCCTGCTGAATTACACGGACGTCTCGATGGCCAACGTGGCGAAGCTGCGCATGAAGAGGAAGCTCGACCCGCTGTTGGCGCAGTACGCGGTACCCGACACGAACGCGATTGCACGACGGCCGGGTTATGCCGAGGAAAGCGCGGCCGCGGGTGCGGGACAGTAGCGTGCCCGCACCGCTGACAAATCGGACAGCCTGCTAACGCAGGCTCATGCTTTAAACGGCTTCACCGCAACTACGTGCTCGGCTTCGCCATCGCGTTCGTCTCGCACACCGCCATGACTCGCGTGGAGGTGCCGTGACGGGCGAGCCAAAGCAATGGGTTGCGATATCGTTTGCGTCATCCCGACCGAGGGTTATCGGAGGAATACCGCTTTAAAACCTCGCCACGCCAGATATCCAACAAGATGGACTGGCAGGACTCGCTCTAGCCCCCACCCCAAGGTGAGCACATCCTCATTTACAGACTTTCCGGGACTAAAATTACGTACGAAAAAATCCGCCACTGCGCTCGTAGGCGGATCAATCGGATCCACTATGAAACGCATCAGGACGACAATTATCGTAATGACGATGATCCAGAACACCCACAAGAGCACTGCAACGATGCGTTTCACAAGACGATGACCTGTCCGTACGCCTTCAGATTAGTACAGGGCACATCGAACATTTCTTGTTGCCGTATGAAGTGTCGCACTACATGAAAGTCATGCATGAAAGGCAAAGTTATGCATCCTGCACTTCGCCCAAACAAGACGGCCGGATGCAGGCGAAATTGGCCGCGAAGCACGCTGTCGCAGTATGTATTGTCGTCAATACGAAGATCTGCAGCACACAGTGCAAACCATAAGCTCGAGGCCCCGATCGATAACGCACTCATGGGCAGATTGTTGAGACGAAACTTACAAACAAGCATGTAGCACTCCTTGTTATCGGTGGTCTTCCATTCACAGGCTTTGAGAAAATCGGACACTGCAATCTTCCAAAACTGACGAAGGAGCCCCGCTCGCGCAGGCCCCCTTCGTGTGAAACACATGGATTGCGGGAGGAACTTAGCAGTCCATACCGCCTATGCCAGCCGGGCCATAGTGGTCGTGACCTTTCGTCAAAGATGATAAGCCACTTGCGCGTCCGCCCAGTCGCCATTGGCGGCAATTCCGCCGGTTATAGGGCCATCTGCCACCCCCTGCAGATCTGGTTAACGAATCGGCGCCCCCGGCAGCCATAAGACGTTTCTCACTTTTCGTTTCGCTGCCTTACCCGACGCGCACGCGCACGCTATCAACTCTCGAGGTCTCACGGGCTAACTCTGCTCTCCTGTCGAATTGCCTCAGTGCAAGGAGAGGTGTCGGGGTGTGCAACCAATGCGATGGCGAAGCCGAGCCCACAGATCCATGCGGCATAGCCGCTTAAAGCATGAGCCTGCATCAGCAGGCTATCCGGTTTAGTGGCGAACGAGGTTGCCTCGAGCGCATAAGTCGCTGGGTCCCTGCCTGCGCAGGGACGACGGGGGCGGGGCCGAGAGGGACAAAAAAGGTTCTTCACGCATTATCGGGGATCAGCACCGCCTTAGATGACGACCCTGCCGCTGGTTCGATCAGGCTCGCCGTGGCGTTCGCGCGCCCCGGTATCGCCACGGCGCTTTTACACCTGAGCGTCTCGCAGGAGACCTTGGTGCCCACCCTCGCTGCTCAGACAGGTCCTCCGCGTTCGGCAAGGAGGGCCGCTTGCGCGGCCTATGTCCTTACATGGCCTCCGGCCGCTCTCTTGTGCGGAACTCGCCTCGAGGGTGGGCACCAAGGTCT
>NZ_DASYDO010000007.1:0-42148 GCF_036499525.1 Luteibacter sp. | reverse complement strand
GGCGACCAAGGTGCTGGGTCCGATCCTCAAGGAACAACCCACACCGCTGGCCCTCGACGACATGGACCAGGACTTCGACATCGGCACGCGCATCGGCGACACCGGCATCGCCTCGCCCTTCGTGCAGATCGCCCTGGCCACGATGGCCAGCTACAAGCTCGGCGGCCCGTCGGCCACCGTGCATCGCCGCGAGAACGGCGATGTGACCTTCACCCTGATCAGCCCGCCCGATGAGAAGACCAAGGCGGCCTGGGAAGGTGAGGAGAAACGCAATCCCTTCTACGCCCATGTCCGCTAGCGGATCGGTAGCGGAGCAACACGCGAAGGTGGAACGTTTTGACATCGAGTCGTGGGTGTCGTACCTGGTCACATACCTGGACCCCGGCATGCCGTCTTGCGCACCTCGCGCGTACACGCCATTCTGAACGCTTCGCCATCACTGCCGCCTATCACCGCCATGGAAAACCCAGGCTACGCCCGACGTCTCACCCTCATGGACGCGGCGCTCATCGTCGTCGGCGGCATCATCGGCGGCGGCATCTTCCTCAATCCCGGCATCGCCGCGCAGCGCACCGACTCGGGCCTGGTACTGCTGGCCCTCTGGGTAGGGGGTGGCCTGCTCACTCTCGTCGGCTGCCTCTGCTACGCCGAACTGGGCGCGCGCCGGCCCGAAGCGGGCGGCAGCTACGTCTACCTGCGCGAGGCGTTCGGCCGGCTGGCCGGCTTCCTGTTCGGATGGACGATGCTGCTGGTGATCTACAGCGGCAGCAGCGCCGCCGTGGCGACGATTTTCGGCAGTTACGCCACCTCCGTCTTCGGCCTTTCGCCCACGCTGGTGAAGCCGCTGGCCGTGGGCGCGCTCGTCTTCGTCACCGGGCTGAACCTGTTCGGCATCCGCTTCGGCGCCCAGGTGCAGAACGTCTTCGCGATCCTCAAGCTCACCGCCATCGCGGTGCTGGTCGTCACCGGCCTCGCCTTCGCGGGCGCCGGCACCACGCAGGCCCTCACGCCAAGCCCCACCCATGTGGCGGGCGGCCTGGCCGGTGCCCTGTTGCCGGTACTGTTCGCGTTCTCCGGCTTCAGCTACCTCAACAATCTCGCCGGCGAGGTGCGCGATCCGCAGCGCACGCTGCCGCGCGCCCTCATCCTCGGCATGCTGGTGGTGATCGCGGCCTATGTGCTCACCAACTACGCCTACCTCGCCGTGCTCGGCCACGACGGCCTCGCCGCCAGCCAGGCGCCCGCCGCCGACGTGATGAGCCGTGTGTTCGGTGACACGGGAGCAAAGATCATCGCCGTCGGCATCGCGATATCCACGCTCGGCTTTTGCAACATCACCCTCGTGGCCGGCGCGCGCGTGCTCCAGGTAATGGGTGAGGATGGCCTGTTCTTCGCCAGCGTGGCGAAGCTGCATCCACGCTACCGCACGCCGAACATCGCCCTGATGGCGCTGTCGCTCTGGGCCATCGTGCTGGTCTTGGCGGCCAATTATGGCCAGTTGCTCGATTTCGCCACCTTCGGCGATTGGGCCGCGTACGCCGTGACCATCGCCACGCTGTTCTGGTATCGCCGCCATGCAAAGGGACGGCCGGCATTCGTCACGCCCGCCTACCCGCTGCTGCCGCTTGCCTTCCTCCTCACGGTGATCGCCGTGGTCGTGGCCTATGCGTGGGACAAGCCGCTCAGCGCGGGCGTGGTCTGCCTCGTGGTATTCGCCGGCCTGCCCGTGTACGCCGTGTGGCGTCGTCTGTTCAGGCCGGGGACACCCTAAGGCTCGCTGATCCCGGGCACGGATGCCACAATGCCCGGGATACCCTGAGGAAAGCAGATGGCACAGCAAGGCCCGACGTCGCCCGTATCCGTTCCGCCCCGCCAGGCGGCCGGCCAGCCCGCGCCCAAGCCGGTACGTGAAGGCATCGACGTCATCGTCAACGGCAAGCGCTACCGCCACACCGGCGACGAAGCCATGCCCCTGCTGTGGTATCTGCGCGATGTCCTGCGCCTCACCGGTGCCAAGTACGGCTGCGACCAGGGCGATTGCGGTTTCTGCACGGTCATCGTCGACGGCAAGGCCGTGCCCGCCTGCCAGGCGAAGATGGAGAAGATGCGCGGCAAGCGCGTCACCACCGTCGAAGGCCTCGCCGGCGACGACGGCAAGCTCCATCCCGTGCAGCAGGCCTGGATCGACGAGGACGCGATCATGTGCGGCTACTGCCAGCCCGGCCAGATCATGGCCGCGGTGGACCTGCTCTCGCGACAGAAGAATCCTTCCGATGCGGATATCGACAAGATTGGCAACCTTTGCCGCTGCGGCAGCTATGGGCGCATCCGCAAGGCGATCAAGCGCGCCGCCGGCGCCATGAAGGATGGCAAGGCATGAGCGGTGAGGTTCGCCTGTCCCGCCGCCGTTTCCTGAAGTACGCCGCCGGTACGGCAGGCGGGTTGATCGTCTGCGTCGGCACCGTTGGCGCGGTGGATCGTCCGCTCCCGCTGGGCCTGCTCGGCGACGCGTGGACACAGGTGGGTCCTTATCTGCGCCTTGCCGCTGACGGGCGCATCTTCATCGGCGTGCGCGACCCCGATAACGGCGAAGGCACGGCCACCTCGCTGGCCCGGATCATCGCCGAGGAACTCGACGCCGACTGGACCCGCGTGATCGTCGAACCACTGGGCCTTGGTGTCACCATGGGCAACGGCGAACCGAAATTCACTTACGGCCGTCAGCGTAGCGGCGACGCCACCAGTATCCCCGCCGCCTGGGCCGACCTGCGCCAGGCCGGCGCGCTGGGTCGCTGGCTGCTCCTGCAGGCTGCCGCACGCCGCCTTGGCGCTCCCGCGGAAAAGCTGCACAGCGAGAACGGCATGGTCGTAGCGGCCGATGGCCGGAGGCTTTCCTACGCCGATCTGGCGTCCGCCGCCGCCGGCATCGACGCACCGGCCACGCCACCGCCGCTCAAGTCGCCCGACCGCTACCGTCTCGTCGGCCAGCCAGCCGGCGATGTCGACGCGCTCGCCGTGGTCACCGGCATGCTGCGCTACGCCTTCGACGAGAGCATCGGCGATCCCGTCATCGCGGTGCTTGCGCGCTGCCCCTATCCGGGCGGCACGCTCGACCATGCCGACCGCGAGGCCGCGAAGAAGATCGAGGGCGTCTACGATGTCATCGACGTCGCGTCGCAACCGAACCAGCTTCCCGGCATGACAGTCCAGGCGCCGGCGCTCGCCGTGCTGGCACGGGATACCTGGTCGGCGCTGCGGGGGCGCGCGGCACTGAAGGCCACGTGGAAGGCGGACGCGAATCCCGAGCCGGCGTCTTCCGCGCTCGAGCAGCAAGCTGTCGAGGCGTTCGAGGACGAAGCCGTCACCCCTTCCATCCTGCGTAACGATGGCGATATCGCCGTAGCGCGCAAGAAAGCGGCGCATGCGCTCGAAGCCACCTATTTCCAGCCGTGGGTCGCGCATGCCACGGCGGAAACCCCGAACTGCGTCGTGCGCCTCGATCCCGGGGCAAGCGTCACGGTGATCGCCGCCACGCAGTCGCCGCGCCAGGTCTACACGCTGGTGCAGCGAATGACCGGCTTCCGCCCTGACCAGATCGACATCCAGGTGCCGCGCGGGGGCGGCGGTTTCGGTCGTCGCCTCGAGCAGGATTACATCGCCGAAGCCCTGACGATCGCGCTGGCGAAGAAGGCCGACGAGATCCGCAACCGGCCCGTGAAGGTGCTCTGGACTCGCGACGACGACCTCGCCCGCGACTTTTACCGGCCGCTGGCCGTGCACCGGCTCAATGCCTCGCTGGATCGCAAGAAGAAGATCGTCGGCTGGCACCAGCGCATGGCGAGCCCCTCCGCGACGGCCGGTCGCGGCACGGCGGACAACCGGCTGTGGCAGTCCGAACTCATGCCCGACGCGCTGCCGGCCGGCCTGGTGCCGAACTTCCGCAGCGACTGGTATCCATTGTCGTCCCGGCTTGCGCGTGGCGACTGGCGCGGCTCGCCCCATGTCACGCCGACCTTCGCCATCGAGAGCTTCATCGACGAGCTCGCGCACGCCACGAAAATGAATCCGCTCGACTTCCGCCTGGCCTTGCTCGGCGATCCGCAACAACTGCCGTACAACGGCCGCGGCGGTCCCATCGACACGGGCCGCATGATCAACGTGCTGAAACTGGCCGCTGACAAGCTCGACTGGAGCCGCTGGCTGCGAAGCGAGAACGGCCTTGGCATCGCCTGCGCTTACGTGTTCGGCGCCTATGTCGCGCACGCCATCGAGGTGGCGCCGACCACCGACGGCATCGACATCCACCGCGTGGTCTGCGTGGCCGACGTCGGCCGGGTCATCAATCCGCTCGGGCTCGAGGCACAACTCCAGGGCGCCACGCTGGATGCGCTTTCCACTGCCCTGAACCTCGCCATCACGGTCAAGGACGGTAAGGTGCAGCAGAGCGGTTTCCGCGACTATCCGATCGCCGCCACCCAGCCCATGCCCTATGACGTGGAGACGGTGGTCGTGCCGTCGACCGCCGAACCGACGGGTGCCAGCGTGGTGGCCGTGCCGTCGGCGGCACCGGCGCTGGCAAATGCCGTGTTCCGCGCGACCGCGGTACGCGTGCGGCGCCTGCCCCTCCTGCATGAGCTCGCGCGGTTGCGCTAGTTCGTCCCTATCCCGAGGTACCGCATGACCATCGCATCGTTCACCTCGGGCCCGCCGACACAGCGGACCGACGCCGACCTGATCGGCAGCAACAAGCGCTTCTACGACGCCCTCTGGTCGGAGGCGAAGCTGTTTTCGCCGGAGCAGTTCAACACCTGGCCGCTCGTGGCCGACCTGGTCGCCGAAACCACGCGGCGGCTCGAAGTCGCCCCGGGCCTGCGCCCGCGACTGCCGCTGACGGACACCCAGTTCGTGGACCTCAGCCGGCCGGCGCTTGCCGAGCTGGGTCGCCACGGCGCCCGCGTGGCCAACGCCATGATCGGCGCGCTGCCATTCCGCGACGCGAGTTTCGACTTCGTCTGTGCGTTCGACATCCTCGAGCACGTGGTGGACGACGAAGGCGCGCTGGGCGAGCTGGCCCGGGTGGCGGAGCCCGGGGCGCGCCTGCTGATCTCGGTGCCGCTCCATCCGGAAGCCTGGACCGCCTTCGACGATTTCGTGGGCCATTACCGCCGCTACGAGCCGGATGCGATCCGCGACCTGCTCGCCCGCCACGGCTTCGCCATCGAGCGCAGCGCGGTGTACGGCATGCAACCGAAGTCCTCGAAGCTGCTTGACCTGGGCCAATGGTTCCTCACCCACCGGCGGGCTCGTGCGATGTGGTGGTACAACCGCGTGTTCATGCCGCTGGGCGTCCGCTTCCAGAAGCCTCTGGCCTTCACGCCGGGATTCGAGCCGGCCTCCGGGGTGGACGAGGTTTTGCTGGTCTGCCGCAAGGCTATGACCTAAATCGAGCAAAAACAGGGGCTTTACACATGGCGCGGCGCAACTGGTTATGATGCGCGCCATCCCCCTGTCCCGGACGCAGCTGCATGCTCTACCTCATGCACGAATGGCAACGCTCGATGCTCAGCCCGCTGTCCTACTGGGCCGAGGCGGGAGCGAAGATGTTCGGCGACATCGCCAGCCCCTTCGCCCGCATGCCGGGCGCCGACCGGGCCGCGGCGGGTTGCGAGCTGATGTATCGCCTGGGCAAGGCGTACGAGAAACCCGCGTTCGACATTCATAGCGTTCATGCCCATGGCCACGACGTGGCGATCGTCGAACAGGTCGCCATGGCGAAGCCCTTCTGCACGCTGAAGCGCTTCAAGCGTTTCTCCGACGACCAGGCCACCGTGGACCGCATGAAGCACGATCCCGCCGTGCTGGTGGTCGCGCCGCTGTCGGGCCACCACTCCACCCTGCTGCGCGACACCGTGCGCACGCTGCTGCGCGACCACAAGGTGTACATCACCGACTGGGTGGATGCGCGCATGGTCCCGCTTGACGAGGGGTCGTTCTCGCTGGCCGACTACGTGTCGTACGTCGAGGAATTCATCCGCCACGTGGGCGTGCATCGCGCGCACGTGGTCTCCGTCTGCCAGCCGACCGTGCCGGTGCTCGCGGCGGTGTCGCTCATGGCAGCGCGCGGCGAGCCCACTCCCGCCACGCTGACGCTGATGGGTGGTCCGATCGACACGCGCAAGAGTCCCACCAGTGTCGACAACCTCGCGACGACGCGACCGCTGTCGTGGTTCCGCAACCAGCTGATCCACAAGGTGCCCTACCAGTACCCGGGCGCCGGGCGCGACGTGTACCCGGGTTTCCTGCAGCACGCCGGCTTTATCGCCATGAATCCGAGCCGCCACGTCATGTCGCACTGGGATTTTTACGAGAACCTGCGCAAGGGCGACCTCGACGACGCCGATGCGCATCGCAAATTCTATGACGAGTACAACGCCGTGCTCGACATGCCAGCCGAGTATTACCTCGACACCATCGAAACCGTGTTCCAGGAACAGCGCCTGCCCAAGGGTACCTGGGAGGTGAACGGCGAGCTGGTCCGTCCGGCGAAGATCAAGGATACCGCCCTGCTCACGATCGAAGGCGAGCTCGACGACATCTCCGGCCTCGGCCAGACCGAGGCGGCGCACGACCTGTGCAAGGGCATCGCGAAAAAGCGCCGCAAGCACATCACCGTGGAGGGAGCCGGCCACTACGGCATCTTCAGCGGCCGCCGCTGGCGCGACGTCGTCTATCCCGATGTTCGCGATTTCATCAAGGCGTTCGACCGCGGCAACAGCAACACGGGCGCACAGGGCATCCGGAAAGCCTGAGGGCTGAGCGGTAGGAGCGCGCCCTGCGCGCGACAGACTTTCGCCGCTGTCTGCAAATTCACGCGCCAGCGCCGAGGCCCGGCCCCAACACATGTCGCACGCAGGGCGCGCTCCTACAGCAGCAGCCAGCCGATCGCCCCGACCACTGCGAAGAACGGCAGGGACCACAGATGGAACGTGCCCCACGCCCCGCGCTCGCCGAGCAGCCGTAACGCGATGAGGTTCGCCAGCGAGCCCAGCACGAAACCGAACCCACCCACGTTCACGCCGAAGGCGATCGTGCGCCAGTCGTGCGAATACTCCGCCAGCAGGATCGCCGCCGGCACGTTGCTCACTGCCTGCGAGGCGAGAGCGCCCGCGGCATAAAGATGCGACGCCTGTGACAGGCCCAGCCCGCCGACTAGCGACTTCACCGTATCCAGCCCGGCCAGCAAGCGCAGGTCGACGAACATCAGCACGAAGGTAAGCAGCAGTCCCCAGTCGATACTCACCACGACGCGCCGGCGCAGGGTGAGGAACACGATCGCCACACCCAGGAGCCCCCATCCCGCGTAACCCAGGTCGGCGAGCAGGATGAAGGGAACATAGAGCAGCGCGGCGGCCAGCAGCATCGTGTGATCGACATGCGCCTCGATACGCTCATGCACTTCCAGCGACGTGGCAGGAAAGGCGAACGCGGTGAGTGCGAGCAAAAGGACCAGAGCCGCGGCGGAAAGCGGCAGCATCGCCCAGACGAACCCACCAAAACCATTGTTCCACTGCTGCCAGAGGAACAGGTTCTGCGGATTGCCGATGGGCGTGAGCATCGATCCCGCATTCACCGCCAGCGCTTCGAACACCACGATCCGCGTCGCGGGCATGCGCGCGATGCGGCACATGCGCAAGGTAAGCGGCACCACCACGAACAACGCCACGTCATTCGTCAGTAGCATCGAGAGAAGCGCCGTGGATGCCACGAGCCCGAGCGCGGCGACGCGGCGTGTCGACGTGCGATCGATCAGCCAGTGTCCCGCGACGTCGAGCGCACCGCTCGATTCCACCGCCTTGGTAAGCAGCAGCAGGCCGGCCAGTGCCGAGAGCGTCGGCCAGTCGACCAGCCCCGGCCATGCCGGAAGGCGCGACGGCATGGCGATCGCGAACAGGATCGCCATGCCGAGCAGCACGAGGAAGAAGACATCGCGACGCAACTGGCGCAGCGATCCGGGCAACCACGTCATCAAGATAGATCCCGCCGGTGAAGGCGGGATCATAACGGAAGGCTCTGTGGGTTCAGTCGTTGTCGCGCGGGACGTCGACCTTGCCGGTGATGCCGTGCTGGTGGACATCGCCGCTTCCGACCGTGCGCACGGTGAGATCGCCCTTCACGTTGTTCACGTTGAGGTCGCCCGAGCCGATCGTGCCGACCTGTACGTTGCCTTGGGCATCCTCGATGGTGGCGTCGCCCGAACCGACGGTGCCGATGCGTACCCGGCCCGCGCGCTTCGCACCGAAATCGCCGGAGCCGACGGTGTCGATGTCCACCTCGCCGGTGTCCTCGAGCTTGAGGTCGCCCGAGCCCACCGCGCCGCGCACGGCGCCCTTGATGTCGTGGGCCTCGAGGTCGCCCGATCCCACGTCGACGTCGAGCGAGGCCACGTTACGCACCTTCGCATCGCCGGAACCCACGTTGATCTTCACGGGAATATCCGCGGGGATCGTGGCCTCCACCTTCAGGTCGCTGTAGTGGCTGCCCCAACCGTTGAACCAGCCGTGGTCGCGCTGGTCCTTCAGTTCCACCACGAGGGTGTCGCCATCCCGCTGCTGGGTGACGACAAGGTTGTCCACGGTCTCCTGCTCGGAGGCGCAGGCCTTGCCGCGCACCGTACCCTTGCCGGCGGAGGCGCCACCAGACACGAGCAGGTCGTAGGCGTTCGTGATGAAGCGGACGTTATGGACGCCGCGAAGATCGAGGTCCAGGTTGCGGTCCGCGTGGAACTTGCACTGGACCTGGTCGGCCATGGCAGCCGCGGGCAACAGGAGCAGAGAGGCGAGGATGAGTTTGCGCATGGGGTCTCCCCTTCGGATGAGTACGATGACTGGTCATGGATGCGGGCCGGCCGCGAAAGGTTGCAGCCGCGTCTTCACGCGAAGCTGACCGGACGGCAACGAGCCCGTCAACCGGCACGGGGGCGGCACGTTTTTCCCCCTGCAACACCCACCCGGAGACCACCCTATGCAACGCAAGACCCTCCTCGCCAGTGCCGCTTCCCTCCTCCTCGCCGGCTCGGCCGCCTTCGCGTTCGCGCAGGATGCCTCGCCCAACGCCCCCAACGCCCCGGCAGCCCAGTCCAGCCAGACCCGTGACCACCAGGGCATGAAGTGGAATCGCGGCGACCGCGACCACGACCACGGCCGTGGGCAGCACGGCGGCTGGGGCCACCATGGCCGCGGTGGCATGCGCAACGCCGGCGTGATCGGCGACCTGCGTGCCCTCGAGCGTGTGTATGTGATGAACGGCCGCACCAAGGAACTGCCGGCGCTGTACAACGAAGTACTGGCCAAGTCGCAGAACCCGATGGTCCGCGATTACGCCTACCGTCACCTGGCCCGCGCGCAGATGCAGCCGCAGAACGTGGATGCGGCCATCTCCACGCTGCGCAAGAGCCTCGACGAGAGCCTCGCGCAGGACCAGAAGCGCCATGAGGAAATGCAGGCGTTCAAGCAGCGCATGCAGGAACGCGCCTCTGCGAAAAAATAAGCGACATGGCGGGGCCCTGAGGCCCCGCTTCCTTTCGTAGGAGCGCGCCCTGCGCGCGACAGCCTTTTGCCAGGCGCAGCAGGTCCTGCTGCGCCTGGCCTCAAAACATGTCGCGCGCAGGGCGCGCTCCTACGGATCAGATGCCTTCGCGCTTCACGCGGGTCCAGAGGGCTTCCTGGTCTTCCAGGGAATACGAGGACAGGTCGCGTCCCTCGGAAGCCGCGACCGCTTCCATCGCCCGGAAGCGCCGTTCGAATTTCGCATTCGCAGCACGTAGCGCCCGAGACACGTCCACCTTCGCATGTCGCGCCAGGTTCGCAGCGACGAACAGTACGTCGCCGATCTCGTCGGCCAGGCGTTCCTCGTCGGCGCCGTTGTCGAACTCGTGCCGTACTTCCTCCAGCTCCTCGGCCAGCTTGTCCAGGACGGGCCGGTGGTCGGGCCAGTCGAAGCCCACGTTCGCGGCGCGCTTCTGCAGTTTCACGGCACGCTGCCACTCGGGCAGGCCACGTGAAATGCCTGCGAGGGCACTGCTATCGGCTGAACCCTTCGCCGCACGCTCCTCGGCTTTCAGCCGATCCCAATCGCGCGACCGCGCCCCGTCGTTCGCATGTGTCATGTCGGCGAATACATGCGGATGCCGACGCAGCATCTTGTCGCAGATCGATGCCACGACATCGCCGAACGCGAAGTGTCCCGCCTCTTCCGCCATGCGCGCATGGAAGATCACCTGGAGCAGCAGGTCGCCCAGTTCGTCGCGCAAGTCGTGCATGTCGGCGCGATCGATGGCGTCGGCAACCTCGTAGGCTTCCTCGATCGTATACGGCGCGATGGTGGCGAAGCTCTGCTTCACGTCCCAGGGGCAACCGCTTTCCGGATCGCGCAGCCGCGCCATGATCGCGATGAGTTCCTCGACGTGCCGTGTCACGCGCCCTCCTCGGGGTCGATGAGCCGTGCGGGCCAGTCGATGGTGGTGTCGCCGCAGGCGATGAATTCGGGATTGATGAGCGAGTCGCGCGTGTTGTAGCGGAACGGCCGGCCGGCCAGGTCGAGCACGGCGCCGCCGGCTTCCTCGAGCACGCACTGAGCCGCTGCCGTGTCCCATTCCGAGGTGGCACCTAGGCGCAGGTAGATATCGGCGTCGCCGCGCGCGATCATGCAGAACTTCAGTGACGAACCCAGGGCGAAAGTTTCGTGCGGCCCGAGCCTATCCAGCAGTGCCATGGTGCGGCCCGTACCGTAAGAGCGGCTTCCTGTCACCATCAGCATACCGTCGGCAGGCCGTGTGGCGAGCCGTTCGCGTGCGGCATCCGGCGTGCGCTGGCGCCAGGCGCCCTCACCGGCTGCCGCGGCGTAAAGATCGCCGGTGACGGGCGCAAGCACCACGCCCAGCACGCTGCGATGATCTTCCACCAGCGAGATGTTCACGGTGAACTCGCCGTTGCGTTTCACGAACTCGCGGGTGCCGTCGAGAGGATCGACCAGCCAGTGGCGGCGCCATGTACGTCGGTCCGCCCAAGGCGCGGCGAGGGCCTCCTCCGAGATCACGGGGATACCCGGGGCGAGCGCGTGCAGGCCTTCCTGGATGACACGCTGCGCCGCGAGGTCGGCGGCGGTGACCGGCGAATCGTCGTCCTTGCACACTACCTCGAAATCCTGCGCGTAGACGGCAAGGATCGCCTGTGCCGCGCAACGCGCGATGGCGCAGACGGGGTCGAGCCACTGGCCGGGCGACACGGTCACGCGGGGCGGTAGCGGCCGGCGAGGTACTCGCGGGCCATGAACAGCGCCGCGATGGAGCGGCCTTCGGTAACGTCGTCGCGCACGAGCAGTTCGTGCAGCTTGTCCATCCGCCAGGGCACCACCTCCAGTTCTTCCGGTTCGTCACCTTGCAGGCGTTCCGGATAGAGGTCCTCCGCGAGAACCACATGCGCGAGGTGAGTCATGTACGAGGGCGAGAGCGAGAGCGTGCCGAGGATCTTCAGCTTGCGCGCGCCGTAACCCACTTCTTCCTTCAGCTCGCGGTTCGCGCCCTGCTCGGTGGTCTCGTCGCGGTCGAGGCGACCCTTGGGTACGCCGAGTTCGTAGCGGTCCACGCCCACGCCGTACTCACGCACCAGCAGTACCGTGTCCGGATCGCGCATCGCGACGATGAGCACGGCGCCGAAACCGCTGCCCTTCAGGCGTTGGTAGGTGCGTCGCTCGCCGTTGGAGAATTCCAAGTCCACCTCTTCCGCGCGGCGGAGAGGACTGTCCGGTGCATCGCGCGTGCCGAGGATCGTGGGGCGTTTGTTCATCGGTCGATTGTAGCGCCGCCGAGCCGGGCGAGCGCCTCGGCATGGATGGCGGGCGTGCCGGCGAGCACACTGCGCGTGTCCAGGCTGGGCGCGCGGCCGTCGAGGTCCGTGAACAGGCCGCCCGCTTCGCGCACGATCACGGCGAGCGCGGCAACGTCCAGGATGCTCACGTCGGATTCGATCACGAGGTCGAGGCCACCGCGGGCCAGCAGATGGTAATGGCAGAAATCGCCGTAGCCACGGATGCGGCTGCTGTCACGGATCATGCCGCCTAATGCATGCCAGCGCGCATCCATGGTCAGGCTCTTCACGTTGCCGGTGGAGATCGACGCATCGCGCATCGCCGCCGTCGGCGCCACGCGCACGGGCTCGCCGTCGAGGAACGCACCGCGACCGCGCACGGCCCACATGCGTTCGCCGTAGAGCGGTGCGGAGGACACGCCGAGTACGAGCTCGCCGCGATGCATGAGGGCGATCTGCGTGGAGAAGAACGGCGTGCGGCGGACGAAACTCTTCGTGCCGTCGAGCGGGTCCACCAACCAGAGGTACTCGCGCGAGGTGTCGTCGGCACCGTATTCCTCGCCATAGATGCCGGCTTCCGGCAACGCCTGGGCAAGAATGCCGCGGATCGCGAGTTCGGCTTCGCGATCGGCGACCGTGACCGGGGTGTCATCGCCCTTCACGATCACGTCCACGCCGGCACGCCAATAGTGCAGGATGATTTCAGCCGCCGCGCCGGCGGCGTCGCGCGCCGCGCCGAGCGCCTTGTCGAGAACGTCGGTCATGGCTCGATCCGGGGTGCGAGCCCCGCCTTGCGTTGCAGGTTGACGGAACCGTCGCGGCCCGGCGGGCCGAAACGTGCGATGAGATGAGAAAGCGCGCTGTCGGAAAGCCGCGGCACGAGCTTGCCCTCCATGCGCCAGCCCAGCGGCGAGGCGGCGAGCACGGCGTTCACCGCGAGCGAACCCTCGCCGTTATCGCTCAAAGTCGCCCGCAATACGCCACCGGCGCTGGCTGCCTTGAGGCCGAGCCCACCCAGGCCGATGTACCCCTCGGGCGTACGCAGGGCCGCCTTGCGCCAGGCGATCTCGGCGTCCAGGACCACCGGCCAGTTGCCCTGCAGCTCCGCGCGCGGAATACGGCCTTCCACCACGCCGGCGGGCACGAGGTCGGGTGGCAATCCCGCACCGGCAAGAGCCGCGGCATCCAGTCGAAAATCCACGCCGGACCAGGTCATGCGGTCGTCGACGCCACGTTCGAGATGTCCGTCGAAGCGCCCCGCACGTCCATCGAGGTGCAGGTCCAGGTTTGTGCGGCCGAGGATCGCGTCGCGGCCAAGCCGCCAGGTGGCCGTCCCCAGCTCGCGCCCGTCGACCAGCGCCACCCTGCCCGCGCGGCCGTTCCACAATGTTCCGGACAGGTCGTCAAGGACCAGGCCATGCGCGCGCTGCGCAAGCAGGGGCGCGGCCACGGACGCCGGGAGGAACCAGTAGAACAGGCCAGCCGCGGCAACCAGCAGGGCCACGGCCAGGGCGATCCAGCGGAACCACTTCAAACCATCACCTCATTCCAAGGGGGATATCATGGGCGGATGACCTCAGACGCTCTGGTCGCTCGCGACCTCTCCATCCTCTGGCACCCGTGCACGCAGATGCACGACCACGAAACCTTGCCCATGGTACCCGTCGTGCGCGGCGAAGGGGCGTGGCTGGTAGGAGCCGACGGCAAGCGCTACCTGGACGCCGTCAGCTCCTGGTGGACGAACCTCTTCGGTCACGCGGAACCGCGCATCGGCGCGGCGCTCAAGGACCAGCTCGACAAGCTCGAGCATGTGATCTTCGCCGGTTTCACCCACGAACCGGCGCTGGAGCTGGCCGAGGAACTGGTGCGCATCACGCCGCCTGGCCTCGAACGCGTGTTCCTGGCCGACAACGGTTCGGCGGCCATCGAAGTCGCGCTGAAGATGAGCTTTCACTACTGGCTGAATCGCGGCCACGGCGAAAAGACCCGTTTCATCGCCCTGACCGGCAGCTACCACGGCGAGACGCTGGGGGCGCTTTCCGTCAGCGACGTGGCGCTCTATCGCAAGACGTATGCGCCGTTACTGCTCACACCCGAGCTTGCGCCGTCGCCCGATACGTACGAGGGCGAGCCCGGCGAGTCGCCGAAAGACATTGCGGCGCGGCGCCTGGGCGAGATGCGCGCGATCCTCGATCGCCACGCGCACGAAACCTGCGCGGTGATCGTCGAGCCGCTGGTGCAGTGCGCGGGCGGCATGCGCATGTACGATCCCTCGTACCTCACGGGCCTGCGCACGCTCTGCGACGAGTTCCAGGTCCACCTCATCGCGGACGAGATTGCCGTGGGCTTCGGCCGCACCGGCACGCTGTTCGCCTGCGAGCAGGCCGGCATATCCCCGGACTTCATGTGCCTGTCCAAGGGCCTCACGGGGGGTTTCCTCCCGTTGTCCGCGGTACTCACGACGCAAGACGTCTACGCGGCTTTCTATGCCGAATACGCGTCGGGCAAGGCCTTTCTGCACTCGCATAGCTACACGGGCAATCCCCTCGCCTGCCGCGCCGCCACCGCCACGCTGAAGATCTTCCGCGACGATCCCGTGCTCGAGCGCAATCGCGTGCTCGCGGCACACATGGCTGCGCGCATCGCACCGCTGGCAGAGCATCGGCACGTGGCCGACGTGCGTCAGACGGGCATGATCGCAGCCATCGAGCTCGTCGCCGACAAGGCATCGCGCACGCCCTTCCCGTCCGCGGACCGGCGTGGTTTGCGCGTCTATCGTCACGGCCTGGAGCATGGCGCCCTGCTGCGCCCGCTGGGCAACATCGTTTATTTCATGCCGCCGTACGTGGTCACGGAGGAGGAGATCGATTTCATGGTCGACACCGCGATCGCGGGCATCGCGAAGGCCGTCGCCTAGGACACGCTAGAACCGCGAGATACCCACCGGCAGTTCGCCGAGCCGGGCCATCTCGCCCTCCGCGAACATGTCGGGACGGGTCTTTACGTCCGGCGCACCCAGGGCGGCACGGCTGTCGGCGATGCCAAGCGACGCGGCCAGCGGTTCCAGCGCTTCCGCCGTATCCGCGGCGCGGCCATGCGCCCATATCCATTCGAAGATAGCGCCCACGGTATCCAACGGGTCTCCCGCGGTGACGTCCGGACGATAGCGGCCCCGGCGCCTCGCTACAATGCACTTTCCGTGACACAGGGCTCATTCATGCGCACCATCCGCATCCACGTCGATATCCCCCTCGCCAGCGGCAGCGATGTCGTCCTGCCCGCCCAGGCCGGCGAGCACGTGGCCCGCGTGTTGCGGCTGGAGGCCGGCGCGCCGGTGGTGCTCTTCTCCGGACAGGACGGCATGGAGTACGAAGCCACGCTGGTCGGTGTCGGCAGGCGGGAAGTGGTGGCGTCGGTCGGCGCGGGCCGGGCGCCCGGCAACGAATCTCCCCTTGCCCTGACCCTGGCGCAAGGCGTGGCGCGCGGCGAGAAGATGGACCTCATCGTGCAGAAGGCCACCGAACTGGGTATCGCGCGCATCGTGCCAATCCTCACCGAACGCTCCGAAGTGAAGCTCGATCCGGCGCGTGCGGAGAAGCGACTGACGCACTGGCGCGCGGTGGCGGCGAGCGCGTGCGAGCAGTCCGGGCGTGCTCGGCTGCCGATGATCGAACCCACGGTATCGCTCACCGCGTGGCTGGGTTCGCTGGGCGAAGGCGGCCCGATGCGCCTCGCGCTGCTGCCCGAAGGCACGAAACGGCCGGGCGAACTCGCCCTCGCCGACGCGGCGATACTCGCGATCGGCCCGGAGGGCGGCTTCGGCGAACGCGACCGTGCCGCTCTTGCGAGCGCGGGCTTCACGGGCCTGAAGCTCGGGCCTCGCATTCTTCGGACGGAAACCGCGGGACTCGCGGCTATTGCGGCGCTGCAGGCGCTATACGGCGACGTGTAGGAGCTATACGGCGACGTGTAGGAGCGCGCCATGCGCGCGACAGGTTGTCGCGAGAAGCTCCAGGCCCTGTTGCTTGATCGCAAAAAACTGTCGCGCGTAAGCGCGCTTCTACAGGACGGCCGCGGCGATCTTGGCCATCACTAAATCATTCAGCAGCGGCACGGCGTCGAGTGCCTTCAGGTTTTCCTCGAGTTGCGCGACCTTGCTCGCGCCGAGGATCACCGTCGAGACGTTCGGATGCTTCAGGCACCAGGCCAGCGCGAGTCGCGACATCGGGATGCCGAGGTCGTCGGCGATCGGTGCCAGTGCGCGCACGCTCTTCAGGCGCGCGCCGTCGTTTTCCAGCAAGGCATCGCGCAACCACGCGTAGTCCGGATGACCAAGGCGCGAATCGTCCGGAACGCCGTTGTTGTACTTGCCGGTCAACAGGCCCGAGGCGAGAGGCGACCAGATCGTGGTGCCCATGCCGTAGCGGTCGTAGAGCGAAGCATATTCCTGTTCCACGCGCTCGCGATGCAGCAGGTTGTACTGCGGCTGCTCCATCGACGGCGCGATGAGGTTCCGCTCGCGCGCCACGCGATGGGCCTCCTCGATCGCATCGGCCGGCCATTCGCTCGTGCCCCAGTAAAGTACCTTGCCCTGGCGCACCAGCGTGTCCATCGCCTGCACCGTTTCTTCCACCGGCGTTTCCTCATCGGGCCGGTGGCAGAAATACATGTCGAGGTAATCGACGCGCAGCCGTTCGAGTGCCTGGTGGCAGGCATCGAACACGTGCTTGCGCGAAAGGCCCCGCTGGGTCGGGCGCGGATGCTCCGTCGCGCCAAAGTACACCTTGCTCGACACGCAGTACGCATCCCGCGGCAGGTGCAGGTCTGCGATCACGTCGCCCATCAGGCGCTCGGCGTCGCCGGCGTTGTAGGTTTCGGCGTTGTCGAAGAAATTGATGCCACGGTCGTACGCGAGCGCGATCAGTTCGCGCGCCGCGGAACGTCCCACCTGGCGTCCGAAGGTGACCCAGGCACCGTAGGACAGGGCGGAGATCTTGAGGCCGGTCGAGCCGAGGCGACGGTATTCCATGGGGATCACCTGGTGGATACATGGAGGATCAGGAACAGTACGATGGCGGCGAAGATGCCGGCGATGACGTCGTCGAGCATGACGCCGACCCCGCCCTTCACGCGGCGATCGAACCAGCCGATCGGCCATGGCTTCCAGACGTCGAACAGGCGGAACAGGACGAAGCCGCACACCACGGCCCACCACGGCGCCAGTAGCGCGGGAAGCAAGGCGATCCACTGGCCGACGAACTCGTCCCACACGATACTGCGGTGGTCGTCGAGGCCGAGAATGCGACCGGCTACGCCGCAGGCCCATACGCCGATCGCGAACGCGACGACGACGATGGCCAGCCACGCAGTAACCGAAAGGTCGCGCAGCAGCAGCCATGGCAGAAGCGCCGCCAGCGAGCCGAACGTGCCCTGCGCCTTCGGCGTCAGACCGGAACCGAGCCCGCACGCCAGCCAGCCGGCCGGGGAAGCGAGAAGCCGGCGGCGGTCGGCCGGATCGAGGACATATTTCGTGCTCATGCGGCGAAGTGATTCCAGCCGGCGCGTGCCGGCTCGTAGACGTTGCCGTTCCCGTCGAACACGCGCACGCCTGACCCATCGACGATGCGTCCCACGCGCGTGGCGCCGCAGCCCAGGCGGGCCATCGTCGCCCCGACCTCGCCCGCGCGGTCGGCGGGAACGGTGAAGCAGAGTTCGTAATCGTCGCCGCCACCCAGCGCGAAATCCAGTGCGTCGGCATCGGCGAAGTGCGTGAGCAGCGCGGAGGATCGCGGCAGCATCGCCGCATCGATGTCGGCACCGACGCCGCTTGCCGCGCAGATATGGCCCAGGTCGGCGACGAGACCATCCGAGACGTCGATACAGGCGGTGGCGATGCCACGCAACGCCTGCCCAGCCGATACACGCGGCGTGGGGCGGTTCAACCGCTCGACCAGCCCGGCATAGGGCAAGGCATCGGATTCGGCGAGGCAGCGCAGGCCAGCCGCGGCATCGCCCAGCGTCCCGGTGACCATCACCACGTCGCCCACCCGGGCGCCCGAGCGCAACAGCGCTTCGCCGGGCGCGCTGAATCCGTGCACGACCACCGTCACCGTCAGTGGTCCGCGGGTGGTATCGCCACCGACGAGCGCGAGGCGGTACGGCGTGGCGAGTTCCGCGAAGCCGCGCGCCAGCCCGTCGAAGAAGGCCTCGTCGCCGTCGGGGGTGGTCAGGGCCAGAAGCGCCCACGCCGGGGTAGCGCCCATGGCGGCGAGGTCGGAGAGATTGACGGCCAGGGCTTTCCAGCCGATATCGACCGGTGTCGTGTCCACCGGGAAATGCACGCCCTCGACGAGCGTGTCCACGGCAATGGCGAGTTCGCGGCCGGCGGGCACCGCGACCACGGCGGCGTCGTCGCCGATGCCCTCGACGACGTCGTCGCGATTGACCTCGGTATGCCGGCGGATCCGTTCGATCAGATCGAATTCCATGCGTTTCCCTTCAGGAGAGCGCGCGGGAATCGCGGCGCCGGGGGTCAGGATCGCTTTTCGGCCGTACGCCAATGCGTCGCGAGTTTGTCGAGCACGCCGTTCACATAACTATGCCCGTGGTCGGCGCCGAAACGCTTGGTGGCCTCCACCGCCTCGTTGATGACAACGCGGTAAGGCACGTCCGGGCGGTATTTCAGTTCGTAGGCGCCCATGCGCAGCGCGGAGAGTTCGATCGGATCGATCTGCATCACTTCGCGGTCGACGAACGGCTTGATGCCGTTATCGAGTTCCTTCACGTGCTGCTCGACGCCACGCAGGATGTCCTCGAAATACTCGAGATCGGCCACTTCCATGTCCTGCTCGTGGCGAAACTGCTCGATGACAGCGGCCATCTTGCTACCGCCGACCTGCCACGCGTACAGCGCTTGCAGGGCGCGGCGACGGGCGCGTGAGCGCGCGGCAAGATCGAGGCCGTGCGGAGGCGTGGGGCTCATCGGTCGAGTGTCGCGTAGAGGTTGGCCATCTCGATGGCGACCATGGCCGCGTCGGCGCCCTTGTTGCCGGCCTTGGTGCCCGCTCGCTCGATGGCCTGCTCGATGCTGTCGGTGGTCAGCACGCCGAAGCACACCGGCACGCCTGAAGCGTAGGCGGCCTGCCCAAGACCCTTGGCAGCTTCGCCGGCGACGTAATCGAAATGCGGTGTGGAACCGCGGATGACCGCGCCCAGGCCGATGACGGCGGCGTAGCCGCCCGAGCCGGCGACCTTGTGGGCCGCCTGCGCGATTTCCCAGGCGCCGGGAACGCGGATCAGGTCGATCGCGTCGTCGGCCACGCCGTGACGGCGCAGTGTGTCGCGCGCGCCTTCCACCAGCGGTTCGACGACGAACGCGTTGAAGCGCCCCGCGACGATGGCGAAGCGGCCCTTGGGAGTGGCGAAATCGCCTTCGATGATCTTCATGCTCGGAAAGTCCTGTGACGGTCGGCCGCCGCGCGGCCGGTCATTTTACGGGGTTTTCGGTCTGGGGTGACCGCTGAAACGTAACGTGGCCTTGCCGGAAGCGACCGCGAGCCGGGCCGGGGCGCCGAACGGCAGGGTGAGCTTGGCCGGCCCATGGCCGAACGGCAGTCCGCGGACCACGGGGATGCCCGCGGCCTCGGCGATGCGGTCGAGAACCACGTCAACCTCGTAGCCGTTGTCGTAAGCGGAGACGCGATAACCCGTGAAGTCGCCCACGAGGAGCGCCTTCTGGGTGCCGAGCACGCCGGCGTGGAGCAGGTGGTAAAGCATGCGTTCCACCCGGTAAGGCGGTTCCGCGATGTCCTCGACGAAGAGCAGGCCGCCCTCGATCCGGGGGAAATACGGTGAGCCCGCCAGGCCGCCGAGCATGGCGAGGTTGCCGCCCCAGAGGATGCCCTCGGCGGCCAGTTCCGTCGCTTCGGGTGTGGCCCATTCGGCCTGGACCTCCTCGTTGGAGAGGGTGTGCCAGAAATGGTCCCAGGTGAGGGCATCCAGCTCCGCGGCGCCGAAGTCGGCACCGAGCATGGGGCCGCCGTAGGTCACGAGGCCGCTCTTCGCGTACAGGCCACATTGCAGCGCGGTGAAGTCGCTGTGGCCGACCAGCGCGACAGGCGCGCCGGTCAGGCGCGCCTGCAGGCCCGCATAATCGATCATCGGCAGGAGCGGATGCGCACCGTATCCGCCACGAATCGCCAGGGCGATGTCGGGCAGCGGATGCGATGTGTCGGCGAGGGCATTGATGTCGGCCACGCGTTCCGCGTCCGTACCGGCGAAGCGCAGGTCGCGGCGCTCGAGCACCTCCTTGCCGCTCACGCGATGCCCCGCTGCCTCCAGCCGCGCGATGCCGCGCTGCATGGCTTCGGGAGTATGCGGATAACCGGAAGGAGCGATCAGGCGGATGTCGTAACCAGAAGGTACGCCGTGCGTTGTCATCCTGTTTGTTCCACCACCTCGAGGCCGAAGCCTGCGATGCCGACGAACTTGCGTGGCGTGCCCAGCACGCGCAGGCGGGTCACACCGAGGTCGGCGAGGATCTGCGCACCGAGGCCGAGCTGGCGCCACTCCTGGTCGTCCTTTGGTGCCGGCATCGGCGCGGTGTCGCGCCTGAGCCGGGCAAGCAACGCGTCGGGCGTGTCTTCGCCGGACAACACCAGGAGCACACCGCGGTCCTCCGCGTCGATCCGGCGCAGGGCGTCGGTCACGGTCTGGCCAAGGTCGTCGCGCTTCAGGTGGAGCACGTCGGACAAGGTGTTGCGCACGTGCACGCGGGTCAGCACCGGCAGGCCATCGTCGACAGTCCCGCGAACCAATGCGATGTGCAGGCCGTTGCGGATCGCATCGCGGAACGCGACCAGGTTGAAGCGTCCGAATTCGGTATCCACGGCTTCCTCGTGGACGCGCGTTACCGTCTTCTCCGTTTCCATGCGGTAGCGGATGAGGTCGGCGATGGTGCCGATCTTCAGTCCGTGCTTCGCCGCAAAGACTTCCAGCTCCGGGCGGCGGGCCATGGAGCCGTCGTCATGCAGGATCTCGATCAGCACCGACGACGGTTCGAGGCCGGCCAGGGCGGCGAGGTCGCAACCCGCCTCCGTGTGTCCCGCCCGGGTGAGCACGCCGCCCGGCTGGGCCGTGAGCGGAAAAACGTGTCCCGGCATCGTGATGTCGCCGGGGCTCGCGTTCTTCGCGACGGCCACCTGCACCGTGCGTGCGCGGTCGTGCGCCGAAATACCGGTGGTGACGCCTTCGGCCGCCTCGATCGAGACGGTGAAGTTGGTATGGAACGGCGAGTTATTGTCGCTGACCATCGGCTTCAGGCCGAGCTGGCGCGTGCGCTGCTCGGTGAGCGTGAGGCACAACAGCCCCCGCGCTTCGCGAACCATGAAGTTCACGTCTTCCGGCCGCACCTTCTCCGCGGCCATGACGATATCGCCTTCGTTCTCGCGGTCTTCATCGTCGAGGATCACGACCATGCGCCCGTTGCGCAGGTCATCGAGGATCTCGGGAATGGTATTGAATGGCATGTGTCCGCTCCTCTCAGGCGAAGCCGTGCTGCTTCAGGAAGGCCTCGTCGAGGCGCGGACTGTCGCCGCTGGCGAGCAGGCGTTCGACGTAGCGGGCCACGACGTCCACCTCGATGTTCACGGCGTCGCCGGGGCGGCGTGCCTTGAATGCCGTGTGTTCCACCGTATGCGGGATAAGGTTCACCCCGAAACGATGCCCTTCCACTTCGTTGACCGTGAGGCTGGTGCCGTCGATGCAGACCGAGCCCTTGTGCGCGATATAGCGCGCCAGCCCGGCGGAGACCTCGAAGGTCCAGCGCAGCGATCGGCCATCGGGCATGACGGACACGACCTTGCCGGTGCCGTCCACGTGGCCGGAGACGAGGTGGCCGCCCAGGCGGTCGGCAAGGCGCAGGGCCTTTTCGAGGTTCACAGGATCGCCCTGCTTGTGCTTGCCGAGGGTAGTGTGCGAGAGGGTTTCGTTGGAGACGTCAGCGGCGAAACTGGCGGTGTCGAAGTCGATCACTGTCAGGCAGACGCCGGAAACGGCGATGCTGTCGCCAAGGGAGACGTCGGCCATGTCGAGGCCCGCGGTGTCGACGACGAGGCGCACATCGCCGCCACGCGGTTCGAGCCGCGCGACGCGGCCGACGGACTGGATGATGCCCGTGAACATATCAACGACCTCCCTGGCCGAACGCAGGCTGTTGCTGGTTTTTCATGGTCGTTTCCCGCAATGGTGAGCGAAAAACGCCCCAAGGCATGGCATCGCCGCGCACCCAAAGGGGAACGAACGAAGCCGTCTTCTTTCATCCGGACTGTGACCGTCGGCTCCGGCATTCGACCGGATCTGCTGACCTCCCGGCGTGACCGGGAGCGCTCGCGGACTCGTTCCCTTGCGGGAACCTACCGCCGGTGGGGAGTTTCGCCCCGCCCTGAAGACGCTGTGGAGGGCCGGTCTCCCGGAGGAGGCCAGCACGCGCAGGATACCACGGCCGCGACCGGGCTCCGTAGGAGCGCGCCCTGCGCGCGACATGTTTTGTGGCCGAGCCTGCAAGCTGGCGCGTGAGCTCGTGGACCGGAGCGAAGGGTTGCCGCGCGCAGGGCGCGCCCCTACAGGAAACGGTCCCGGGTATTCAGCACCTGGTCCATCACCCAGCTGGTGCGGGCACCGGTGCGCGCCGTCGACGGGCAATATCCCTTCCCCGTCAGCTCCGCCACGATGGTCTCGATCAGGGGCTGCTGGATGTGCTCCGGATTGGCGATGCGGATGTCCTCGCGGCGGGCGCCCGCCTCGAGGAGGATCGGGCCGTCGCCGAAGGTGGCGAACACCAGGCGGCCACGGTCACCCACGATTTCCACGCGGTCCTCGCGGCGGTCCGCGCCAAAGTTCCACAGGCCGGTACCGAGCACGCCGCTTTCGAAACGGAAGGCCATGGCCACGGTGTCTTCCGCCGGATAAGCGTTCATCTGGCTGGTGCTCATCCCTTGTACGTCAGCGAAGGGGCCGAGCAGGAAATCCAGGATGTCCAGCGTGTGACAGCCGATGTCGACGAAGATGCCGCCGCCGGATACCTCCGGACGCACGGTCCACGGCAGGTTCGCGGGATCGCCGTAGCGCGCCTCGAACGGATGATGCAGCAGGACTGAGGCGATGCGCGGCGTACCGATCGCGCCTTCGGCGAGAAGCGCCGCGATGCGACGGAAACGCGGCAGCATCCGCCGGTAATACGCGACGAACACCGGCACACCCGCGGCTTCGGCAGCGGCGATGATGTCCTGGCATTCGCCGTGGTTCATCGCCATCGGTTTCTCGACGTACACGGGCTTGCCGGCGGCGATGGCCATGAGAGAAAACTCGCGATGGCTGGACGGTGGCGTGGCGACGTAGACCGCGTCAACTTCCGTATCGGCGATCAGCGCGGAGGCATCGTCGTACCAGCGCGGTACGCCGTGCCGCTGCGCGTAGTCGCGGGCCTTGTCGCCATCGCGGCGCATCACGGCCACCAGCGAAGAATCGGCCACCCTGGAAAACGCGGGGCCGCTCTTCACTTCGGTCACGGCGCCGCAGCCGACGATGCCCCAGCGGACGTGAGCCAGCGGCTTCATGCCACCGGGCGCAACTGCAGCCGGGTGTCGTCGCCGACCTGGCGGCGGTCGACCGTCTCGAGTTTCCAGCGCGAAGCCATGTCGTCGAGCGGCGGCAGGTGAAGCATCGGGCGCGCGCTGTCCCCGAGCAGGACCGGCGCGATGTAGACGAGCAGTTCGTCGGCGAGGCCGGCGCCAAGCAACGCGCCGCACAGCGCGGGGCCGGCCTCGACGTGCACTTCGTTGACGTCCCGCAACGCCAGCCAGTGCAGCGCCGCATGCAGATCGATGCCGCCCGCATCGCCGCGGCGGATGGCGGCGCGCGGCACGTCCACGAGGTGGGCGGGAACCTCGGCGTCCGGCGCGTGCAGCAGCAAGGTGGGAGCGGCGGCATCCAGCACGTTCGCGCCCGCCGGTGTGCGCAGCGTCGTATCGACGATGGCGCGCACCGGCGGCACGAATCGCCCCTCACCGGGCAGCCGCACGGTGAGATGCGGATCGTCGGCCAGCACGGTGCCACTGGCGGAAAGAATGGCGGACGCGCGTGCACGCCAGTGCTGCACGTCGGCACGCGCGGCTTCGCCGGTGATCCACTTCGACGAGCCGTTGGCGAGCGCGGTCCGTCCATCGAGGCTCATCGCGATCTTCACCCGCACCCATGGCCGGCCGCGCTGGATGCGGCTGAAAAAACCGATATTGATGTCGTGCGCCGCTTCGCGCATCAGCCCGACCTGGACGCCGATGCCGGCGGCGCGCAGTTTCTCGATGCCTGCGCCGGCCACCTTGTCGAACGGGTCTTCGTGCGCGATGACCACGCGCCCCACCCCGGCGGCGATCAGCGCATCCGCGCAGGGTGGCGTGCGCCCGTAGTGGGCGCAGGGCTCCAAGGTGACGTAGGCTGTCGCACCGCGCGCGGCGTCACCCGCTTCGCGCAATGCGAAGACTTCCGCATGCGGCTCGCCGGCACGCTGGTGCCAACCGGTACCGAGCACGGTATCGCCGCGCGCGATGACGCAGCCGACACGCGGATTGGGTTGGGTGGTGTGCAGACCCTTTTCGGCGAGGCGCAACGCACGCGCCATGTGGACGTGGTCCATGGCCGGAAAGAACGGCCGCGACATCAGGGCTTGCGCCCGCGCCGGGCTGCCTCGAGCAGCGGCAGTTGCAAGCCTTCCAGCGACGGCAGGTCACGCTCCAGCTTCTCGATTTCTTCGCGAAACGCGTGCACGTCCTCGAAGCGGCGATAGACCGAGGCGAAACGCACGTAGGCCACCTGATCGAGCTTCTTGAGCTCGCGCATCACCAGTTCGCCGACCTGGCGCGACGGCACTTCGCGCTCCCCACTGCGGCGAAGGTCGTTGATGACGGCGCGCATGGAGGCATCCACCGCGTCGCTCGCCACGGGGCGTTTCTGCAGCGCGCGCTCGAAACTCACGCGCAGCTTGTGGTCGTCGAATGGCTCGCGGCGATCGCCCGACTTCACGATCGCCGGGAGCTTGAGTTCAGCGGTTTCGAAAGTGTTGAAGCGCTCGCCGCACTGCGGGCACTCGCGACGGCGGCGCACCGTGCCCCCGTCCTCGGTAAGGCGGGAGTCGATGACTCGTGTGTCTTCGTGCTGGCAGAACGGACAGTGCATCGATCAGCCATAGACCGGGAACGTCGCGCACTGCGCGGTGACCTTCTCACGCACGGCGGCGATCACGGCCTCGTCGGCCGGTGCGTCGAGCACGTCGCAGATCCACTGCGTAAGCTCCACCGTCGCCGCTTCGGTGTAGCCGCGGGTGGTGATGGCAGGCGTGCCGACGCGCAGGCCGGAGGTGACGAAGGGCGAGCGAGGATCGTTCGGCACGGCGTTCTTGTTCACCGTGATGTGCGCCTTGCCGAGTGCGGCTTCCGCATCCTTGCCGGTGACTTCGCGGCCGATCAGGTCGATCAGCATGAGGTGGTTTTCGGTGCCGCCGGACACGACCTTGTAGCCGCGCTCGATGAGCGTTTTCGCCATGGCCTTGGCGTTCTTCACCACCTGCCGCTGGTATTCGGTAAATGACGGCTCCAGCGCTTCCTTAAATGCCACCGCCTTGGCGGCGATGACGTGCATCAGCGGACCACCCTGGATGCCGGGGAACACGATGGACTGCAGCTTCTTCTCGAGTTCCTCGCCCAGGCCCTTGGCAACGATGATGCCGCCGCGCGGACCGCGCAGGGTCTTGTGGGTGGTGGAAGTAACGACGTGGGCATGATCGATCGGGCTCGGATAGACGCCCGCCGCCACGAGGCCGGCGACATGGGCCATGTCGACGAAGAGGTACGCGCCTACTTTATCGGCGATGGCCCGGAAACGCGCCCAGTCGAGCACTTGCGAATAAGCCGAAAAACCAGCCACGACCATCTTCGGCTTGTGCTCCAGCGCAAGCTTCTCGACCTCGTCGTAGTTCACCAGACCGGTATCCGGATCGATGCCGTACTGCACCGCGTTGAAGATCTTTCCCGAGAGGTTCACCTTGGCGCCGTGCGTGAGATGGCCACCGTGGGCCAGGCTCATGCCGAGGATGGTGTCGCCCGGCTGCAATAGCGCGAAGTACACGGCCTGGTTCGCCTGCGAGCCGGAATGCGGCTGCACGTTGGCATAGTCGGCGCCGAACAGCTTCTTCAGACGCGAGATGGCCAGCTTCTCGGCGATGTCAACGTACTCGCAGCCACCGTAGTAGCGCTTGCCGGGATAACCCTCGGCGTACTTGTTCGTGAGCGAGGACCCCTGGGCTTCCATGACGCGCGGGCTGGCGTAGTTCTCCGAGGCGATCAGCTCGACGTGATCTTCCTGGCGACGGGACTCGTCGGCGATGGCCTTGGCGAGTTCGTCGTCGTAGCCGGCGATCGTTGCATCCTTCGGGAACATCTCGACCTCGTGGAATGGGGGGTAGGAAGACCGAAAGTGTAGCGCCCATCGGGGTTTGCGGCCACTGACGAGCCCGCGTCAGGGCACGGGCGGCTTGTAATGCATGCTGTCCCGTACCAGAAGGGGGTTGCCCACGGGGCAGCCGCCGCAGGAGCGGACGATCCCATACCGGCGGCCCTTAATGGTGTCGTACCACATGTAGGTCGGGCGCTCCGGGAGGAGCCTGTTCTCGCGCCCGGCCTGATCGGAGGCGACACCGAATAACCTGGAGATCCTGTCGCGTACCGGCGGCAGCGACCGGCTGTTGAACTCTCCTTCAAGCGTGCGCGGTGCCGTGGGCTCGACGCGAGGCCGCAAGGCCGTTTGCCAGTCCCGGACCGATCCGTGATAGACCGCGATGTTCAGGTCCGGGCCAGAGATCGCCGCGGCCGGCGCGGATGCCACGGCCAAGGCAAGGACAAGGCTATGTGCCGCACGTCTGGCGGCTTCTTTCGCGAGCGGCATGACGCCTTCCTTTGGCACTGCGGGACCGCAGGCTAACCCAGGGCCTGCCGGCCCAACCGGCCTGCAGGACGGCGGGGGCGGGGGCTGACGCGCATCTAGGACGATTCCGACATCCCTACCCGTCAAGCCGGGGGATCCAGAGGCTAGCCGCGAACCCTGCGCGGTGCTGTCGAACCCTGTGGGGCGCCATCGCCACGCGAATGGTGCCGCCGGGAACCCGCTATAATTGGCTTTTGCCCAGCGGCGCCCCTGGCGTCGACGGCGTGCCCAATCGACGGAGCGTCCATGCAGTACATCTACACCATGAACGGGGTGAGCAAGATCGTCCCCCCGAAGCGCCAGATCATCAAGGACATCTCGCTGTCGTTCTTCCCCGGCGCCAAGATCGGCCTGCTGGGCATCAACGGCGCGGGCAAGTCGACGGTTTTGCGGATCATGGCCGGCGTCGACAAGGACTTCCAGGGCGAAGCACGCGCCAATCCCGGCACCAAGATCGGTTACCTCGCGCAGGAGCCGGACCTCGACCCCGAGAAGACGGTCCGTGAAGCCGTCGAGGAAGGCGTGTCCGAGGTCCTCGACGCCCAGAAGCGCCTGGAAGAGGTCTATGCCGCCTACGCCGAGGAAGGCGCTGACTTCGACAAGCTCGCGAAGGAGCAGGAAGCCCTTGAGGGCATCCTCGCCACGAACGATGCCCATGCGCTGGAGCGCCAACTCGAAGTGGCCGCCGATGCACTGCGCCTGCCGCCCTGGGACGCGAAGATCGGCCCCCTCTCCGGTGGCGAGAAGCGCCGCGTGGCGCTCTGCCGCCTGCTGCTGTCCAAGCCGGACATGTTGCTGCTCGACGAGCCCACCAACCACCTGGACGCCGAATCGGTCGACTGGCTGGAAACCTTCCTGCACGACTATCCGGGCACGGTCGTCGCGGTCACCCATGACCGCTACTTCCTCGACAACGCGGCCGAGTGGATCCTCGAACTCGACCGCGGCCGCGGCATTCCCTGGAAGGGCAACTACACCGAGTGGCTTGAGCAGAAGGACCAGCGCCTGTCTCAGGAAGCCAACCAGGAAAAGTCGCGCCAGAAGGCGATCAAGAAGGAGCTCGAGTGGGTGCGTTCCGCGGCCAAGGGCCGTCAGTCGAAGGGCAAGGCCCGCCTGAACCGTTTCGAGGAACTGAACTCCGTCGAGTACCAGCGCCGCAACGAAACGAACGAGATCTTCATCCCGCCGGGCGAGCGCCTGGGCCAGGAAGTCATCGAGTTCAAGAACGTCACCAAGTCGTTCGGCGACCGCGTGCTGATCGAAGACCTTTCGTTCAAGATTCCGCCCGGCGCGATCGTCGGCGTCATCGGTCCGAACGGCGCCGGCAAGTCCACCATGATGAAAATGATCATGGGCAAGGAAACACCGGACACCGGTGAGGTGAAGCTCGGCCACACGGTCAAGCTGGCCTACGTCGACCAGTCGCGCGACGCGCTCGATCCGAAGAACAACGTGTGGCAGGAAGTGTCCGGCGGTTCGGACATCCTCGCCATCGGCAACTTCGAGATCCAGTCACGTGCCTACATCGGCCGCTTCAACTTCAAGGGCACAGACCAGCAGAAGATCGTGGGCCAGCTCTCCGGCGGTGAGCGCGGCCGCCTGCATATGGCGAAGACCCTGCTGCAGGGCGGCAACGTGCTGCTGCTCGACGAACCGTCGAACGACCTCGACGTGGAAACGCTGCGCGCGCTCGAAGACGCGCTGCTGGAATTCCCGGGCTGCGCGGTTGTCATCTCGCATGATCGCTGGTTCCTCGACCGCATCGCCACGCACATCATCGCGTTCGAAGGCGATTCGCACGTCGAGTTCTTCCCGGGCAACTACAACGAGTACGAAGCCGACAAGAAACGCCGCCTCGGCGACGATGCGGGCCCGAAGCGCGTGAAATACAAAAAGCTGGTCTGACACCCATGACTTTCATGACCTCCCTCGGGGACGCCTGGCGCCGCAACGACTCGCTCGTGTGCGTCGGCCTCGATCCGGAGCCCGGCAGGTTGCCCGCCGGGCTCTCCGGCAACGAAGGCGTCTTCGCCTTCTGCCGCGACATCGTGGACGCCACCGCTGGACAGGTCTGCGCGTTCAAGCCCCAGATCGCCCACTTCGCGGCGCAGCGTGCCGAAGACGTGCTGGAGCGCCTGATCGCGTATATCCACGACCGGCACCCCGGCATTCCAGTGATCCTCGATGCCAAGCGCGGTGACATCGGCTCCACCGCGAAGCATTATGCCTCCGAAGCCTTCGATCGCTATGGCGCCGATGCCGTCACCCTCAATCCGTACCTGGGCCACGACTCCGTCGCGCCCTTCCTCGAACGCGCCGACAAGGGCGTCATCCTGCTGTGCCGGACGTCCAATCCCGGCGGCAAGGATTTCCAAGCCCTGGACTGCGGCGGCCAGCCACTCTATCTGCGCGTGGCGGAAACCATCGCCCGCGAGTGGAACGGAAACGGCAACTGCGCCCTCGTGACGGGCGCGACCTGGCCGGAAGAGCTTGGTCGCGTGCGCGCCGTCGTCGGCGGCATGCCCTTGCTCGTGCCCGGCATCGGTGCCCAGGGTGGCGACGTGGCGGCGGTGATGAAAAACGGCCGGACCAGTGATGGTACCGGTCTCATGATTTCCTCCTCGCGCGCGATCCTTTACGCTGGTTCAGGCTCGGATTTTGCCGACTTAGCACATCGCGCGGCGGAAGAAATGAGAAAATTGACCAATTCCTTCCGACATTGAGCCGGAAAAATTGAAGGCAGTCGCAAATTGGACGAGTTGGCAATAGCAAAAGCGTCACGCTCCCGCTCCGCGCTATCGAACAATACCGGACCAGTAGCGCCCAAGCGTTCCACCGGAGTTGTCATGCCCCCTACTAACCGAGGTTTTTCCCAACGCCTGCATGTCGCGCTGGACATGGCCGGCGTCAAGAAAGGCCGCGGCCGCATTACGCAGCTGGCCGACCTTTTCGACGTCAGCCGGGAAACCGCGCGCAAATGGCTCAGCGATCTCGGCCTGCCCGAACTGGAGCGCCAGATCGACATGGCCATCCGTTTCGGCGTCAATTTCGAATGGCTTGCCACCGGCCGCGGCGCGCCCAACGGAGCGACGGGCGTACGCGAAAGCCCTGCCCTGTATCGAGCCGATTCCCGCGAACAACTGCGCCTCGTCGGCCTCGTGAGCCGGATGACGAAAGAACGGCGCAAGGCCCTGCTCATCATCATCGAAGCCCTGGCCGACGCCGACTAGCGGGCACCCCGCAGGAGCCGCTATAGCGGCTCCTGCGGGATCAGTCGTCCCCGATGTCCATGCCCGGAAACAGCACATCGGAGAACCCGAACCGGGTGAAGTCGGTGATACGGGAGGGATACAGCCTGCCAATCAGGTGATCGCATTCGTGCTGCACCACGCGCGCATGGAAACCTTCGGCGGTGCGGTCGATCGGCTGCCCCAGCGGGTCGACGCCGCGGTACCTGATCAGCGAGTAGCGGTTCACCACACCGCGCAGGCCGGGCACGGACAGGCACCCTTCCCAGCCTTCTTCCATGTCCTGCGAGAGCGGCGTGATCTCGGGATTGAGCAGGATCGTGCGCGGCACCGGCGACGCGTCGGGATAACGCTCGCTGCTATCGAAACCGAAGATCACCAGTTGCAGGTCGACGCCGATCTGCGGCGCGGCCAGACCGACGCCACCGGCGTCGACCATGGTGTCGAACATGTCGGCGATGAGCTCATCGAGCTCGGCCGAGCCGAACATCGCATCAGCCACAGGTGGGGCGAGGCGCAACAGGCGCTCGTCGCCCATCTTAAGGATCTCGCGGATCATGCGCTTTCCGGGGGGGTGTGGGGATGGTCCCAGCATGGTGCCGGAAGGCCACCGGCTCAAGCCTCGGACGGGTTTCGCGTCGCTGGCCATTCGACCAATGGCTAATACCCGAAAGCTCGCCCGGTCATTGACCCCCAAGGCGGCGGGGACGACCCTTGGGGTATCCGCGAGGGGAGTTCCAACCATGCAAAGCGCCATCCCGAAACCCAGCCCGGCCGGCAAGATCCTCTGGGCCGCCATCGCCATCGTCGGGGCCTGGTGCCTCGGGGTCATCACGCTTCGGCGCGGTGAACCGATCAACGCCATCTGGCTGGTCACGGCGTCCATTGCGGTTTTCCTCATCGGCTACCGCTTCTATAGCCGCATGATCGCGACTCGCGTGCTCCAGCTCGATCCTTCGCGCGCCACGCCATCGGTCCTGCGAAACGACGGTCTCGACTACGTGCCCACCGACCGCTGGGTGGTGTTCGGCCACCACTTCGCCGCCATCGCCGGTGCCGGTCCGCTGGTCGGGCCCGTACTGGCCGCGCAGATGGGTTACCTGCCCGGCACCCTGTGGATCCTGGTTGGCGTGGTCTTCGCCGGCGCGGTACAGGACTTCATGATCCTCGGCCTCTCGCTCCGTCGCGACGGTCGCTCCCTCGGGCACATGCTGCGCGAGGAACTAGGCGAACTGCCCGGCGTCATCGCGATGGTCGGGGTGCTGGTCCTCATGATGATCGTGCTGGCGGTCTTGGCGCTGGTCGTGGTGAAAGCCCTCACGCACAGTCCCTGGGGAACCTTCACCGTCGCCGCGACGATTCCCATCGCCCTCCTGATGGGCGCGTACCTGCGCTTCATCCGCCCGGGCCGCATCCTCGAAGTATCCATCCTCGGACTCATCCTGCTGCTCGCCTCGATCTGGTACGGAAAGACGGTAAACGACACGCCGGCGCTGGCCGCGATGTTCGATTTCGACGCGAAGGCCCTGGCCTGGCTGCTGATCGGATACGGCTTCTTCGCCTCCGTACTGCCGGTATGGCTGCTGCTCGCCCCGCGCGACTATCTGTCCACCTTCCTCAAGATCGGCACCATCGCCCTGCTCGCCCTGGCGATCTTCCTGGCCGCGCCCATGTTGCAGATGCCGGCCGTCACGAAGTTCATCGACGGCACCGGCCCGGTCTTCGCCGGCAACCTGTTTCCATTCCTCTTCATCACCATCGCCTGCGGTGCGGTGTCCGGCTGGCATTCGATCATCGCCTCGGGCACCACGCCCAAGCTGCTCGCCAACGAGGGCGAGGCGCGGCTGGTCGGTTATGGCGGCATGTTGATGGAGGCCTTCGTCGCCATCATGGCGCTGATCGCCGCCGCGTCCCTGCATCCGGGCGTGTACTTCGCCATGAACTCGCCCGGCGCACTGGTGGGCACCACGGCCGAGCATGCAGCGCAGACGATCAGCACGTGGGGCTTCCTCGTCACGCCGGCCGAGCTCACCGACACCGCGAGGAATATCGGCGAAGGCACCATCCTGGGTCGCGCCGGCGGCGCTCCCACTCTCGCGGTGGGCATGGCGCAACTGCTTCACGGCATCATGCCGGGCGAAGGCATGATGGCCCTCTGGTACCACTACGCCATCCTGTTCGAAGCCTTGTTCATTCTGACCACCGTGGACGCCGGCACCCGCGTGGGCCGCTTCATGATCCAGGAACTGGCAGGCATGGCCTGGGCGCCACTGAAGCAGACCGAATCGTGGATCGGCAACATCGTGGCCACCGTGATCTGCGTCGGGCTCTGGGGCTATTTCCTGTACCAGGGCGCCGTCGATCCCCTGGGCGGCATCAACACCCTGTGGCCGCTGTTCGGCATCGCCAACCAGATGCTGGCCGCGATCGCGCTGATGCTCGCCACCGTCGTCACGGTGAAACTCAAGCGCGAGCGTTACGTACTCGTTCCGGCGATTCCCGCCGCATGGCTGGTGGTGTGCACGCTGACGGCTGGCTGGCAGAAGATCTTCGACGACAAGATCAGCTTCACGGCCGCGGCGCAGAAATACGCCGACGCGATGGCCTCAGGCAAGCTGCTCGCTCCCGCGAAGACGGCCGACGAAATGCAGCGCATCGTCACCAACAACCGCGTGGACATGGGCCTCACCGCCCTGTTCATGCTACTGGTGCTGACGATGCTGTTCTTCTCGCTGCGCTCCATCGTCCGCGCCTGGCGCGACACCCACGCCACGGCCCATGAAGAACCGTACGTGGCCCTGTCGAGCGTGGCGCAGTAAGGAGATGGGAATGGAAACGAACGCACCGGCGGCACCGCGCTCGCTTTGGCAATGGGCGGTGCAAACCGCCCGCCTCTGCTGCGGCGTGCCCGACTACGATGTGTATGTGAAGCATCTGCGCGAGCATCATCCCGACAAACCCGTGCCGAGCTACGGCGAGTTCTTTCGCGAGCGCCAGGAAGCGAGGTATCGGGGTACCGGCGGTCGCTGCTGCTGAGTATCAGCGACTTCCTGATCCGCCGGAGACGGAAGCCGCGGCACGGCGCTTGAAGGTCAGCGAAATCGACCATGCGCCAGTCGCCCGCTTCCGTGTCCTGCCTCGTTCGCGGACAATCATCGGCAGCGACTTCGTCTCAGGGGGATCCATGCGCAAGCCCGTAAGATCATCAGTCCGCGCGTTACTCGCTCCATGCATCGCACTTCTGCTCGCCATGCCAGTCATCGCCGGGGAGGTATCCGATACGCATCTGCAGGAAGCCTTGACGCAACTGGCCGACAAGGCCCGGCCCGGTGTACTGGGAATCACCGTTGTGGATCTCGACCCCCACACACGAACACGCATTAACGCCGACCGCGCCTATCCCATGATGAGCGTGTTCAAGGCGCCTGTGGCCGCCGCGGTGCTCGCGCAGATCGACGAAGGGCGCATCGCGCCGGGCCAGGAAGTGACGATCGACAAGGAGGATGTCGTCGGCGGTGCTGCCGTGCCATCCATCGGCGCCCATTTCAAGGGCAAGCGCATGCGCTTCACGGTCGATCGGCTCCTGGTGGCCGCCGTGAGCGAAAGCGACAACACCGCCGTGGACACCCTGGTCAGGCTCGTCGGCGGCCCGCGGGTGGTGACAACCTACCTGCGCAAACACCGTATCGACGGGATGCGGGTCGACCTGAGCGAAGGCGACGTCAGCGACATCTTCGAAGATACCGTCAAGGGCCAAACCATTCGGGAAGACGAAACCGAGGCGGCGGAACTGGCACGGCGGCGCCGCGGCTATCAGGCGTACATGGCCGACCCGCGCAACCGCACGACGCCGGATGCGGCCGCCGACTTCCTCGAAAAGCTGTGGAAGGGCGACCTGCTCTCCGCCGCATCGACGAAGCGGCTGCTCGGGCTCATGGTCGACCAGACCGTGCCCAATCGCATGCGCGCCGGACTGCCCACCGGTCTGCGCTTCGCGGACAAGTGCGGCACCTCGTATACGCTGGAAGGCGAGACCGCGGCGTTCAACGACATCGGCATCGTCACCTGGCCGGACGGTCACACCGTGATCGTGGCGGCCTTCCTTACGGGCTCGCAAGCGGATCAGAAGGCGAGGAATGCGCTTTTCGCGGAGATCGGCAAGCTCGTTGCCGGCACCGCCCCCGCCCCCTGGCGGCACCCCGGTTAGTGGTATGATGAAACTAATGTCACTGGCTGGAGGTTGCGTCCCATGCGCAAGAAGCGCTTTGACAGCATGAACTGCACGATTGCCCGCGCACTGGACCAGGTGGGCGACTGGTGGACCCTGCTGATCATCCGCGAAGCCACGCAGGGGACGACGCGCTTCGACGAGTTCCAGAGCGAACTCGGCATCGCCCGCAACATCCTGGCGTCGCGCCTGGAACGCCTTATCGAGCTCGGCATCATGGAACGGTTCCCCCTCGAGAATCGCGCGAACACGGACGGCTACCGCCTGACGCGCAAAGGCGAGGAGATCTACCCGGTCCTGGTCATCCTCAAGCAGTGGGGCGACCGATGGGTCGCTCCGAACGGTAAGCCGACCACTCGTCTGGTCACTGCCGATTCCGGGCACGGTATCGAAGAGATCACGGTGCACGGCCCCGATGGAAAACCGCTGTCGTTTCGCGATGTGCGGTTCGTTCCGGGTCCCGGGGCCACCGCCACCACCATGGCCGTGATCGAGAACCGTAACCTGAAGGTTCTGGGCGAAGCCTGAGCGCGTCCCTCAGGACGACGTGCAGGCGACAGCGCCCAACCCGGGCGACGCGCGACGCGCAACCGCATGGATGCGCCGGTGCGCCAGTTCGGCCACGACCAGCGCCAGGGCCATGAAACCGGCGGACAGCAGACTGAGATGGTGGGCACCCACCGTGGCGAGACCGGCGGCTCCGAGTGCGCCAGCGGCCGACACGCCGAAATACGTGCCGGCCGTGTTGAGGCCCAGCACGACCGGAGCGGTGGCCGGGGCGAGGTGCACGAGGCGATGCTGCTGCGGTACCTGGAAACCCCAGCCGGCGGCACCGAAAACCACGATGACCAGCACACCCGTCGCAAACCATGCAATGGCCCACGGAATCAGTGCCATGTTCACGATGAGCACCGTGAACATGAAGAGCAGTACCTTGCGCGATCCGATCCGGTCGATGTGACGTCCGGCGAGGAGGTTCATCGCCGTTCCGGCCGAGCCCCATAACACCAGAAGTATGCCCAGCGTGGCCGCGCTGCCGCTGATCACGCGGTCGAAGATCACGGCGAAGTACGTATAGACGAGGAAGTTTCCGGTCTGGCCCAGCAGCGTCGTGAGCAGGGTCAGTGCCACGCGGCTGTCGTGCAGTGGGGCGATGCGCTCACGCAGGCTGATCTGCGGTGGTAGCGGTACATCGTGCAGGAGGGTCGCAACACCCAGCGCAGCAGCCGTGGCCAGCGCGGCCACGAAGACCATCGTGTATCGCCAGTCCCCCAGGCCGCCGATGAGCGTACCGATGGGCGAACCGAGCGCCGTTGCGAAGGTCAGCCCGGCGATGATGACGGAGAGCGCGAAACCACGGCGCTCCGGCGGAACGATCATCGCCGCCGTACCGGTGGCCGTGGGAGCGAACATCGCCGCGCCCAGGCCCGCCAGCGCACGCGTGGCAAGAGCGAACCAGAACGTGGGGGCGACGGCGGTAAGGAGATTCGCCACCACGAAGATGGAAAGACTCCCGAGCAGGAGACGCTTTCGCGGAACGTGCGCCGCTACCGCGGCGATCAGCGGCGCAAGGATGGCGTACGACAAGGCATACGCCGTGGTCATCTGGCCGGCGGCACCAATACCGACATGGAAGTGCCGCGCGAGTTCGGGCAGGACACCGGCGACCACGAAGCTGTCGGTGCCGAGGGCGAACATACCTAGGGCGAGCATGAGGAGCCGGCGGTCCATGAGCAGTCTTCCAAACCACATAGTTGCGTCACGCAACTCTAGCTGCATTAGGTAGCATGACGCAACTATTAACCCTGGAGCCCCGCCCGACATCCGCTCCTGTCACGCGTTGAGCGAGATCAAGGCTTCAGCTAGTCCCCAGCTGCTTCAGGAGTTCAAGGCATTCGGGATGGCCGCACCATGCCGCGGCCCGCACACGACGGGGACATGGGTGCCCTTTCGAAGCAGGGAAAATAAGCCGTTGGCAGCCGCAGCTTATGCGTGACCGCACGGGGCATTTTCACACTGACGCGGAAGGAGTCCGGAACGCTGTCCGCCCAGCGCCGATAGGTCATTTTCCTGGTGGGAACGGTAGAAGGACGTGTTTATTACGCTTGACGTTTCCGGTCGTTACGACGGTTCCCAGGCAGCAATGCCGGATTCGAAATAGTGTCATAGCACTTGAGTGCCACGCTACCCATTCCCGCAGAATCTGTAGATTCGTATCGAATCGTTGGTACATCCAAGATTGGGAATCTTGGTCCTTATATACATTCCGTCGATGACGCAGAATCCAACGAAAATCAGTCTCCAAGCCGGAAATGTATGAATCTTCGAGACCGCCGCCACAGCCGGCAAGAAAGCGACCAGGGACAGCCGCCGGCGATCGGCGACCGGATCGCAGACAAATCGACAGCGCCCGATGAACAGATCGTGCGGGACTGGCTCGGACCGAAACCATTCGGGCATTGGAAGAAGCTGACGAGCTGGATCGACCTGTCCTATCCCGATGTCTTCGAGCCCGAATGGCTCTATGGCGGCAAGAAACGTGGCTGGTCCCTGCGCTACAAGAAGACCAAGGCATTCTGCACCTTGCTGCCGGAGTATCGGCAGCTTTCAGTCCAGGTAGTCCTGGGGCGAGCAGAACGAGAGAAGTTCGAGGAACTGCGTTATTCCTGGAGCCCGCCACTGGTCAAGCTCTACGACGAAGCCCGTCCATATCCAGACGGGAGGTGGCTGACCGTTGCAGTCTCGTCCGCGGATGATCGGCATGAGCTGACGAGGCTCCTCAGTATGAAACGCCCGCCGCCGTGACGCGGTTGACTGTCGCCGAAATCGCACTGACTCAGTCGTCAGTTTTGATCAGACCACCCACACATATCTCGAAAACGGATCGCAAAGGCGAGTAATCCACGTTGTATGCCGCTATGTTGGCCTCGACCCAAGCATCGGGCTCAATGTTGCGCCAACTGATTTCGTACCCGACATTGATGATCAGGTTCTCGAACAAGATGCGTTGGACTCGCCCGTTGCCTTCGCGAAACGGGTGAATGACATTGAAATCCCCGAAAAGCTCGGCAACCTTCGAAACAAGTTCGTTTCGGGACATCTCCTCGAGCCAATTCAAAGTCCTCAGTTCTTCAAAGAACTTATGCGCTTCCGGTTCGATGCGGGTAGCCGTGCAGAACCGCGTCGTTCCCTTGCTGATATCGAGCAACCGCAATTCACCAGCCCAGGGATAGACGTCGGCGAACAGGTGACGATGAATTGCGGTGACCGAGCACAGATCGTACGGCGGAGCGAGGAACTCTAAAGCTTCAGCCGCGTCGGCAGTCAAATCCCTCTCAGCCTCCGAAAGCAGGATCTCATCGCGCAAATCGAGCAGATTCTTGAGGGTCGTGGTGCCGGCGTAACAGTACGGATCGTCCTCGACCCCGTACTTGTCCCTGGTCACATGGGCGACCGTGACTGTTTCTTGCCGGCCACACCCGCACGCCGGTGTTTATGGTCCTGCTTTTGAGGTGCGACGAAGCCCTCAAGACGAAGACTGTCCGCGTAATTCGCCGCCCGAACCTTCGCGTAATAGGCCATCTTGTCTTTGAGCGTTGGCGCCTTCATCGACAGTTCTCCGCCAGATATTCACCAAAATGACCGACTTTCCTTATTTTATCAAGGATCTGTGATCGAAGACAGTAAGAGCATTTGCCAGCTGCTTTTTTTGCAGCGCACAGAAGACCGGAGCGCGTGAAGGGAACACCCAGGACCTCATTTAACCCCCTGACATAGCTCGACTATGAGACCGGATAAGGGGCTGGGCGGCGCCGAAGCGGCTGCGGCCGTCGTAGTCGAATCCGCTACACCCGTCCGACCGGTCGGCCCTCGAGCCACCCGACACCTATGTCCCCGCGGGCGAGGTGGCCGAGAGCGCGCCCACTTCAAGCGACCTCGAAACCCTGCTCCTCTGGCACATGGGCGAAGTGCACCCACCGCAAGACCAACGCCGACACGGTGAGCTCCATTCCCCGCACCCAGGAGATGTTCATTGGCGTCCGACGTCCCCCCGCCTTCAGTAGCGGTCCGGTTCGACAACTACCTGTGTCACGAGGTCGGTCGGTTGAAAGCCGGCCACAAGCGGAAGGGGCGGGTGCCAAAAGCGGGGATGGCGGCTCTTGCTCAGCCGCCTTCAGCTTCTCCTTAACCGGCAACGGCACGCGGGTGGCAGTCGTGTCCTGGAAGGGGCGACTTGCCGCATGTCCATTGACGCATGGGTGGTCCACTTGACGATGTTTCGGCATGGGCGGCGCACGGGCACGGACAGCTCACCGCCCCTGGCGCATGCATGCGTGCATCCCGCTCCCGAAGTCTTCACCTGACTGGCGCGACGTTATGCCCAACCTGACGGACCGGCCTCGTCCCGCTCGTGCCGAAGTGGACACCCGGTTAGTCTTGGCTGCGGCCATGGATTTGAGCCATGGTATGACCGGTCAGAACAAAGGAGTCCAGATGACCATCCACCGCCTCAGGTTTCTCTCTCGCCACCCTGTCTTCGCCAACGGCCAGGCTGGTCGCATTCCGGCCTTGTCCGTCACCGCTGCCTTGGCGCTGGCCTGCATCGTTGCCCCTTGTGCAGCGGCCACCCCCGGTGTGGTCCCGGCCAACGTCCAGGCGCTGATGATTCCCGGCGACACGGTGCTTGCCTTTCAGCCGGCTAAACCATTCGGGGTGGAAGACGCGGGCGGCGCTCTTGTCGTGCGCCACGCCCAGCCGGCCCCCTCAACCGGCAATGCCTGTGAACTGTGGCTGCTGCGCGCCACTGGTGCCACCTATGCCGTGACGGCCAAAAACGGCGAGGTGGTCGATTGCCGGTACAACGAGTCGGCCAAGAATGCCGGCCCCATGGCACTCAACCACAACCTGACGGTCGGCCCGACCTCAGTGGCCTACTTCAACGAATTGCCACGCGGTGGCACCACCTATGCATTTGCATGGGATGGACAAAAGCGCGCCTGGCACCTGCAACATGTCGAAGCAACATCCGTGGAGAACGGGGAGTCAGGCGTCATCGTAATGAAATCCGTGCTGGACTATCCGGCCACGCTGCCGTGGCTGACGGTGGATGCGTTTTCACCCAAAGCCATCCGTGAAGCACTTCATGCCCACCGCACCGTTGTGCACTAGGAGCAGACCATGCCGCAGTTCAATGCCAGTTCTGCCCTGCTCTTTAAGCGCTTTGTTGAATCCGGTGTCACCTCCCCCGAGGAGTTGGCCAATGTCATGGGCAACGCGTCGGTGGAAACCGGCAGCTTTAGCACCATGGATGAGCAGCTGAAGGGCTACCACAGTGTCGAGCAGGTTGTCGCCGCGGTCAAAAGCGCGGGCACCAGAAACACCCGGGAGGAAATCCAGGCGGCCGTCGACAGCCAGGATCCAAAGCAGATGGCCCACATCCTCTACGACAACCGCAGTGACCTGCGAAACACCAATCCCGGCGATGGTTGGACCTTCCATGGGCGTGGCTACTTCCAGTACACGGGGCGCGACAACTACGAGCGCTTTGGCGAGAAGTTCGGGGTTGACCTCAAAAATCACCCGGAGCTTGCCAGTGAACCGGAAATGGCGGCAAAGCTTGCCATTGCGTACTGGAAAGACAAGGTGCCTGAGGCTGACCGCAAAGACGCCTATGCGTCGGGTGTGGCAATCAACGGTGGGGAAAATGGCGCGGATGCGCGCATTGACCGCTCCAGGCAGTGGGCGACCCTCATCACGCCTGAGCTCGTGCAGGGGGTAAAAGACGGGTCCATCTCGCTCGAGCAACTCCAGACGATGGGCAACAGCCCGCATCATGGTGCGCACCACGGGCACGGCAATGCTCTTCGCCTGCACGACCGCTCAGACGCCATCGGCACCCTGCAAAACCAGCTCAATGAACTCGGCTACGCCGACGCCCAAGGCCGCCCCCTCGCCGCCGACCATGCCTTTGGACCGGGGACCGAGGCGGCCGTGCGGCAGTTCCAGCAGGACCATCAGCTCAAAGCCGATGGGGTCGCCGGGCCTGCCACCCTGGCCGCCATCAATGAGGCCAGAAGCCACGCCCAGGCCGCGCCTCCTGCCCCAAGCCTGCTCGATGCAGGCCACCCAGCCAATGGGATGTATGAGCAGGCGCATGCCTGCGTCGCCCGCATCGACGAGAGCCAGGGACGTGTACCCGGTCCACACACGCAAAACTTTGCTGGCTCCCTGACCTCGGCCGCAACCGCAGCTGGATTCAGCCGCGTCGACCATGTGGCGTTGTCGGACAATGCGAGCCGGGGCTATGCCATCCAGGGTGAGCTCAACTCGCCCTTCAAAAAGTTCGTGGAGGTCGACGTCATGCAGGCGGTCCAGACACCCCTGGCGCAAAGCAGTCAGGAGGCGGCCGTCAATGTGCAAAACAATGTCCAGCAGCAGGTGCAGGCGCAGCAACAGGTTCAGCAGCAAGTGGCACCGGACGTCCAGCAAGCGGCCGGACCTTCGATGGTGAGATGACAGCACGGGCGGGGCTAGGCTCCGCCCGTGCTAGGGGTTTGACCGACGAAATATGAAACGAGCAACCGAAGGGCTGGACGACCAAAGAAAGAGACCGAGGAAGCCATTGCCGCTGAGTCCAACAAACAGCAGACAGGCGTCACCGGACCAGCATTGGCAGAGGTTACTTCGCCCTTTTCCCTGTCCCCATCCCTGCCGGATGCTTCGTCGTGACTTTGAACATCGGGTCGACCGAAATCTTTGCGATGCAAACGTTCTTGTAGCCAATGGATTCGAGGCGGCGGCAGACGTTCTTTAGAGCAACACGGGCGAAGAAGGGAATGCGGAGATTGGGTTCATCTGACTGGCTGATGATGCCAAACACGATGGTGTATAAGGCGACATCGCGGGGAAGTATGTCGGGGTCATCGAGGACGTATGCCGTCGGCAGTTCCTTGTTGACCTTCTTGACATAGGGGTCAGCTACGATGGCCTGACCATCACCAACCCATACAAGGATGCTCCGGGCGTGGTCAAGCGTTGGCAGGCCAAGGAGCGTGAGTGGCTGAAAGTCCACCGCGAGACCCTGAAAGTCTGAGGCCTCCGGCGGACCGTTATCATTAACCGGGCAGGTTGCCAGCACAGTTGACCTGACTTGGCGGAAGACTTGACCAGCGTCGCCAACGAGCTGACTATCCGATTAAAGTCCGATTGTCGACCCCAAGCAGACATTCATCTGCCGCAGCGGGTTATCGACGCTGATCTCCAACGTTAGATGTGATCGGGCACCGTTGCCAAGCTAGGGGGAAATCATGAACGCATTCGTAAAGATCGTTGCAGCGGTGCTCGTCGCAACAACTGGCCTCAGTGGCTGCACTCTTACGCGAGGCTCTCATCTCGTGATCGGCTCGACGCGGGCGCCGACCAATCCCGCAGACGTCAGGATTTACACTGAGCTTCCGGTAAAGTACGAAAAGATCGCGATGGTCTCTGCCGACAGCAGAAACGACTTTGCTAGTCAGCAAAACCTGAGCGACCACGCAATTGAGCGCCTCAAAAAGGAGGCGGCCAAGGTTGGTGCAAACGGCATCCTTCTTAACGGCTTCGGCAACTATCAAGTCGGCTCGCATGGCGTGGTTTGACCTTGCCCCCGAAAAACGTATCCCTTGACGTGTGATGTAATCCACGCAAGGAGAGACGACGATGAACAAGGCGAAACGGGCGCGCTACACGCTCGAATTCAAGCAAGAAGCTGTACGGCTTGCCCAGAGTGGCCAGAG
>NZ_DASYDO010000006.1:0-2294 GCF_036499525.1 Luteibacter sp. | reverse complement strand
GCCATGGTCACCGACTTCGACTGCTGGCATCCCGACCATGACCATGTGCAGGTCGCCGACATCGTCCGCGTGCTGCTCGACAATGCCGAGCGCGCCAAGACCCTGGTGGAGAGGATGGCGCCACGGCTCCGCAAGACGCGGCCCGTGCCCTGCCCCGCCGGCTGCGACCGTGCGCTGGAGCATGCGCTCATCACTTCCCCCGCCGCCCGCGCGCCGGGGATGGTGAAGAAGCTCGAGGCCGTCGCGGGACGCGTGCTCAAGGCGCTGTAGCAAACGTTACCTCGTCGCGCGGGCAATCCTCTCCGCTGCATGGCACTCTGCGATACGTGTTGAAGCGCCTTGCAGCGCCTTTGTTTGCGCTCCTACTGGCAGCCGCCGGAAGAGCGGCAGCACAAGAAGTTTGCGCCTCCCCGGTGCTGGACGAGTCCGGCCAACGCCCGATCCCCAGTCGCTTTGTCTCGCTTGACCTTGTCACCGGTCTGCCGAGCCCCGTGATCACGATCCCGGGACGCGAAGGCCGATGGTGGATCAACGGTCATCGCCTCGCGCCGTACGCGGGCTTCTGGCCACTGGAGAGCTACCTCGACGCCCGGCGGCAGAAGCGCGAGCCCTGGAGCGGCCGCGTGGTGGCGACAACCTGGGCCCACGCCACCTCGGTTCTCGATCGGGGCGCCAACGCTTTTCGCCTGGTCGGAAACGCCTTCAACAATGCTTTCGTGCTTCCCCGGCAGCGGATCAGCGTCGCCTTCACCGGCGATTGGCACGCCATGGTGGTCGGACGCGACGCCCTGGAGCCGTGGGCGATGGAGGGCGAGTTCCGCGGACAGGGCATTCGCGGACTGACGGCCGTCTACGACTCCGATGTCCTGGAAGCCACGGTTGCGGTCGATCTGGATCAACGCCTTTGGGTGCGTACGGACGCAGGGCGCTGGCATCGACTGGAAACGCTTGGACGCTGGGAGTTTGGCGACGTGCTGGATGCTCCTCGCTCGGGTGCTGCGATCTATATCGGCCAGAAGACCATCCTCGCGATCCGCCGCAAAAATAGCGCCGCCTTCACCACGCACACTCTTGCCGACACGCCGGTCAACGACGCAGCCAATACCTTCTTTCGCTCGGCCCTGCTCGGAGAGCTGCTGCACTATGGCTCAGGCGGGTTCCTGAACATCGGAGAGCCGCGTTGGCAACGGCTGCGCGGGGCACAGTTCGAGGATATTCCCGGCCTGCCGCCGGGCTTACCGAAGCCCATCACCAGCTCTTCCATGTCGGCGCACGACCTTCCCAGCCTGGGAAAGGTGGTGTTGCGCGGCCCTGACGGTCTGTACCTCTACGATGGCGAACGCGCGACCTTGGTTGCCGACTCGGGCTGGACGAGCTCCATCGAACCCTACATCGACGACCTGTCCGGGATCGGCCGCGCAACGGTGCGTGTGCCGGGTCGAGCAGAGACCGTGATCGACGGCCGGCTGCGGTCCGTCCCGCAGATCGTGCCCTATCGCCTATTCGACTGGCCGGGAAGCGGCGTGGTCGGCTGGTTACGCGACCAGCTTGTCCTGTTCGACAAGGACTGGGCGGCGACGCCGATCGTGCTGCCGGGCCTGAGCGATCGCGCGACGATCTACGCTATCTCTCGAACTGCCAGCCCCCGCAGCGGCGCGCTTTTCGTCTCGACGTCAGAGGGGATATTCGTGCTCGCGCCTAAAGGATCGGCCTGCCTCTGAAGGAGAACAGCCTGTGAATAACTCGTTCTCGCGAGTCTCATTATGGGCAATGGCCGGCGTTTGAGGCACGATGGGAAGCGGCATTTTCCCATGGCCATTGCCCATAATAGGTGTTGGTGCCGCAACCGTGCTTAATGGTCTGCGTGCGAGGCAATGCCCGCGTGTGCAGGAGCACGAATGATATTGCGAGATTTCGACAGCGGCGCCAACCTCCGCCCCTCCGCCGTTTTCGACCGTTTTCACCGTTTTTGCCAAACGCGCGAATAACGGAAGAAACGGCTGCGTCAGATCACCGGCGCGAGCCGATGCGCGACCTGCGATGCGTATTGCGCCGCGATCGGCAGGAAGGCGCGGAAGTCGAGATGGCTGCTGCGGCCGGCGAGGTCGCTCAGGCAGCGCACGTTGACGAACGGGATGTCGCCGCCCCAGCGGCGCGCCACCTGGGCGACCGCGCCGCCTTCCATCTCGACCGCCTTGGCGGCGAACTCGCCATACAGGCGCTGCCGATGGTCCTCGGCGTTGATGAAGCAGTCGCCGGTCAGGATGGTGCCGAAGTGGACCGTCGGCAGGCGC
>NZ_DASYDO010000005.1:0-18529 GCF_036499525.1 Luteibacter sp. | reverse complement strand
GCTTCTTCGACCGGCTGCGACTGGTCTCACTGGCCGACAGCAGCCGGCGTCTCCAGCGTCACTCGTGAACCGCCGTATGCGGAACCGCACGTACGGTGGTGTGGGAGGGGGCCGGAATATTCCGGCTCCCTACCCGATGCCTGTCGCAGCGTGGGCTAAACTCGGCGCTTTCCTGACGGAGCACTGCCGGTGGCCTACCTGCTGACCAAGTCCCTGCACATCGTGTTCGTCATCGCCTGGATGGCGACCGTGTTCTACCTGCCGCGCATCCTCGTGAATATCGCCGAGGCCGGCAACGAACCCGCCGTAAAGGCGCGCCTCGAACTCATGGGACGCCGGCTCTACAAGTTCGGGCACAACATGTTCGGCCTGGCTCTCATCTTCGGCCTCGTGCTCTGGCTGTATTTCCACGTGAGCGGCGGCTGGCTGCACGCGAAGCTGGCGCTGGTGGCCCTGATGCTGGCCTATTACATCTGGTCGGGGCGCCTGTTGAAGCGGAGCATGGCCGGAGGCGCATTGCCCTCGACGAAGACGCTGCGCATCTTCAACGAACTGCCGGTGCTGGTCCTGATTGCCATCGTCTTCCTTGTCGTGGCAAAGCCATTCTGAGGTCTCACCCGGGGAGACGCGGATCGGCGATGATCGCTGTCGCACCTTTCCGCCCTGGAGCCACCCGTTGAGCGAGTTGGACGACATCGCGCCAGGCCTGATGGTCCTGCACGGCAACCGCCTCGAAGAACTGCGCGACGTGCTGGTCGGCTGGCTGGCACGCACGCCTTTGCGTCCGCTGGAGGACGAGCGCGTGCTCGTGCAGTCCAACGGCATCGCGCAATGGTTCCGCATGGCGCTCGCGCGCGGTCGCGACGAAGGTGGCCTCGGCATTGCCGCGGCGGTCGACGTGGAACTGCCGGGCCGCTTCCTCTGGGAGGCCTACCGCGCCGTACTGGGGCGCGACGCCGTGCCGCCGGAATCGCCGTTCGACAAGTCGCGGCTGGTATGGCGGCTGATGCGCCTGCTGCCCGCGGTCGCGAACGAAGCGGGATTCGAGCCGCTCGCGGCCTTCCTCGGCGACGTCAAGGATGCGCGTAAATGCCACCAGCTGGCGGAACGCCTCGCCGATCTCTACGACCAATACCAGGTCTATCGCGCCGACTGGCTCGACGACTGGGCGACGGGACACGACGTCGTTCGTGACGCCCGCGGGGGCGCGCCCGTCCTGTCCCCGGCGGATCGCTGGCAGGCGGAACTCTGGCGACGCCTGCTGGCGGATGTCGGCGGCGACGAGGCTCACGGCCACCGCGCCGCCGTGCACGAGCGCTTCCTCACCGCCGTGGCCACCAACACCGAACGGCCGAAGGCGCTGCCGAGGCGCATCGTGGTCTTCGGCATGTCGTCGCTGCCCCGGCAGACGCTGGAAGCCCTGTCCGCCTTGGGCCGCTGGTCGCAGGTGCTGCTCGTGGTGATGAATCCGTGCCGGCATTACTGGGCGGACATCGTCGACGATCGCGAGCTGCTGCGTGCCGAGCGACGCCGCCAGCAGGCCAAGCCCGGCATGCCCGCCTTGCCCTCGGATGAAGACCTGCACATGTATGCCCACCCGCTGCTGGCGGCGTGGGGCAAGCAGGGGCGCGACTACATCCGCCTGCTCGACGAGTTCGACAACGCGGACACCTACCGCGAGCGCTTCACGGCCTGGGACCGGCGTATCGACCTGTTCGCGGAACCGCGTGCCGACACGTTGCTGGGCCAGGTGCAGGGGGCGATCCTTGACCTGGAGCCCCTTCCGGCGGCGCCGCGACGGTTGGAGCACGGCGACACCTCCATCGCCTTCCACGTGACGCACGGCCCCCAGCGCGAGGTGGAGGTACTCCACGACCAGCTGCTGGCGCGCTTCGAGGAAGCCTCGCGCAAAGGCGACCCGATCCTCCCGCGCGACGTTATCGTGATGGTGCCGGATATCGAGACCTACGGGCCGCATATCGATGCCGTGTTCGGCCGCGTGGAACGCGGCGATTCGCGTTTCATTCCCTACAGCATCGCCGACCGTACCGCGCGCGGCACGGCGCCGATGGTCATGGCGCTGGATATGCTGCTGGCGCTGCCGGAATCGCGTTTCGGCGTGGGCGACATGGCCGACCTGCTCGACGTGCCGGCCGTGCGCGAGCGGTTCAAGCTCGGCGAGGACGATCTCCCGCTCCTTCACCGCTGGATCGAAGGCGCCGGTATTCGCTGGGGACTGGATGCGACGCAGCGGGCATCCCTGGGGCTGCCGGCGCTGGAGCAGAACACCTGGGTTTTCGGCCTGCGTCGCATGTTGCTCGGCTATGCCACGGGGCAGGGCGAGGCATGGGGCGACATCGAGCCGTATGGCGAGGTCGGCGGCCTGGATGCGAGGCTGGTGGGGCCATTGGCGGATCTCCTCGACGCCCTGGGCAGCCACTGGCGCCACCTCGCTGACCCGGCATCGCCCGCTCTATGGGGCGAACGTCTGCGCGCATTGCTGCGCGACCTGTTCGCGCCGGCGGACCCGGAAGACCGCATGCTGCACGAGCGTCTGCTCGATGCGTTGGAAGCCTGGGAACGCGCCTGCGCGGAAGCGTCGTTCGCGCAGCCGCTACCGGTGGAAGTCGTCCGCGAGGCGTGGCTCGCGCCTTTCGACGAAAGCGGCCTGTCCAAGCGTTTCCTCTCCGGAGCGGTGAGTTTCGGCACGCTCATGCCGATGCGCGCCATTCCGTTCCGCCTGGTCTGCCTGCTGGGCATGAATGACGGCGACTATCCGCGCGCACGGCCGCCGATGGATTTCGACCTCATGGCGCGAGCCGGTGCGTGGCGTCCCGGCGATCGCTCGCGTCGCGAGGACGACCGCTACCTGTTCCTGGAGGCGCTGCTCTCCGCACGCGATGCCTTGCACGTCGGATGGGTGGGCCGCAGCGCACGCGACAACGCCGAACTGGCGCCATCGGTGCTCGTGGGGCAGCTGCGCGATTATCTTGCCGCCGGCTGGCACGTGGGGGAAGGCGATGTGCTGTCGGCCTTGACGGTGGTCCATCCGCTGCAACCGTTCAGTCGCGCCTATTTCCAGGAAGGCGATCCCCGGTTGTTCACTTACGCCGGCGAATGGCGCCTGGCGCACGAGGTTCGCGACGAACACCGTGACGAAGCGCTCGCACCCTTGCTGGTGGAGCGGCCGCTGCCTATCGCCACGCTGCGCCGGTTCCTGCGTCATCCGGTACGCGAGTTCTTCAACAGCCGCCTTGGCGTGCGCTTCGATACGGCGGAAGCCGCGAGCGACGACAACGAACCGTTCTCGCTCGGTGGTCTCGACCGTTACGGCATGATCGACGCACTCTTGCGCGCGGCGCTGCGCCAGGAAGACAGGGATCCGGCCACGACCATCGCGACGGCAAGTGCACGCCTGCAACGCAGCGGTGTCCTGCCCATGGGCGGCTTTGCCGACATGGCGCGGCGCACGCTGGAAGAAGCCGCGCTTGCCGTGCACACACGCTACGTGGCCGAGCGTGCCCGCTGGCCCATCGATGCCGGCAAGCGCGAGCTCAGTGTATCGATCGATGGGCTGGTCATCGAAGACTGGCTGGCGGGGTTGCGCACGGACGGCGACGATCACCTCGTCTCGCTGCGCGCGTCTCCCACCGCCGTCGTCGACAAGGAAGGACGCCCCGCGGCGCATCGCCTGGTCGAGGCGTGGGTCGATCACCTCGTGGCCCAGGCGGCCGGCATCGCCGTGGAAACACGTTATGTCGGTCCGGACGGCACCATCGTCATGCCACCGTTGAGTGTCGACACGGCCCATGCCCATCTGCTCCGCGTGGTGCGGATGTGGCGCGAGGGCATGCGCCGGCCGTTGCCCGTCGCGCTCCGCACGGCGCTCGCCTGGCTGGGCGAGGACGAGGCCAAGGCGGAAGCGGCGGCGCGCACGGTCTACGGACCCGCCTCGCCCGGAACGCGCGTTCCGGGCGAGGTCGACAACGACGCCTACCTGCGCCGCACCTTCCCCCAGTTCGGCGCTTTGCTCGGGAACGGCTTCGTGGACTGGTTGCCGGCATATGCCGATTTCCTCGGCGCACTGCGCGTGGAGTCGGCATGAGCCCGTCTGTCGTATCCCTCCATCCGGTGTCGATGCCGCTGGACGGCATTCGCCTCATCGAAGCGAGCGCCGGTACGGGCAAGACCTGGACCATCGCGGCGCTCTACGTGCGTGCGGTGCTGGGCCATGGCCTGCCGCAGCCGCTGCTGCCGCCGCAGTTGCTCGTGGTCACGTTTACCGAAGCGGCCACGCAGGAACTGCGCGAACGCATCCGTGCCCGGCTCGTCGAGGCGTCTAGCGCCTTTCGTGCTTCCGCGTCCATCGAACCGTTCCTCGCGGAGCTGATCGCCACCTATCCTGCGGAAGCACGTCCGGGCTGCGCGCGGCGCCTGGAACTGGCGGCGCAATGGATGGACGAGGCCGCCATCTTCACCATCCATGGCTGGAGCCAGCGCATGCTCACCCAGCATGCCTTTGGCAGTGGCCATGCGTTCGCGCTCACGCTGGAACCGGACGAAAGCGAACTGCTGGCCGATTGCGTGCGCGATTATTGGCGCCAGGCGTTCTACCCGTTGGCGCCGCGCCAGGCCGAGGCCGTCCTCCAGGAATGGCGCTCCCCTGACGATCTGCTGCGTTCGCTGAAACCGTTGTTCCACGGCGGTGAAGTGACCTTGCGGGTCGAGGGACAGATCCTCGATGCCGTGACAGACCCGCGGTCCCTGCTGGCGGCGCGCGAAGCATGGGAGGCGGAGAACGAGCGCCTGCTTGCCGAGGCCGCCGCGGCGTGGCGCGCCGATGTCGACAGGATCGAAGGGCTGCTCACCGACGCCTCGACGGCCAAGGTGCTCAACAACAATCGCTACCGTCCGGATCGCCTGCCCGGTTACCTCGCGCCTTTGCGGCATTGGGCTTTCGGCGGCGAAGCGACGGACGAAGAGTTGCAGCGCTTCACGGCGACGCGGCTGGGCGATGCCACCGGCAAGGGCAAGGCGAGTCCCGCGCATCCGGCCTTCGCCGCCCTCGATGCATGGGCGTCAGGGCATGAGGGAAAAGTTGAAATTCGCCACGCATTGCTGGTCGACGCGTTGGCCCGCGTGCGCGAACGGTTCGCGATGCAGAAGCGCAAGCGTGCGCAGATCGGCTTCGACGACCTGCTGCAACGCCTGGACACCGCCCTTGGCGGCCCGGCCGGCGGCATGCTGGCGGACACGATCCGCCGACAGTTCCCGCTGGCCTTGATCGACGAGTTCCAGGACACCGATCCTGTCCAGTACCGTATTTTCAGCCATGTCTATGCCGACACGCCCGGCGTGGGACTGTTGCTGATCGGTGACCCGAAACAGGCGATCTACGCGTTCCGTGGCGCGGACATCCACACCTATCTTTCGGCCCGCTCGCAGGCGCAGGCACCGCATTACAGCCTGGACACCAACTTCCGCTCCACCCAGGCCATGGTGGAAGCGGTGAACGCCATCTTCCTGCATGGCGAACGGCATCCGCATGGTGCCTTCCACTTCGCGCAGCGCGGCCTTCCTTTCGTAGCGGTCGAGGCGAAGGGCAGGGCGGAACGGTTCGTTGCCGATCGGCAAGAACAACCGGCGCTTCGTCTCTGGCTGCTCGACGATGAGGTGCCCGTCGGCGTACGGCATTACCGCGAACAGATGGCGGAGGCCTGTGCCAGCGAGATCGTACGGCTGCTTGACGGCGCCATGCGTGGCGACACCGGCTTCGTGGACGGCGGCGAGGTCCTCGTTTCCCTTAAGCCGGCCGATATCGCGGTATTGGTGCGCAGCCGCTCCGAGGCGGCGCAGGTGCGCTCGGCGCTGGCATCGAGGCATGTGCGCAGTGTGTTCCTTTCCGATCGCGATTCCGTGCTGGAGAGCGTCGAAGCGAACGACGTGCTCGCCTGGCTACGCGCCGTGGCATCGCCGGCGTCGGATACCGCCATGCGCGCCGCGCTCGCCACGCGCACGCTCGACCTCGGCTACGCCGAGCTCGAGCGGTTGAACGTCGACGAAACCCACTGGGAAGAGCGGGGGGATGGGTTCCTTGTCCTGCACCACGTCTGGCAGCACTCGGGCGTGCTCGCGATGCTTCACTCGCTGCTGCATCGCTTCGACCTGCCTGCCCGGTTGCTGAGCCGAAGCGGGGGCGAGCGGGCGCTGACGAACGTGCTTCACCTGGCCGAACTGCTGCAGCACGCCGCGTCGACGCTGGACGGCGAGCAGGCGCTCATCCGGCACCTGGCGGAACGCATCGCGGATACCGCTACCCACCACGGCGACGACCAGCTGGTACGGCTGGAAAGCGACGACGATGTCGTCAAGGTCGTGACCATCCACAAGTCCAAGGGCCTGGAGTATCCGGTGGTATTCCTGCCCTTCGTCTGCGCCAGTGGCGGCACGCATCCCGGGCAGGCCACGTACCGCTACCACGACGGTACGGGAAGCCAGCTGGAACTGGTGAGCAAGTCGAAGGGCGGCGAGGCCTCCGAGCGTGCCAAGGAAGCCGCCGACCTTGCCGAGCTGCAGGAAGACCTGCGCCTGCTCTATGTCGCCATGACCCGCGCGCGGCACGCCTGTTACGTGGGCGTGGCCCCTGTCTGCCACAACCATTCGCGTATGCCGCAAGTGCATCGCAGCGCCTTCGGCCATCTTCTGGGTGGAGGCGGAGAGATCGCCAACGGGGCTATCGCGGGCCTTCTTCGTGAACTCGCGGAAGGCGTGCCCTCGATCCGGGTGGAGTACATGCCGCCCCCGGACGAGCGGCGTCATGTTCCGCCAGAGCGGAACGAGGCACAGCGACCCGCGCGCGAGCCCGCGATCGCTCGCGCCGAACCCTGGCGGATCGCCAGCTACAGTGGCCTCCGCCATGCCGACGACATCGCCGCCCCGGAAACGGCGATCGACGACGTCATCGTCGAATACGCGACGGAGCCGGCCGATCCCCAGCCGGCAGCCACGGGCATCCACGCGTTCGAGCGTGGCGCCGAAGCCGGTACGTTCCTGCACGATCTGCTCGAGTGGATCGCGGACGAGGGGTTCGCGTCGATCGCGGACGACCCCGCGCGCTTGCGCGACGTGGTGGCGCGCCGCTGCGAGCGGCGTCAGTGGGCCGCCTTCATCGACGTCCTGACCGACTGGTTGCTTGCGCTCCTTCGCACACCTCTGGATCTGCCCGATGGCGGCAAGCTGGCGCTTGCCACGCTGGACGATCCTTCACGTTATCGCGCGGAACTCGAATTCCTCTTCGAATCCCGCCACGTGGACACGCTGGCACTGGATCGCATCGTGCGCGAGCACACGTTGGGCGGCGAAGCGCGACCGCATCTGGCATCCGACACGGTCAACGGCATGCTCAAGGGCTTCATCGACCTCATCGTCGAGCATGACGGCCGCTGGTATGTGATCGATTACAAATCAAACCACCTTGGCCCGGACGAAGCGGCGTACACGCCGGCCGCCATGCGCCGGTCCATTCTCGAGGCGCGATACGAATTGCAGTACGCGTTGTATCTGTTGGCGCTACACCGCCAGTTGCGCAGCCGCCTGGGCGATGCCTACGACTACGACACGCATGTGGGCGGCGCTGTTTACCTCTACCTGCGTGGCGTCGACGGGCGCGGTCATGGCGTACACGTGGAGCGGCCGACGAAGGCGATGATCGATGCGATGGACAGGCTGTTCGAAGGAGTGGCCGCATGATCGCCGACAGTGACGCCTGGCTGGACCGGGCCCTGGTCGATGGGCGCATCGAGGCCGTCGACCGGGCGTTCGCGCGCTTCCTGCGCGAGCTGGATCCGGCAGTCGATCCGCGCGTGCAGATCGTCGCCGCGCTCCTGAGCCATGAACTCGGCGAGGGGCACATCTGCATGCCGCTGGATACGCTGCGCGAACGCGAACCGGATATTGGCGACCCCGCGGCCTTCCTCGGTGCCGCAAGCGTGGTGGCGCTGCCCGGGTCGAAGGCCGCGGCACCGCTGGTGCTCGAGAACGGCTTGCTTTACATGCGACGCTTCTGGCGCGACGAGGCACGCGTGGCGCAGGCCATCCGCGACCGCCTGGGCGAGCGCGGCACCGGCATCGAGCTGCGCAGCGAACTCGTTCGCCTGTTCCCCGACGAAGGGCTTCGTCCGGACTGGCAGAAGATCGCCTGCGCGATCGCGGCGCGGTCAGGCTTTGCCGTCATCACGGGTGGTCCGGGCACCGGCAAGACGACCACGGTGGTGCGCTTGCTGGGGCTGCTGCAGACGCTGGCGTTACGCGACGGTGGGACGCGCCTGCGCATTCGTCTCGCCGCGCCGACGGGCAAGGCCGCCGCACGCCTCAATGCGTCCATCGCGGGCCAGGTGGCGCAGTTGCAGGTAGACCCGGCGGTGAAGCAGGCGATTCCCGCCGAGGTGACCACCTTGCACCGCCTGCTCGGTAGCCGGCCGGATACCCGCGCGTTCCGTCACAACGCCGAGAACCCCCTGCACCTCGACGTGCTCGTCGTCGACGAAGCGTCGATGATCGACCTCGAAATGATGGCGGCCACCCTCGATGCCTTGCCGCCCAGCGCGCGATTGATACTGCTTGGCGATAAGGACCAGTTGTCGTCGGTGGAGGCGGGCGCGGTTCTCGGCGACCTCTGCGCCCGCGCGGAAGCGGGGCACTACGCCACCGCGACGCGCGACTGGATACGGGAGGTCTGCGGCGAGGATGTCTCCGCATGGACGGCAACGGCGACGGGAACGGCGCTCGACCAGCATGTCGCGATGCTCCGGCTGAGCCGTCGTTTCGGTAGCGACAGTGGCATCGGCGCGTTGGCCGCGGCGATCAACGGCGGCGATGCGGGCAGGGCACGCGCGGCGTTCGAGTCTTTCGACGACGTGGCGCTCGGCACGCCATCGCCCGCCGCGATCGCCACGCTTGCGATCGAAGGCCGCGACGACGCTCCCGGATACCGCCACTACCTCGACTGGATCGAGCGCGAGCGTCCGCCCGTGGGGGCGAGCGACGAGGCCCTCACCCATTGGGGGCGAGGTGCGTTGCGAGCGTATGCGGGCTTCCAGTTGCTCTGCGCCACGCGCCTGGGTGACCACGGCGTACTCGCGCAGAACATCCGCATCGCGCAGGGGCTGCTGGATCGGGGCCTGATCGACGCTACCGGTGGCTGGTACGAAGGCCGTCCCGTCATCCTCACGCGCAACGACTACGCCCTCGGCCTCATGAACGGCGACGTGGGCGTGACGCTGTGGCTTCCCGACGGACAAGGCGGCATGTCCTTGCGCGTGGCTTTCGCGGTCATGGACGAGCACGGCGCCGAGCGGATCCGTTTCGTCGTACCGAGTCGCCTGGCGGCGGTGGAGACGGTCTATGCGATGACGGTGCACAAATCGCAAGGTTCGGAATTCGATCACACCGCGCTCGCGCTTCCCCCCGAACCGTCGCCGGTACTGACCCGCGAGTTGGTCTACACGGGCGTGACGCGCGCACGGCGTCGATTCACGTTGTTGGCGACGCCGGACATCCTCGGCTATGCCGTGCAGAGGAAGACGCAGAGGGCATCCGGTTTGCTTCGCCGGCTGCTCTGAGGTTCCCGTCAGGCCGTTCCCCCGGATACGCATGGGGGAAGGACCGGGACGTTGCATTTGACACGGCAGCGGCCCTGAACTAGCTTTCGCCCGATATCCAAGCAACGAAGGTGGCCCGCGGTAACGCTGGCCGAGTGTGCGACATGCGGACTACGCGCTTCCCAACCTGAGCCCCCGCCACGTCTTCGTCATCCCCCGAAGGGCGCCTGGCGCCCTTTTCGTTTGTCCGGAACACCATCCATGATCCAGATCACGCTACCCGACGGCAGCCAGCGCCCGTTCGACCACCCCGTTTCCGTGCAGGACGTCGCCGCCTCCATCGGCGCCGGCCTCGCCAAGGCCACCCTCGCCGGCAAGGTCGATGGCCGGCTGGTGGACGCCAGCTACACGATCGACCGCGACGCGGCGCTCGAGATCGTCACCGAAAAGAGCCCCGAGGCGCTGGATATCCTCCGCCACTCCACGGCCCACCTGCTGGGCCAGGCCGTGCAACGCCTGTTCCCCGGTGCGCAGGTCACCATCGGTCCCGTGGTCGACAACGGTTTCTATTACGACTTCGCGTACGAACGCCCCTTCACGCCTGACGACCTCGAGACCATCCAGGCCGAGATGGAAAAGATCGTCAAGGAACAGATCCCGGTCACGCGCTCGGTGAAGAGCCGCGACGAGGCCATCCGCTTCTTCCGGGGGATGGGCGAGGAATACAAGGCGCAGATCATCGAGTCGATTCCGGCCAACGAGGAGCTGTCGCTCTACACCCAGGGCGAGTTCACCGACCTCTGCCGCGGTCCGCACGTGTCCAATACGGGCAAGCTGCGCGCGTTCAAGCTCATGAAGGTAGCCGGCGCTTATTGGCGCGGCGATTCCAACAACGCGATGCTGACCCGCATCTACGGCACCGCGTGGCTCAACGACAAGGACCTCAAATCCTACCTTCTCCAGCTGGAGGAGGCCGAGAAGCGCGACCACCGCCGCATCGGCAAGCAGCTCGACCTGTACCACCAGCAGGAAGAGGCGCCGGGCATGGTGTTCTGGCACCCGAAGGGCTGGGCCATCTGGCAGGCCGTGGAGCAGTACGTGCGCGGGGTGTACCGCAGGAGCGGCTATCAGGAGGTGCGCGGCCCGCAGATCATGGACGTAAGCCTGTGGAAGAAGTCCGGTCACTGGGACAACTACCAGGAAAACATGTTCTTCACCGAGTCGGAGAAGCGCACCTATGCGCTGAAGCCGATGAACTGCCCGGGCCACGTGCAGATATTCAACACCAGCCTGCACAGCTACCGAGACCTGCCGGTCCGCTACGGCGAGTTCGGCGGTTGCCACCGCAACGAGCCCTCGGGTGCGCTGCACGGCATCATGCGCGTGCGCGCCTTCACCCAGGACGACGGCCACATCTTCTGCACCCCGGCGCAGATCGAGGAAGAGGTCGCCGCCTTCCATGGCCAGGCCATGAAGGTGTACGAGGACTTCGGGTTCAACGACATCGCGATGAAGATCGCCCTGCGTCCCGACAAGCGCATCGGCTCGGACGAGGTCTGGGACAAGGCCGAGCACGCCCTGCGCGCGGCGCTGTCCGCCGCCGGCGTGGCCTGGGAGGAGCTGCCGGGCGAGGGCGCCTTCTACGGTCCGAAGATCGAGTACCACATGAAGGATTCCATCGGCCGTGCCTGGCAGATGGGCACGATGCAGGTGGACTTCATGATGCCCGAGCGCCTGGGCGCCGAGTATGTCGACGAGCACAGCCAGCGCCAGCATCCGGTGATGCTGCACCGGGCTATCGTAGGCTCCATGGAGCGCTTCATCGGCATCCTGATCGAGCACCACGCGGGCTTGCTTCCCACCTGGCTCGCCCCCATTCAGGCCGTGGCGTTCAGCATCACGGATGCCCAGGCCGATTACGTCCGCGAAGTGGTGCAAACCCTTGTCGGACAAGGCTTCAGGGTAAATGCCGATTTGCGCAATGAAAAAGTCGGATATAAAATCCGCGAGCATACGTTGCAGAAGGTTCCCTATCTCATCGTGGTCGGAGACCGCGAGCGGGAAACAGGTACCATTTCCGTACGTACCCGCGGGGGCGAAGACCTGGGCAGCATGCCGCTGGCCCAATTCGCCCAACGTTTGGAAGCCGAGACCCGCCGATAGGGCCTGGGTCCGGCATTTGGATCATTCTTCTGGAGGATAGCGGTATCGCTACGACCGATAACAAGGGCAATCGCAAGAACAACGACATTCGCGTTCCGCGGGTTCGCGTGCTGGGCGTCGAAGGTGAGCAGCTAGGCATCATGGAGACCCGTGATGCCATTCGCGCCGCCGAGGAGCTGGGCATGGATCTCGTCGAAATCCAGCCGAACGGCGACCCGCCGGTCTGCCGCATCATGGATTACGGCAAGTTCAAGTTCGAAGCCCAGAAGAAGGCCCAGGCCGCCAAGAAGAAGCAGAAGCAGGTCGAAATCAAGGAAGTGAAGTTCCGTCCGGTCACGGACGTGGGCGATTACGACATCAAGCTGCGCAAGATGCGCGAGTTTCTCGAGGAAGGCGACAAGGTCAAGGTCACGATCCGTTTCCGCGGCCGCGAGATGTCCCATCAGGACCTCGGCCAGAACCTGGCTCGCAAGATCCAGGCCGATATCGGCGAAGAGGGCGTGGTCGAGCAGTTCCCGCGCCTGGAAGGCCGCCAGATGGTCATGATGATCGGACCCAAGAAGAAGATCTGATCGGAAAAGGCGTCCCATGGACGCCTTTTCTCCGTAGGAGCGCGCCCTGCGCGCGACATCTTTTCGCAATGAGCAACAGGTCCTGTTGCCCACGGCCTCAAAACATGTCGCGCGCAAGGCGCGCTCCTACACACACCGTTAAGATTCATGTATCATCGCCGGCTCGGTCCGAATGGATGGGCCGAACCACCGTACCCGGCAGGAAGGAAAGCGCAGGTGCCTCAAGGCCTTGCCGCCGGATCAGTCAGCAACCGAATACGGAGCATTCCGATGCCCAAGATCAAGACCAACCGGGCGGCCGCGAAGCGTTTTCGCAAGACCGCATCCGGCAAGTTCAAGGCCGGTCACGCCTTCAAGTCGCACATCCTGACGAAGAAGTCGACCAAGCGTAAGCGCGGCCTGCGCGCTCCCAACCACGTCAAAGCGTGCGACACCAAGGGTGTAGCTCGTATGTTGCCGTATCTCTAAGGGAGGCTGAACCATGGCTCGTGTTAAGCGTGGCGTTACCGCCCGTCGTCGTCACAAGAAAATCATCGGCCGTGCGAAGGGCTATTACAACGCCCGTCGCAAGGTATTCCGCGTAGCCAACCAGGCCGTCATCAAGGCTGGTCAGTACGCCTACATCGGCCGCAAGCAGCGCAAGCGCCAGTTCCGCGCGCTGTGGATCGTCCGTATCAACGCTGCCGCCCGCCAGTTCGGGCTGTCGTACAGCCGCCTGATCAATGGGCTGGCCAAGGCCAACATCTCGGTCGACCGCAAGGTCCTCGCCGATCTGGCCGTGCACGACATCAAGGCGTTTGGCGCCATCGCAGAGAAGGCCAAGGCCAGTCTGGCTGCGTAATCCGCTTTACCGCGCGCGGTAGTGATGCTGCGCGATGATGGATAACGTGGGGAGAAGGCCTTGCCTTCTCCCCATTCTTTTTTCCGCCCCTGGAAAATCGGAAAACCGATGGAATCGATCGAGCATATCGACGCATCCCTGCGGGACATCGAAGCCGCCCCCTCGCTAGAGGCGCTGGATGCCGTGCGTGTGGCCCTGCTAGGTAAGAACGGCGCTGTCACGGCTGCCCTCAAGGCCCTGGGCCAGCTCGCCGGCGACGAGCGTAAAGCGCGCGGCGCTGAGGTCAACCGCGCCAAGGAGCGCCTTACCGATGCCATCGCGCTGCGCAAGCAGTCGCTGGAGCAGGCCGAGCTGGACCGTCGCCTCGCCTCCGAGCGCATCGATGTGACTCTTCCGGGGCGCGATGGCGAATACGGCGGCATCCACCCGATCACCCGTGCCCTCGAGCGCATCGCCGATATCTTCGGTCGCCTTGGATACCAGCGTGCCGACGGTCCGGAGATCGAGGACGACTGGTACAACTTCGAGGCGCTGAACTTTCCGCCACACCATCCGGCACGTGCCATGCACGACACCTTCTACTTCGGTGACGGCCGCCTGCTGCGCACGCATACGTCGCCGGTGCAGATCCGCTCCATGCAGGGCCGGCAGCCGCCGATCCGCATCATCGCGCCGGGCAAGGTCTATCGTAGCGATTCCGACCAGACCCACTCGCCGATGTTCCACCAGATCGAGGGCCTGCTGGTCGACGAGACCTCCAGCTTCGCCGACCTGAAGGGCACGCTGGCCGAATTCGTGCGCGCGTTCTTCGAACGCGATTTCGAAATGCGCTTCCGCCCGAGCTACTTCCCCTTCACCGAGCCTTCGGCCGAGGTCGACATCCGCTGGGATGCCGAGGACGGCAGCACGCGCTGGCTTGAAGTGCTGGGTTGCGGCATGGTCCATCCGACCGTGCTGGCGAACTGTGGCATCGATCCGGAGCGCTATACCGGCTTCGCCTTCGGCCTTGGGGTGGAGCGTTTCGCCATGCTCCGCTATGGCGTGGGCGATTTGCGCGCCTTCTTCGAGAACGACCTGCGCTTCCTGCGCCAGTTCGCCTGATCGATCCCGAGTTCAACGAGTCGCTTCCATGAAATTCTCCGAAAACTGGCTACGCGAACTGGTAACCATCGAGGCCGATCGCGCGGCGCTGGTCCATGCGCTGACGATGTCGGGCCTGGAAGTCGAAGAGGTCACGCCGCTGGGCGAGGGCCTGGACGGCGTTGTCGTTGCCGAGATCGTCGAGGCAACGAAGCATCCCGAGGCCGATCGCCTCCAGGTCTGCAAGGTGGATGCGGGGCAGGGCGAACTATTGCAGATCGTCTGCGGTGCGCCCAATGCTCGCGTCGGTGTCCGCGTGCCGCTTGCCACGGTGGGCGCCACGCTGCCCGGCGGCATCCAGATAAAGGCAGCGAAGCTGCGCGGCGTCGAGTCGTCCGGCATGCTCTGTTCGGCGAAGGAACTGGGCATCGACGCCGACGCCTCCGGCCTGCTCGAGCTGCCGTCCGATGCGCCGGTGGGCAAGGGGCTGGCCGGCTACCTCGGCCTGCCGGACGCCACCATTGAACTGAAGATCACGCCGAACCGTCCCGACGTGCTCGGCCTGAACGGTCTTGCCCATGACGTGGCGGCCCTGTTCGGCAGCCATGTGAAGCTGGCCGGCACCGCCGATGCCCCGGTCACCTCCAGCCTCTCGCGTCCCGTGCAGCTCGAAGCCGGTGCCGATGCGCCGCGATACCTCGGTCGCGTGGTCGAGGGCGTGGATGCGACAGCGCGTTCGCCGCTGTGGCTGGCCGAGCGCTTGCGTCGCTCCGGCATTCGACCCATCAGCGCCGTCGTCGACATCACCCAGTACGTGATGCTGGAACTCGGCCATCCGCTGCATGCGTTCGATAACGACACGCTGTCCGGGGCTATCCGGGTCCGCCATGCGGGCGAGGGGGAGACCCTGAAGTTGCTTGACGGCAACGACGCGAAGCTCGATCCGTCCTTCGTCGTGATCGCCGACGAAGCGCGTCCGCTGGCCGTGGCCGGTGTCATGGGTGGTCTTGAATCCCGCGTCACCGACAGCACGCGCAACGTGTTCCTCGAGGCCGCGCATTTCGCGCCGTCGGCAATCATGGGCCGCGCGCGCAAGCTCGGCCTGCACACCGACGCCTCGCACCGTTACGAGCGCGGCGTGGATCCGGCCCTGCCGAAGCGCGCCATGGAGCGCGCGACGGAACTGCTGCTGCAGATCACCGGCGGCAAGGCCGGCCCGGTCACGACGGCCGAGCGCCTTGAAGACTTGCGCGAACACACCCCGGTACTGCTACGCCATGCGCGCCTGCGCCGCGTGCTGGGCATCGACGTGCCCGCCGCCGAAGTCACCCGCATCTTCACCGCCCTGGGCATGGGCGTGGTCGAGGTGGACGACGGCTGGCGCATTACGCCGCCGAGCAGCCGGTTCGACATCGAGCGCGAGGAAGACCTCATCGAAGAGGTGGCCCGCATCCACGGCTACGAGCGCATTCCGACCCACGTGCCGGCCGGCGAGATCGCCCTGCGCGCGGAGCCGGAGGCTCGCCTGACCGAAATGGCCCTGCGCGACCAGCTTGCTGCGCGCGGTTACTACGAGGCAGTAACCCTGTCCTTCGTCAATGCCGATCTGCTGAAGACCTGGGGCGTGGATCGCGATGGGGTGCCACTGGCCAACCCGCTTTCCGCCGATCTGGCCGTGATGCGTACCTCGCTGCTTCCTGGCCTGGTCGAGGCGCTGCGCCATAACCGCGCGCGCCAGCAGGAGCGCGTTCGCCTGTTCGAGGTGGCGCGTAGCTTCCACGCCACGGGTGGCGCCCCGGACGAGATCGGCCGCGTCGCCGTCGTCGCCTCCGGTGGCGCGCGGGCGGAACAGTGGGGCGAGGCCTCGCGCACCGTGGACTTCTTCGACCTCAAGGGTGACCTCGATGCGCTGATCGGGCATACGGGGGAACCACAGCGCTGGTCGGTGGATGCCGATGGCCTGCCGTCCTGGATACATCCCGGCCGTGGTGCCCGCGTACTCCGCGACGGGCAGCCGGTGGGTTTCCTTGGCGCGTTGCATCCGGCACTGGCCAAGGCACTGGATCTCGGCCCCGATGTCCATGTGATGGAGCTGGCCCTGGAGCCGATCCTCGCCCGGCGCCTTCCGGACGCGGGCCACGTCGCGCGTTTCCCAGCGGTTCGCCGCGACATCGCCGTGGAACTGCCGGAGGACATCGCCTGGGCCGCCGTGGAAGCGGCCGTACGCGGTGCCCTCGGCGACGTCCTCAAAGAGGTCCGCCTGTTCGATCGCTACGCCGGCAAGGGGATCGATGAAGGGCGAAAGAGTCTCGCTATGGGCTTGATTTTACAGGACGCTTCACGCACCCTTACTGACGACGATGCCGACGCTCGCGTGGCAGATGCGGTGCGGGCATTGGAGAGATCATGCAAGGCGAGACTGCGAGGATAAGATGGCGCTGACCAAGGCGGAAATGGCCGAGCGGCTGTTCCTCGACGTGGGCCTCAACAAGCGAGAGGCCAAGGAGTTCGTGGACGCGTACTTCGAGGTCGTGCGCGAGGCACTGGAGCGAGGCGAGCAGGTGAAGTTGTCGGGGTTCGGCAATTTCGACCTGAGGCAGAAAAATCAGCGGCCCGGTCGCAATCCGAAGACCGGCGAAGAAATTCCCATCTCGGCCCGGCGGGTGGTCACCTTCCGTCCTGGTCAAAAACTCAAGGTAAGAGTCGAGGGCTATGCTGGATCCAGGGAATAACACCGAACTTCCTGTCATCCCGGCGAAGCGCTACTTCACCATCGGTGAGGTCAGCGAGCTTTGCGGGGTGAAGCCGCATGTCCTTCGCTATTGGGAGCAGGAATTTCCCGCACTCAAGCCCGTGAAGCGCCGCGGTAACCGCCGCTATTATCAGCGCCACGACGTGCTCATGATCCGCCAGATCCGCTCATTGCTGTACGACGAGGGCTTCACCATCACGGGTGCCCGCGCCCGCCTGGAAGGCCCGCAGGCGCGCATGGAAGCCAGCATGTCGCATCAGATCGTGCGCCAGGTTCGCCTGGAACTCGAAGAAGTCCTGACCCTCCTTCGTCGCTGATCCGCCTTCCGCAGATCGCGGCGATGCTGTTACAATCGTTCGCTCGTCGGGGTGTAGCGCAGCCTGGTAGCGCACTACGCTGGGGGTGTAGTGGTCGCGAGTTCGAATCTCGCCACCCCGACCATTATTTCGAAAAGCGTCCCTCGGGACGCTTTTTTTTGTGTGCGCCCGGCAGGGCGCACCTGCTAGGAGGTGAAAGTCCTCTACCCACCCGGCAAGGGGAAGGGTTAGCCAGAGGCAAGGGCGATTCGGGTGACTGGTCGTCTGAAGGAAGCCCGAGGCAAAACGCTGGCCTGACGAACAGGAAGCGGATACGAGGCGACGCGTCGGGGTGAGGCAGCGTAAATTGCCAAAGCCCGGTACTTGCACGGACGGCGCGGCGTATATCCGACAGGCATAAGCGGGAAGGCAGGTGCGTCATACCCGGGGAGATCTCGCCTTATGCCTGAAAGGGCGACGCCGGCAAGGCGGAGCGAGAAGTCAGCCGAGGCCATAGTAGGTGCGAGATGACCGAAGGGCCGAACACGAGAGACCGCGATTAGGACGGTGACACCTCGATGACCGACGATGACGCAGAAGCCCGGGCGACCGGGGCCGAGAGCCTGGAGGCGGGACGGTATCCCGTGGGCAGGCGGCACGGTGCCGAGTCGATCACGGCGGCCGCCGGGCAAACGAAAGCGGAGATGCCACGGCTGATGGAAGCCGTGGTTGAGCGCGGTAATCTGTGGCTGGCGTATCAGAAAGTGGTCCGCAACGGTGGCGCACCGGGTGTCGATGGCATGACGGTGGGATCGTTCAAGGATTGGCTGAAGATGCACTGGCCCGGCGTAAAAGCCGCCTTGCGGGAGGGACGGTATATGCCCTCGGCGGTGCGCGGTGTGGACATCCCCAAGCCCTCGGGCGGGGTGCGAACGCTGGGCATCCCCACGGTTCTGGACCGGCTGATCCAGCAGGCGCTGCTGCAAATCCTTCAACCGATCGTTGAACCGACGTTCTCCGCATCGAGCTACGGCTTCCGGCCGGGTCGCAGCGCTCATCAAGCGGTCCGTGCTGCCAGGAAATACGTGCAGGACGGCCGCCGATGGGTGGTGGACATCGATCTGGAAGCGTTCTTCGATCAGGTCAACCACGACATTCTGATGTCGCGGGTGGCCCGGCACATCGACGATGAGCGGGTGCTCAAGCTGATCCGTCGTTATCTGGAA
>NZ_DASYDO010000004.1:0-37197 GCF_036499525.1 Luteibacter sp. | reverse complement strand
GGGTAGCGTTATGTTGCAAGACACCTCCGCTCAGCCTGCTAATCCAGGTCAAAACTCCAATGCCGACGCCCTCAAGCAGATGGGCTTCGACCACCTGATCCACAACTTCGACTTCCTCGGTTGGATTGTGTTCGTGGTGCTGGTCGCGATGTCCGTACTCTCGTGGTACTTCATCGTCGCCAACTTCATCCGTAACAGCATGGTGCGTGCGCGCGCCGACAAGGTCATCCAGGGTTTCTGGAACACCTCGTCGACGCAGGAAGCCATTCGTATGCTCGAAGAGCAGCCGAAGGGCGAACCGTTCTCGAAGATCGCTCTCGACGCCGCTTCGGCCGTCGCGCATCACCAGGCTGCTGCCGGTGGTCGCCTCGCCGAGACGCTGTCGCGTTCGGAATTCATCGATCGCGCCCTGCGCCAGGCCGTCGCTCGCGAGAGCCTGCGTCTGGAAGGCGGCCTGACCCTGCTCGCCACGGTCGGTTCGTCGGCTCCCTTCATCGGTCTTCTCGGTACGGTGTGGGGTATCTACCACGCACTGATCGGTATCGCCGCATCGGGTTCCGCATCGATGGATAAGGTTGCCGGCCCTGTCGGTGAGGCGCTGATCATGACCGCGTTCGGTCTGTTCACCGCTATCCCGGCCGTGCTTGCGTACAACTTCTTCATGCGCTCGAACCGCCTGACCTACGCCCAGTTCGACGAATTCGCGCACGACCTGCACGACTTCTTCGCCACGGGCGCCCGCGTCGAAGGCACCGCTCCGGCTGCCGTCGTCAAGAAGTAAGAGGAACTGACCCATGGCTATGAGCAGCGGGGGCAACTCCGGTGGGCCGATGTCGGAAATCAACGTCACGCCGCTCGTCGACGTGATGCTGGTTCTGCTGATCATCTTCATGATCACGGCACCGCTGATGTCCCATAAGGTCCAGATCGATCTGCCGAAGGCTAATCCGAACATTAAGGATGACACCCCGGTGGAACCGATGGATCTCGCGGTCAAGCCGGACGGTACGTACTTCCTCAATGACGGCGAAGTCACTGAGGCTGAACTGAAGGCCCAGTTCGCGGTTGCGGCGGCGAAGTCGCCGCAGCCGGAACTCCAGATCCGTGCCGACCGCACCACCGAATATCGCGTGGTGAAAAAGATCCTTGGCGATGCCAAGGACGCAGGTATGGTCCACGTCGGCTTCATGTCGACTGGCAAGGCGGGGGAGTAACGAACATGGCATTCAGCTCAGGCAACTCCGGTGGACCGATGTCGGACATCAACGTCACGCCGCTCGTCGACGTGATGCTGGTGCTCCTGATCATCTTCATGATCACGGCTCCGATGCTGTCGCATAAGATCAAGATCGATCTTCCGCAGCCGAACCCGAACATCGTCAACCCAGAGAATCCGCCGGATCCCGTCCGGCTGCAGATCCGCCAGGATGGCTCGCTGTATTGGAACGACACACCGGTCGACGAACTGGGCCTCCGCGCCCAGATCGCGGTGATCGCCCAGCAGTCGAACCAGCCGGAACTGCAGATCGACGCGGATGATGCGGTTCAGTACGAGGTCGTGGCACGCGTGCTTTCCGACGCAAAGGGCCAGGGCCTGACCAAGATCGGTTTCGTCAACGCGCAATAACCGATCGGTCGTCCGGTAACACCGAAAACCCCGCCATCTGGCGGGGTTTTTTTGTTACGTACGTAGGAGCGCGCCCTGCGCGCGACAGCTTTTAGCGAAGAGCAACAGGGCCTGATGCTCTTCGCGAAAAGCTGTCGCGCGCAGGGCGCGCTCCTACGAGAGGATGTCCAGGTAGGCTCGGACGGTGTTTGTCAGGCCTTGGTACAAGGCCTCGCTGATCAAGGCATGCCCGATCGAAACCTCTGCCAGGCCGGGAATCGCCGCCTTGAACGTACCAAGGTTCGCCTGGCTCAAGTCGTGTCCTGCATTCACCGCGAGTCCCGCCTGCTGCGCACGGCGCGCGGTATCCGAGAACGCGGCCAGCTCGCGTCCCGCGTTGCCCTCTTCGAAGGCCTTTGCATAAGGTCCGGTGTAAAGCTCGATACGCTGGATACCGATCGCCTTCGCCTCTTCGAACCCTTCGCCGCCCGCATCCACGAAAACGCTCACGCGGCAGCCAAATTCGCGGAACGCCGCTACCAGCGGCATCAGTTTTCCGATGTCGGTAGTGAGGTCGAAGCCGTGATCGGAGGTGATCTGTCCGTCGCCATCGGGCACCAGGGTGACCTGGGTCGGACGCACTTCGCGAGCAAGTTCGAGCAGACCAGGATAAGCCCCGCGAGCGCCGGCGAACGGGTTGCCCTCGATGTTGTATTCCACCCGACCTCGCAGTAGCCCGGCCAGGGTGCGGACATCGTCCGGGGTTACGTGACGCATATCGGGGCGGGGATGCACGGTGAGCCCGCCACAACCTGCATCGATGCAGCAATGGGCGGCGGTGGCGATATCGGGCTCGTTGCCGCCGCGGGAGTTACGCAGCACGGCGATCTTGTTGAGGTTGACGCTGAGAAGGGTCATCGACTGTCCATGAAAAAAACGCACGCCACCAAGCGCAGCGTGCGTAATGACTGTCGTCCCAGCATAACTTGCCACATCCCTGTGGCGCACTCCACGGTCACACACTCACACACAAGGAGTCAGACACGCCTCGCCGCGAAAAGGTTCAAAGCGGAAATGTGAAGACGCGAAGCGCGCGCTTCTCACCGCGCCACGCGACGGCGGCGACAAGGCCATCGCCAAACGACAACGGCCGCACCTGCCATTCCCGCGCCACGCCGACATCGCCTTCAAAGGCCTCGGGCATGGCGCCCTCCTTGTTCAGGCTGAACGCCACACGATGCAGCCCGTAGGACAGGCCACTGCCGTGCGCCTTCAGCACGGCCTCTTTCGCCGTCCACAGGGTGAGGAAGCCTTGCAACCGCTCCGGTTCCGGCAGGCCCTGGAGACGCGCCGTCTCAGGGGGCGCGAAGAATCGTTGCGAGAGTTCGAGGGCTCGGGCCCGCGGCCGTACCGCTTCCACGTCGACGCCGACTTCGAATCCCGCCGACCCGCGGCCGAGAGCCAACAGCGCCACGTCACCACTGTGCGACCAGTTGAAGCCCAGTGTGTCGTGCGGTGCGGGAAAGTACGGCTTGCCGTGCTCGCCGCGTTCGATGGGCACCGCTTCGTCGCCAACGTACCCGCGCAGGATGCCGGCGAACGCACGCTCACCTGCGCCGCCCGCCCAACGGCAGCGCCAGATATGGATTTCGTCGTCCGCAAGGGGGGGAATGTGGAGCGGGGCTTCGGTCATCTGGGAATCGTAACGCCCAAACCCATCAAGCCCTAGAATGAACCCGACCGCATAGGGGAGGCCAATCGTGATCGCAGGCTGGCTGTTGCTTCTGGTGTCGCTGCTCTACGTGGGCCTGCTGTTTGGCATCGCCTACCTGGGCGACCGCCGGCCGCTGTATCCCCGGCAACCCAGGTTGCGGCCGCTGGTCTACAGCCTGGCCCTGGCGGTCTATTGCTCGTCGTGGACGTTCTACGGCGCGGTGGGTACCGCCGCCGTCTCCGGTCTTTCCTACCTGCCGATCTACCTCGGTCCGCTTTTGCTCTTTGTCTTCGGTTTTGGCCTGCTCGAGCGCCTGGTGCTCGTGGCGCGCGAACGCAACATCACGTCCATCGCGGATTTCATCGCCGCGCGCTTCGGCAAGTCGCATGGCCTTGCCGCGCTCGTGGCGATCATCGCGGTGACCGCTGTGATTCCGTACATCGCCCTGCAGTTCAAAGCAGTGGCGATGTCGTTCACCGTGCTCGGCGCCGGCAGCTCCGCGTGGTGGTTCGGGGACACTGCGTTGTGGTGCGCCGGCCTGCTCGCCGTATTCGCGATCCTGTTCGGCACCCGCACCATCGATGCCACGGAACATCACCACGGCATGATGCTCGCCGTGGCGGTGGAGTCGCTGGTGAAGCTGCTTGCCTTCGTGGCCATCGGCGTCTACGCCTACCTTCACGGCCCCGGCGTCGCCGAAACCCTGCGCGCACCGGTCGCCCAACTTGAAAAAGGAAGCCTTCCGCCGGGTTTCATCGCACAGACGCTGCTCGCCTTTTGCGCCATGTTCTGTCTGCCGCGGCAATTCCAGATCGGCGTCGTGGAATGCGAGGATCCACGCGACCTCCATCGTGCGCGCTGGTTCTTCCCCATCTACATGGTGCTGATATCGGTGGCGGTACTGCCCATCGTGAGTGCCGGGCTGAACCTGCCGCAGGTGAGGCAGGGCCATGTGGACGCGTGGGTGCTGAACCTGCCCATCGCGCTCGGCGACAGCGGCATCGCGCTGCTGGCCTTCGTCGGCGGTTTCTCCGCTGCCACGGGCATGGTGATCGTCGCCGCCGTGGCGCTCGCCACGATGATCAGCAACGACCTGGTGATGCCGGCGCTGCTGCGCATGAAGCGGCTCGACCTCGAGCGGCGGGGCGATCTTTCCAACCTCGTGCTGCTCGTCCGGCGCGTGGCGATCGTCGCCCTCGCCGGGCTCGCCTACGTCTATTACCGTATCATCGCCGACGCGGAGAACCTCGCCGCTACCGGCTTGTTGTCGTTCGCCGCCGTGGCCCAGTTCGCTCCAGCCATCGTGTCGGCGCTCTATTGGCGTGGCGCAAGCCGCGTCGGTGTGTACGTGGGATTGCTTGCCGGTTTCGTCGTCTGGGCCTATACCCTGCTGTTGCCGGCCATGACCCGCGCGGGCTGGCTGCATCCCGGTTGGATGGACGAAGGTCCGTTCGGGCTGGGCTGGCTCAAGCCAACGGAGTTGTTCCACCTGACCGGATGGGAATCGGTAACGCACGGCACCTTCTGGTCGCTGCTGTTCAACGTCGGCTGCCTCGTCTTCATCTCGCTGCGTTTCCGTCCCAGCGTGGCGGAACGCTTGCATGCCGCGCTCTTCGTCGATCCCTTCGTGCGGAGCGCCACCGGCGTGGGTGACTGGCGTGGCCGTGTCACGGTGCGCGATCTCGGCACGATCGCAGGCCGCATCGTCGGCGATCGCGTCACCGTGCGCGCCTTCAACGAATATAGCCAACGGCATGGCGTGACGCTCTCCCCCGCCGACGCCGCAGACCGCCCGCTCATCCAGTTTACCGAGCGCCTTCTTGCCAGCGCGGTAGGCGCGGCCAGCGCGCGCCGCATCCTGATGGGAGCACTGTCGGGTACGGGCCTGGACATCGCCGAAGCCATGGCGTTGATGGACGAGGCTTCGCAGGAACTACGCTTCAACCGAGAGCTACTTTCCACCACGCTGGAAAACGTGTCGCAGGGCATCAGCGTGGTCGATGGCGAGATGCGCCTGGTGGCGTGGAACCGCCGTTACCTGGAGCTCTTCGGTTACCCGGAGGGCATGGTTTACGTGGGACTTCCAGTGGCCGACCTCATCCGCTGGAACGCGGAGCACCGCGAATGCGGGCCAGGCGAAGTGGACGAGCATGTGGCCAAGCGCATTCGCTACATGCGCGCTGGCTCACCGCATGTCTTCCAGCGCGTGCGTCCGGACGGCACCGTCATCGAAATGCGCGGCCGCGCGCTTCCCGGTGGCGGCTTCGTCACTACCTTTACCGATGTCACCGCCTACAAGTCGGTCGAGCAGGCCCTTATCGATGCGAACGAGACGCTTGAGCAACGCGTGGAAGACCGCACGGCCGAACTGTCGGAAGCGCTGACCGCCACGGCGATCGCGCGACGCGAGGCGGAGGCGGCGAACGCGTCGAAAACGCGCTTCCTCGCTGCCGCCAGTCACGACCTTCTCCAGCCGCTCAATGCGGCCCGCCTGTTCACCTCCGCGCTGCGCCAGCATCCCGGGTTGGACGGCGAAGTGGCTAAGCTGGCGGAACGTATCGACGCCTCGTTCCGCGCGGCGGAAGATCTGCTGGACGCGCTGCTGGATGTGTCGCGACTCGACGCCGGCAGCTACCGGCCGGAGATCGCGCCATTCGCGCTGGCCGATCTGTTCGATTCACTGCGGCAGCAATTCGCCGTCGTAGCCGAACAGCGTGGCCTGACGCTCCGGGTGGTGCCGTCGTCACTCGCCGTGCGCTCGGATGCACAGCTGCTGCGCCGTATCGTCGCTAACTTCCTGTCCAATGCGCTGCGTTACACGCGTTCCGGCGGCGTGTTGCTCGGCGTGCGTCGTGCTGGCGGGGAGGTGCGCATCGAAGTATGGGACAGTGGCCCGGGTATCGCCGACGAGCAGCAGGCACGTATCTTTGGCGAGTTCCAGCGTCTGGAGCGACCGTCGCCATGGGGAGAAAAAGGCCTCGGCCTCGGTCTCTCCATCTGCGATCGCCTTGCGGGCATTCTCGACCACCCCTTGGGATTGCGCTCGCGCGTCGGCCAGGGCAGTTGCTTCAGTATCACCGTTCCACGCGCGGAAGCGGTGTCGCGCAAGCGGCCACCCGCGGTCGTCCGGCCAGGCGGAGAGCAACTACCGCTTACCGTGCTTTGCCTGGACAACGACGAGACGATTCTCGAAGGCATGCGTGCATTGCTCGGACGATGGGGCGTGGATTGCCGGGTGGCCGTGGATGTGGATGCGGCGCTGGAAACGCTTTCGTCCACGCATGTGGATCTCATCCTGGCGGACTATCATCTTGGCGACGGTGTGGATGGCCTCGAGGCCTTGCAGTTCCTGGGCAACAAGCTGACGCGGATGCCGCCGGCGGCGATGGTCACGGCGGACGGGAGCACGGAGCTGAAACAGCGCGCGCGTGCGCTGGGGTATCCGTTGCTGCACAAGCCGGTACGACCAGCGGCGCTGCGTGCGCTGCTGGTGGCGCTGGTGAAGCGCACGGGCACGCACGCGGCCTGAAACAGTTTTACCCTTCCTGCGAGACGCCGGGGAATGCTTCCTTCTCGACATCAAGATGGCTCGCAGCCAACGCCACCTGTGTGCGATTCGACACCCCCAGCTTCCGCATGATCGCCGTCATATGCGCCTTCACGGTCGCCTCGGACACGCCGAGGTCGAAGGCGATCTGCTTGTTGAGCAGGCCTTCGGCGATCATGTTCAAAACGCGAAACTGCTGGGGAGTCAGCGTGGCGACACGTGCGGCTACGTCTGCCTCGTCGGCCTTCAGCTCCAGGCTTCCGCCCACCAGCTGATGCGGTAACCAGACATCGCCATCGAGCACCGCGCGAACCGCTTCGACAATCTGTTCGACCGCCGCCGACTTCGGGATATACGCGGAAGCCCCGTGCGCAAGCGCGCGCCGCGCGATCTGTCCTTCCTCATGCCCCGACACGACGATGGTGGGCAAGCCGGGATACTGCCCGCGGATATGCGCAAGTGCGGAGTAACCACGCGCACCCGGCATATGCAGATCCATCAACAACAGATCGGCATCCGGAAGGGATTCGATGAGGGCGAACAGCGCAGGCACGCTGTCCGCCGTGTGTACCGTGGCATCCGGCACCGCTGCCAGCACCGCGCGCTGCAGGGCGTCGCGGAACAGGGGATGGTCGTCGGCGATGAGGACGTCGGACATGGGCTACTTGACCAACCGTTCTTCCACCAAACTCTTTACCACGCCGGGATCGGCGAGGGTGGACACATCACCCAGCTGATCGGGCTGGTTTTCGGCAATCTTGCGCAGGATGCGGCGCATGATCTTCCCGGAACGCGTCTTCGGCAGGCTCGGGGCCCACTGCAGGTAATCCGGCGCGGCGATCGGACCGATCTCCTTGCGAACCCCCGCGATCAATTCCTTGACCAGTGCCTCGCTACCCGCTTCCCCCGCGACGAGCGTGACGAAGGCATAGATGCCCTGGCCCTTGATGTCGTGCGGGCAACCCACGACGGCGGCCTCGGCGACCTTTGGATGCGCCACCAGCGCGCTCTCCACTTCCGCGGTGCCGATGCGATGGCCGGACACGTTGATCACGTCGTCCACGCGTCCCGTGATCCAGTAGTAGCCGTCGGCGTCGCGGCGAGCGCCGTCGCCGGTGAAGTAGTTGCCCGGATAGGTCTTGAAGTAAGTGTCGACGAAGCGCTGGTGATCGCCATACACCGTTCGCATCTGGCCCGGCCAGGAATCGGTGATGACGAGATTGCCGCTGCACTCGCCTTCCTGCGGCTTGCCGTCGGTGTCGACGATGGCCGGCTTCACGCCGAAGAACGGCAAGGTGGCTGAGCCGGGCTTGAGATCGATCGCGCCCGGCAGCGGCGTGATCATGAAGCCGCCGGTTTCCGTCTGCCACCAGGTATCCACCACCGGGCAGCGCTCGTCGCCCACCACGCGGTAGTACCAGTTCCAGGCCTCCGGATTGATCGGCTCGCCCACTGTGCCCAGCACGCGAAGGCTCTGGCGCGAGGTTTTCTTCACCGGGCCCTCGCCCTCGCGCATCAGCGCGCGGATGGCAGTGGGTGCGGTGTAGAACAGGGTCACCTTGTGCTTGTCCACCACCTGCCAGAAGCGGCTGAAGTCCGGATAGTTCGGCACGCCGTCGAACATCACCACCGTGGCGCCATTCGCCAGCGGGCCATACACGACATAGCTATGGCCGGTAACCCAACCCACGTCGGCGGTGCACCAATAGATGTCGTCTTCGCGCAGGTCGAAGGCCAGCTCGTGGGTGAGGCTGGTATAGACAAGGTAGCCACCACTGGTATGCAGCACGCCCTTCGGCAGCCCGGTAGAGCCCGAGGTGTACAGTGTGAACAGCGGATCTTCCGCGTTCATCGGCTCGTAGTCGCAGACGTCGGACTGGCCTTCCATCAGCGTGTGGTACCAGCGGTCGCGCGGCGACTGGAACGGGATGGCGCCGCCGGTGCGGCGCACGACGATCACCGTCTCCACGCTGCTGGTGTGTGGCCGGGTAAGCGATTCGTCCACGTTCGCCTTCAACGGAATCTTCTTGCCGCCGCGCGTGCCTTCGTCGGCGGTGACGATGAGCTTGGCGCCCGAATCGGCGATGCGGCTGGCCAGCGAATCCGGCGAGAAGCCGCCGAACACGACCGAGTGCACCGCGCCGATGCGCGCGCAGGCGAGCATGGCCACCGCCGCCTCCGGGATCATCGGCAGATAGATCACCACGCGGTCGCCCTTGACGACGCCCAGGTTCTTCAGCGTATTCCCGAACTTGCACACCTCGGTGTGGAGTTCCTTATACGTGAGGCTGCGCGACTCATTGGGGTCGTCGCCCTCGAAGATGATGGCGACCTTGTCGCCCCGCTCCCCCAGGTGCCGGTCCAGGCAGTTGGCCGAGACGTTGAGCTGGCCGTCCTCGAACCAGCGGATGTGCAGGTCGTCGGGGTCGAACGAGACGTTCTTGATCTTCGTGGGCGGCACGATCCAGTCCAGCCGCTCGCTCATCTCTTTCCAGAAGGCCTCGGGTTCCTGGACCGAACGGGCGTACATGCGCTGGTAGTCGTCCCTGCGGACGCGCGCGGTGGCGGCGAAGGCGGGATCGACCGGGTATAGATCGGACATGCTGGCTCCTGAACAGTGCTATGGCATGAAGTTTAGCCTCGCGGCGCACCATTAAGCTGCGAACCCGCTACGACTTTGGTCGAGGTTCGACCTTTGGCGAATGGCAGCTCCAGCGGGCGTGTCACATGCTCGGCCTGCCAATGGTTGGGGAGACCATGATGAACAGCATTCGCTCCGGCGGCCGCAAGGCCATCGCCCTCAGCGTCGCCTGTGCCTTGATGTTGCCGATGGCGGCATTACCGGACCAGGCCCATGCCCAGTCCAGGGCAAAAAAATCCACGCGCGAGGCCGAACTCGAATCCAGGGTCAGCCAGCTCGAGCAGCAGCTGGCCGAATTGAAAGCCATGATCCAGGAGCAGCGGACGGCCACGAGCCAGGCCAATGCCACGGCCCAGGCCGCGCAGTCGCAGGCCCAGCAGACCGACGAAAAGGTGACCAAGGTAGAGAAGGTCGTGGCCACCGTGCCGGCGAAGCCAACCTTCAGCTCGGCACCCGGCGTGTCGGTGGCGTTGCACGGCTTCATCAACGCCAACGCGTTCAACCAGAGCAAGAGCTTCACGTACGGCAACGGCGCTAACGCCGAGTACCCGATTCCCGGCCAGGGCGGCCGCGTGAACGACTCGCTGAGCGGCGTCGACGTGCGAAACACCCGCTTCTGGCTCGACTTCACCGGCGCGAAATTCACCGAAAACTGGGCCGGCAGCGGCCGCATCGAGATGGACTTCTTCGGTGGCTTCAACGGCACCGGTGCGTACAGCCAGCAGCAGCCGACGCCGCGCCTGCGCCAGGCATACATGGACATCACCAACGCCGCCACGGGCACCACGTTCCGCATCGGACAGATGTGGGACCTCATGTTCCCGCTGGAATACGTTCCCCAGTCGCTCTCGCACATCGCCTTCCCGCTGGGCTACGGCACCGGCATGATCGGCTGGCGCTATCCAGGCGTCGTCTTCATGCAGGACCTCAATCACGGATCGGAAGGCGTGAAGTGGCGCTTCGACCTCGGCGTGTTCGAGGGCAGCTGGAACGGCCCGGGCCTGACCACGAATTACCTCACCGCGGGCAATGCCGGCTTCAAGCCGCAGGTAGAGGCCAGGCTGACCGCGAAGGGCAGCAACTGGCAGATGTTCGCGTCCGCGCACTACAGCAAGCTGGACCTGCACGGCGTGGATGGCGAGACGGTGACGCCGATCGAAAGCGGCATCAAGAGCACCGCGTACGAAGTGGGTGGCATGTGGATGCCCGGAAACTTCATCGTGAAGGGCGCTGTGTACACCGGTACCGCCATCGCGCAGATCTTCGGCGACCTTTCCCAGTTCGGCGACATCAAGGACAAAGGCGGCTACCTGCAGGTGGGCTACAAGTTCACGCCCAACTGGAGCATGTACGGCACCATCGCGGGCAGCAAGCCAGACGAAGACGACGTGCTGCGCTGGAAGGCCGCCACGGCACCGGGCCTCCTCAAGAACCGGCAGCAGGCCCTCAGCCTGCAATACACGGCCGGTGCGTACGACTTCAGCATCGAATGGCTCCACTCGAACCTCAATTCGACGACCGTCGACGGCCTCGGTCGCCAGAAGACCTCGGCCAACGAATTCACCCTCAACGGCAATTACCGGTTCTGATCGGAGACCGACATGGCGACTACCGCAAGCGGCCTACAGGCCGACGGCACCATTCGCAGCAGTCACAAGCGCGTGATCTTCGCGTCCAGCCTGGGCACGGTCTTCGAGTGGTATGACTTCTACCTTTACGGCTCGCTGGCCGCGATCATTGGCAAGCAGTTCTTCACCGGCCTCAACGAAACCAGCCAGTTCATCTTCGCCCTGCTCGCCTTCGCCGCCGGCTTCTTCGTGCGGCCGTTCGGCGCTATCGTGTTCGGCCGCGTGGGTGACCTGATCGGGCGCAAGTACACCTTCCTCATCACCATCGTCATCATGGGTACCTCCACCTTCCTGGTAGGCGTGCTTCCCGGCTATTCGACGATAGGCGTGCTGGCCCCGGTGCTGCTGATCCTGTTGAGGTTGCTGCAGGGCCTGGCGCTCGGCGGCGAGTACGGCGGTGCGGCCACCTACGTCGCGGAACACGCGCCGCAGGGCAAGCGTGGCCTGTACACCAGCTTCATCCAGATCACGGCCACGTTTGGCCTGTTCCTGTCGCTGCTGGTCATCCTCGGCACGCGCATGGGCATGGGCAACGAAAGCTTCGAATCCTGGGGCTGGCGCATTCCGTTCCTGATCTCGTCCGTGCTGGTCGGCATCTCGGTGTACATCCGCATGCAGTTGCAGGAGTCGCCGGTGTTCCAGCAGATGAAGGCGGAGGGAAAGCACTCCAAGGCGCCGCTCACCGAAGCCTTCGGCCGCTGGCCAAACCTCAAGCTGGTGATCCTCGCCCTGTTCGGCGCCACCGCGGGTCAGGCCGTGATCTGGTACACGGGCCAGTTCTACGCGCTGTACTTCCTCACCCAGAGCCTGAAGATCGAAGGCACCACGGCGAACCTGCTGATCGCTGCGGCGCTGCTTATCGGCACGCCATTCTTCGTGTTCTTCGGCTGGCTATCGGACAAGATCGGACGGAAAAGCGTGGTGCTGTCGGGCTGCCTGCTGGCCGCCCTGACCATGTTCCCCATCTTCAAGGGGCTTACCCACTTCGGCAATCCGGCCGTGGAGACGGCGGCCGCCACGGCGCCGGTGATTGTCACCGCCGATCCCAACGCCTGTACCTTCCAGTTCGACCCCGTAGGCAAGCAGACCTTCACGAGCTCCTGCGACGTGGCCAAGAGCGTGCTGGCGAAGAAGGGCATTCCTTATTCGAACGCCGCGGCACCGGCGGGCACGCTCGCCACGGTGAAGATCGGCGACGAGGTGATCGAATCCTTCGAAGGCACGCAGCTCGACAAGGCGACCTTCATCGCGCGGAACAAGGAGTTCACCGCGAAGGTCGGTGCCCAGGTGAAGGCGGCGGGCTATCCGGAAAAGGCCGATCCCGCACAGACCAACTACCCGATGCTGATCGTGCTGCTGTCGATCCTCGTGCTCTACGTGACGATCGTTTACGGGCCGATCGCCGCGTGGCTGGTGGAGATGTTCCCCACGCGCATCCGCTACACCTCCATGAGCCTGCCCTACCACATCGGTAACGGCTGGTTCGGCGGCTTCGTGCCCACCATCGGCTTCATGCTCGTGGCCTGGAAGGGCGATATCTACTACGGCCTCTGGTACCCGGTGATCGTCTCCCTGATGACCTTCATCGTCGGTCTGTTCTTCGTCCGCGAAACAAAGGACATCCCGCTGGAGCATTGACCTCTTCGCCGCCGGCGCTCTCCGGGCGCCGGCTCACTTCCGCCATCTCGCGCCGTTCATCCTCAGGATAGGGCGCACCCACGACGCTGGAGCCGTATCGCGCCATCTGAGACGGGGGAGTCGTACATTTGTACAATGTCCGAACCGATTCCCATGATCCGGCGCCACAAAGGCCGAGGAGCCGCCTCCAACCCGGAGGGCCGCTTTGAGTCCACGCGATACCAGGCCGAAGACGACGGCTGGTACCGCGAGGACGACGAGCAACGCCCGGCCACCGAGGTGCGCGAGGAACTAGCCCGTAGCGTCATCAGCCGCAACGACTCGCCGGACGTGAGTTTCGAGCAGTCGACGAACCCTTATCGCGGGTGCGAGCACGGGTGCATCTATTGCTTCGCCCGTCCCTCGCACTCGTACCTCAACCTCTCCCCCGGCCTGGACTTCGAGACGAAGCTGTTCGCGAAGACGAACCTGGAGGAGGTCCTGCGTGGCGAGCTATCGAAGCGGAGCTACGTGTGCAAGCCGATCAACATCGGCAGCAACACCGATCCGTACCAGCCCATCGAGAAGCAATGGCGGCTGACGCGCGCTGCGCTGGCGTTGCTCAACGAATGCAATCATCCGTGCACGATCGTGACCAAGAACGCGCTGGTGGAGCGCGACCTGGACATCCTCGTGTCGATGGCGAAGCGCAAGCTCGTGCAGGTGTTCATCTCGATCAATTCGCTGGACAACAAACTGGCATCGAAGCTCGAGCCGCGGGCGTCGGCGCCACACCGGCGCATGAAAGCGGTGGGGACGCTTGCGCAAGCCGGTGTGCCGGTAGGTGTCCTGGTCGCACCGATCATTCCCGCACTCAACGAACGCGACCTCGAGGCCGTCATCGAGCAGGCGGCGGCGAACGGTGCGAACGCCGCCGGCTACACCTGCATCCGCCTTCCCTATGAGCTGAAACAGCTGTTTCGCGAATGGCTGGATCTGCACTACCCGGATCGGGCCGCACACATCATGAGCCTGATCCAGCAGATGAATGGCGGCAAGGACTACGACTCGAACTTTGCGACGCGCATGCGGGGGCAGGGAGTGTTTGCGGAGATCATCCGCAAGCGGGTGGAGGTGGCGCGGCGGAAGAGCGGGATCGACCGGGCGTGGGATGTGTTGCTGGACACGTCGCAGTTCGTGCCGCCGCGGATTCATTCGCCGCAGGGGGAGCTGTTCTAGGGCGACGCCGCAGGAGCCTGCACCCGTCGATCTACGCAAAAACGGCAAATAGGCCCCCGTGGCAGGCTGCGATGTCAACGAACGGCCCCTCAAATCAGTTTCTGTTGCGCGACGCGCGCGAAATTGTTGACTTTCGAAATATATTGCCTCTATTTCCTGCGATGCCGGCACGCGCCGGTGCACAGGGGGAAATGGATGCGTCTTGACGTGCATGGCGCGGCGGTTAGCCGCGTGCCTCTCGGTGAGCGCCTGTCGCTCCGATTCGCTACCGTCGTGGTCTCGCTCTTGTTGCCGTTGGCTGCTCACGCGCAGTCGGCACCAGGGGCCAATTCGCCAGAAGACGAATACAAGAAATTCATCAAGGTCAGCGAGGACATCGAGCCGCTTGGAGACACCCCGTTTGGTGAGCACATCAGTCTCTACGACGGAAGCCTGTCCTTTGAGCAGACGGATATTTCCGTACCCGGCCGGGGGCCGACAATCACCATCGGTCGAATCTTCAAGGAGCCCGTAGCCGAGGAGCGTCGCGACTTACAGAAGCGTGCCTTTGGCGAATGGGACTTGGACATCCCGCTCATATCCACGATAGCGCCAATCACGCAGCAAGGGAGTCATATCGGTTGGCGAGTCAACTCAACCAACAAGAAGACGATATGTAGCAACTTCCGTGAACCGCCAAGTGTGCCAGGGGTAGCCGGCGACCCGTCACGACCCGACTGGGAGCCGGACAACTGGTGGTCGGGCTACCACATGCGCATTCCGGGACAGGGCACACAAGAACTTTTGAGTCGTTCGGCGGCCAACACAGCGACACCCTTCGATGCGGGTACGCCTGGACGCGCATACCCCATCGTCACAAAACAGAACTGGGTACTCGGCTGTACCACTGAACTTGCAGACCCAAGCCTCGAGGCGTTCATTGCGTATGCGCCCGACGGTACACGATACTGGTTCAATCGCCTGAGCTACCGAGCGATGACTGGTGTAACGCGGCCTACGAACCCGGGCACCGGCTTCGCGATGGCGAACGGCATATTTTCTCCCATGGCCGCGCTCGACGACCTGCTCAATCGGGAAGAGGGTCGCATGCTCGTGACGCGGGTCGCCGACCGCTTCGACAACGCCATCGTCTACAGTTATGACGCACAGAACCGTCTAACAAGCATTGACTCAGAGGCGCCAGACGACGGTCGACACGTTACGCTCGCATATGACGGAGACCGGGTTTCGAGCATCACCGTGCAGGGAGGCTCGGCTGGGACGAGGACGTGGAACTACAGCTATGTGCCGGACACCTTGGGCTTCCGTCTGTCTACGGTGACGCAGCCAGACGGGTCAGTGTGGGGTTTCAACATCTCCGATCTGAATAAGGAGTATCCCAGGATAGAGGCCGCCGGAACGTGCGACGCGATCGGCGCGCCGCAGAATCTCGACCAATCGTACACCGGATCCATGACGCATCCTTCAGGCCTGGCGGCAACGTTCACCGTCAAGCCAATCAAGCGCGGCCGCTCCTATGTGCCACGCGGCTGCAAGGCCGGCCCAAACATGCCCGCGACACCAAATGGTGTTGGTACTCACGCGGAGATTCCCAACGCCTCTTACTCAATGTCGATTACAAAGAAGCAGTTCTCAGGCGCCGGGATTGGCACACAGACGTTGGAGTACTCTTACTCACCTGCCAACGAAAGTTGGGGTGTGAACTGCACGGCAGGCTGCCCAACGACGGTGTGGACGAATGTTACTTATCCGGATCTTCATGTCGAACGAAGCACCTTCAGCAATAGATTCGACTACAGCGAAAGCCTGCTGAAAACTGAAGAGGTCTTCGAAGGTGCTGCGGACCTGAGCCGTCGTCGAAAGCTCACGCAGTACAACTATGTTGATCCAAATCCTGCCCTTGATTCCCGCGCGGCAGCATACCCGTCGCCGTGGGGCTATATGCCAGGGTCGCGCGTGAATTCCGATCAGAACGAAAAGAAGATTCCCGTTGGCTCGCAAGTCATCACGGTGGACGATGATCCTAATCCGGCGGATCCGCGCGGGGATGACATATTCACGTGGAACGTTCTTTCCTTCGATAGCTTTGCACGCCCCCACGACACAGCGCGCAGCAACAATTTCGGTTACGGCCTGAACGAAACGAACACTGTCCAGGACGACTACCCGCATTGGATATTGAGCCTGCCACTGCAGAGTTCGATTAACGGGACCGAGGTAAGCAAGAACGTCTATGACTCGAACAGGCTCACGTTGGCGGAGCGGTACCACTTCGGGCGGAAGGTCATGGCGTACTCGTTCGACACGTTCGGGCAGCTCGCAAGCTTCACCGACGGCAATGGGCATGCGACGTTACTGTCCGACTACAAGCGCGGTATACCACGATCCATCACTTACCCTGATACGCAAACTCAGGCCATCACGGTCGACGACCTGGGACAGATTACGTCCATCCGCAACCAGGCGCAGGCAACGACATCCTATACCTATGACGTGATCGGTCGCCTGGCAGGCATCGTGTATCCCGCTGGTGATACGGTGAATTGGCACCCAAAGGTCTTCCAGTACACCTTCTCGGGTCCAGCCCTGGGTGTAAACGGAAGTCATTGGGTCCGGACAGTGAGCCAAGGTGACAAGGTCCAGCGCACGGATTTCGATGCGATGCTTCGTCCTGTTCTATCCGGTGTCGCGCGAGCGAGCGACCAAGCGCTCTACGTGTCGACAGGGACGGGCTACGACTGGAAGGGTCGCAAAACCTTCGCGTCTTATCCTGTCAATGGAGCGGCTGACCTCACCAGCATCACTGCAGGCATCACAACCGTGTTCGACGTCCTCGGGCGTTCCACGAGTTCGACTCAGAGTGATGGACCGAATTACCTCACCACAACGACGGTTTACTACTCCGGGGGTGCAAAGCGAGTTACCGATCCCAAAGGCATCCCAACGACAAGCTGGTATCAGGCATTCGACCAGCCGGCATACGAGAACGTCGTAAAAGTGGCCGCACCCGAAGGGGTCGTACAGACGATTCAGCGCGACGTCTTCGGTAATCCTCATGAGATAACCCAATCTGACGGTGCCGTCGATTCGCTGACGAAACTAATGATCTACGACAACGAATTCCGCCTCTGCCGCACGTGGGAGCCGGAGTCGGGTAGTGAGATCATGGCCTACGACGGCGCCGACAACGTCGTCTGGAGCACGGCCGGTTCCAGTTTCAATGCCGGTGGGCAGTGCGGTCAGGACCAGGTCGTCGAGACCATGAAGACGGTGCGATCATACGACCCGATGAATCGCGTAACGTCGATCGTCTATCCAACCGGTACCGCGCCGACAACATTCGCCTACGATCCTCTCGGAAACCCGGCCACTGCGACGTCCGGGGAAGTGAGCTGGACTTATGGCCGAAATAAGCTCGGACTCCTCACTACCGAAGTGCTGGGCATCGACGGGTGGAGCTGGGCATTCAACTATGACTATGATCAGAATGCTGCTCTGAGCCAAGTCCGCTATCCGAACGGCGAGGTTGTGCCGTACAACCCGGATGCGCTTGGCCGCCCGACCACGGCCGGGAATTACCTTAGCGGCGTCAGCTACTTCCCAGACGGCGACGTCAGCTCCTACAGCTTGGGGAACGGTGCCTCATATACCGCTTCCAAGAACGACAGAAAACTGTTGGACTACTTTACCTACGACACCGCTGGCGGCCCAGTCATACGTGAATTCCTGACGTACGATAACAACGGAAACCTGACCCAGATCCTCGACGGATCAGGAAGCGATCAACGTACCAAGGATATGACCTACGACGGCCTCAACCGTCTCCTGAGCGCTACCGCGGACAATCTTTGGGGAACAGAGTCGTACACGTATGACACGCTGAACAATATTCGCAGCCTTACGAATAACGACGGCACGCATACCTACAACTATCTGGGAAATCGCCTCGAGTCGATCACTATCGGCGCCACGCCTGTCCACACGTTTGGCTACGACTCCCGCGGAAACACCACGAACAAAGACAGCCAGGCGCTGACGTTCCCTGAAGAATCCTCCACACGAGCAGTCCGCCGAATCGCGGGTTAACCCTTAAGGCTTGCTTGAACTTACGAGATGCAGAACATCCTCTTGATTTTGATGTGGGCCCCGATGATAGCATTGGGCCATGTTCTTTCCGCTATCCTTTTCAATGCGGCATCGCCAGGGCGCTACATATTCTTCATTGTTTGGCCCTTCGCTAATTTTTTTCTTGCTTACAAAGTTTGCCAAAAGGACGGAGATATCTTGGTAGTGAGGCTCGTGTCGTTCTTCCTCGTAGAACTGGCTGTCCTGGCAATTGTGCTTCTCTATTTTGGTTAGGGAACAAGGCTGATTGCCTAGATAGAGCTGCCGATGTCGCGGCAACCACAGGCGAGTCCACCAGATTTATAAGGAAAAAGGTCTGCCTCTTTGCGGCATTGCTGGCCTCGTCGCAGCCGTAGGGCCGTCGTCGACAACCCACCAAATGGCCGCGGCGCCTAAGATGCTATGGCGTATGGACTTTGTCGGCGGCGCACTGTTCGATGGCTGGCGCTTCCGGTTGATGACCGCGGCGGATCAGTTTACCCAAGAGCGCCCGAATCTCGCGGTAGATCAATTGTTTCATGGCGAGCACGTCGCCGAGGCGATGACGCGTCTGATAGCCAAGCGAGGCAAGCCGACGGCGGTCAAGGTGGATATTCAAGCAAATGCGCTGCCGAGGCTAAGAAACAACCCAGTAGTCAACACCGATCCGTTCGTCGCTTTCCCGGAGTTCGACTACAACGATTACTCCGCCCGATAATTCGGGTATCACAATGAACGAAAGTACAAAGTGGCGGGGAGGCGGGTGTTGCGGGCGGAACCGAGGTAGGCACGGCTGCAGGAAGTCCGCCGGACGCAGTTGTGGGCGCTGTAACAGGGGTATAGCAGGTTCAGCTGACGGAGCCGCTGCCGATCGCGAAGCCGCCTGTAATCTATATGACACGATCTATCCGGGGTAGCCATGCAATTCAATCGCACGCGTACTTCATTTGACCCCAGAACGCGCGTGGTATCTCAGGAAACTTGCTTTCTCTTTATTGTGCTCGATCGGAAATCGGTACAAATTGATAGCGTCCAGCGGATTGACGCGTTTAACCGGGACGCGTTTACTCACGACGAGGTTTTCGTCAGATTCCATACCGAGGGCGATGGTCTAGTCGTCTCCGAGTTTGACCACGGATTCAACGACGTTATTGGAGCGTTGGTCCCAGTCTTCCCAGGGATCGAACGATGGAACGACGTGACTCCAGACGTTCCCCTTACGGAAGCGAGCCTGACTCTCTAGAAGAGAGCATAGACCATCGATTCGCAAGGCGTAGCCTGACCGATTGAAATGTCGGCTATTGCCTTAGAGCGGAACACTTTCCAGTTCGTCATAAAATGCTGGTGCATCTATTGCTTCGCCCGTCCCTCGCACTTGTACCTCAACCTCTCCCCCGGTCTGGACTTCGAGACGAAGCTGTTCGCGAAGACGAACCTGGAGGAGGTCCTGCGTGGCGAGCTATCGAAGCGGAGCTACGTGTGCAAGCCGATCAACATCGGCAGCAATACCGATCCGTACCAGCCCATCGAGAAGCAATGGCGGCTGACGCGCGCTGCGCTGGCGTTGCTCAACGAATGCAACCACCCGTGCACGATCGTGACCAAGAACGCACTGGTGGAGCGCGACCTGGACATCCTCGTGCCGATGGCGAAGCGCAAGCTCGTGCAGGTGTTCATCTCGATCAATTCGCTGGACAACAAACTGGCATCGAAGCTCGAGCCGCGGGCGTCGGCGCCACACCGGCGCATGAAAGCGGTGGGGACGCTTGCGCAAGCGGGTGTGCCGGTAGGTGTCCTGGTCGCACCGATCATTCCCGCACTCAACGAACGCGACCTCGAGGCCGTCATCGAACAGTCGGCGGCGAACGGCGCGAACGCCGCCGGCTACACGTGTGTCCGCCTTCCCTATGAATTGAAGCAGCTGTTCCGGGAATGGCTGGACCTGCATTACCCCGACCGTGCGGCGCACATCATGAGCCTGATCCAGCAGATGAATGGCGGGAAGGACTACGACTCGAACTTTGCGACGCGCATGCGGGGGCAGGGGGTATTTGCGGACATCATTCGCAAGCGTGTCGAGGTCGCGCGGCGGAAGAGCGGGATCGATCGGGCGTGGGATGTGTTGCTGGACACGTCGCAGTTCGTGCCGCCGCGGATTCATTCGCCGCAGGGGGAGCTGTTCTAGGGTGCCGCCGCAACGCCAGTTCATTGTTAGAAATCATTATGATCAGCGCGCAAGCCACAGGACGGCGGCCACACTGCGACCTGAGCCTAGCCACATCGCGCTGTGCCCGCTGGCGCCCATCTCGTGGCCGCACAGGCAGCTGTCCCTGTTCCGACCATCGGAGTGATGAGATGACCTTTACAGCGTTACGCAACGTTACTGGACTCTGCCTGGTCGTGGTTATGTGCAGCGTCGTCGGCTCCTGGCCTGCCCATGCCGCGAAGCCCAGCCCGGGAACCTATACCGGCAATTTGCACGATGCCCTCTATCGCATCGATGTCCCTGCCCACTGGAACGGCGACCTTGTCATGCTTATGCATGGCTATCAGCCCGTGGGAGCTCCTGTCTCTACACCGATGACGGCTGCGGATGCGACTCCCGTGTTCCTCAAGAAAGGGTTCGCAGTCGCCCAGAGCCAATATGCATCGCAGGGCTGGGCGGTGAGCGACGCCATTGCCGACACTGAGCGACTCCGCCAGCACTTTGTCCGAACGTATGTTCAGCCGACCCACACCTATATCTACGGCTTTTCGCTGGGAGGGCTGGCCGTCGCCGCAAGCATCGAACGCTACCCACATGCTTATACGGGCGCGATGATCACCTGCGGGTTAACAGTATCCACGTCGGATATATTGGCCCGAGGCGTGGTGACTCCCCTCGTGGCATTCGATGCGTTGATTCCGGGCGTTATTCCCGATTTGGCGGCACCCGACTCTCCAGCGGCGATCGCGCCCGATGCCATCGTCAGGGCATTGGAAGCGCACCCGAAGGAAGCCGCCGTACTGGCAAGACGTCTGGAGGAGAGGCCGGAAACGCTGCCGACACTGGCTCTGTATTACATGGTGCTCCGCGAAATCGAACAGCGCGCCGGCGGGATGCCTGTCGATAACCGGAAAGAGGTGTACGAGGGCTTCGGTGACGACGTCGCGTTCAATCGCAGCGTGCATCGCTACAGTGCCTCATCGGAAGCGAAGGCCTATGCCAGGCGCAACGTCACCTTGACTGGCCATGTCGAAGTCCCGCTAGTGATGCAGTGGAATGCGTTCGATCAGACCATCCCACCACGATTCCATGGGGTATACGCCGAACAGATCAGAGCAGCGGGAGGCGAGAAATGGCTCACCGTGCTCGATCCGGTGGGCGATGGCCACTGCGACTTCACCGAGGAGCAGACCTCTACGGCATTCGATACCTTGGTGCGCAAGGCAGGCGCCGGCTAACCGCACCCGCATTCAAGCCAACCTCACGGTGCAACCAATTACCCCGTGGGAGCGACTCACCCGATATAGCCATCGGGTAATCGCCGCCGCGCATGAAGCTCACATTTGCCCACCAGCTGCGCGCCATCGCGGCGCTGTCGGTGGTCATCCATCACTACTGGGGAATCTTCTTCTCGCCCTCCGTACGCGCCATCGTGGGGGTGCCGACGGCGTTCGTCGCCGAAAAGCCGGCGTACGCCGATCACGTGATGGCACCGGGACCGGTGGGATTTCTCTATGGCGTGTTTGGCGTCGCTGTGTTCTTCCTGATCAGCGGGTTCGTGATCCCGATCGGCATCCGCCATCTGTCGTCGCCGACATTCCTGTTACGACGGTTCTTCCGCATCTATCCCGTCTATTGGTTCTGCGTGCTGATCAGCCTGGCACTGTACGTCGTCAGCTCGCGGTACTGGGGGACACCCTTGCCGGATCGCGTGAGTCTGGCCTACGTGGTCAAGAACCTCACGCTCCTGCATAACTCGGCCGGCATCGCATCGCTGGATTTCGTCTGCTGGTCGCTGGCCGTGGAGCTCAAGTTTTACGCCCTGATCGCGATCCTCTTCGCCATCAGCCGGAAGGCCGATGTCGTGTTGACCGTCGGTATCGCCCTGCTCGGCGCCGCTGTCGTTGGTGCCTATGTAACGGCGCAAGGTATGGAATCCGCCACGCCCTTGACGTACGCGCTATCCGACGTACGCTTCGTCAGCTTTATGTTCATTGGCTGCCTCTTCTACTACGTGTTGGTCGGCGATCTGAGCACGCGTGCCGCCATGGGTTACGGCGTGCTCATCTTTGGCATGTTTCTTGGCGTCAACGCGGTTTACGAAGGCGAGTTACTTGGACCGCTCGCACGGAACTATTCGTACGCCTTGTTGCTGTTCTGGGGCTGCTACCGGGCCAGAAACCTGTTCCGAAAGAACAGGGTGCTGGACTTACTCGCGGACATCAGCTTTCCGCTCTACCTCGTTCACTCGATGATCGGCTATGTCCTGATGCCGATACTGATCGACCAGGGTGTTTCCTTCACGATCACGTGGATGGTCGCCCTCGGCGTGGCGTTGACCGTCGCGTGGATTGTGCATCGTTGCGTCGAACTTCCGTCCAATGCGTTTGGTAAGACCTTGTCGTTCCCACTGTGGAAGGCACCCCTGGCACCTACAGACAGTTGCGAGTGAAAGCCTGGATTCAGGCCTCTTAGGATTCTATCTCGGCGCGGTTCCTGGCATTGCCTACTTCTTGCGGACATGGTCCAGGAGTGCGCCGAGGAAAGGAACTCCTGCTTTCCATGAGAGACGACATGATGAGGCGCCATTGGATCGCGCTGGTATTGGTGGTAATCGGGATCATGCTTGGCATGGGAATGACGACGGGGATCGAGACACTCATGGCGAAGCGCTTGCCTGTGGGGCGTCCTGCTACGATCCTGGCCTTACGCGGCATCAACTTTCATAAGGGCGCCTCGATACAGGACGAGTTCTTCCCGTGACCGAAACGACAAACGACGATGGCCTGGCTGTCTTCAACCACCTGAGAGCCGTGCTGGCTTCGTCCCCGGCATCGGCTTCCCCGGTGTCCGCGCTGGCGGCAGCGGCAAACATGAGTGCAGAGGATGTCGGCATCCTCGTTGCGCGTCACGCGCAACTGACGCCGGCAGCATGGATCGACCGTGAGCGAGTCGCCTTCGCCACGCGTTTTCTGGTTGAGGGAAAGGCGGGCGAGGGTATGGCAGGCGATGCCGGATTCTCGAGCCACGCGGCCTACGAGCGGACCTTCGCGCGCCACATGGCGATGTCTCCGGACGACTATGTAAGCGCACTGAAAAGCGATCGCTTCCATCTGCGCTTGCCTCCCGGCTACCGCAAGGCCGAAGTGCTGGCCTATCAGGGCCGCGATCCGGAAGGGCTCGCCGAGCGCGTCGATGGGATGTGCATCCACAAGGCGCTCATGACCGGCGACGGCCCAGCCATCCTGCACGTCGACCTGACCAGGGCGAACGCGGCGGTGACCCTCGAAAGTCCGCGCAGACTGGGACGGCGGAGCGTTGCAAAGCTGCACATGGATGCCCTGAAGATACTGGGCCTCACAGGGAACGCGAAGGAATTCGAGCGGATACACCCCACACTGGTCGCCGGCCGTGCGGGCCTTCGCGTACCGCTCATACCCAGCGCGTTCGATGCGCTTTGCTGGGCCATCGTCGGGCAGCAGATCAACCTGGCCTTTGCAGGCAGCCTGCGCCGCTACCTCATCGAGGTGGCGGGGACACCCGTGGGTTCGATGCGGGTGCATCCGACCCCGCGAGCCATCGCGGATCTCGATCCGTCCAGTCTCACCGCCAACCGCTTTTCCCGCGCGAAGGTGAAGTATCTGCTGGCAGCCGCGGAAGCCGTCGCCTCGGGCCAGCTTGCGATCGAGGAGCTTTGGCAAGGGTCCGCGGTGGAAGCGGAAGCGAAGCTCACGGCCCAGCACGGCGTGGGAACGTGGACCGCCCGCTACGTGCTCATGCGCATCGGCTTCGGTGACTCGGCGCCCGTCGGCGACAGCGGGCTGGCGACGGCGCTGCAGCGCCTGCACAATCTGGCGCACCGTCCCGACATCGTCGAGACGGCAAGACTCATGGCTCCATACACACCGTGGCGAAGCCTGGCGAGCATGCACCTGTGGGCTTCGCTACGCGGTTGATCACGGATGCCACCGCGCGCTCAACCCGCCGCTCAGGCAGCCAGTTCCGGCGCCGCCGGGAAATCCACCGGTACCTTCGTCATCGCATGCAGGTAATTGGTGATGGTCTTGTCGCCGACGGTCACGATGACATCGACCAGGTTTTCCTTCGTCCAGCCGGCGGCGAAGAATGCGTCGAGCGTCGCGTCGTCGATCTTGCCGCGCAGGCTCACCATGGCCTTCACCAGCTGCGCCAGCGCGTCGAGCTTCGGGTCGAAGCTGGCGCGTCCGCTGCGGATCTCGAGCACCTGCGCATCGGTGAAGCCGCCCATCTTTCCGATCATGGTGTGTGCGGCGAGGCAGTATTCACAGCCGTTCACCTGGCTCACGACGAGGTTCACCACCTCGCGTGCCTTGCCGGTAATGCTGCTCTTGGCGTTCTGCAAGGCGAGATAGCTGCCCAGCGCGTGCTCGGAGTGTGCAAGCGTTGCGTACAGGTTGGGCACCATGCCGACGCCCTTCTCCAGGTTGTCGAACAACGCCTGGTTGGTGGGGGAAACGTCGTCGCGGGTCGGAACGTTGATGCGTGACATGGTGGTTTTCCTTCGTTATTGAGCCGAATAGCCGCCATCGACAGCGACGATCTGACCGGTGAGGTAGGCAGCCTTGTCGCTGGCGAGGAAGACGATGGTCTGTGCGATTTCATCGACGGTCGCGGCGCGCTTCGCCGGAATCATGGCGAGGAAGCCCTGCTTCGCGGCCTCGTCGTTACCGACGAACCGGTCGAACATGTCGGTGGCGACGGGGCCCGGCGCAACGGCGTTCACGCGAACGCCGATAGCGGCGCCTTCCAGCGCGACGGCCTTCGTCATGCCTTCCACCGCGTGCTTGCTGCCGACGTACACCGATGCACCTGCGATGCCGACGTGTCCGGCGACCGAGGAGATGTTGACGATCGCACCGCTGCCCTGTGGCTGCATGGCGCGCATCTCGTGCTTCATCGACAGCAACGTGCCCAGCACATTGGTGGAGAACGTGCCTTCATAGTTGTCCACCGTCTGGTCGGCCACCGGACCGACCTGGCCTTCGGTGCCGGCATTGTTCACGGCGACGTCGAGGCGGCCGAATCGGGCGACGGTCTGTTCCACCATGGCGCGGACATCCGCTTCGTGACGCACATCGGCGCGGACGAATTCGGCTTCGTTGCCCATGGCACGCAGTTCCGCGGCGAGGGCCTGGCCCGCCTCCTCTCGACGGCCGGTGACGATCAGGCGTGCACCTTCCTTCGCGAAGGCCAGGGCGGTGGCGCGACCGATGCCGGTCAGGGCGCCAGTGATCAAGACGACTTGGGTGTTCATAAGGATTCCTTTAGGGGGCTGGATGGCTCGTTGGCGTGAACTTTGATTGATTCCTTTCTGTTGGACTAGATCGGAAAGCGGCATATTATTAAGTCCAATCGGGAATGGATTGGACGCACTGTGGACAAATTGCAGACCATGCAGACGTTCGTTCGCGTGGTGGAAGCGGGAAGTTTCTCCGCCGTCGCCAAGGAATCCGGCGGCACGCAGAGCGGGGTGAGCAAACAGGTGGCTGCGCTGGAGCGCGAGCTGGGCGCCAAGCTGCTCGCGCGTACCACGCGTTCGCTGGCGCTCACCGAAGAGGGCGAGCGGTACTTCGAACAAGCCCGCCGGTTGATCGCCGAGATCGCGGAAGCGGAGGCGGCGCTCGATAGCGGGCACCAGCAGCTGAAGGGTTGGCTGCGGGTGGCGTCATCGGTCGGGTTCGGCCGCCTGAAACTCATGCCGCTGGTGCAGAGCTTCCTGGCAAAGCATCCCGAGGTGAAGATCGACCTCAGGCTCAGCGATGGCTACATCGACCTCGTCGAGAGCGGCATCGACGTCGGGGCGCGCATCGGCGATCTGGCCGACAGCAGCCTCGTGGCCCGCCGCGTGGGCATGTCATCGCGCGAAGTGCTCGCGCATCGCCAGTACCTGCGCAACCTGCCCAAGGGCATCGAACCGCCCAGGTCTCCGGAAGACCTCGCGATGCTCAACTGCATCGTCTATACGGGTGCGAAGATGCGCAACGCGTGGCACTTCGTCGCCGGGCCGGGGGCTCCCGAGCCGGTCGGCACGGAACGACGGGTGATGGTCGCCGGCGACCTGCAAACCGACAGCAGCGAAGTCGTGCGGGCCGCGGTGCTCGCAGGCATGGGCGTGTGTTACACACCTACCTGGCTGTTCGAACGCGAGATCGCCAGTGGGGAGGTGTTGCGGCTGATGCCGGACTGGTCCCGCCCGTCGCCGATCCACCTCATCAGCCCGCAGGAACGGCGCCATTCCGCTAAAGTGCGGGCGTTCGTGGACCACGTGGGCACCGCCTTCGCCACATGCACCCAAAGCCCGCAGGATGTCGAAACAGGCTCCGGCCGTTCGACGGAATGAATAGAGGGCTGTCCTCTACCATTACAACGAGGTGAAACCATGGGTACCGTCAATCTCCACCGCGTCCTGCGCACTACGCCCGAGCGTCTGTTCAGGGCCTTCACCGACCCGGATGCCATGGCCAAATGGCTGCCGCCATACGGCTTCACGTGCAAGGTCCACCAGATGGACGCGAAGGTCGGTGGAACCTTCAAGATGTCGTTCACGAACTTCACCACGGGTAACGGCCACGCCTTCGGCGGCACATACCTCGAACTGGAACCGGGAAAGCGCCTTCGCTATACCGACGTGTTCGACGACCCCAATCTCCCCGGCGAAATGGTCACCACCGTGACGATGACGGCGGTCAGCGTGGGCACCGAACTGACGGTGACGCAGGAAGGCATCCCAGACGCCATCCCGACGGAAGCGTGTTACCTGGGCTGGCAAGAGTCGCTGATGCAGCTGGCAACGCTGGTCGAGCCGAACATCCCGGACTGACGCGGCAGGAAAAAAGAGTCAGGGTCATGAGTGACTCTGACCCCGACCTTGTGGCACATATAAGCGCCGACCCGACCAAGTACCTTGAAAAAGCGCCACACCGGACCTGACCGCCGCGAGCGGGGGGGCATTGCCCGGCTGGCACTCCTCAGAAGGTACGAAGCCATGGTCGGTTATTACGTCGAACTCGCCTTGCGCAACATGAAGCGCAACAAGATGCTCACCGCGCTGATGGTGCTGGCGATCGCCGTGGGCATCGGGGCTAGCATGACCACGCTCACGGTCATGCACCTCCTGGCCGGCGATCCGCTTCCCGGTCGCAGCCAACACATCTATTACCCGCAGGTAGACGTCAATCCGGAATCGAAAGGTCGTGAGCCGTTCGATGTGCTTGATTACCGGACGGCGGTCGATCTATGGAGTTCGCATCGGGCAGACAGGCAGGCGCTTGTCGTCGATAGCCCGGTCAAGCTGGAGGCGCCGGAATCCGGATTGCCACCGCTGATGCTTCCGATGCTCTCCACCACGTCGGACTTCTTCGCGATGTTCGACGCGCCGTTTCGTTTCGGCCACGGATGGAGCGCCGCCGACGATGCGGCCCGCACGCGCGTCGCGGTGATTTCGTCCGATCTCAACCAAAAGCTGTTCGGTGGAGAGAACAGCGTAGGCCGCACGCTGCGTCTGCGGGGCAAGGACGTACGCATCGTCGGCGTGCTGGCGCCCTGGCGCCCGTCGCCTTTGTTCTACGACGTAAGAGGTGGTCGATTCTCCAATGGAGACACGGCGGACTTCTACAGCAAGCCGGAGGACGTGATCACGCCGCTCAACACGGCCCTCGAAATCAACGACGGCAACTTCCAGCAATTCACCTGCTGGGCCATGCCGGCCATCCCCGGTCATCTGCAGAACTCGCCCTGCGTGTGGGTGGCGCTGTGGGTGCAGCTGGGCGATGCGAGCAAGGTGGCGGCCTATCGCCGCTACCTCGACGACTATGCAGCCGAACAAAAGAGGCTCGGCCGCATCGCGGTGGCCGACAACAACCGCATGCGCTCGCTCATGGGATGGCTCGACTTCAACGGCGTGGTTCCGAACGATGTGAAGCTCCAGACCATGCTGGCCTTCGCGTTCCTCGTCATTTGCCTGTGCAACGTGGTCGGGTTGCTCCTGGCGAAGTTCCTTCGCCGCGGCGGTGAAATCGGGTTGCGACGCGCGTTGGGTGCGACCCGGAAGACGGTATTCGCGCAGTACCTCGTGGAAGCCGGCGTCATCGGTGTCGTGGGTGGTCTAGGCGGCCTGTTGCTCACCTTGCTCGGCCTGGCGCTGGTAAGGAGGCAACCGGTGCCTTATGCCGACTTCATCCATCTCGACATGTCCATGTTCCTGACGACCTTCGCGCTTTCGGTCGGCGTAAGCCTCGTCGCCGGCATGCTGCCCGCCCTGCGCGCCAGCCTCGTCGAACCCGCGCTGCAACTGAAGGTGATCTGACGATGAGCACGATGCAGTTCCAGCCCATCCTGGCCGCGTTGCGCAAGCACCGTATCGCCACCGCGCTCATTGCCCTGGAAATCGCTCTGGCCTGCGCGGTGTTGTGCAATGCCTGCTTCCTGATCATGCAGCGTGTGCAGGCGATGCACGTGGTCAGCGGCATCGACGAAAGTGCTCTCGGCACGATCAAGCTCGATGGCTTCGATCCTGGCCAGGCCACCGACCTCAACGCGCGCGTGCTGGCGGGCCTTCGCGGTGTCGCCGGCGTGCAATCGGCCACCGTCGTCACTGCGGTGCCCTTCAGCCAGCATGCCGGGCGTGCCGGCGTGTTCCTGGACCCCGACAAGGCCCAGTTGGGCGGTGTCGTGGAGTTCTACCTTGCAAGCCCGGGCGCGGCGGAAGCCTTCGGCCTGCACCTGCTGTCCGGGCGCATGCCCGCGCAGGACGAATACATGCCCGTCGCGACGTTCGTTCCCAAGAATCCGCCGGTGCTGATCACGCGCGCGCTGGCGGAACATTTCTGGCCGGGCGAGAACCCGCTCGGAAAGATCTTCTGGAGTGAGGAAACCTTTCGCGTGATCGGCATCCTCGATCACCTGGCCGTTCCGGAACCGGGCGGTGGCGAAGCGAAGGATCCGGACTGGTCGGTCTACGTGCCCGCCCAGCCCGGTCCGCAATTCGCGGGCAGGTACCTGATCCGTGCTGACCCGGCCGACCTGCCGGGCGTCATGGGCCGTGCCAGGGAAGCCGTGCGGAAGGCCGCGCCGGAAGCCGTGATCGATCAGGCGCAGAGCCAGACGATCGGCGAACTGCGCAGCAAGTACTTCCTCGGTTCGCGCGTCATGGCCGGGCTGCTGGTCGGTGTCGTCGTCGCATTGCTCGGCACGACGGCACTTGGGATCGTCGGCCTTGCAAGCTTCTGGGTCGCGCAGCGGCGCAAGCAGATCGGCGTCCGCCGTGCGCTGGGCGCCACGAGCGGCGACATCCTCCGCTACTTCCAGCTAGAGAACTTCCTCATCGTCACCATCGGCATCGTGCTCGGGATGGCGCTGGCCTTCGGTATCAACGTGGCGCTGATGAAGTTCTACGAGCTGCCGCACCTGCCGTTGTGGTACTTCCCGATCGGCGCCGCGGCGCTATGGCTTCTGGGCCAGCTCGCCGTGCTGGCGCCGGCACTCCGCGCGGCATCCGTCCCTCCCGTGGCGGCCATGCGGTCTGCCTGACGGTGACCGAGGGTGTCCGCGCGCAGCGTCCGCGGACAGCCTCTCCGGGCGGCGACACGGATCGCAAGATCTCGCAACGTGGCCGTGCGGTTGAGAAAATACATAGCCATCCCTGCGCGGCACGCTTCTTGCTGAATCGCCCCATCAATACACGTACGCATAAGGGCGAACATGCAGAAGTGGAAGCTAACGACTTGCCTGGCGGCACTGCTGGCGATGGCTGGCGGCGTGCCGCCAACGGCCGGTGCCGAGGATCTCCTGGACATCTATCGCGAAGCGGTGGCCAACGATCCCGTGCTCGCTACGGCGGACGCACAGCGGCTGGTCGTGGCGGAAGGCGTGCCCCAGGCGCGTGCCGCGTTGCTGCCACAGCTGTCCGCCGGCCTCAGCCTTCAGCAATTCCATCCTGGCTATTCCGGTGTCGTCAACGACAACAACGGGAACACGGAACCCACCAACAGCGGCCACAGTCGCCAGCGCGACCTCACGCTGACTCTCGACCAGACGGTGCTCGACCTGTCGAAGTTCGCGCGCGAGCGGCAGGCCAAGCTCACGGCTGAAGCACAGAACGCCACGTACGAAGGCGAACTGCAGGATCTGTTCGTGCGTACCACTACCGCCTACTTCAACGTTCTGGTCGCCCAGGACCAGGTCGAAGTCTTCAAGTCGTACGAAGACGCATACAAACAGCAGTACGACCAGGCCGTCATCAAATTCAAACAGGGCCTGGCCCCGGAGGCCGATCTCTCCCAGTCCGAGGCGTATTACCTGTTCATCAAGTCGTCGCGCGTCGATGCGGAAACGGCCGTGAAGGATGCGCGCCGGGCGCTGCAGCAGCTGACGGGAAAGGAGCCGGGAACGCTGAAGACCCTGCGCGACGACATTCCCATGGAACGGCCCACGCCCGACGACGCGGACGCGTGGGTGCAGCAGGCCATGCAGCAGAATCCCTCCGTCCTGGCCGCCAGCCACCTGGTTCGTGCGGACGAGCATTCCATCAACGCGGCTCGCGCCGGCCATTTGCCCCGGCTCGATCTGGCGGTCGGCTACGACAAGGCCGGTGCCTGGTCGAGCCGTCTCCCAGGCACCGCGAGCTATGGTCCCGGCAACACCACCGTCGGCCTCGTGCTCTCGGTACCCCTTTTCAGCGGCGGCCTGACCCAGTCGCAGGTCCGCCAGGCGCTCCACCAGCGCGACGCCGACCAGGGCGATCTGGAAACGGTGCGCCGGCAAGCCGCGCGTGACACGTACAACTACTTCAACCTTGTGGAAGCCGGCATCGGCCAGGTCAATGACGCCCGCAACGCGGTGGAAGCCGCGAAGAAGGCGCTGTCCTCTATGCGCGCCGGCTACGACATCGGTATACAAAGCCTGACCAACGTCGTCGTGGCGATCGGGACGTTGGCGGACATCCGCAGCCAGTACACCGCGCTACGCCATCAGTTCGTCCTCAACAAGCTGCTGCTGAAGCGCACGGTGGGTGCGGCGACATTGAAGGACGTAGAGGACATCAATCGTCTGCTTCAGTAACCCGACGCGCTTAGCGCGTCGCCGTTACCGTCGGCATGCCGTCCTTCAGTTCAAAACGGAACGAATAGTCGAGGCTGAAGGGCTGGGTCGTCTTCGTCTGGTTGAATTTGCCACGCGCATCTTCGTTGTCCTTGACAACCGTCATCGGCGTGTAAGTCCAGCGCATCGTCGCCTCGCGGACGGCGGCGAAGAATGCGCCGTGGTGGTCGCCACCCATGGTGTCGAGGTCGCGCACGTCGGTCACTTTGCCTTCGCCGTCAACGATCACCTTGGCGCGGATCGTGGCGGCAAGGTTCGCCGAGACCAGTTCTGGCGGATAGACCGGGGGCGGATTCTCTATGGGCTGCGCACCAAACGTGTGCTGTCCCTTCGATTCCTTCAACTGGTTGGCCTTGTCCGCCGGGATCGCCTCATAGCTGACCTTGCCGTCCTTCGACGCGCTGGTCGACGTTGCGGGGGCGACGGCCCCATCGGTGGCGCAACCCGCAAGCGCGAGTGTCGCGACGAGACCCATGACAGCCACGACGGCGCGGCGACTACTGGACTTGCTCATATTGGTTTCCCCTGATGATGGCGGCAGCAAAGAATCAGCCTTCGGGCCGTCACCGATGATGTTCGCGTGCCGGTGGATGTTCAAGTGCCGATTCGCCAGCGGCAAGGAAGTGGCCCTATTATGGTGAGATGACTTCACCGTCTTCTTTGACGAATGGCGAGGACAGCGGAGGAATGATCTCCAGCACCGTCTCCGATGGCCGGCAGAGCCTCGTCCCGCGTTCGGTCACGACAAAGGGGCGATTGATCAGGATGGGATGGGTCTGCATCGCTTCGATTATCTGCTCATCTGTCACATCGGGCTGATCCAGGCCCAGTTCGACGAATGGCGTGCCTTTTTCGCGAGCCGCCTGGCGCGGCGTCAAGCCCGCATCGGCAATTAGCCTCACCAGGGTAGCGCGATCTGGCGGGGTGACCAGGTATTCGATCACGACAGGCTCGATACCTGCGTGGCGAAGCAGGGCCAAGGTGTTCCGCGAGGTCCCGCAAGCGGGATTGTGATAAATGGTTGCGTTCATGGGTCAGGCCTTGGCAGAGATGGCGGAGCTTTCGACGAGCTGAGCAGCATCGACCAGTGCTCGGGCTTCGGCTGCGCCCTTGCACTCGCTGTAGCGATCAACGAGGTAATCCGAACGACCGCGCACGAGGTAGGTGAACTTCATCAATTCTTCCATGACTCCATCACCCGATCGTAAAACGGCGACGGCTTCATACGGCCCGCCGCGTCGAACTCCTGCCATGCCTTGGGGACGGACGACTGGTTGGGAATCGTCACCATGCGCATCCACCGTCCGAGCACGCGGAGTGCGTTGACGACGTTGAACGACTGAGATCCACCGCTCACCTTCAGCGGGCCGCCCAGCTCGTGGACAAGGTTGGGCAGATCCGCCGTCATCCGACAATCCAGGTCGGGTGGCGTTTGCTCACCGGTCGCGCCGAAAGCTCGCGGCAAGCGAGTCACTACCGGCGCGCGTTAAACGCCCTTGTCGAAGTTACCTCCGTCACGCCCACTCGCATCCCACGTGTGGCGATAGCCGATGATCGTGCCGCGTCCGTTACAGGTATCGACGTGACCACGAACATTGCAGAGAGCTTGTGTCTGGACTTCGGTGCGAGATTTCATCTCACCTTTAGGGCGTATGCGCGGGCTATGATTTCAGAAGGCGTGTGGCTTTCGTCACGCAAGGCCACTAAACAGCGCGCGTGAAATTTGCTCTCTTGGGGTGGTCATCACAGGAGACCTGCATGGAAATTGTCGCATTACGTTCGTCGTCTTCGGCCATCGCATCGAAGGAATTGCTGCCTTCGCCAGCGCCGAGCTCTACGCTCGCTCTGAAAAAGGAAGGGCTACCACCATCCAGCCGTATCGACTTCTCTAGGATCACTCCACGGCAGTTGCAGGAATACCTCGATGAAATGATCTTCAGCGAGCAGATCGATCCGATGGATGCGACCGCCCTCGGGAATGCGCTTCCGGCGGGCCTGTTCTTCGAACAACCCGATACGCCGATCGATCTGCGATCCAAGATTGAAGGCATGATCGAGTTCGACCGGAACAATGGCTTCGACCTCCTGGCGACCTTCCATGCAAGCCTGCTCGACCGCATGAGGCTCATGGAAGACCGATCGATGCATATCTCTGTGACGGCTTGAGATAGTTGAGGCTGCAAGATGCATTACGAAAAAACTTAGCAGCCGTGTTCCTGCGCCGGAATCCCGGAAACTTGCAAACTCGTGCTGGCACTGCGGCCCGACGGGGTTGGCTCCCAGCGGGATAAACGAGAGGCAAAGGGGCGAGGGCAGCTAAGGAGGTCATAAGCCAGGGTGAGCACCCTACGCGCCCCTCCCGTCCGAGCCCGTCGATGTTCCTTGCTTTGCTTTTCCTTACGAGCGCGATCGCGTTCGCGATCAGTACCGTAAGCGGTGGCGGCGCCGGACTGCTGCTGTTGCCGGTGCTGGGCCTCGGACTTGCCGCGGCACAGGTACCGGTGGCGCTGACGGTGGGAAGCACTATCAGCAGCCTTGCGCGCCTGGGCCTGTTCCTCCGAGGCATCGAATGGCGCGTGGTGCGCTGGTTCGTTCCGTTTTCGCTCCCCGGGGCGCTCCTTGGCGTGTGGTTGTTGCAGCATATGAGCCCGCTCTATCTTGAAGCGGTCCTCGGGCTGTTCCTGCTGGGCAATCTTCCGCTGCTGTTCAAACCCGCGAACGAGGCAGAAGTAAAGCTTGCTGGCTCCGCAACGCTGATGAAACTCGGCTTCGTCGCCGGCTTCGTCTCGGGGCTAACCGGTGCGGTGGGGCTACTGTTCAACCGCTTCTACCTTCGCTACGGCTTGAGCAAGGAGCAGATCGTCGCCACGCGCGCGGCCAACGAGATCCTCGTCCACCTCACGAAGCTCGGCCTTTATGCGGCCTTCGGCCTCTTCACGACGGACGCTCTGGGGGCGGGGATGGTCGTCGGCATGGCGTCAGTCGCCGCTGTCTATGGCGTTCGTTGGGTGCTTCCGTACCTGAGCGAGATGGGGTTTCGCCGGTTGGGCTATGCGGCCATGGTCACCGCGGGTGCCGTGATGTCGGTGAACGCGGGTAGAGGCCTGGCGACCCAGCACCAGATCGATATGACCTCATACCGAGTCCACCGTGGGTTCGACCTCGCACTAAGCGGATTCGGCAGATCGGTCAGCATCGAGTTTCGGCACAACGAGCTGCCGGAGATCGAATACCTCGTCGACTTCGAGCAACTTCCCGCGGAACTAAGGGCCAAAGCGGCGCCGCTAATCGAGGGCGCGGAGCGCGTCGTCGTCGAGGCCGTCGTGTCGTGGCGAAGGCTTGCGTACGAAATACACGTGCACAGGGATGGACTTGTCGTTAAATATGACATATAGAATTTGCCTCTGCGTTGGTGCGCCGCAACGTAACTTATTGCGAAACATACCTTTGGCTTAAGAAGCAAGAAAATCTTCGTGATGAACGTCGCAGTTACGGCCATGACGCCTTAGTTTTCAGCCGTGCTTAAGCTATAAAAGTAGACGCGCCGCGAAGGTCGCGAGCATGACAGGGGAGCAGTAAGCGCAATGGATACGTACCCATCCAGCCGGCCGTCGCTGCCGAACGCGAAGCGACTCAATTCATGTCGCATGGCGATGCTTCATCCGCCGCCGCCCGGCGGACACCTGATCGACTGATTTCCCGAATCCTGCTGTTGCCAGACGTGCATCGCTGAAGCTATGCGCGCCTGACGATTGCGGACGCACGCCGGGAGAACAACCACGCGATAGCGCAGGAGCGCGGCGCAGCGATGCGCCGTGTCGCAGGCGCGCGCGCGCGTTCCACTCACCGGCTGATTCCTCCGTGCATCTCCCCACGCATCAGGAACTGGTATGAACAAAATCCACAGCAAGATCTGGAACCGCGAGTTGGGTCAACTCGTCGTGGCATCGGAACTGGCCAGCTGTCCACGTGCCAGCGCCACCTCTGGGCAGGCAGTGCGTCTGCAACGGCCGCGGGCGTTCTTATTCGGTGCGCTGGCTGCCGCCGGAGGGATGGCCTGGTCGCTCGCGGCTCAAGCACAAAGCGTGAGTTGCCTTCCTCCGCCTTATAACGCTTACGCAGGGACGTCCGCCTGCATCGGCTACGGCGCACAGGCCGCCGGTGATGGCGCGACAGCATTAGGCGCTTCGGCAGCCTCAAACGGAGGTGGCACTGTCGCCGTAGGCTACCTCTCGAAGGCCACGAATCTGAATGCGATCGCCATGGGCTTCAATTCCCGGGCAGACGCGGTCAACGCCATCAACATCGGTCCTACCACGGGGACCGCAACTGGCGCGCGCGCCGAAAGTGCGATTGCCATCGGTACCGATGTGACCGTGACCTCCGATTCGGCGGGCGGTATCGCGATCGGTTCACAAGCGAGGGTCACTTTGGGCACCGCCGTCGCGTTGGGCGCTCAAGCAGTGGCCTCAGGCCAAGGTGCGACCAGTATCGGACTGGGGACGCAAAGCCTCGGGGCTCATGCGACAGCGGTTGGGTTTCAGGCTTATGCGACAGCGCTCAATGCCCTCTACCTGGGGCCACGCACGGCGGGAGCCGGTGCATCGGCGGAGTCGGCCATTGGCATAGGCACCGATGTAAGTGCCTCGGGCACCTACGCGGTGGGCATCGGTCTGAGAGCGAATGCGTCCCAGAATAACGCCTTGAGCATTGGCGTGGACTCCGCGTCCAACGCGACTAACGGCATCGCCATCGGATCCCTCGCGAACTCCGGGGCGGCCTCCACGGCCGGGGCCTTCGTGGACAACTGGACTCCCCAGAGCACCCAGCGACGCGCGGGTTTCGTGGCGGGTAACATGGCTGTCGGAGCGAGTTCCATCGCGAACAACAACGGCGCTGCTATTGGCGCTTCGGCAGAGGCAACTGGCGCCGAGTCGTTCGCGGGAGGCGCGGCCGCCGTGGCGAGTGGGCGTGTCGGGATCGCTGTAGGCGGAGCGAGTCTCGCGTCGGGCGATTCGGCAGTGGCCATCGGTAACACGTCCACAGCTGGCGGCGACCACTCAGCTGCTCTCGGTGCGGGCGCCGAAGCGAAAGCTGTGGGTAGCTTAGCAGTAGGCTTCACCGCCATGGCCAACAATACAGGCGATGTCGCCCTGGGCTCCGGCTCGACAACCGACATGGCCGTCGGTACGCCCGGTACGACCATTAATGGCACCGCATACACGTTCCAGGGAATCACACCGACCAGCACGGTCAGCGTAGGCGCCGCGGGTGTGGAACGGACCATCACCAACGTCGCCGCAGGCCGTATCAGCGGCAGCAGCACGGATGCCATCAATGGCAGCCAGCTGTTCGCCACGAACCAGGCGGTGGACGGACTGGGGACCACGGTAACCAATCTGGGCGACAGCATCGCCACGACCATCGGCGGAGGCACCACCTACGATCCGTCCACCGGCACGATCAACACGAGCGTGACCTACGGCGGTAACACCTACAACTCGCTCCAGCAGGTGTTCAACCAGATCGACAGCTCTGTGGACGCGGCCACCACACGCTATTACAGCGTGAACGATAACGGCACCCAGGGCGGTAACTACGCCAACGACGGAGCTTCCGGGGTCAACGCACTGGCAGCGGGCGTGGGCGCCACGGCCGTGGCGGACAATGCCACCGCGTTGGGCCAAGATACGGGTGTGTCGGTACTGGGAGGCGTAGCGCTCGGTTCCGGTGCGGTGTCCGACCGCGCCATTGCGCCG
>NZ_DASYDO010000003.1:0-40500 GCF_036499525.1 Luteibacter sp. | reverse complement strand
GCTGTCGCGCGCAGGCGCGCTCCTACGGGCCGTCGTTGAGGACTGCCAAGGGGGCCTCAGTCCCCGTGGCCGGCCCTGCTATCATGCCCGCCTGACTCTACGTAGCTCCGGGGTTCACGTGCTTGAAATTCTTCTGGCTGGCGGCTGGGCGTTGCTGCCGATCCTCATCTGTTCGCTCGCGGCACTGGCCATCGTGCTGGAGCGTTTCTGGTCCCTGCGTCGCGCGGCCGTGCTGCCGCCGGGGCTGGGGACGGAAGTCCGCGAATGGGCGCGCTCGGCGAAACTCGACGCCGCCCATCTCGCCGCCCTGGAAAAGGGTTCCCCGCTGGGCGAGCTGTTCGCCGGTGCGCTCGCCGTGCGCGACCGTCCGCGCGAGATCATCAAGGAGCGCATCGAGGACACTGGTCGCCATGTGGTCCACCGCATGGAGCGCTACCTGAATACCCTCGGCACCATCGCCCTCATCGGCCCCCTGCTTGGTCTGCTCGGCACCGTGATCGGCCTGATCCGCATGTTCCTCAACGTGATGGCTGGCGGTATCGGCGATCCGACCAAGATGGCCGGCGGTATCGGCGAGGCCCTGATCTGCACGGCCTTCGGTCTGGTCGTTTCGATTCCCGCGTATGTGCTGCATCGCTACTTCCGCTCCAAGGTCGGCGGTTACGTGGTGCAGATGGAGAAGGAAGCGACGGCGCTGCTGGACGACCTGTCGGCGCCGCGCCCGGTGGCGCGTCGCCGCACTGCCGCTTCGGAAGCCGTCGCCACGCAGGCCGGATGATCCCATGCGCATCGGCTCCCGTCGCGAGGACGACTTCGAGATCAACGTGATTTCGCTGATCGACGTCCTGCTTACCCTGCTGATGTTCTTCGTGCTCAGCACGACCTTCATCGAGCACTCGCGCCTGAAGGTCAACCTGCCCAAGGCGGATAGCGAAGCGCGCGAGGCCACGGATAACGCGCTCACCATCGTCGTCGATCGCGACGGCCATTACGCCGTCGGCAGCGACGACGTGCTGGGTGAGGGCATCGACCCGTTGAAATCCACCATCGAGCGCGTCGCCGGTCCCGACCGGGGCCGTATCGTCGTGATCCGCGCCGATGCGATGACGCCGCACCAGAACGTGGTGCGCGCCATGGACGCGCTGGGCCAGCTCGGCTTCACCCGGCTCTCGATCGCCACTACCCCGGCCGCGACGGCGGCAGGCAAGTGAGTACCCAGAAAGTCGCGGTGTGGGACATCCACACCTGGCGCACCTATAAGCGCCTGCTCGGCTACACGAAGCGGTTCCGCACGGCGGGTATCGTCGCCATCATCGGCATGATTGTCGATCCGGCCTGCCTGACGCTGTTCACCAACCTGCTGCAGCCGCTGATCGACAACCTGTTCATCGCGCGCGACCCACACACGATCTTCTGGATGCCGATCTGGATCATCTGCATCTTTTCCGTGCGCGGCATAGCGTCGTACTGCACCGATTACGGCATCGCCTATGTCGGCCGCAACGTCGTCCAGGCCATCCGCATCGACGTGTTCGCCGCCTACCTGCGCCTGCCGTCCACGTTCTTCGCCAAGGAACCCTCGGGCCAGCAGATCTCGCGCATCACCTACACCAGCGAGCAGGTGGCGGCAGCATCTTCGGATTCGCTGAAGGTCGCCGTGACCGAAAGCCTGACCGTGGTCGGCCTGCTCTCCGTCATGCTCTACCAGAGCGCCTACCTGGCGATGGCGTTGCTCGTGCTGGTGCCTTGCGTCGTCGTGATCGTCACGGTGATCAGCCGCCGCTACCGTAAGATCAGCAAACGCATCCAGGGCAACATGGGCACCGTCACCAGTGCCGTCGAGGAAGCCGTCGCGGCCAATCGCGAGGTGCGCATCTATGGCGGACAGGCGCGCGAGGGCGACCGCTTCCAGCAGGTCGCCGACCGCCAGCGTCGTCTCAACCTCAAGGTGTCGGCGACCAGTGCCGCGTCCAGCGCCACGATCCAGACGGTGGGCGCGATGGCGCTCGCCGTGCTGGTCTTCCTCGGTACGCGCCCCGGTGTCATCGAGACGATCACCCCCGGCGTGTTCACCGCCGTCCTGACCGCCATGGGCGGGATGTTGCCGTCGTTGAAGCGCCTTGCCGGCATCCAGTCCAACCTGCAGAAGGGCGTGAGCGCGGCGGAAGACCTGTTCGCGATCATCGACGAGCCGCCGGAAGTGGACCACGGCACGGAAGACCTGGGCCGCACGAAGGGCGATATCCGTTTCGCAAACGTCCGGCTGGTCTACGAGCGCAACAACCATGCCGCCCTGCGTGGCGTCGACCTGGTCTGCGCGCCCGGCACGGTCACCGCGCTGGTCGGCCGGTCCGGTAGTGGCAAGTCGAGCCTGGTGAGCCTGCTGCCGCGCTTCTACGAGCCGACCGAAGGCCACATCCTCCTCGACGGCCGAGACTATGCGCAGTACACGCTGGCATCGCTGCGCAGGCAGATCGCCTGGGTGGGCCAGAATGTGGTCCTGTTCGACGACACCGTCGCCGCGAACATCGCTTATGGCGAGATGGCCGGCGCCTCCGAGGCCGATATCGTCGCCGCGGCACAGGCGGCGAACGCGATGGAATTCATCGAGCGCCTGCCGCAAGGCCTGCACACGCCGATCGGCCAGGGCGGCAATTCGCTGTCCGGCGGCCAGCGCCAGCGCCTGGCCATCGCGCGGGCCATCCTGAAGAACGCGCCGGTGCTCGTGCTGGACGAGGCCACCAGCGCCCTCGACACCGAATCCGAGCGTCTGATCCAGGACGCCCTCACTCGCCTGATGCGCGACCGCACCACATTGGTGATAGCGCACCGCCTGTCCACCATCGAGCACGCCGACCAGATCGCGGTGATGGAGCAGGGCAGGATCATCGAACTTGGCACGCACCGCGAGTTGCTCAACACGGGTGGTCAGTACGCGGCGCTGCACCGCATGCAGTTCCACGAACAGGACACGGTGGGCTAAACGCATGGCCCTGGGCGCCTCGTTGCAACGGCGTTGGTATGGTGGCGGCTCACCGCCGTTGTGGACACGCCCGCTGGAGTCGCTTTACCGCCACGTCGTGGCGCGGCGTGCGCGGCGCTTCAGCGATGATCCGTCGGCCGTGGTGCGCCTGCCCGTGCCCGTCGTGGTCGTCGGTAACATCACCATCGGGGGCACCGGCAAGACGCCGCTGATCGTCGCGCTGGCCGGGGCGATGGTCGAGCGTGGATTCATCCCCGGCGTCGTCAGCCGTGGCTACGGCGGTAGCGAACACGGCCCGTACCTGCTTACGGGCGACGACGATCCGGTCAGGGTCGGCGACGAACCCAGCCTCATTCGTCGAAGCGGCGTGCCCGTCGCCATTGGTCGAGAGCGGCCCGAGGCGGCAAGACGGCTCATCGACACCGGCTGCGATCTCGTCCTCGCCGATGACGGCTTGCAGCACTATCGTTTGGGACGTGACGTGGAGATCTGCGTCATCGACGGCGAACGGCGCCTGGGCAACGGACACCTGCTTCCCGCGGGTCCGCTGCGCGAGCCGGCAAGCCGTCTTGCGGATGTCGACTACGTCGTGGTCAACGGTGGCCTTCCGGCCGGCGAGGAGGTGGCGATGACGCTGGAAGGCGGCGTCGCCGTGAACATGCATGACCCGTCAATGACGGCGCCGTTGTCCGATTTTGCCGGGCGCCCGGCGCATGCGGTCGCCGGCATCGGCAACCCGTCGCGTTTCTTCACGAGCCTCGCGGCGCACGGCATCGCCGTGCACGGGCACCCTTTCGCCGACCACCACGCCTTCACCCGCGACGACTTCGTTTTCGCGGATGGTTGCCCTGTGCTGATGACGGACAAGGACGCCGTGAAGTGCCGCGCGTTCGCGCGGCCTAACTGGTGGCGCGTGCCGGTACGTGCCGTGTTACCCGAATCGTTTTACGACGCGGTAGCTGCGCGTATCCGGTCTTAAAACGCGGGCTGGACCGCGCCGCCGTAGGTCTTCTCTATGAACGCCTTCACTTCCGGCGAGGTCAGTGCCGCGGCGAGCTTCTGCACGCGCGGGTCGTCCTTGTTGTCCGCGCGAGAGACGAGGAAGTTCACGTACGGCGATTCCTTGTCCTCGATCAGCAGTGCGTCCTTCAAGGGGTCGAGTTTCGCGGCCAGCGCGTAGTTGGTGTTGATGAGGGCAAGATCCACTTCGCCCAGCACACGCGGCAGCATGGCCGCCTCCAGCTCGCGGAACTTGAGATGTTTCGGATTGCCGGTGATGTCCTTCAGCGTGGCCAGCCTGTCTTCCGGGCTTGCAAGCGTGATCAGGTCATGCCTTGCCAGAAGCAGCAGGGCACGGCTGCCATTGCTCGGATCGTTCGGGATGACGACATTGGCGCCGTCGGGAAGCTGGCCGATGGAGGTGTACTTGCGCGAGTAGGCACCGAAGGGTTCGATGTGCACGCCAATCACCTTGACCAGATTGGTACCGTGTTCCCTGTTGAAGGTGTCGAGGTAGGGCCCGGTCTGGAAGAAGTTCACGTCCAGTTGTTTCTGCGCCACCTGCATGTTCGGCTGCACATAGTCGGTGAACACGCGGATCTCGAGTTTGACGCCTTGCCTGGCCAACAGGGGTTTGATCTCTTTGAGGATTTCCGTATGCGGCACCGGCGTGGCGGCGACCGTGAGTGGTGCCTCGGCGTTTGCTTCCTTGCCGTTGTCCCGGCTGCTGGAACAACCCGCCGCGGCGATGGCAAGCGTGGAGAGGAGGGGCAGCAGGTACTTCTTCATGAGGCGTCCGTTGCTATGTTGCGACGCGACAGCATAGACGTCCATACCGCCGGATGCAAAGACGGCCGGAAGGCCGTTCAGCGTCTGCTATAGCGGCTTACCAGGTGGTCGCCCACGGATTGCAGGATCTGCACCAGCACCACGAGCAGCGCCACCGTCACCAGCATGTAGTCGGGCTTGTAGCCGTTATAACCGTATTGATAGGCGAGCGCGCCCAGTCCGCCCGCACCCACGATGCCGCCCATGGCCGTATAGCCGACCAATGCGACGGCGGTGACGGTGGTGCTTGCGATCAGGCCCGCGCGGGCCTCCGGCAGCAGCACGCGAGACACGATCTGCGCCGTCGTGGCGCCCATGGCCTGGCTGGCCTCGATGACGCCGCGATCGACTTCACGTAACGCGGTTTCCACCAGCCGCGCGAAGAAGGGTGCCGCGCCGATCACCAGGGGCACGATGGCGCCACGGATGCCGATGCTCACACCGGTGATGGCCTGGGTCACGGGAATCAGGAGGATCATCAGGATGATGAACGGGACGGAGCGCAGCACGTTCACGGCGAAGGAGAGCGCGCTGTACAGCTTGGGCTTCGCATGCGGCTGGCCGCGTGCGGTCAGGAACAGCCAGACGCCCAGCGGCAGGCCGATGACGATCGTGAAGAGCAGCGATCCACCCAGCATCAGCAAGGTGTCCACGCACGCCTGTGCGATTTCCGGCCAATCGATGTTGGGAAATAGCGTAGTCAGGGGACTCATCGGGTCACCTCTTCGATGTCGACGCCGGCGGCGCGGATCTGGGCGAGCGCGTCGTCAACGCGCTCGCCGTGCATGGCCAGGGTCAACTGTCCGTAAGGAGTATCCTTGATCCGGTCGACGCGGCCGGAGAGGAGGTTGTATTCCACACCGGTGTCGCGCACCACCCGCGACAACAGCGGCGAGTAGGTGGCGTCGCCGCGGAAAGAAAGGCGATAAAGCGTGCCGGCCACGCCGGGGAACTCCGGCCCGCGTCCGTCCCGATGGTCGGCCTCGGCGACGAATCGCCGCGTGGTCGGGTGCTGCGGATGCAGGAACACGTCGGCCACGGTGCCAAGCTCCACCACGCGGCCTGCATCCAGCACGGCCACGCGGTCGCAGACACGGCGGATCACGTCCATCTCGTGGGTGATGAGGACGATGGTAAGGCCGAGGCGGCGATTGATATCGGCAAGCAGTTCCAGCACTGACGCGGTGGTTTGCGGATCGAGCGCGCTGGTCGCCTCGTCGCAGAGAAGGATGCGCGGGTGGCTGGCGAGTGCGCGCGCGATGCCTACGCGCTGTTTCTGGCCGCCCGAGAGTTGCGCCGGGTACTTGCGCGCGTGGTCGGCAAGACCGACAAGGTCGAGCAGTTCGTTCACCCTTGTCGCGAGGCTTGCTTCATCCATGCCCCCCTGCAGGCGCAGCGGGAAGGCGACGTTGTCGGCCACCGTTCGCGAGGCAAGCAGGTTGAAGTGCTGGAAGATCATGCCGATGCCGGAACGCAGCCGGCGCAGCTCGACGCCTTGCGCCTCGGTGACGTCGCGCCCGTCGATGAACACCTTTCCAGCGGTCGGGCGTTCCAGCAGGTTGACCAGGCGCAGCATGGTCGATTTGCCGGCACCGGAATGGCCAATGATGCCGAACACCTCACCCGGGTCGATGGTGAGATCGACCGGGTGCAGGGCGGGAACGAGTGCGCCGTCCACGGAATACGACTTGGACGCGGCGGCGAAACGGATCACAGGCGTGGGCTCTTGGCCGGAAAGACGGCCATCTTAGCCGAAGCGGCGTAGACTGGCGGCTACCCCCTCACCAAGGACGCGACGCATGGCCAGCATCTACGATTTCTCCGCCCGCGACATCGACGGTAACGAGCGCTCGCTGGCCGAATTCCGGGGCAAGGCCCTGCTCGTGGTGAACGTGGCATCGAAGTGCGGGTTCACGCCGCAGTACGAGGGCCTGGAAGCACTGCACAAAGCCTGGCAGCAGCAGGGCTTCGAGGTCCTCGGTTTTCCGTGCGATCAGTTCGGCCACCAGGAACCGGGTAGCGAGGAAGAAATCCGCAGTTTCTGTTCGCTCAATTATGGCGTGAGCTTTCCGATGTTCTCGAAGATCGAGGTCAACGGCGACGGCGCGCACCCGCTGTATCGCTGGCTGAAGGCCGAGAAGAAAGGGCTGCTCGGTACCGAAGGCATCAAGTGGAACTTTACGAAGTTCCTGATCGATCGCGAGGGGCAGGTGGTCGACCGCTACGCGCCGACCGACACACCGGAGAAAATCGGCAAGGATTTGCCGGCGGTGTTGGGCTGACCCGGCACGCCCTACAATCTCTCCGTGGCTTCCGCGAGCATCAGCGCGATGGCATCGACTTCCGCCGAGACCGGCTTCACCGCTTCGGCGCTGCGCGACGGCGGGCGATAGTTGTTGAGCACGATCGCGAACGCCAATCGCTGGCCACGCTTCGTCGTCACGTATCCCGCCAGAGCATTCACGTAACTCATGCTGCCCGTCTTCGCGACGACATTGCCCTGCGCGGCGGTATCACGCATGCGATTCGCCAGCGTACCGTCGACGCCGGCGACGGGAAGCAGATCACGCCATAGGGTAGCCACCGGCGAGGCATCCATCATCGCCAGCAGGTGCGTGAGCGAGGCGGCGGTCGTCAGGTCGTGGCGCGACAAGCCGGTGCCCTCGACCATTGTGGTGGAGGTGGGTCCGATGCCGCGCGCACCCAGCCAGGTCGCGAGCGCAGCGGCGGCACGGTCCTCGGCCGAACCGGTCTCATCCGTGTCCACTGCGGACGCTTGCCCGGCCAGCAGGAAGACGCTCTGCAAGTAGAGATTTTGCGAGCGCTTCAACCCATCGCGAAGGATCGTTGCCACTGGCGGCGACGGCCAGGACGCGATGGTTTCACCTCGTTGCGCCGACACTGGCCACAGGAGGCTGCGCGCTTCGCCGTCCACGCGGATGTCCTGTCGTTCGAGTGCCGACTGCAGCCGGCGCGCGGCGGTAAGGGCCGGATCGGGTATCGAGAGGCGCAAGGTTCGCGCCGGGAGGCTCGCGCCTTTCGCGCCAAGCACGTGAACGGTGGCGGTGCCGGGAGCGCGATAAACCGCGAATCGCTTCGCCGGATCGAGTGCGATGGCGACCGCTGCATCCGCCGGTTGCACGACGATGTCACCGGCCGACAGGATCGCCGTCATCGTGTTCTCGTCGATGTCCAGGCCGCCGGCCTGCGCGCCGTAATAAGTCTGCAGGTCGGCGGCTTCCCAGCCGTTGCCGATCGGTGGTCCCGCGAAGACGGTGTCGTCGCCGACGACGGCACCGTCGATGCGCCGGATACCGTGTTCGCGTACTGCCGTCGCCAGCTGGTCGGCCCACGCATGACCTGCGAGCGTGGGATCGCCGCCACCGCGCAGGACCATGTCGCCACGCAGGCGCCCCTTGTACAATTCGCCCGTCACGGATACGTCGGTGTGCGTGCGGTACTCCGCACCAAGCCGGTCGAGCGCGAAGGCCGCCGTATAGAGTTTTGCGGTCGATGCCGGCAGCAGCAGGCGGCCGGCGTCATGGGCGTAGACGGTATGGCCATCGTCCAGCGACACCACCGAAACACCCCATGAGGCCGCGGCGAAGCGCGATTCGGCGAGATGGCCGTCGATGCGCTGGTCAAGTGTCGTTGCATGAGCGACCGTGGCCGCGAGGAAAAGGCAGCATGCCCACGCTACGTTTCGTGTCAGGGCAGCCATGAGGGCTGTCCCTTTTCGAGGAAAGCGGAGAGGCCATCCTGGCCTTCCGGCGATACGCGCAGGCGCGCGATCAGCGCGGCGTTTTCCCTGTCGACCTTCTCCATGGCCGTCAATGCCATGCCCCCCATGCCGAGAGCCAGACGCTTCGCTTCTCCCTGGGCCACGGGGCCGCCCTTGCCCAACAGGCCGAGCACGCGCTCAACGGCCGCATCGAGCCCATCGGCGGGCACCGCCTCGTGGATCAGGCCCATGGCCAACGCGGCCCTTGCATCGAACACCTCGCCGGTAAGGAACAACCGGCGCGCCTGGCGCAGGCCGATGGCGGCGACCACATAGGGAGAAATCACCGCAGGAACGAGTCCCAACTTCACTTCTGACAAGGCAAATTTCGACCCATCGGCAGCGATCGCGATGTCGCAGCAGGCCACCAGACCGACGCCGCCGCCAAATGCGGCGCCATTCACCCGCGCGATGGTGGGTTTCGCAAGAAATTGCAGGCGGCGCATCAGGGTAGCGAGACGCAGCGAGTCCTCGCGGTTCTCGTCTTCCGATGCCTGCGCCATGCCGCGCATCCAGCGCAGGTCGGCACCGGCCGAGAAGCTGGCCCCCGCGCCGGACAGGACGACCGCGCGCACGCCGTCGTCGGCCTCGAGCTCCGCGATGGCGGCGGCCAGATCGGCGATCAGGCCGTCATCGAAGGCGTTGTGCACCTCCGGGCGGTTCATGACCAGGTGGGCGACGACACCCTTGCGGACCAGTTCGACGGCTGACATGGCGGAACTCCTGATGGAAGCCGCCGATCATAAGGGCTAGGGCATGGGATGCAGCCCTCCCGGTAAAGGCATACAATGCGAACAGTTCTTATTTGAGAAATCCCAGTGCGCCTCTCAGACGCGCCGAAAGGTGCCCATGCCGTGGTCCAGTCCGTTTCCGATGCCCATCCCGCCGACCCCATCGCGCAACGCCTGCGCGACCTGGGTTTCGTGGCCGGCGAGCCGGTGCGGCTGGTGGCCCGTGGCCCCCTCGGCGGCGACCCGCTGCTGATCCAGATAGGCACGACGCGGTTCGCCCTGCGCAAGACCGAGGCGGCGCGCGTGGAAGTTTTCGTGGGCGGTGCCGCATGAGCGCCGCCACGATAAGGATCGCCCTCGTCGGTAATCCCAATTGCGGCAAAACGGCGCTGTTCAACCAACTCACCGGTGGCCGGCAGAAGGTGGCCAATTACGCGGGAGTAACGGTGGAGCGCAAGGAGGGCCGCTTCGTCGCGCCCTCGGGGCGCACGTTGCACATCCTCGATCTTCCCGGGGCTTACAGCTTCGACGCCACCAGTCCGGACGAAGCGATCACCCGCGACGTCTGCCACGGGCGCTACCCGGGCGAGGCCGCACCCGATCTCATCGTCTGCGTCGCCGATGCCACCAACCTGCGCCTGCACCTGCGGTTCGTGCTCGAAGTGCGTCGCCTGGGCCGTCCGGTGGTGCTGGCGCTGAACATGATGGATGCGGCGCGTCGTCGCGGCATCGTCATCGACGTCGCCCGGTTGTCGCAGCGTCTGGGCGTACCCGTGGTCGAAACGATCGCGGTACAGCGCGGCGGTGCCAAGGCGCTGATCGAGCGCATCGACGCCAGCGTGCCGGACATCGTGCCGGCACCGATCGACGAGGCGGGGATCGAAGCGCTCCACGCCGAAGTACGCGCGATCCTTGCCGATGCGGTCACGCTCCCGCGCGACAACGCGGCCGTCGACGATGCCATCGACCGCTGGGCGCTGCATCCGGTATTCGGCCTGGCCATCCTCGCTACACTCATGTTCCTGATCTTCCAGGCCGTGTTCTCCTGGGCGCAGCCGGTCATGGATGGCATCGAGGCAGGTATCGCCGCGCTCGGCGCTTTCATTACAGGGTTCCTGCCCGAAGGCAGCGCGTTGCACAGCCTGCTCAACGATGGCGTGTTCGCCGGCCTTGGCGCTGTGCTGGTGTTTCTGCCGCAGATCCTGATCCTGTTCCTGTTCATCCTCGTGCTCGAGGAATCGGGTTACCTGCCGCGCGCCGCCTTCCTGCTCGACCGCATGATGTTCCGCGTGGGCCTTACCGGTCGCGCGTTCATTCCGCTGCTGTCGAGCTTCGCGTGCGCCATTCCCGGCATCATGGCCACGCGCAGCATCCAGGACCCGCGCGATCGCCTCACCACGATCCTCGTGGCGCCGCTGATGACCTGTTCGGCGCGGCTGCCGGTCTATACGCTGCTCATCGCCGCGTTTATCCCGAGTCGCAGCGTGTGGGGTGTGTTCAACCTGCAGGGCATCGTGCTGTTCACGCTCTACTTCGCCGGCATTTTCAGCGCACTGGGCGTCGCCTTCGTGATGAAGCGCCTGCGCAAGGACAAGAGCGAACACGCGCTCATCATGGAACTGCCGTCGTACCGCCTGCCGAACGTGCGCGACATCGCGCTCGGGCTGTGGGAGAGGGCGATGATCTTCCTGAAGCGCGTGGGTGGCATCATCCTCGCGCTCACCGTGCTGTTGTGGTTCCTTTCCAGCTTCCCGGGACCGCCGCCGGGAGCCACCCAGCCGCCGATCGATTACAGCATCGCGGGCCGTCTCGGCCACATGCTCGAAGTCGTGTTCTCGCCCATCGGCTTCAACTGGCAGATCTGCGTGGCGCTGGTGCCTGGCCTGGCCGCACGCGAAGTCGCCGTGGCGGCGCTGGGTACGGTCTATGCCATGTCCGGCAGCGACGACGCGCTTGCTTCACAGCTGGGACCGGTGATCGCGCACCAATGGACGCTCGCCACAGCGCTGTCGTTGCTGGCCTGGTACGTGTTCGCGCCTCAGTGCATGTCTACGCTGGCCGTGATTCGCCGCGAAACCAATTCGTGGAAGAACGTCGCCGTGGCAGCCGGATACCTGTTCGGCCTTGCGTACCTGGCCTCGCTGGCGACCTACCAGATCGCGAGGGCGCTCTCATGACCACGTTTGCACTGGTGCAGGGTGCGATCATCGCCATCGTCGTCGCGGCGAGTGCCTGCGTCGCGTTTCGCAAGCTGTTGCCGAAGACGTCGACGCGGCTGATGGCGCGTCTTTCGGCCAGTCTTAACCGCGAAGGCCGGTCGGGCGCGCTGCGTTTCCTCGGTCGCCGCCTCCAGCCCGCTGCCGCCACGGGCAGCTGCGGCGACGGTTGCGGTTCGTGCAACAGCTGCGGTCCGGCCGCGCCGCGTACCGAGGCGCAGCCGCTGCATTTCAAGCCACGCAACTGATTGGCGTTTCCTATTCCGAAGGCGACGCCTCGCCCGAGTCCACCGCGCGGTGCCTGCGCTGCTTCCTCAAGGTCCACCAGTTCACCGCCAGGTTCACGGTGAACCATGCGCCAAAAAATGCCAGTGGCCAGGCGATCACCGCCGGCCACAGGATGGCCACCAGGGTCAGTCCCAACGCCGTCGCCGCACCGGCCAGGATCGAACCGGTTTCCGTCTCGCCCAGCACGCGGTGCTGGGTGATGGCGGCCCCCACGGTATTGGCGATGCGCAGTGCGCCTGCCGCCGCGCGGCCGGAACTGCCGCCGGCGTTTCGCGGCCGTGGTGGTCGGGGCGAACGGCTGCGCAGGTGCTCCTTGCCGGAGCGCGGGTGCCGTCCGCGAAGCAGGATCTCGGTGGCGTTCTCCAGATCCTTTTCGTACTGCGCAGCGAGCTGGCTGGCGAAGCCGGCGTCTTCGATCGCCACGTCGATTTCACGGTTGCTGAGCCAACTGGCGATATTGAGGTTGGAGGAGCCCACCCGTGCCCAGCGCCCATCGGCCACGGCCGTCTTCGCGTGCAGCATCGAGCCATTCCATTCGAAGACCCGGATACCCGCTTTCAGCAACGGGCGGTAACCGGAGCGCGACATGCTTGCCACCACGGGGATGTCGCTGCTGCCCGGAACCAGCAGGCGCACGTCCACGCCATCGCGCGCCGCGGCGGACAGGGCCTGCACGTACGGCGCCACGCCGACGAAATAGGCGTCGGTCAGCCAGAGTGTCTGCGTGGCCATCGCGGCGACCATCTGGTCCAGCCGGTACATGCCCGCCGTGCTGGGATGGGTCGCGATCACGCGCAGGGACACGTCGCCGGCGTCCGCCAGCGATACGAGCGGTGACAGGCGTTCGTCCTCCGGTATCGGATCGCCGGTTTCGCGCCAGCTGTCGGTGAACGCATGCTCGATCTCCGCGACGGCAGGACCGCGCAGCATCACGCCCGTGTCGCGCCAGGGTGGAACGTCGCGCCTGGGATCGCCCAACCACTTTTCGCTGACGCAGACGCCGGACAGGAATCCGACGTCACCGTCCACCACGAGCACCTTGCGGTGGTCGCGGCTCACCCAGCCGAACGAGCTGCCGAACTTTGGCGGGTTGTAAATGCGCACCTGTCCGCCGGCATGGCGCAGCGGGTTCCAGAACGAGGAACGGGACTGGCCGAGACAGCCCGCCCAGTCCGCGATAACGGCCACGAATACACCGGCCTTCGCGCGCTCCACGAGGGCGTCGAGGAAGGCGTGGCCGATGGCGTCGTCGCGAACGATGTAGTTCTCGAGGAACACGTGGCGCCGCGCGGAGGCGATGGCGGCCAGCCAGGCGTCAAAGTGCGCGCGGGCGTCGATCAGCAGTTCCACGGCATTGCCGCCGATTAGCGGCGCTCCGGCGCTGCGACTCAGGGCCTGCTCGGCGAACAGGCGGTTGGAAAACCCAGTGGTGCGGTGGCGGACGTTCATGTCCGGCAGTGTATCCGCACTACGGGGCCGCTTCTTGTAGCCCCGACAGATACTCCACAAAGCGGCTGTCATGCCGATGCGGTAAAATAAGCGTCTATGATCGAAGACCTCTCCAGCCGCCCGCGGCCCGCAGAAGCCGGCGCACGCCGCCCCAGCACGGGCGTCCTTGTCGACCGCGTTCAGGTCGGCGGTGGCGCGCCCATCGTCGTCCAGTCGATGACGAATACCGACACCGAGGACCCGGCCTCCACCGCGAAGCAGGTGGCCGAGCTGGCCCGTGCGGGTTCGGAAATGGTGCGTATCACCGTGAATACGCCGGCGGCGGCGGCCGCTGTGCCGCGCATTCGCGAGCGCCTGGACATGATGGGTGTATCGGTCCCGCTGATCGGCGATTTCCACTACAACGGACACCAGCTCCTCGAAGGCGAGCCCGCCTGCGCGGAGGCGCTGGCGAAATACCGCATCAACCCGGGCAATGTCGGCTTCGGAAAAAAGAAGGACGCCCAGTTCGCCTCGATCATCGAAATGGCGATCCGCTACGACAAACCCGTGCGCATCGGCGCCAACTGGGGCTCGCTGGACCAGTCCATGGTCGCCACCCTGATGGACGAGAACGCCCACCGCGCCGATCCCTGGGATGCCAGCCACGTGGCGCGCGAGGCGCTGATCCGTTCAGCGCTGGACTCGGCGGCACGCGCCGAGGATCTCGGCCTCTCGCGCGACCGCATCATCCTGTCGTGCAAGGTCTCGGGCGTGCAGGAGCTCATCGCCGTCTACCGCGACCTGGCGCGGCGCGGCGATTACGCGCTGCACCTCGGTCTCACCGAGGCGGGCATGGGCTCCAAGGGCATTACCGCGTCCAGTGCCGCGTTGGGCGTACTGCTGCAGGAAGGCATCGGCGACACCATCCGCATTTCGCTCACGCCGGAACCGGGTCAGTCGCGCACCACCGAAGTGATCGTCGCGCAGGAACTGCTGCAGACCATGGGCCTGCGCGCGTTCACGCCGCTGGTCACGGCCTGTCCCGGATGCGGCCGCACCACCAGCGAGTTCTTCCAGGAACTGGCGAAGCGGGTGCAGGGTCACGTGCGCGAGAAAATGCCGTTGTGGCGCGTGAAGTACGACGGTGTGGAGAACCTCACGCTGGCCGTCATGGGTTGCGTGGTGAATGGGCCGGGCGAATCGCGCCACGCGAATATCGGCATTTCGTTGCCCGGCAACGGCGAAGCGCCCTCGGCACCGGTGTTCATCGACGGTGAGAAGGCGATGACGCTGCGTGGCGAGAACATCGCGGAAGAATTCGTGGCGATTCTCGATAACTATGTGGAAACCCGCTTCGCCGCCCGCGGCGATTAAATCCAGTGCGAGGTGAGTGAGGATGAAACGAGCGATCGCCGTGGCCGCCCTCGCGGTCGGACTCGCTGGATGTCAGGGCATGGCGGCGAAGATCGCCAGGCTTGATGTCGGTACGCCACGAAATGAAGTCATCGACCGCCTCGGCCGCCCCGATTCGGATCGCAGCATCGTCGGTTACGAGGTGCTGAGTTGGCTCGACCGCAGGCCGGGCCGCTTCTCCTTCTTGCACAAGGACTACACCGTCGTGCTCAAAGACGACAAGGTGGTGCAATTCGGCCCCGGCCTGATCCGCCGCGACAGCAAGACAACCCTGCAGATCGAGACCGACGACCCCTGAGTGGCGTCGATTCAGGCCCAACCGCGCAAGTGATAGACCCAAAGGGCTAGCTGCTCCCGAAGGCAGCGCGCGGTGAGGCTCAGGGCGTCTCGCCGGGGCAGCCAGCGGGGCGCCAGGAGCAATACCGAATACGGGTCCGGCGTGGGTATGGGCGATACGTTCACGCCCTCCTTTCGGAAGGATGCCGCCGCGCGGCGCATGTGGATCGCCGAGGTCACCAGCAAGATGTCGGACGCTCCGCTGGAGGCGAGGAGGGCGGCTGAATTGCGCGCGTTCTCGTGCGTATTCCTGCTGGTTCGTTCCACGCGAAGGTCCCGCGTGGGCACGCCGGCCGCCGCATAGCCTTCGGCCAGCATGAGCGCCTGGTCGCTGCCAGAAACCAGCAGGAGTGGGGCGTAGCCGTCGCGCCACAGGGTCAGCCCCTTGCCGGCGCGCGTCGTCGGTTGCGACCAGTCGGCCCGGGGAAGTAGGCCGCCCCCGAGGACGACGATGGCGTCGGCCTGGGTGGGACGATCCTGTTGGGGCGTTGCCAGGGTGCCCTTCAAGGCCAGGGCGAGAGCCGGCGTGGACGCCAGCCAGAGCCAGGTCAAAGCGATGGCGCCTAGCCATGCCGCGGGCACGGGACGCCGTTTGAACACGAAGAAGAGCGAAAGCACCCCGAGCAGCAGGGCCTGCACCGCAGGGTGAACGAGCTTCACCGCCAAGTCGAGGAACTCGATCAACGCATAGCCTCTGGATGGGAGCGACGCCCGACCATTCTGCTCTCAAGGATCGCGCAAAGCCCGTCGCGACGCCGTCGGTCGAATGGCATAGGCAGGCTGTCGAATGGACGCCGGAGCGCATTGAAATGACGATACCGCTCGACGAAGTCACAGGGGCGGGTGCTCATCATGAAGGTCTTGAATCGCGTCGCCATACTGGCTGTCGCCTTGGTGTTGGGCGCTTGCGCCAGCGGCGGAAGCACGTCGCCACCGCCTCGGGCCGCTGCCGAAGCCCAGGCCGTCAACGCCTATCTCATCGGCGTCGACGACCAGCTCCAGGTCACGGTGTGGCATAACCCGGACCTCAGCGTGAGCGTCCCGGTACGTCCGGACGGAAAGGTCACCGTTCCGCTGGTCGGCGATGTCGCCGCGGGCGGCCGTACCACCGAACAGGTGGGCGCGGAGATCCAGCAGAAGCTGGGGCAATACATCCGCGATCCGCAGGTAGCGGTGATCCTCACCGCGCTGCGCAGCCACGAATACCTGTCGCGCGTTCGTGTCACCGGCGCCGTACGCAGTCCTATTTCTATTCCCTACCGGCAAGGCATGACCGTGCTCGACGCGGTGCTTGCCGCCGGCGGCACGACGGAATTCGCAGCGCCCGACCGCACCGAGCTTTATCGCCGTAACCAGGGCGGCGAAACGCAGTCCTATGCGGTGCGGCTCGAAAAGATCCTCCAGCAGGGCGATCTGGCGAACAACTATCCGGTGCAGCCCGGTGACGTGATCACCGTTCCGCAGCGTGCATTCTGAACGACTCCGCCGCAGGCGGACGCAAGGGGTAATTCGATGAGCTCGGATCTCGTTCCTCTCACGGGCATGTTGCCCGCATTGATCGGCGAAGCACGCAGGCGGCGCATCGCGATGGGCGTGATGTTCGCGCTGATCGCCCTCGCAGCCCTGGGCGTCGGCGCTGTCTGGCCGAAGAAATATGAGGCTTCCACCACCATCCTCGCCCAGGAAGCCAGCATCATCACGCCGCTGATGGAAGGCGCGGCCTCGGCCACGGCCAACAAGAATCGCGCCGGCATCGCCCGCGACGTGGTCTTCAGCCGCAAGGTGCTCGACGAAATCCTGAAGATCGGTGGCTGGCTGGCAGCCAATCCGTCGCCGCTGGAGCGCGACAAGATCGTCGACGGCATCAAGTCGAGGACGAAGATCGTCAACAACCGCGACAACCTCATCACCATCAGCTATTTCGACTCTGATCCCAGGCGCGCCTTCGCGGTCACCCGCGCGTTCGGCCAGATGTTCATCAGTGAGAGCCTTGCCTCGAAGCAGCGCGAGAGCCGCGAAGCTTATGAGTTCATCAACAGCCAGGTAGAGACGTATCGCACGAAGCTCACCGATGCGGAGGACAAGCTGAAGGCGTATCGCGATGCCAACGCCGATGCGCGTCCAGGCAGCGAGACCGACACCAATGCGCGCATCAGCCAGCTGCGTACGCAGATTGAAAACAACCGCATGGACTACATGCAGAAGCAGTCGCAGGCCGGGGCACTGTCGGCGCAGCTGAGCGGCGAGTCCGAGGTGAACGCGGTGCAGACGGTAGGCGGCATCTACCAGACCCAACTCGCCGACCTGCAAGGGCAGCTGGACAAACTGCGGCTCAACTATACCGACGAATATCCGGATGTCGTGCGCCTTCGGCACCAGATCGAAGACGTGCGCAAGCAGGCCCTGGCGGCCGATGCGCAGCGTGCCATCGGTGGTGCGATGCCGCTGGATCATGCAGTGACGATGAACCCGGTGTACCAGCAGATGCGTCTCCAGCTGGCCGCCGTACGCGGCGACGCCGCGGCGAGCGCCGCGCGCGTGTCCGCCAGCGAATCCATGCTGCAGTCCGAGCTGGAACGCAGCAAGCGCATCGCCAATTCCGAGAACGTCACGGCGGAGCTCACCCGCGATTACACGGTGAACCGCGATGTGTACCAGGACCTGCTGAAGCGCCGCGAGAATGCGCGCGTGTCGATGAACCTCGACGCGGAGCAGCGCGGCCTCACTTTCCTCGTGCAGAACCCCGCGGTGATGCCGCTGGTTCCGTCGGGCCTGCGCTTCATGCACTTCAGCCTGGCCGGCCTGGCGTTGTCCCTGGCCATTCCCTTCGGTCTGCTGTTCGCCTTGGCGCGCTTCGATCCGCGTATCCGCTCCGTGGCGCAGCTGGAGCGCGCCACCGGCTTCCCTGTGCTGGCGACCATTCCGTTCTATCCCACGCCGCGTGACCGCCGCCGCGAACAGCTGCACAACATGATGCTTGCCGTGATCATCGGGGGTGTCGGCGCCGTGTATCTCCTGGTGTTCTGGCTGAGGATGAAGGGTTGACGATGAACAAGATGGCGGCTGACAACATCGAACTCGGCGACATCGTCGCCACGCGTCACGGCGAGGCGCACGCGACGCCCGGCCATTCCATCGCGCGGATGCGCGAGGAGGGCGGTGCGCTGGCTCCCATCGACTGTGAGCGCAAGCGCCTGATCCACCGCGAAGACTCGGTACGGCAGCAGTCCGATGCCTTCCGAGGGATCCGCACGCGTCTTCTCGAGATGGCTGGCGAGAACAACTTCGTCACCATGGTCGTGGCGGTGAGCCCGCGCTCGGGCGGCAGCTTCGTCGCGCGCAACCTCGCGGCCGCCTTCGCTTTCGACGAGTCGAAGACGAGCCTGCTGATCGACTGCAACCTGCGTTATCCGAACCAGCACAAGGCGTTCGGCGTCGAACCGCGCACCGGGGGATTGATCGATTTCCTCGAGCATCCGTCGCGGGGCATCGCGTCCATCATGTATCCCACCGGCGTGCCGCGCCTGCGCCTGATTCCTTCCGGCCGGTCACGCGAGAACACCGGCGAGTACTTCTCGTCGTTCCGCATGCGCGCGGTGCTGGACTCGCTGCGTTGCCGGTACTCGGATCGCTACCTGTTCCTGGATGGTCCGCCGGTGAAGGGATCGCCCGATGCGCGGATCCTCTCGGACCTGGCGGACTTCGTCGTGCTGGTGGCGGGCTACGGGCGCGACACGCCCGCGGCGATCAACCAGGCCGTGGCCAACTTCGACCCCGCGAAACTTGCCGGGGTGGTGTTCAACCAATCGCCGTAAGCGCGACCCCGGGGACATCGGGGAAGGGGAGGGATCATGCCGGCGTCGTCCAGGCTTGCTTGCGCCATCGTAGTCGGACTCGCAATGGTACCTTCCATGGTGCTGGCGGGCACGCTCAATTACACCCTTTACGGTGGGATCGAGCACAGCAACAACATCGCGCTGTCTTCGGACAATCCGGTCAGCGAAAACGTGTTGACGCCGGGTGGAACGTTCCAGTTCACCCAGATGGGGTCGACCTTCCAAGCCAACGTGGTCGGCACCGTCGAATACCGGAAATACCTGCAGAACCATTTCGACTCGCAGCTGCAGACGCAGCTGGCGGGCCAGGGCAACTGGACGATCGCGCAGGACCGCCTCGATTTCTCGGTCGAGGATTACGCCGGCGTGCAGCCGGTGGACCAGCTTGCAAGCGATTCGCCGGACAACCAGCAGCAGACCAACGTGCTGGTGGCGGGTCCGACCTTGCGCATGCGCTTCGGCGAGGCGGCGCGTGGCCAGTTCGAACTGCGCTACATCAACAGCTATGCCTCGAAGGTGGACGAATTCAATTCGTCGCGAGGCATGGCGGCCTTCCGTGTCTTTCGCGACCTGAGCCCGACCGACACAGTCTCCGCCAACGTCGAGTTCCAGCGCGTGGATTTCGACAACCAGCCTGAAGACGCGAACTACGATCGCAAGGAAGCGTTCCTGCGGTATACGAGCACGCTGGCTCATTTCGACGCGGATGTGCTGGTCGGCGGAAGCCGCCTTGAATTCGACAGCGGCGAAACGACCTCGGCACCCCTCGTGCGCATGCGCATTGGATGGGACCCGAGCCCTCGCAACGCGATAACGCTGACGGGTGCTTATCAATACGCCGATGCGGCCCAGGACATCATCACCACGCCAGGCGCATTCGGTACCGGTCTCTCCACCGACCGCGCCGAGCCGGTCGATCCATTCGCCGGCACGGGCGGGCTCGGAAGCGGCAACGGCGCGGGCATCGGTACAGGCAACTCGGTCATCGGTGACGACGTCTACAAGGAGCGTCGCTTCGACGCCACCTGGAACTGGCGCGGAGACCGCCTGACGCTGACGGTATCGCCTGCCTTCAGCAAACTGCGCTACCTGCACGATCGCACCTTCGACCAGAACGACCGTGGACTCACTCTCGGTGTCGGCTATCGGTTGCGGCCGACCCTGACCCTAAGCGGCTTCGTCTCCGGCGACAAGCTCACCTACCGGACCTTGGACCGCGAGGACACGACGGTGCGCCTGGGACTGAACCTCACCCAGCAGTGGAACCGCCACTGGAGCGGGCAGGTCATGGTCTCCCGCGACAGGCGCAGCAGCAACGCCGTAGGCCAGGACTATCACGCGACCACCTTCTTCGTCGGCGTCGTCTACAGGAGATGAGCATGCGACCTGATGCGGAACTCCCTTTTTTCTTCGGCGCCGATGAAGGCCTCTTCGGGATGTATCACGCCCCGGACAGGCCGGCACGCCGCGCCGTGCTCATGTGCGCCCCTCTCGGACAGGACCTGATCCGTTGTCATCGCCTCTATCGCCAGTTGGCCCAGGCCCTGGCGAGGGAAGGACTTGCCGTCCTGCGTTTCGATTATCGCGGTACCGGCGATTCGTCCGGCGGCAGCGGGGACGTGGACTGGGAGCGTTGCGTCGCCGATACCGTCGTCGCCGCTGCGGAACTGCGCCTGCGCGCCCGCGTCGATCGCGTGGTTGCGTTCGGCGCGCGGTTGGGCGGTAGCGTGGCGATATGCGCTGCCGAGCGCGCCCGTCTCAGCGAAGTGATCGCATGGGACCCGGTACTGGACGGCGACGACTACGTTGCCGCCCTCGATGCCATGCAGGCAGCCCTGCGAGAGGATGCGGAGCGTTTCACACGCCCGCGCAGCCAGGCGGACGTTGCCGAACAATGGCTCGGCTTCGACATCGGCGACCGTCTGCGCGCGCAACTGTCCGCCTTGACCGTCGGTGCGCCGAACGTGCCGATGCTGGTGCTCGATTCACTGCCGGAGTGGGAAGCATCGCGCTGGGACCGGATTGCCTCGTCGCGCGGAAAGGTTGCCGGCATCTCGCCGCCGACGCCGTGGAACGATTTGCGCCGCCTGGAAACCGCGATCCTTTCGCAGCCGTTGATCCAGGCCGTCAGCGGCCGCCTGAAGGAGAGCGCGTGATGCGCGAGGAAGCCCATCGCTTCGGCCGCGGCCACCACCTGGTCGGCATCGCCGGCGTACCCGAAGGCGCGGCCGGCGAAACCGGCGTGATCGTGCTCAACGCGGGGCTGGTCCATCGCATCGGACCGTTCCGCCTGCATGTGGAATTGACCCGGCAGCTCAACGCTGCGGGCTATCCCACGCTTCGCTTCGACCTTTCCACGCTCGGCGACAGCAGCGCTACCGGCGGCGGGCATACCCGGACGCAGCAGGTGTGCGCCGATCTCGACGACGCCATGAACCTGCTGAACCAAAGGGCCGGCTGCGAACGCTTCGTGCTGGTGGGCCTGTGTTCGGGCGCGCAGAACGCGCACATCGTCGCCGCCACTGATCCTCGCGTGTCCGGTGCGGTGTTCCTCGACGGCTATGCCTATCGCACCCTCGGCTACAAGCTGCGCCACTACCTTCCGCGCCTGGTCGATGCCGGCCGCTGGGCGCGCCTGCTGCGCCGTCGCCCGGGTGGCGGCGCAGCCGTCACGAAGCAGTCCCCGGAACCCGTGTTCGCCGTGGCACCGGCACCGCGCGAAGAAGTCATCGCCGACTTCACCGGCATGGTGGCGCGCGGCATGAAGCTTTACCTCGTCTATTCCGGCGGTATCAGCAACTACTTCAACCACGCTCGGCAGTTCCGCGAATGCTTTGGCAAGGTGATGGACCATCCGGCGGTGACCACGCGCTACCTGGCCGAAACCGACCATACCTATATCCTCACCGGTGACCGCGCCCGGCTCCTCGACGGCATCGGTGGCTGGCTGACCCGCAATTTCCCGCCGGCAGTCGCCGGGAGGCATGCATGAACTCGGTCCTCGTCACGGGCGGTGCCGGCTACATCGGCAGCCATACGGTGCAGCAGCTGGTGGAACGCGGCGATCGCGTGGTGGTGATCGACAATCTCTCCACCGGCTTCCGCGAAGCGGTGCGCGGCGCATCGTTCGTCGAAGGTAACGTCGGCGACATCGAACTGGTGTCGCGGGTGCTCGAAGCCCATGGTGTCGACGCGGTGCTGCACTTCGCCGCCCACACCGTCGTACCGGAATCGGTAAGCGACCCGCTGAAGTATTACGGGAACAACACCGGCAACACGCGCAACCTGCTTTACTGCTGCGCACAGGCGGGCATCGACAAGTTCATTTTTTCCTCTACGGCGGCGGTCTACGGCTCCACCGACACCGGCGTGGCGGACGAAGACACGCCGACGCGGCCTTTCAATCCCTACGGCACGTCGAAACTGATGTCGGAGACGATGCTTCGCGACTGGTGCGCCACCGGGGCCATGCGTCACGTCATCCTCCGTTATTTCAACGTGGCGGGTTGCGATCCGCTCGGCCGTATCGGCCACTCCACGCCGCAGGCCACGCTGCTGATCAAGGTGGCCTGCGAGCACGCGGTGGGCAAGCGGGCCTCCATCTCGATCTATGGCACGGACTACGACACGCCGGACGGCACGGGCGTGCGTGACTTCATCCATGTGGAAGACCTTGCGGCCGCCCACTTGCGCGCCCTGGACCATCTCCGTGGTGGCGGCGACTCGCTCACGCTCAACTGCGGCTATGGCCATGGGTACAGCGTGCGCGAGGTGGTCGAAGCCGTAGCCCGCGCGGCGGGACATCGCCTGAACGTGATGGAGCTGCCGCGAAGGCCGGGCGACATCCCCAAGCTGATCGCGCGCAGCGACCGCCTGCGCCAAGTGCTTGGCTGGGATCCTTGCTACGACGACCTGGACGTCATCGTGAGCACGGCCTTGTCTTGGGAACACCATCTGGCAGGAAGCAGCTTCCGTACCGCGTCGGTGGCATGAACGCCCATGTCTATCCGAGTGCCCGCCGACGCAGACTGTTCCTGCGCGAGGCTAAATCGTCTTCTTCTGGTTCTCCCATGCTCCTTCGTCACATCCTGGTCGTCCTCGGCTGCCTGCTCGCCTTCGCGTTTGCATCATTTCCGTCCGTAGGATCCGCTATAGCCGCTCCTACGGAGAAGATCGACGTTCGGCGCCTGGCGGGGAAGGGCGACGATCTCCCGGTCACGGTCGGTATTCCGCTGCCACCCGGTCTTCTGCGCGACGCTGCGCAGGTGCGGATACTGGACGCGCACGGTGATGAAGTCCCCGCTGCCGTCAAGCCGATGCTCACCTGGCACTTCCGCGACGGCAGCATCCGCGCCGTGCGCGTGCAGTTCCATGGACCGCCCGGCACTTATGCGTTCTCCTTTGATGCGCCACGAACAAAAAGCGCGGCGGGCTGGCCGTATGGTGAAGGCCTCGTCGGCGGTAAGCCCCTCGCGCTTGCGACACTCACTCCGGCATGGCTCACGGCATCACTCATCGCCGGGCCGCAATCGGTAGCATCGCGCGACGAAGCTTATGCCCGTTATGTCGATGCCCAGTTCCGTTGGGCCGGGACGATGCCCACGAAGGACACGACGGCCTGGCTGTTCGACCGGCCGTCGACCTTGTTCAAAGCCTATGTGCGCACCGGCCGCGCCGATTACCTGGAGGCGGCGGAAGAAAGCTATCGCTGGTACATGGCCGGGATCAAGCGGGATGGCCTTCCGGTAAGCCCGTTCTGCGGCGGCGGCTGGCTGCCGGACGGCAAACCGTGCGATGTGAAGTACGTTTACATCGAACCCATCCTGCTTGCCGTGGCGCTGACCGGCGACGATTCCATGCATGACGCGGCCACGGTCGCGAAGATGGCCGACTTGTGGGACAGCGGCGGCTGGAACACCACGCCCGGTCCTTACCATCATCCGAAGGACTATTTCACCGAACGTCTCGCTGGACTTGGTCTTATCGAAACCGTGGCGGCGTATGAACTGACGGGCGACTCGGCTTACCGTAAGCGCATCGACGCGCGTGTGGGCTGGTTATATGAGCACCAGCGTGCGAATCCCGACGGCTTGGGCGACGACGGCTCGTGGCGCAACAGCTGGAACGTGCACGAGAACGATCCGGACGGCGCCGACGATGTGCGCGGCGCGTCGCCATGGATGAGCGAGAACATCGTCGACGGACTCTGGCATGCATGGCTGGTCACGACGGACCCGCGCATTCCCGGCATGATCGTGGACTTCGGCCGCTACCTTGAGCGCTACGGCTGGATCGGACCAGACCTGCTGGTGTCTCCGCATGACTGGCGCAACAGCTGCTCGGGCCCGGGCGGCCTCATCGCGTGGTATTGGTCGTCGTCGCGGGCGAAGGCGCCGGCCTTGATGAAGATCCAGGAAAGCGAAGGCTGGTACAGCGACGGACACAACGTGGAACTGGGACTTCCCGTCGCTGCCGCATGGTACTTCGAAAAGGACCCGGCGCAGGCCGCGGCGCTGAAGAAGCGCTTCGCCGCGCTCACGGCGTCCTACAGCCCCGCGTGCGCGGCCATCTCCGACACCGTGCGCCGCTTCAACTGGAATAACCGCGGTGCCGGCGTGGCGCAGTGGATGATGGCGCAGCCGTCCGGCGCAGGCCTCACCGCCGTTCCTGCGAAAGCAGCAACCCAGCGACTCCAGGGCGCCTCGCCGTGAACCGCCGCCTCGCCGTCCTCCGCAGCGTCGGCATCGTCACGGTGTCCACGTATATCGAGTATGCCCTCGGGCTGCTGATGAGCGTGTGGATCGCTCGCTCCCTCGGCCCATCCGAGTTTGGCCGCTATGCCTTCACGATCTGGTTGTGCGGCTGGCTGATCGTCTGCTCCAACCACGCGCTGACCACCTCATCGACGAAGTTCATCGCCGAGGCCGACGGCATGGGCGATCCTGGCCTTGCTTCGCACCTCGCTGCACGGTTCTCGCGTATCCAGACCGTCAGCTCGCTCGTCGTCATCGGCCTGTTCGTCCTGGTGGGCTGGCTGTTCCGCCCGTCGGAGTGGGGTGGCTCGCTGCTGCCGATCATGGGTCTGGTCGTCGTCGCCGTCGTCGCGAAGGCGAACTACGCCATGCTCGTGGCCATCGAAAAGGGTCAGGAGCGCTTCGAACCGGAAGCCGTTGCCACCGTGATCGGCGGCATCGTCGGCATGCTGCTTGTTCTCACGGCGATGTTCCTGCATGCGGGCCTGGTCTCCTTCGTAGCCCTCTTCGCCGTCGCCTGTCTTCTGCTGAACCTCATCAACCGGCTGGCTTATCGACGCTGTTGCCGTCCGTATTCAAGCGGCCCCATCCCGCCATCGGTGGCGACACGCGTGAACCGCCACCTGCGCCTCACGGCGACCTTGGTGCTGATGGGATCGTTCCGCGTGGGCACGATCGAAGTCTTCCTGCTCACCACCTTCACGGGATCCGTGGCGGTGGGATACTTCGCCATTGCGGGCACGCTCACCCGCGGGGCGGTACAGTTGTTCTCGGTGGGGCTCACGTCCACCTTGCTTCCCTATATGGCGAAGACGTATGGCGAGAACGGCACGGCGCGTGCCGCGCGTTTCCTCTCCGAGGCTACGCGCTTCTACTGGGCGGTGGGTATCGCTATCGCGGGCCTCGGCCTCGTGACCACGCCTGAGATCGTGCGGCTCATGTACGGCACACGCTACGTCGACGCGATTCCCGCCATCGAAGCCACGCTGGTACTTGGGGGGCTGTTGCTCATCGGCAACGGCATCGCCGCTTTCCAGACCGTGGTCGACCGCCAGGACGATCGCATCCGGATAGCGGTCGTCGCGCTGGTCGCCAATGCCGTCCTCGGTATCTCCCTGGTACCGTCCTTCGGACTCGCCGGCGCGGTGGTGACCTATGCGGGAACGCGTGTGGTCGAGATGGCGCTCGCCATCCACTACCTGCGCAAGGCGACCAGCGGCGGCCTGCCAGTCGGAGCGATGTCGCGACTGTTCACCGTCGGCCTCGTGGCCACGCTGGCTGCATGGGCAGCCACAGAGGCCACGCCCTCGCGCCTGGGTTTCCTCGTCGGCGCCGCGGTGTTCACGACGCTCTACGTACCGGGAAGCATGCTGGCGCGCTACTGGACCGGCGACGATTTCCAGTTGATGACCGGCATCAGCCGGCGGCTGGGGCCGCCCGGTCGCGTCCTCGTCCGTCTCCTTGAATTCGTCCATCCGCCGGTGGCGAAGGTCAGCCCATGAATTACGTGTGCTCCACCGTGCATACCCTCGACGAGTTGCGGACATTGCGCGATGAGCTGGTGCGCGTGGCCGAACTGCCGGGAGCGGCGAGCGGCGTCGTGCAGCATCCGGACTGGGTCGAGTACGAGGTAGTCAGCCGGCACGATGGTACCGTGCCACACGTGGTCGTGATCCGGAACGGGGCAGGACAGGTGGCAGGCTACGTACCGATGCTCGCCATCGATCATACGGCGGGTCTGGATCTGGCCGGGCGTCGTGTAAACCTGTATCGCGGCGCAGCCTTGCGTCTTCTCGGAAGCGGGGTCGTGGCGAGCGAATCGGAACGCCACGCGGTCGAACTCATGGCGTCGCTGCAATTGGCTGGCGACACGGGCATCTGCGTCGTCCGCATCCAGGAAACGGATCTGCCAAATCGCTTCGCCAAGGCACTTTCCGGCCATGGCGGCTTCCGTACCGTGGCGGCAAACCTGCTGGACCAGGTGCACTGGTCGATCGAACCGCAGGCATCGTCGGAGTCCTGGCTTGCCGGCATGGGAAAGAAGCAGCGGACGGACCAACTGCAGCGCGTCGGGCGGGCTTATCGCAAACTCGGCGGCGATGCCGCGATGCACGTGTTCGACACGGCCGATGAGATGGCGGAGTACTGCCGTCTCATGAACGAGGTATACGCTCGCACATGGCACCACGAGGATTTGCCGACCGATTGGGAAGCACCCGAGCGTGTCGCACTGTTCCGGCGCCTGGCCGATGCCGGCCATCTCATTGGCCACGTGGTCGTGCTCGACGGGCGGCCCCTCGCCTACGTACACGGGTACCGTATTGGCGGCACCTATCTCGTGGACGATCTCGGCTATGACGAGGAAGTGGCGAAGGTAGGCATCGGCTCCGTCGCCGTGTTCCAGGCGATACGCGCGTTGATCGACCGATTCCCCGGTGAGCGCATCAGCTTCGGCTACGGCGACAATCAGTACAAACGGCTGCTGTCCACGCGTTCCGAACCTTGTGCATCGTTGTACGTGGTACGGTCCACGCGCGCGACGGCGGGGTTCCATATGTATGCGCCGGTACGCTGGCTCTTTCGCGGCTTGCATCGTGTCCGTGCAGACTTGCGTGCCCGAAGGGAAGGCTGATCGAAAAGGCCTGCCTTGTGGAAGCCGTTTCAGCGGCGATCGGGTGCTTTTCACCACGCTGCCGATACGGCTAATCCGTTGCTGAGCTGGCTCATGGAAGAGTGATTTTCAGCCTGGCTACTTTCGCGGGTACCTGAACCAGCGCGTGATCGCTTGTCAGCGGTTGCGTTTGTCGATTCCCCGCAAGTCGGAACGACGAAACGGCGAGGGCAACGCCACATGTAAGGATTCCGGCTACCATCCAACCGGAAGCGAGACGGCGAAGGCCGAAGCCCGGAACATCAGGCTTCACCCCCCGACGCGATATGCCGCCAGCGGATTCGCGCGAATGGGCGACGTCGCTGCCGAGCGTGGTGGTGAGGTAGCGGAGCTTGTCGGCATCTTCGAGCGCATGCCGGCCCTTAAAGCCCAGCATCAGGCAGAGGTGGTAGACCTCGGCAACCTCTGCATGAGAGGTGCTTCGCTTGCGAATTTCCTCGAGTCGATCGAAGAAATGCTCTCCGGCCAACTGATCACCAAACTCTTTCAACTGTAGCGGCTGAGCCTCCCAGGCCCGTCGGAAGCGGGCCGGCGAGGCCAGGACGGCCTCGTCAATGGCCGCGTAGAGCGCATAGACCGCGTCTTCCACGGTGTCCTTGGCATAGCCGGCCGCGAGCGCCGCGGAGCGGAACGCCGCGGAAACATCGGCGACCTGGCCAAGCAGTTCGGTGGAATTCTCGGGTAGCCGGGAGCCGCGCAAGGCCTGCAAGAGTCTCGTACCGTCGCCTATCAGATCGACGAGTCGCGGGCGTGTAGGTGTCGCGGTTGCGCGGGTCATTCGTGGATAGCCAGGAGTTCCAGTTCGACTTTGTCGACACCACCCGGAACGAAAACGGTAACGGCATGCGCCTCGCGCATGCGCTTATACGCCGCGGGCTTCCGGTCGAGGACGAAGTAGATGCAATCCGGCTTCACGGGAACTGCCGGTGGTGGATGGGGTATGTGCTTCAGCGGTACGCAGGGCAGGGCGGAGGTTACAGCCTTTTCGACATCTTCTGCCGCACCCACCTTGAACCGCCGCGGCACGGTGGCAATGAGCTCATGATCGGTTGCCGTTGCGTGTACCGCTAGGTAGAACGTGCAGTCCGAACCCAGTTTCTCCTCATCGAGAGCGCCCACGAAATACGACTCGCGTTCCTGTCGGAGCGGGATAACCACGAACCGTGTTGGTATGACCGTGTCGACGAGCTTGCCAACCAGTTCGAAGATCGCACAGAAGCTTGCATCGGATCGTCTGTGATTGTAGGTGGGCAGATGTCGATGTTCCGAGCTGCGTCGGAACGCCAGCAGCCCTCCCGCGAGTCGTAGCAGTTCCTCGAAGAGCCGTTCTGGCGGAACGACGGGAAGCTCTTTCAGGTGTCCCAGCGACGCTGCGCCGGCACCCAGGGTGTGCAATAGCCAGAAACTGGCGTGATCGCCAGCGCGGAATGCCACGGAATCGCGTACCGGCTCCGCTTCCGACGCGGTAAGCGTGGCGATCTTCCCATGAAGGATATTCAGCAGTTGTCCAAGCCGTCCGTGCAATGCCGGGGAATCCCTTAGGGACATTGATGGCGCGATGTAAGTCCCATCCAGGCGAAACCGGCCTGTCGGACCCCGACGAAGCCTTGCGACGGGCAGCACGCCCTCTTGGTGCTCATCCGACATGACGACAAGGCGTGGCTGAAGACTCGCGAATGGTACGGGGGCCTCCTCTGCACTCGCGTAGAAATCCGGAACGCGTGCCTCGCGAGGAGCATATCGTCTGTCGCGGCGGTCCTTGTTGGAGCAATTCTCACCCTCGTGACGCCAGGCCGGGAGGGTGACGCCGAGCACCAGCGTATCCACGTCGGGGTCCACCGATCCCAAAGGCAGCGGTGGAGGCAGCGCATCCGCGGAGGGCGCGCGCAAAACTTCACCGCTGGGAAGGACGACGTCGAGATTGGTGAACTCGACGCAATCGGTTTCGCCGTCGGCATTGGCGAACGCCTGGTAACGCACGCCCCAGGGAAATGCGTGCGTCGATCGCATGGCGGCAATGAGTCGCTGTTCGTGGAAAGAATCCTGGCATTGGAAGAGCTGTGGACCCAGGAACAACCCTTCGCTCCACAAGATCTTCGACGTTTCCATCGTATGACGCTCCTGACTGCGCACTGTGGGATGCGCAGGTCTTCGTTAGGGGATGCGGATGGTAGCCGGAAGAATCCAACTTCGAAAGTCAGACAATTCCTACTTTTCATCTTGGGCTAAGAAGTAGATATTTCACGGGCGCCGTCGCATTCCTCGCAGCGGCGAATCCAACGAAGATCTTTTGTGAATGAACGCCAACAGCGGTGGTCGGCTTCCGGTTTTCTCAAACATGTGTGCGGGAAAGTCGATATAACCCGCGTCCGCGCACCAAAAAAACACCGATGCGCCACTTACAAGTTGAATAGGGATATACATTGAACGCTACGCTCCGACCGGCCCTCATTCCGGTACTCTCGCTTTTCCTCGCCGCCTGCGCGCACGCGCCGAAAACGCCGCCGCTCCCCCCGTACGCTCTTTGGATGGCCAAGGCTGAGGCCAGCATCCGCGCCCAGGACGTCGCTGGCGCGAGGGAAAACTTCCGTAAGGCCGGAGATGCCGACTCAGCTGCGAAGGAACCATGGCGTCGCCTCGCGGAGTTGGACTTCAACGCCCAGGAGTACGGTCCCGCGATCATGGAAGCTCAGGAAGTTCTCAAACGCGACCCGATGGACACGACGGCGCAGAGCATTCTCACGGTGTCGGGTCTTCGCGTGGCGCTGGATGCGCTCGGTATGATTCATCGCGAAACCGATCCCAAGGGACCGGCACATCTTGAGGCCGCGAAGGTTGCTCAGAGATTACGAGAGACACTTGGCCAGGACTTATTGGCGCCACCTAAGAAAAAACGCAAGGCAAAGCGTCCGGCCAGCGTACCGCTGGAGGAACTTCCGCCCACGGCAGCACCCGGCGTTGCGCCGGCCACGTCTGGTGACCCATTTTCTACGTTGCGCGTCGGCTAAGGAGCGATCATGGCAAAGGACCGCGGTACCCAGAAGAAGCTTGAGAAGGTGCGCGCGCCACGCGTGCAGTTGACCTATGAAGTGGAGCGGGGCGATGCGATCGAGGCGCGCGAGCTACCGTTCGTGGTGGGTGTGCTCGGGGATTTCGCTGGCCAGTCGCCCCCCGCGAAGCACCTGCGCGACCGGTCGTTCGTGAACGTGGACGTGGACAATTTCAACGACGTCATGGCCGGGATCGCTCCCAGCGCCTCATTCGAAGTAGCAAATGTCATTGATGGCGATGGCCGCTTCCATGTAGCCATGGACTTTGCCTCGATGGACGACTTTCGTCCGGAGTCCGTGGTGAAGAAGGTAGACCCGTTGCGTCGCCTTATCGAGGCGCGCGGCCGCCTGGCTGATCTTCGCAACAAGATGAATGGTAGCGACGCACTTGAGGATCTTCTTGCCGACGCCATCGCGAAGACTTGCGCCGGCCAGTTGGCGACTCCTGGAGAAGATGCATGAGCAGGCTCTTGTCTGCCGCTGTCCCGGCGCCCGGCCAGATCGACGAGACTCTCTTCGCCAGCATCATCGAGCGGACTCATATCGCGCAGAATGCCGCCGAAAAAGGGCGTGCCATCGATGTCATCGGCCAGCTCGTTCGCGAAGTGATGGATGGCACGATAGTCGTCTCCGACAGCCTTGCAAGGTCGATCGACGCCCGCATTGCGGAGATGGACTCACTGATCTCGGACCAGCTGAGTGCCGTGATGCACGCGCCCGAGTTCAAGAATCTCGAATCGAGCTGGCGCGGCCTTCGCTATCTCTGCGACCATGCCACAGCGAGTTCGACCGTGAAGGTGAAGATGCTCAGCGCTACCCGGCCTGAGTTGGCGAAGGACTTCAGGGCCGCCGTCGATTTCGACCAGAGCGCGATGTTCAAGAAGGTGTACGAGGAAGAGTTCGGAACGTTTGGCGGTGCACCATTCGGAGCGCTGGTAGGCGACTACGAGTTCGGTCGACAACCCGAGGATACCTATCTCCTCGACCAGATGTCGCACGTGGCGGCCGCGGCACACGCGCCTTTCGTCTCCGCAGCGGCCCCTGCCATGTTTGGTCTTTCGTCCTATGGGGACCTCGGTCGGCCACGCGATCTGGCGAAGGCGTTCGAGACGGTCGATTACGTGAAGTGGCGCTCATTCCGCGCCTCCGAGGACAGTCGTTACGTTGCTCTCACCCTGCCTCGCTTCCTTGGTCGCCTGCCTTATCACCCCGTGGACGGGCTGCCTGTCGACGGGTTCGCCTTCCACGAAGACGTGGATGGTACCGACCACGAACGGTACCTCTGGTGCAATGCCGCCTATGCCTTTGGATCCCGGCTGGTCTCGGCCTTCGCCGAGCATGGTTGGTGTGCTGCCATTCGCGGCGTTGAAGGTGGCGGGTTGGTCGAAGACCTTCCCGCCCACACATTCAAGACGGGGGAGGGCGAGCTCTCGCTCAAATGCCCCACCGAAGTGGCAATCACCGACCGTCGCGAGAAAGAGCTGAGCGACCTGGGCTTCATTTCGCTGGTTCACTGCAAGAATTCGGATTTTGCGGCCTTCTTCGGGGCGCAGTCCGTGCAGAAGCCAACGCGGTACAACAGCGATTCGGCCAATGCCAACGCCATCCTGTCGACGCAGCTGCAATACATCCTTGCTGTATCTCGCATCGCGCACTACCTGAAGGCGATGATGCGCGACAAGGTCGGCAGCTTTGCGTCGGTGTCCAGCGTGCAGACATTCCTTAATGTCTGGATCTCGCAGTATGTCCTGCTCGATGACAATGCGTCCCACGAGACCAAGGCGCAGTACCCACTTCGCGAAGCATCCATTGAAGTGTCCGAGATCCCTGGGCGCCCGGGAGTCTATCGGGCCGTGGCCTTCCTTCGCCCGCATTTCCAGCTCGACGAGCTATCCGTGTCCCTACGCCTCGTGACGGATCTTCCCGCGTCGCAGGGTGCATGACGTCCCACCCACCCATCCATCAAGGAATACGATGAAAAGCATCTATCTGAAGCTCAGCGGTCCCGACATCAAGGGCGAATCTGCGGACAAGGAGCACAGTCAGTGGTTCGAGCTCAGTGGTTGGAGCCACTCAATGGCCCAGCCCGTGTCAGCGTCGCCGTCGACATCCGGAGGCCATGCCGCCGAGCGCACCGAGCATGGCGACATGGTGGTCACGAAGGATCTCGATCTGTCGAGCCCGCTCCTTTACCAGGCGGTGTCCGGAGGCACCACCTTCCAGTCTGCGCAGATCGATTTCTACCGCGATGCTGGCGATGGCAAGCGGGTCAAGTACCTCGAGGTCCAGCTGAAGAACGTGCTCATTTCCAAGGTCAAAACGTCTACCGAAGGCAAGGCGCTTCCTGCTGACGAGCTCTCGCTGAAATATGCGGCGGTGCAATGGAAGTATCTGAAGCAGAACATCGACGGCGGACAAGGTGGCGTTACCCAGGGCGCCTGGAGCCTGACCAAGAACGACAAGACGTTTGCGGCCTGAGGCCATGGCGCGGATCCCTTGGTCCGCGCCACTTTCCCATGACCTATGTTCTAGCCAGCTTCCTGGACCGGCTCATGCCCGAATCCGATGAGTGCGCTTCCGCTCTCCCAGGGCGCTGTTCGGCGTCGGCGTATACGGCCTCGGTGGCGCGCGATATCGAGGCACTCCTTAATGCACGCAACACAAAAATGGGAGAGGCCAGCCTACCCGGCATTCTCGGGTATGGCATTCCCGACTTCTCCGCGTTCACGCTGGCCAGTTGCGTGGACCAGGCACGAATCGTCGAGGCCATCAAAACAGCGATCAAAGACCACGAGCCTCGTTTGCTCGAGCCCAGCGTGGCACTCGGAGAAACCCACTGTACGGCATCGCTTCGTTTCGTCATCGCCGGCAAGCTGATTGTTCAACCGTATACGTTGGCCATGAGGCTCAGTGCCGAATTGCGATCGACGACCATGCACTTTTCGGTGTGCGAAGAAGCAAGGCGGGCTGCCTGAATGATGGACTCCGATGCATTGCTTCCTTATTACGAACGGGAGATCGCCTTTTTGCGGGAGGAGGCGGGCGAGTTTGCTCGGCGCTATCCGCGTGTAGCAGGAGACTTGATGCTCTCCGAACAGGGCAGCGAGGACCCGAATATCCGTCGGTTGATGCAGTCGGTTGCCCTGCTGACGGCCCGTGTGAACATGCGCCTCGGCGACGACTACGCGGGCTTCGCCGAGAACCTCCTGGATGCACTGTATCCACAGCACTCGCAAGCACGCCCGTCGTGTGCTATCGCGCGCTTCTCCAGAGCCTCGATGGGGAGCTCTGAGATCATGTCGCCAGATGTCTCGACGCGCCATGGGGCGCTTCCATCGGTTCGCTTCAAGGCATTGTTCTCACCAAGCGTCTCCGACCCGGACGTCAGCGGGGTCGAGTTTCACGGGGCGCAGCCACTTATATTCGGCGATGATGTATGGACAGGAGCGAGTCTGTGCTTGTCCTTCGATTCGCCGGTTCCCCCGGATATTCGCCTGTTTGTCGCGGGCAACCCAAGTTTCGCACCCGTGATTCGCGATGCGCTCTTCTTCGATGTCCAGGGTCTCGCGGTACAACAGCCCTCCGGGTCGCTCCTGTCGGCGGGGAGTCTTTCCTGGGTATCGCCTGATGACGTAGAGGCGCTGGTGCCTTCCATGTTCAGCGATCACCCAGGATACGATCTTCTTCGCGATCTCTTCTGTTTCCCGGACAAGTTCGGCTTTTTTGACATCCGTCTGCCCGAGCTCGGATTCCCGGTCCAGGCTATACGTCTCCTGTTGTCGCCCACTGATGGCTCTGCACGCGACACGATGCTGTCGCGGCTCAAGCCCGGACACTTGCTGACCCGATGTGCGCCGGTCGTGAATCTCTACAGTTCTAGCGTCACCTTCGGACCACGAGACGCGGGCCGTTCGCAGTACACGATTACCGGTACCCATGCCAAGACGGCGGTCGTTGCCGTCCGGTCGGTCCATTTGCGAAGTGGAGAGGGCACCAGGGGCGAGGCCGTTCCGCATTACTTCCATGGGCGGCGCCCCGGCGCGGCTCGGAGCGGGTGTTTCTGGGTGTCCCATCCAGGCGGTCCAACAGCTGCCGATCCCGCACCTGATGGCTCTATTCGCCTCATGCTGGTAGACGATGAGCGACGTCCTCTCACGGAGAGCACGACCTTGAGCGTCGAGGCGCTTTGCTGCGACAGCGATGTGCCAGCTCTGCTCGCCAGCGGGACGTCATCAGCGGTTCTTCACGGAGGAAGTCGCGATGAACCCGTGGCCAGGCTGCTGACCTCGCCAACGCGCTATGAATCGGCGCCTCCGAGGAAGGAGGCGGGGTGGCACCTTCTCTCCCACCTCAGGCTCAGCCATTCGTCGCTGCTGGGTCCGGATGCCGCGGTCCTGCGTGAGTTCCTTGCCCTGCATGCACCGCAGCACTCGGATGCGCGGCACTCGATCGATGGGGTGATCGGTGTGGCCCGCCGTGGCGTCACCCAGTGGATGCCAGGTGAGTTTCCGCCGACGCTCGTTCGAGGTACCGAGATCACGCTGACCGTCGACGAGACCCACTTTGTCGGCCTGGGCCTGCACGCATGGGTCCAGGTTCTCGATCGCTTCTTTGCCGCCTACGCACAGATCAATAGCTTTACCCAGTTGGTCCTGCGCTCATCGCAAACAGGAAAGGAAATCCACCGTTGTCCTCCGAACACCGGAACAGGTCCACTGATCTGATCCACCGCCTGCTGCGCGAACCCTGGCGGTTCGAAGCATTCCAGGCGTTGCGCATCCTCGAGCGCGCCATCGTGCATGCCGGCGGCCCGGCATCGCATTCGTCACACTGGCCGGTGCGATTCCGCAACACCATCTCGCTGCGCTTCGCGCCAAGTGACGTGGAAGCCGTGCAGGTAACTCTTGGCGGCCTGCCGCTCCCGCCCGGACACGAGTCCGTCGCTGCATTGGGGCAGTCCGATGCGCGTGTGGAAGTCGTCCAGCCGATCATAGGTTTGCTTGGTGTGTCAGGCGCTTTGCCGGCCCGATACACGGAGGCCTTGCTGGGTGGCGAGGGCCAGCGTCGCCGGCCCGAGGCACGTGCCTTCCTCGACCTGGTGAGCCATCGGGCGGTGACCTTGTGGTATCGCGCGTGGAAGTACCGTCATCCCGCTTTGCAGCGTGAAACCGAACGTCGCGGTGGCGTCGTGGATGTTCTTCGTGCGGTAGCCGGCATGGGCCTGGAAAGCCAGCGTGAGATGCTTGGTTCCGATGGCGGCATTCCCGACCACAGCATCGCCGGTTTCGCTGCCGCACTCCGGCACGGCCCCATGTCGGCACCTTACTTTGCCAGGATCCTATCGACGTACTTCGGATATGTCGTGCAGGTGCAGGATTTCGTGGCTTCCTGGCATCCGATTCCGCCAGAGACACGCTCTCGACTCGGACAGAGCGGCAGCACGCTCGGTCGCGATGCAATCCTCGGCGAGCGACACTGGCAACGCCACCTGCGCATTCGCATCAAGCTCGGCCCGCTCCCGCTGGCGGCCTACCAGCGCTTCCTTCCGGACGGACCGGACACACGCGTCCTTGCGCAATGGGTCTTGCTTTGCCTCGGTGACGTTTACGAAGTCGAGGTGGTTCCGATCCTTCGTGCCGCTGATGTCGTGGCTGCCTGTCTCGGCCGTAACGGCCGGTTAGGACGCGACGCATTCCTCGATCCCGGCCAGGCATCGCGTGACCGCGACGATGCGGCCTTCCTCCTGCCTCCTCTCCCTGAAGGATCCCCATGACGGACCATCTCGCCAATCTGGTCGGACGGCTTTCGCCGACCTGCCGCGACGCTGCCATGCATGCGGCCAACCTCTGCGTCATCAGGCAACACGAGGCCATCGGTCTCGAACACTTCTGGGCCAGCGTGCTCGACAGATCGTCGAGCGATGCGGCGCGAGCCATGGCAGCAGTAGGCGTCGATGTCGCGAACGTAAAGCGTGAGCTTGATCAGGCGTTGTCGCGCGAAAGAAATCGCGCGGACGGTACGCCCGTCTTCTCCACCGAGCTTTCATCGCTGTTGCGCCGCGCGACCGCTATGGTCCCTTCAGGTGCCCGTATTGGCAGCGGGCATCTGCTCATGCACATGGCTGATGGCAACGACTGGCTCGACGACGTCCATGCTTTGTCGCCCACGCTGTCGGTGGTGCCGCCGGACGAGTTCACGAAGGCATTGGGGAGGCTGCCCTCCGAAGAATTAGCAGATGAATCGGCGTATCGCGATCGATCCGCCGCCGAACCTGCCTTGTCGCGCTTTACGATCGACCTGACCGAGAAGGCTCGGGCAGGGCGCCTCGATCCCGTCATCGGACGCGAGCAAGAAATCATGCAACTGATCGACGTTCTCGGTCGCCGTCGCCAGAACAATCCGATCCTTGTCGGCGATCCGGGCGTGGGCAAGACAGCAGTGGTCGAAGGTCTGGCCCTTGCCATCGCAAGCGGTAAGGTGCCGGGTTCCCTCGCCGAGGCTCGCCTCCTCGTCCTCGACCTTGGCTTGCTCCAGGCAGGAGCGAGCGTCAAGGGCGAGTTCGAAAGCCGCTTACATGACCTGCTCGCCGAGGTTGCCGCGAGCCGGCAGCCCGCGGTGCTTTTCATCGACGAGGTTCACACGATGATAGGCGCCGGCGGCACACCCGGACAGGGCGATGCGGCCAATCTGCTGAAGCCGGCGCTGGCCCGGGGAGAACTGCGCACCATCGGTGCCACCACCTGGGCCGAATACAAGAAATACTTCGAGAAGGACGCGGCCCTGGCGCGGCGCTTCCAACCGGTGGAGGTGAAGGAGCCGGAACCGGTTGTCGCCGAAGCGATGCTCCGGGCCATGGTGGCTTCGCTCGAAACCCACGCTGGCGTGCGCATCCTCGATGAGGCCGTCACCGCGGCGGTGAGGTTGTCGGCGCGCTACGTGCGGGACAGGCAGTTGCCTGACAAGGCGATGGCGCTATTGGACACTGCGGCATCGCGTGTTGCGCTCAGCCGTCTGGCACCCCATCCGCGCCTCGCCATCCTGGAGGGCGAACTGGAGCAGGCACGAAAGAAGCGCCTCGCCATGGCTCGCGATGCGGCGGATCTGGGAGGTACCGTCGATCCGGCCGCAAGGCACGAGGACGACGTCGCCGCGCTGGAAGCGCGGCTTGAGTCGCAGCGCGAGGCGATAGCGCAGGAACTTGCAGCGTTGGCGTCGCCGTATGTCCCTGCCTCGGGTGAGGCTGCGCTGGTACCAAGGTATGTGGATGCGCGCGTGGTGGCGGACGTGGTGGCCGACTGGACCGGCGTTCCGGTCGGACGACTGCAGGAAGACGAACTTGCAGCGCTCTCTGCACTTCAGTGCCGCCTTGCACGCCGCGTGACTGGCCAGGATCACGCCTTGAAGGCAATCGCCGAGCGGGTGCGCTCGGCGCGTGCGGGGCTCGGTGATCCGCGGCGTCCGAATGGCGTGTTCCTCCTGGTCGGCCCCTCGGGTGTCGGTAAGACCGAAACCGCACTGGCACTCGCGGAAGCCCTTACCGGCGACGAACGGCACCTCATCACCATCAACATGAGCGAGTACCAGGAGTCGCATTCGGTGTCCGGCCTGAAAGGCGCGCCAGCGGGTTACATCGGTTACGGCGAGGGAGGCACGCTGACCGAAAGCGTGCGTCGGCATCCCTATGGTGTCCTTCTGCTCGATGAGGTCGAGAAAGCGCACGTGGACATTCGCGAATTGTTCTACCAGGTGTTCGACCGTGGCTACATGACGGATGCCGAGGGTCGCGACATCGATTTCCGGAACCTGACCATCCTGCTTACCAGCAATGTCGGTTCCACGACCGTCATGCAGGCTTGCCTCAACAATCACTTGATCAACCGGCCCAAGCCCGATGCCTTGCTGGAAGAGATGCGGCCATCGCTCTACCAGGCGTTTGCACCGGCGTTCCTCGGACGGACGCATATCGTGCCGTACTACCCGTTGTCCGATGAAGCGCTCGAAGAGGTCGTACGCAAACGTCTCCAAGCCGTGGTCGCCAGGCTGGATGAGCAGCATGGCGTGATGCTTACCTTCTCTCAGTCCGTCGTCCAATGGATTGTCGGACGCTGCAACGAGGCAGATGCGGGAGCACGTGCCCCACTGCGTGTGGTCGATGGAACCGTACTCAGCGCGATCACCGATACCGTTCTTGACCGGCCCTCGCTGAAGCATGCCGAGTTGACTCTGGGCTGCCTTGCAGACGACGTACTCTGCACGTGGGTACCACCGATGGACTCAGACTAATCAGTTGCGGATGGTGAACTCGATGCGCCGGTTACGGGCTCGCCCGGCCTGCGTACCGTTGTCGTCGATGGCCTGGTCAGGTCCACGTCCGCTGACGAGCAATCGCTCCTGACCGATACCTTTGCTTACCAGATAAGCCTTCACCGCGTCGGCTCGCGCCATGCTAAGCAGGATGTTCGTCTGGCGATCACCCGCCGCGTCGGTATGGCCGATAATGTCGAGCGAAGGCGTGCCGACCTGCGCGATTGCGGCCGCCATCTGGTTCAATATGGCGACACCAGCCGGCGTCAGCACGGCGCTGCCGCTTTCGAACTGGACAGTGCGATTCCCGAGCGTACGGTCGAGCACCTCCTGCCGGTTCTTCATATCGTCGACCGAAAGTGCCGTCGTGACGCGGTAGGTGGCATTGAACGCGGATTTGAGTTCGTTGTCCGTTGCAGTGCGTATCGCATCGTCTCGTACGCTACCCGTGAGGCTCACAGCGTTGCCTTCGACGTTCAGGTCGCCTTTCTCGACATGCCTCAAGTTCGGACCGATCGCCTGGCCGACGTAGCGTGACCAGTTTGCCGGCGCCTCGGTAGGCCCCACTTCGATGCGGTCGACTACCGGGGTATCGGGATACACCTGACGCAGGCGGCGAAGGATATCGGCACGCGTGGCTTCGTCGGGAACCAGGCCTTCGGCGATGACGGGGCGGTCGGTCGTGGCTTGGGCCATCGTGCCGAAAAGGGAACAGAAAAGCATGGCGGGGATCAGGCGGCTCATCGGCCAATGTCCTTTAGCGACTGAAGGAATGCATGACGAAGGCCCGAGAGCGTCGTGGCGTCGGGCAGGGGATAGCGATCAAGGACGACGTCGAGATCGGGCTCGATCAGGTCAAGGTAGTGCTCCGAGGCGACTTCCGGCATCCAGGCGGCGATGAGTTCGCTACTTCGCGTGCCGTCGAAGCTGACGATCAGGCGCGCAGTCGGTTCCTGTGTCAGCAGCGCGACCATTTCGATATCGCGTCCATCGAGTGCCGTGATGATAAGGTCCAGCCAGAATGCCGCTACGCGCGGACGACGCAGCGGATCGACCGGCAATGGCAGCACCAGGCCACGATCGATGCGCACCTTCGGGCGAGCCCGTGCCGCGGCCAGCACCCTAAAAAGGGCGCGGGTCACTGGAACGACGTCGTTCGTATGACCGGCGGAGGCGAGCAATACGTTGAGCGATGACGTGTGTTCCGTCGTGACGTAATCGTCGAGCAGCGCCCGGAGCGCCCGCCGGGATGTCTTCACGGCGCATGGCGCACCCGCAGGGAGTGCGCCGGTGTTGTCCCGCGGCAACTGCATGATCGTGTCAAGCGCGATGGCAAGGCCTTGCCAGGCATGCTCGAAGGCGAACGGCGCCGTCGCGGCGAACGCCAGCGGAGCGCGTAGATCGAGGCGCAACGTGCCCATGAGCGGCGACCGTCGACCGCTATGATCGCGTCCCGCAACTGTCCGTCCACAAACCACGCTGCCGTTGCCTGTGCTTGCGGCGAGGAAATCGAAGGGATGCCCGGTGTCGTAAGCAGCCTGCCAGCCGGGGCGCCGGGCCAACGCCGACATGCACGACCCCAGCCATCGGTCGACGTGACGAACGAGGGCATGGTCCGCGTTGGCCGAACTGACGAAGTCATCGCGTGAAGGGATCTTTCCGAAATAGCTCGGTACGATGTGGCGAGTACTCATGGTGCCGCCGTTACCGCCGAGGCGCCCGCAATCGCCGCCGGCAGCTGCACCCCGCGCAGACCGCGCTTGCCCTGGCCGTTCGCATCGATGGCGGTCGCGCTCTGGATACGCAGGCGCAGGGCGACGGTGGTGCCCTCGCTTGTCCAGGCGAGTAGGTGGGTGCTGTCGTCGCCGCGTTCGCGCCGT
>NZ_DASYDO010000002.1:0-17861 GCF_036499525.1 Luteibacter sp. | reverse complement strand
AAAGCAGCAGGTCCTGAGGCTTTTGGCGAAAATCTGTCGCGCGCAAGGCGCGCTCCTACACCGGTCAGTCGTGCGCGCCGTCCTTCGCGAAGGCGTCCGGTGCCGAGCCGAAATCGCCGTCCGCCTGCGCGGCCATGTACGCGAACGTGGCATACACCGCCACGTTCTGCGCCAGTGCCTTCGGATCGATCTTGTCGAGCGTGTCGTTGGCGTTGTGGTGGTAGTTGAAGTAGTCGGTGCCGTCCTGGGTCAGCGATAGTGCCGCCATGCCCTTCGCATGCATCTGCGAGAGATCGGAACCGCCACCACCGGGCTTGGTCGCGTCGTAGGCGACGCCGATCGGCTGGATCACCCTGGCTATCTGCTCGATGGCGCCACGCGCGGACGGCTTCACGCTGGCACTCATGCGCCAGATGCGACCCGCGCCGAAGTCGGACTCGGTGCCGAGCTGGAACTTCGCGACGTCCTTCGCATGCGCGTCGGCGTAGGCGCGGCCGCCCCACAAGCCCATTTCCTCGTTGGCGAACGCGATGACGCGGATGGTGCGGTCCGGACGCTGCGGCATGTCCTTGATCAGCTTCGCGGCAGCCGCGGCGATCGCCACGCCTGCGCCGTCGTCGATCGCGCCGGTGCCGAGGTCCCAGGAATCCAGGTGTCCGCCGATGGCGACGATCTGGTCCGGATGCTTCGCGCCAGTGACTTCGGCGAGGACGTTGCTGCCTTCGTAAGTGCCGGCAATGCCGACGTCGAGGTCGAGCTTCACGCTCACCGGCTTGCCTTCCTTCAGGATGCGCTCGAGCTGGTCGGCGTCCGGCAGCGAGAGAGCGGCAGCGGGAATGGCATCCTTCGGGTCCTGGAAGCCGGTGACGCCTGTATGCGGCGTACGGCTGTGCGGATCGGTGCCCGCCGAGCGCAGGAGATAAGCGGCCGCGCCCATCTTGGCGGCGATCACGGCACCGGCGGTGCGTGTGGCCGAGCCGTCGCGGTAATCGTGGCCGTCCTTCTGCTGCTGCATGTGCGTGCTGACGTAGACGATCTTCCCCTTGATCGTCGCGGGGTCCGCCTTCTTCAGCGCGTCGAGGTCGTTGAAGCCGATCACTTCCGCAGTAAGCCCGCCCTTCGGCGTGCCGGCCGAATAACCGAGCGCGGTCAGTGCCAGCGGCTGGGGGAACGGCGCGACGATCTCCGCATGTTCGCTGCGGCGCTGCCACAGCGGGTAGCTGACCTTCTCGGTGTAAACCTTGTCGAAGCCCATCGCCTTGAACTTCGCAACGGTCCAGGCCACGCCGCGCGCGTCGGCGGCGCTGCCGGCCAGGCGCGGGCCGACCTCGGTGGTCAGGCCGGTGACGAATTCGTAGCCGGTGTTGTCCTTCATCGCCCGGTCGCGCAGTTCGGTGGCGGCGGTGACGGCCTTCTCCGGAATCGTGGTCGCCTTGTCGGCGGCGTGGGCGGAGAAGGCGAGCGCAAGGCACGCGGCGAGCGCGTGGAGACGGACCGTATGACGCATGTGTAACCCCCGGGGACGGAAACGTCGATTATTGCGCCGGGGGGCAGTGCAACGACTAGGCCGGAAGTCACGGGGTCGTAGGAGCGGGCCCTGCGCGCGACATGTTTTGAGGCCTGGCCTTGGAGCTGGCGCGCGACCTCGCAGACCGAGTCGAAAAGCCGTCGTACCCGACGCGGGCATAAACGCGCAGGGCGTGCTCCTACGATCAGGGCGTGCGGTTCTGCTGCTTCAGCAAATCGCGGATCTCGGTCAGCAGTACCACGTCCGCGGCCGGCGCCGCGGGTGCTTCCTCTTCGCGGCGGGTGAGACGGTTGATCGCCTTGACCACGAGGAAGATCGCGAAGGCGATGATGACGAACTGGATCAGCACGTTGATGAAGACGCCGTACTGCACAGCCACTTCCGCGGTCTTCGTGGCCGGATCGCCTGCCTTCAACACCCACTTCCACTCGGAGAAGTCGATGCCGCCGATGGCCCAGCCGAGCGGGGGCATGATGATGTTGTCGACCAGCGACGTGACGATCTTGCCGAACGCGGCGCCGATCACGACACCGACGGCGAGGTCGACCACGTTACCGCGCAGTGCGAATTTCTTGAATTCCGCGATGAAGCTCATCGGCCCTTCTCCTCATGGCTTGGCAGCGAACGGTGGAAGCTAGCGATCCGTATGTCGGCACTTCGCGAACTCAGACCACGCGCCCCTCGAGCGTGGCGACACCCTCCAGCGTGGCAAGGAAGCGGTCTCCCCGTGCCAGCGCGGCGACGCCGGCGGGCGTGCCGGTATAGACGATATCACCGGCCTTCAGTTCGAACAGGCGCGACAGCGCACTGAGTATTTCCGGCACGTCGAGCATCATGTCGCCCAGCGTGGCCTGCTGGCGCATTTCGCCACTGATTTCCAGCGTTATGCGCGTGGCTGCCGAAAGCGAGGTCTCATCCGCGGGTACCAGCGCGGAAACGGGAGCGGAATGGTCGAAGGCCTTGGCGACGTCCCACGGCGCGCCCTTGGCCTTGGCCTGCGCCTGCAGGTCGCGGCGGGTGAGGTCCAGCCCGACGCCGTAGCCCCAGACCAGCCTTGCTGCCTCTTCCACGGAGAGATCCGAGCCGCCGGCACCGAGCGCGACGACCATCTCCACCTCGTGGTGCAGGTCGTTGGTGGCGGACGGGTAGGGCACGTCGGCACCATCGGTTACGAGGGCGTCGGCGGGCTTGGTAAAGAACATCGGGTTAGCCTTGTCCACCGACGCTCCCATTTCGCGGGCGTGGTCGGCGTAGTTGCGTCCGATGCAGAAGACGCGGCGGACCGGGAAGCGCTCGCCGCGGCCGGCAACGGGGATGCTCGGCTGGGCCGGCGATGGGATGACGGTACTCATGCCGCCAAGCGTAGCAGGTGACACCTGTCACGGCAGATGACTGATCGGCGGAAGTGGCGCAGGGTCCCCGCGGGAACGCATGATCCTGCTGCGAACGTGGCATTAGGGAAAGAGGGAAGATGAATTCGAACGCCGAGTTGCTTAAGCAGCTGAAGATCGACAAATCGCATAAGGAAGCGCACGGCGGTGGGGGAGGCTCCGGCGGACGCACCGCACTGGTCGCGGTCGCCATCCTCGTTGTCGTCCTGCTCCTGGCCGGAGGCGCATGGGCTTTCCTGGCCCGGCGTCCGGTCGAGGTGCGCACGGCCACGGCCGTCGCGCCGAGCGCGGGCAGCGAGGCGGGTGCCGTGCTGCAGGCCACGGGCTACGTCACGGCCCGGCGCCAGGCGACCGTATCGGCGCAGATCACCGGCACCCTGACCGAGGTACTGATCGAGGAAGGCGACCGGGTGAAAAAGGGCCAGGTGCTGGCCCGGCTCGAGGACAACGCCTTGCGCGCAAGCCTGGATTCCGCCCGCGCCAATGCGGCGGCGGCCCATGCGAGTGTCATGCAGAACGAGGCGCAGCTCGAACAGGCCCGGCGCGACGCCGATCGCCAGGAGGCCCTGGTCGGCCGTGGGCTGGTGTCGCGCCAGCTGGCCGAGCAGACCCGGACCCAGGCCAATACATACCGAGCACAGCTCAATACGGCGCGCCGGCAGGCCGACGCCGCCGACGCCCAGGTGAGCGTGGGGCAGGTCAATCTGGATTACACGGTGGTGCGCGCGCCGTTCGATGGCGTGATCACCGACAAGGCGGCGCAAGTGGGCGAAATCGTCTCGCCGCTCTCCGCCGGCGGCGGCTTCACCCGTACGGGCGTGGGCACCATCGTGGACATGGATTCGCTTGAAATCGATGTCGACGTCAACGAGGCCTATATTGGCCGCGTGCAGCCCGACATGCCGGCCGAAGCCGTGCTCGACGCTTACCCCGACTGGCGCATTCCCGCGCACGTGATCGCCATCGTGCCGGCCGCGGACCGGGGCAAGGCCACGGTGAAGGTGCGCGTGGCGCTCGGGCAGAAGGATGCACGCATCGTTCCCGACATGGGCGTGCGCGTTTCCTTCCTCGAACGTCGCGCACCCACGCAGGCGAGTCTGCCGAAAGGCGTCCTCGTACCCGTGGCCGCCCTGGTCCGTCGCGACGACCGCGATGTCGTTTACACCGTGGCCGACGGCAAAGCCGCACGCCGCCCGGTGATGGCGGCGAAGCAGGCCACCGGCGACCTGCGCCTGGTCATCGACGGCATCGCCCCCGGCGACACCGTGATCGTTTCGCCCCCTGCCGACCTTGCCGACGGTGCCGCCGTCCGCACCGCCACCACCACGCCCTGATATTCCACGGAGACAGAACGATGGCCACCCTGATCGACATCCAGGATCTTTCCAAGGTCTACGAGCGCGGCCGGCAGAAGGTCGAAGTACTGCACGGCGTGAACCTCAAGATCGAGGAAGGGGACTTCCTCGCGCTGATGGGTCCCTCGGGCTCGGGCAAGACCACCCTGCTGAACCTCATCGGCGGTCTCGACACGCCGACCGGCGGCAGCATCACCGTGGCGGGCGATCGCATCGACCAGCTCGGCTCCGGCGCGCTGGCAAAGTGGCGCGCGGCGCATGTCGGCTTTGTCTTCCAGTTCTACAACCTCATGCCGATGCTCACCGCCCAGCGCAACGTCGAACTGCCGCTCCTGCTGACGAAGCTTTCCGGTGCGCAGCGCAAGCAGAACGCTTCGGTGGCTTTACAACTGGTAGGCCTCTCCGACCGCGCCACGCACAAGCCCTCGGAACTGTCCGGCGGCCAGCAGCAGCGCGTAGCGATCGCGCGCGCGATCGTTTCCGATCCGACCCTCCTGGTCTGCGACGAGCCGACCGGCGATCTCGATCGCCATTCCGCCGAGGAGATCCTCGGCCTGCTGCGCGAACTCAACCGCGAGCACGGCAAGACCATCGTGATGGTGACCCACGATCCGAAGGCCGCCGAGTACGCCAACCACACCCTGCACCTCGACAAGGGCACCCTCGTCGAGCAGTCCGTGGCGTGACGAGGAGGATGCCACCATGAAATACCTGCACCTCATCTGGGCCGCGCTCTTCCGCCGCAAGGCCCGCACCTTCTTCACCCTGGTATCGATCCTCGCCGCCTTCCTCCTGTTCGGCATGCTCGACGCGACCCGCTCGGCGTTCTCGTCGGGCGGCGACAGCGTGATCGGCGTCGATCGCCTGCTCACCACCTCGCGCTATTCCATCATCCAATCGCTGCCCGCGAGCCTGTCCACGCGCATGCAGGCGGTGCCGGGCGTGAAGAACGTGGGGTACGCCAACTGGTTCGGCGGCATCTACCAGGATCCGAAGAACTTCGTTCTCAGCTTCGCGGTGAGCGACAACTACCTCGACATCTACCACGAGATCGTCCTGCCGCCCGAACAGCGGAAGGCCTTCGAGAGCACCCGCACGGGCGCCATCGTGGGCGAGGCACTGGCGAAGCGATACGGCTGGAAAGTGGGCGACAAGATCCCGCTTCAGTCCACGATCTTTCCGCAGCGCAACGGCGACAAGACCTGGCCGTTCGACCTCGTCGGCATTTACACGCCGGCGAAGGGCGCGGCCAACGGTACCGACCAGCAGTTCTTCTTCCACCACAAGTACTTCGAGGATGCCAATGCGTTCCAGAGCGTGGGCACCACCGTGGGCTGGTACGTGGTGCAGCTGACCTCGGCCGACAAGGCCGACTCGGTGGCGAAGGCCATCGATGCGCTTTCGGCGAACTCGGATCACGAGACGAAGACGCAGACCGAGCAGGCCTTCAACGCCTCGTTCGTGAAGCAGCTGGGCGATATCGGACTCATCGTGTCCGCGATCATGGGCGCCGTGTTCTTCACCCTGATCCTGCTCACCGGCAACACGATGGCCCAAGCCGTGCGCGAGCGCACCAACGAACTGGCCGTGCTGAAGACGATCGGTTTCTCCAGCCGCAGCGTGCTTGGCATGGTGCTGACCGAAGGCATTCTCCTGCTGCTGCTCGGCGGCATCCTTGGCCTCGCCATGGCGAGCGTCGTCGTGCCGATCGTGGCCAAGGGCAGCGGCGGCATGCTCAACCTGCCTCCGTTGGGCATGCAGACCTGGGTCCTCGGCATCGTGCTGATGCTGGTCATCGGTGCGCTTGTCGGCGCACTGCCCGCCATCCGCGCCATGCGTCTGAACATCGTCGACGCGCTCGCCGGGCGCTGAGGAGATAGACACAATGAAATCGTTGAAGAAAATTGGCGCCAGCCTCCTCTCCTTGCTAGCCGTGGCGGTCTTCCTCGCCATCTGGATCGTCCTGCCGTGGCCGGGCATCGTCGCCCTGGCGGTGGTGCTCGCGATCTGGATGGGGGTCACCCGTCGTGGCAGGCAGACGTGGGAGGTCACGAAGGTGGGACTCGCCACGGTGACCCAACGGCTGGGCTCGTCGTCGGTGGTCGTCGTGGGTATTGCCGGCGTCGTCGGCGTGCTCGTGGCGATGCTTGCCATGAGCGAGGGCTTCGCGGACACGTTGCGCTCCACCGGCAACGACCACTCGGCCATCGTGCTGCGCGGCGGCTCGCAGGCGGAGCTCAATTCCATCCTCGACCGCGACAGCGCCAATGTGGTGATCCAGGCGCCGGGCGTGAAGAAGGACGCGCAGGGCAAGCCGATCGCGTCGGGCGAACTGGTGGTGGTGGCCGACCTGCCGCGCAAGGGCGATCCGAACAGCGCCGCGAACGTACCCATCCGCGGCGTGAGCGAAGATGTCTGGAGCCTGCGCGACCAGGTGAAGATCGTCCAGGGCCGCAAGTTCAAGCCGGGCCTGCGCGAACTGATCGTAGGCAAGGGTGCGCTGGCGCAATTCCAAGGGCTCGACGTTGGCCAGAGCATCCGTCTCGCCGGGCAGACGTGGACCGTGGTCGGCGTGTTCGGATCGAACGATGCCCTCGAGTCGGAACTGTGGGGCGACACGCAGAGCGTCGCCTCGGCTTACCGTCGCGGCAGCAGCGTTCAGTCGGTGACGGTATTGCTCGATTCGCCGACATCCTTCGACACCTTCAAGGCCAGCCTTGCGGCGGACCCACGCCTGAAGGTGGACGTGTCCACGACACACGAATACTTCAGCAAGCAGTCCGAAGGTCTCACCAAGGTGCTGCGCGCGGTGGGCATCACCGTCGGCATCATCATGGCGATCGGTGCCGTGTTCGGCGCGCTCAACACGATGTTCGCCGCCATCCAGGCGCGTGCGCGCGAGATCGCCACGTTGCGGGCGATCGGTTTTCGTGGCGTGCCCGTGGTGGTGTCGGTGATGCTCGAAACGATGCTTCTTGCCTTGCTGGGCGGCGTCATAGGCGCAGGCATCGTATGGATCATCTTCAACGGGTACACGGCATCCACCCTGGGAGCGAACTTCAGCCAGGTGGTCTTCCGCTTCCACGTGAGCGGAGGATTGTTATGGACCGGCATCAAGTGGGCGCTGGCGATCGGCTTCATCGGTGGACTGTTCCCCGCATTGCGCGCGGCGCGCCTCCCCGTGACGACGGCCCTGCGCGAACTGTAAGGGCGCCGCGAGGTCGATCTTGCACGCTTCGACCAGCGCGTGTGGATCGGCCGGGGCGGGATGGAAGCGTTGGCACGACGCGATCGCGGCGATGCCGACGCCAAAGACGGTGGTCATACGCGCCGCCCACCAGCGGCGGCGGCGCGAGCAATGGAATCGTGTCGGTTGGGTCCCTGGCATGCCCCACTCCCGTGACAAGGCAGGCAAGCCTAGGGAGCTATGAGAACTTCGGACATCGAATAATTCTGAAAATGCGTCTCTGTGGCGTCGGGATGCGAACTTCGTCACAAATTCGCGGTCTGCCGGCTCGGCTTCGCCGTCGCGTTGCGCTCGGACGTGGCGGCGAGGAGCCGTCGGGCGCCGCTGTTGTCGCTAAGTCCTCGTCCGGCCTTCGCCTCCCTGCGGAATCGCTCCAACAACGACACCCGACGGCTCCTCCGAACGTGGCGTGAGGTTGCAGGCGAGCGCGGCACGGCAGAGGGAAGCGGGTCAGCGTCATTATTCATCGGCCGCCCGCCGATTGCTGTTCCCCTCTGAATAGCGACTCTGCCCCTTTTTTTGGTTCTTCACGCATTACCGGGGATCAGCACCCGCCTTAGATGACGACCCTGCCGCTGGTTAGATCAGGCTCGCCGTGGCGTTCGCGCGCCCCGGTATCGCCACGGCGCTTTTACACCTGAGCGTCTCGCAGGAGACCTTGGTGCCCGGACAAGGGGCCGTCTTCACTCCATCCGCTTGATTACACCTGTCGGGAGCCACGAAAGGCCTGACTGGCGCTGATGAGGCGACGCGATGACGACATCCCGCGAGCCGTGGCTGCCGTCGTCGGCTGTGGCGGCTCTCCGGACAATCCGCCTCAGGAATGGGAAGAGTCTTCGGTGTCCACCCTCGAGGCGAGTTCCGCACAAGAGAGCGGCCCTCCCTATCGAACGCGGAGGACCTGTCTGAGCAGCGAGGGTGGGCACCGAAGACTCTGCGCCTCACCGTCCGAGCCGCTGGAAACATGCAGTCGCCGGGCGAATGAACCGATGTATCCATGCAACGTCCCCGGACTTCCGTGAAGAACCCTTTTTTTCCATCACCCGTCAACCGGCGTCACACCCTCCACGGTCATCTGCGCGTGTGCTTGTGCCATGCACTCCAGGCCCATCTGCGTCAGCGCTGCGATGGCGCTCAGCGCGTACGACGCACACCGGCAGTCGACAGCCGACGCCTCATGCATCGTGTCGCGCATCATTTCCGTGAGCCCGTGCGAATAGCGCAGCATCGCCGTCGCGTCGTTCAACATGATTCACATTTTTCAGAATTCTCCCATATTGCCGCAGAGTCAATGCTTCTACCGTATGCGTTCAACCAACTGGCAGGAGGTTCTATGATTCGCCGCGTTTTGTTTCGCTTCGATCGGGCTGGAAGGTGTGCCCATGTCTAGTCGACAGCCTATCGCCTGCGCGGGGGACACGACCTCCGCGGGAGGAAAGATCTTGGAAGGCGACGACATTTTCATGGTTGATGGCCTGCCAGCGGCATTCAAAGGAGCGCGGGTTTTGTGCCATGTAGATGGCATGACCCACATTGCAGAAGCCACTGCGCGTGTAACAGTGCATGGCCGGCCGGTCGCGCGCCAAGGTGATCTGTTGGCCTGCGGGCACCACATCGTGGTCCCCGGAGAACGTCGCGCCACCAGTGATCGCTACTCTGATGCGGACGACGGCTACAAGCAGCATATGGATTCGGATTTGTCGAAGAGCCGTATACAGTCGTCACAGGTGAGCGGGAGAGTGATGCTCGACAATGCTGAGCATCCCATTGACACGAGTTTGGAAGTTGAGCTTCGCCTTCTGTGTGGCCGAGGGAAGCCGCATGGCGGCCTGAACTATGTCAAGACACTTGCGGCCACAAGCGGCACGCCGACTCAGTCAAGCCCTGAAGGGTTGACCTCTCCGCTGTCGTGCAGCAGTGAAAATGTGCCATTCGTCGCCATCGCTGTTCCGGACATGGAGGTATGGTAATGGGTATCGCAGATTTTTCTCGTATCCAAGGCTCGGCAGAGGTTTTTCTTGTTCCGAAACATATCAAGGTGAAGCCAAAGCCTCGCGGCGAAGCCCCGCAGGATGTCGTCGTTCCGCGAATGCGTATCCAGGCCATCCCTTCGGCCATGCGCCAGATGGGTTGGACGGTCTCGGCGGCGTTGATGGATCGTTGGTTCACGAGCCCTGGCTGGGCTATGCCGGACGACTGGAAGACAAAAGAGGGTCAGCCGATGGCTGGGCAAATCCCAGCCTCCCAACTTGATACTCAACTCGTGTCGATGGAATGGGCAGCTAGGTATCCGCGAGCTATTGACGCGATGCGCAATCTAAGAGCCAAGTGCGCCTCAGGACCGACCATCGGGCTCTTGAAGAAGCGATTGATCGATGCTGGTTGGTGCGGAGTTGAAGGCATGGAGCTCGGCCGAGTCGGCATGACGGCTCCTCAGCTGGAGGACCTATGTCAGGTAAATATTCAACCCTTCGGTGAATCGTCGGACACTATCGACGACATGTATGGAGCGTTGGGGAAAGCCACAATGAAGATGGCGTTTGTTGGGGCGGCCGGTCTTTCAAAATCGAGTGGGAGAAAGCAATTTTCGCTTTCCCACATCGGGTTTTATATCCGCGACAATTATGACTTCAACGACGAGCAGTTCCTGGGAATGTGGACGGAATTTGGCGTACTGAACAAGACGGAGATGGCCGCCAATGTCTTGTTGGAGGGGCTGGCTCTCGATTGGCATGGCGAGCCCATTGGAAAGGCTTCTAACAATAGCTTCAGGGATTTTCGGGCGCATACGGGCCGGGGGGGCGATTTCGTCGTCTACTCTGACGTACTTTGGCAAACTGTCGATGCAATTTTGGACCTTTCTTGATTGGCCGGGCTGTTCTCGTCATCGTTTTGCTAGTTTGCGGCATCTACTTCGCATCGACATGGTGGGAACGGTCCCTCGCCACGCGTTGGTACTCCTACGAATCACCCGATGGATGCCTTCGAATCGACACCTTTCGGCCTTTCTGGGTGCTGCCATCGCAGTTGCATAGCCTCCCTCAGCCGGGAGAGCCTGATATCGGCTTCGGTTTCGCATGGGATGCTCCAATATTCGACCGCCTCGTCGAAGAGTCGACAGGCCGAGTGCTTGGGGAATCCATCGTGTACGACGGATCTACATCTATGGGCGGCGTTGCTTGGGGCGACCCCGACGCCATCGGTAAGCGTGTGGTGACGGTGCAGCAATTCCCGCTTGCCACCACAGATCGTTGTGCCGATCCAGAGACGCTTTCCAGGCTTCGGGAAGCATATGCCCGTCGGGAGCGTAAAGGGCGTCGGATTGAGCCTCACGAATTTCAAAAGGAGAACGCGAGACGCAGTAACCCGTTTCACTAAGAGCGAGTTCCAGCGAGGGTAATGATTTCGCTCGCCGCGCTCTCCTTCAACCCCGCGTCACGTTTGAAGGAGTCGTCGGGTGTCGTTGTTGGAGCGATTCCGCAGGGAGGCGAAGGCCGGACGAGGACTTAGCGACAACAACGGCGCCCGACGGCTCCTTGCCGCCACGTCCGAGCTCAATGCGATGGCGAAGCCGAGCCATTGAGGGCCGTTTTAGTTAGCGAGCTGTCCGCACGCGCATCAGGGTGATGATGCCCACACCCACCAGGATGATCGCCATGCCGGCAAGATCGAAGCCGCCGACATGCTCACCCGCGAGCGCCACGCCGAACAACACGGCCACCGGCGGGTTGACGTAGGCATAGCTGGTGGCGAGCGCGGGTCGCACTGTTTTCAGCACATAGAGGTACGCGCTGAAGGCGATGATCGAGCCGAACACCACGAGGTAGGCGAGCGCGGCGGTGGCACCGGCTTCCGGGTGTGCCGGGATGCGTTCGCCATGCAGGAAGGCGATGATCGCCAGCGAAATGCTGGCGCAGAGCATCTGCGCCGCGGTGTTCATCGGTCCCTTGGGCATGTCCTGCCGCTTCGACCACACCGAGCCGAAGGCCCACGATATCGCCGCAACGATCAACGCGATGGCACCCAGGGGCGAACCGGCCAGGCCGGCGCCGAGGTTGAGCACGATCACGCCGACGAAGCCGAGCAGGAGCCCGGCGGTTTCGCCGCGCGACGGCCACTCGCCGTAGACGCCACCGAACACCGCTGCGAACAGCGGCATGCTCGCCACCGCGACGGCGGCGATGCCCGAACCCACCGACTGCTCCGCGAAGCAGACCAGACCGTTACCGCCGGCCAGGAGCAGCGTGCCCACGATGGCGGCGTTCTTCCACTGGCGAGCGGTAGGCATCGATTCGCCGCGCACGCGCAGCACGGTGAAAAGCAGCACGCCGGCGATAGCGAAGCGGATCGCGGCAAGCGTGAACGGCGGGTAGCTTACCAGCGCATAGCGAATGGCCAGGTAGGTGGAACCCCAGATCACATACAGGGCGAACAGCGACAGCGTCACCATCCAGCGCTGGTCGGCGACGGCGGAAGTGGAAGCTTGGCTCGTACAGGCGGTGTCTGACATAAGGAGATCCGGTGGAATTCCGCAAGATATCGTTGCCAGATGACATGCGGTAGCGAAACGTTTCGGGGTCAGCCTTGAGTGACTTTCATGGCACGTTCGGTGGCGAGCAATTGCTGCTTGATATCCAGGCCCCAACGCCAGCCGCCGAGGCTTCCGTCTTCGCGGATGATCCGGTGGCAGGGGACCAGGAGGGCCAGCTTGTTGCTGCCGCAGGCGCGGCCGATGGCGCGTGCCGCCTTCGGCACGCCGAGCTTCGCGGCAAGCTCGCCATAGCTCAGGGTTTCGCCGCGCGGAATCCGGGTGAGCGCGTCCCAGACTCGCCACTGGAAGGCGGTGGCGGCGATGTCGAGCGGAGGCATGGCCGGTGCGTCGCGGTCGCTCCAGCCGAGTTCGTGCGCGACCCGGCCGATCACAGCGTCGAGCCACTCCTCGCGGCCTTCGTCCACGCGTTCGCGCCCGGCGAGCGGAAATTCGGCGACAAGGCGTGCTTCGAGTCCGGCATCGTCTTCGCCCAGGGTGACCGAGCAGATTCCCTTCGCCGTGGTGGCGACCAGCAACTGGCCCAGCGGCGTATTCGTGGTGGTGTAGCGAATCGACGCGCCCGCGCCCCCGGCGCGATAGCTGGCTGGGGTCATGCCCAGCCGGCGGTCGCTTTCCTCATACACCCGGCTGCCGGAGCCGAAACCGGCTTCGTATACGGCATCGGTCACCGCGGAACCTTCCCGCAGCGCCTCGCGAAGCTGCCCGAAGCGGCGGGCGCGGGCGTATTCGGCCGGACTGACGCCATAGCGGCGCCGGAACGCCCGCTGCAGGTGCGTGGGGCTCAACCCCGCGATGGTGGCGAGGCTGTTGAGATCGGTCGCACCCTCGCCGCTCTCGAGGGCGGCACGGACACGTTCAAGGGCATCGACGGCGGCGGGATGCATGGCGCAAGCCTGGGAATTCATGGTGGCCTCCTTCATGGAGACCAGCGTAGGACGAGGCGGGCCCCGCCACCATCCGCTTCTTGCGGGTATCAGTGATGGACCGGCCGGCCCTGGCGAACGACGACGAACTCGCCTTCAAGGACTTCCGGCTTCTTCGGTGCCGCCTGGGCACCGCCCGCGACGCGGCCGCGGGAAAGCTTCCACTGGCGCACCGCGAGGAAAACCAGGCCGCCGGCGAAAAGCACCCCGAGGACGACCACACCGAACACGAGCAGCACGCCCACCACGGCAAGGCCCAGCACCAGTGACAGGGCGCGGACGAGGGGATTACGCGAACGGCGGATGGGCGGGAAGACGAGGCGCATTGGTTAAAAATCCGTATATGGCACAATGACATGCATGCGAGCCTCTGTACGTTGGGGCATCCCGCCCCCATAGACAAGTGCCATGACGCCTACCATTGAAACCACCCCCCTCTGCCTGCTGGCGGACATTCCCGACGGCAACGCCATCGAAGTCGAAGCCCTCGTGAAGGGCGAGAGGGAGTCACTGATGGTCTACCGGCAAGGGGACGAGGCGCGGGCTTACTTCAACGTCTGTCCGCATGCCGGGCGGCGCCTGGATTATGTGCCTGGCAAGTTCCTGGTCCGTGCCGGGCAGATCATCTGCGCTGCCCACGGGGCCACCTTCACGGCCGAGAGCGGCGACTGCACGGCCGGCCCCTGCCGCGGCGACCGCCTGCGCAGCGTGCCCGTGGCCGTCGTCGACGGGGCGGTCAGGCTCAGCGATACATGAAATTGATGGTGACCAGGGTGAGCGTGAGGATCAGGATCGTCAGCGGCAGGCCCACGCGCAGGAAATCGCGCGAGCGGTAACCACCGGGACCAGCCACCATCATCAGCGCCGGATGCCCCGAGGGCAGCAGGAAGGTATTCGACGACGACACGGCCACGATCAGCGCATAGGCCGAGGGGTTGCCGCCGGTGGTGACGGCGACGCTGATCGCGATGGGCACCATCATCACCGTGGCACCCACGTTCGACATCACCTGCGAGAACATCAGCGTGAGGACCGCGATCGAGAGTTGCAACGTCCACTGTGGCGCGTGGCCGAGGACCTGCAGCACTTCCTGCGCGATCCAGGAGGCAGTGCCGGTGGAGTCCATCGACCAACCCAGCGGAATGAGGCAGGCCGTGACGAAGATGGTCTTCCAGTTGATCGCCTTGTAGGCCTCGTCCATGTTCAGCACGCCGGTGAGCAGCATGCCCACGGCGCCGGTCATCATCGCCACCGAGAGGTCGAGGTGGGTGAAGAGGGCCAGGCACTTCGCCAGCACGAAGAAGCCCACGGCCTGCCAGATCTTGCCGGGGCGCTGCTCTTCTTTCGGGATGTCGGTGACCACGACGATGTCGCGGTCTTCCTCGGCCAGCATGAGGTCGCGCCATTTGCTGTGCAGCACAAGGGTGTCGCCAGCGCGCAAGGTCACCGCGCGCACATCCTCGCGGAAGACTTCGTCGCCGCGGTTCACCGCCAGCACGGAGATGCCGAAGCGCTTGCGCAGGCGCAACTCGCCCACGCTCTGCTTGATGAAGCGCGAGCTTGGCGGCACCACCGCTTCCGAAATGCCGGCGCGCGTGGTGTTGAACTGTTCGCCCAGCTGGCGCATGCGCATCGACACGCGGCACAGCTGGTTGTTCGCGAACGACATGATCGCCTCACGCGGGGCGAGCACACCGAGCACCGTGCCCACCCAGATCATCTGGTCCGATGGCGGGGCCACGCGACTCTCGCTGCCATTCTTGATCGCCAGGATCAGCGGTGCGCCATGCAACTGCTCGACCTCGCCGATGCTCATGCCCACCAGGGGGCTTTCCGCGGTGACGGTCAGTTCGGCGGTTTCACCCACGATGCCGTAGGTGTCGGCAAAGTAGCTTTCGGTACGCCCCGGCGTGACCTTGAGCCGGTCGTCCTCACGCTCCGGCAGCAGCTTGCGGGTGAAGAGGTAGAAGAACAGCACGCCGACCACGGCGAGCACGAGACCCACCGGGGTGACGCTGAAGAGGCCGAACTTCGGGATCGTGTGCGCACCCGGGGGCAGGTTGCTGTTCGCGCTGGCGATCAGGTCGTTGAGGACGATCAGCGGCGAGTTGGCGATCAGCGTGGTGTTGGTCGCCGTGAGGATGCAGAAGGCCATCGGCAGCAGCAGCCGCGACATCGGTACGCCGGTGCGGGCGGACAGGCGGCTGGTAACGGGGATCATCAGCGCGGCCAGTGCCTGGCTCGGGATTACCGCGCTGAAGAGGCTGGTGACGCTGTTGACGACCACGCCGAGGCGCGATTCCATGCCGCGGGCCATGCGCAGGACGAAGGCGGCGGTGAGGTTAAGCACACCCGCACGATCCAGGCCCGCGCCCATGATCATGATGGCGATGATGGCGATGACGGCGTTGCCGGCGAACCCGTTGAACACCTGGTCGCCGGGGATCAGGCCGGTGAGCCCGATCGTGACCACGACGAGCAGGGCGACCATGTCGGCCCGGATCCACTCCAGAACGAGCATGAGCATGGTGAAGCCCACCAGGCCCAGCACGAGGATCATTTCGGGAGTGAGAGTCAGTGCCACTAGCCGGCTATCCGGTTCCGGTCGGTTGGAGCTTGCGGTGGCATGGTCTTGCCAGGCTGTGGTGTTGCCGCCGGAGTATACGCGCTGGGCGTGGATACCAGCTGAAGCTGGACCACAAAATAGCGCGCGTAATCAGCCCGACTTCGCTGGCCCCTGCCACTCGTACAGGAAATCCCACACGCCGTGTCCGAGCCGCGTGCCGCGACGCTCGAAGTGGGTTTCGATGCGCCATTCAGGACGCTCCGCCGTCTGGCCTGGACCCACGCGATTCCGCCAACCCTGCGAGGCTTCCATCGTCTCGCGCATGTGCTCCGCGTACGCTTCCCAGTCCGTGGCAAGGTGGAGCAGGCCACCTGGCGACATCCGCGAGGCAAGCAGCTCGACGAAGGCCGGCTGGATCAGGCGGCGTTTGTTGTGGCGCTTCTTGTGCCACGGATCGGGGAACCAGATGCGCACTTCCGACAGGCTTCCCGCCGGGATCTCGCGCTCCAGGACGTCGACGGCGTCATGCTTATAAAGGCGCACGTTCGTCGCTTCGCGCGCGGCCAGGGCGTTCATCAGGCGGCCTACGCCCGGGCCGTGCACTTCCACGCCGATGTAGTCGCGGGCGAGGTCGTGCTCGCTGGCCCAGGCCAGCGCCTCGCCATTGCCGAAGCCGATTTCGAGCACGCGCGGCGCGGTGCGCCCAAAGGTGGCGCCGAGGTCGCGTTCCGTGCCGGCGTAGTCGAGGCCGAAGCGCTCCCAATGCTCATCGAAGGCGCGCTGCTGCGCAGGCGTCATCCGACCCTCGCGCAGCACGAAGCTGCGGATGCGGCGATGAAAGGGTGCTTCGCCGGACATGTCGTCGTGCGCCATGGTCAGCCGACCCGTCCGTAGACGGTCGGGAGGTCGGCGGCGGCGGGAGTGAAGTGGTTCATGCGAGGTTTCCGTCGGGGCCGCGGCGTCAGCCGCCACCCATGGCGTGGACGATTTCTATCTGCTTGCCCGCATGACCGGTATCGCGGAGGCGGACACGGGGGTGCCGGGCACGCAGTCGTGCGCGTCACCTTTGAGGGTAATCAGCATCCGCGCATTGTAGGCGAGGCAACCCCTTACCGCCCATGCCCTAGCCCATTGCCGCCGCCGCCCCGCATGGGAATCCCCGTTCCCGGTTGATTCCCCGTACCCATTCCCGTCCCCGGTTGCGGCGCCCGGCTGTTCGTGAACCCCGTGCCTGGCTGTACCGGCTGGTTGCCGTCGTAGCCGCGGCTCCAGCCCTGGCCGCGATCACGCCGATCCTGCGGGTGCTCCGGCGCCAGCTTCACCCCCGCGTTGCCGAAAGAGGTATGGCCGCCACTTGCCGGGGCGACGCTCAGCGATCCATCCCGTCCGCCATCGTGATCGTGCCCGCCATGATGCCCGTCGCCCGGGCCGTCATGATCGTGGCCATGCTCCGGCCGCCCATGATTGTGGCCGCGATCGTTCCATCCATAGCCCGGCGGATAGCCGCCGCCGTAGTAGTAGCCGTTGTCCGCCACGAAACCGCCGTCACCGTCATCGTCGTGGCCCTGATAATCACCGCCGCCCACGGAAACCTGGCCGCCCACGTACAGGCGCGTCGGCTGGGGCAAGGTGCCCGTGCTCACGGTTTCTTTCCGGACGGGGACCGAGGGGCCCGAGATGTAGCTGACACCCGGCTTCGGCATGTCGGCGGTCGATACAGTTCGCGATTGCGCGACGACGGCACCCGCGGCCAGCGCGAGCCCGGTGGCGATGGATAGCGAAAGCACACGACGCATGATCCGGCCCTCATAGGGATTCCCGTGGGATTATGCGCGCCCGGCCGGAAGGTGGTGTAGGAAGCCGCGGACATGTTCAGGCCCCCGCCACCTTTGCCCCGTCGCCGGAGTCGTATTACCATCCAGACCCCGACGCGGGTGTAGCTCAATGGTAGAGCTGTAGCTTCCCAAGCTACTGACGAGGGTTCGATTCCCTTCACCCGCTCCAGCTCAATCCCGAAGCCAGCCAAGTCGTTGGTTTCGCTAAGAAAAGAAAGGCACCAGACGGGTCACTTCCGTCATTGATACCAGTCTAGGTATCAATCTGTGTATCAAGCTGGCTATCAACCGCCCAGCTTGGTCGGGTGTCCAGCATGAAACCCGGCGGTTTCAAGGTCCACGCGCAACACAGTCAGTGCATCGTAGCCGGATCGGCCTCGCTTAGTTGGCGGAGCTCGGTGTAGACCTGCAACGGCGTGCGAAACCCATGCCGCTGCCGCGGGCGGGTGTTGAGACTCAAGGCG
>NZ_DASYDO010000001.1:0-2272 GCF_036499525.1 Luteibacter sp. | reverse complement strand
TGGTGTCATAGGTCAGCCGCGGCGCCTGGAGGATTGCCAGCTCGTCGGCCGCCGCCGGATACCCCATCTGGGCGCGCAGGAGGAAACGGTCCATCTGACTTTCGGGCAGCGGAAAGGTGCCCTCGTAGTCCACCGGATTTTGCGTGGCGACGACCATGAACGGCACGCCGACCGAGTGGGCCTCGCCATCGACCGTGATCTTGCCGCGGTCCATCACCTCGAGGAGGGCGGACTGGGTTTTCGGCGTGGCGCGGTTGATTTCATCCGCCAGTACGACGCTCGCGAACACCGGGCCGGGCTTGAAGACGAATTCCTTGAGCGTCTCATCGTAGATCGACACGCCCGTGACGTCGGTTGGCAGCAGGTCGCTCGTGAACTGGATGCGCGAGAAGACGCAGTCCATGGAACGCGCGAGCGAGTAGGCCAGCGTCGTCTTGCCGACGCCCGGCAGATCTTCGATCAGCAGGTGGCCGCCCGCCAGCAAGCAGACCAGGGTCTGCTCGATGACGTCGTCCTTGCCCTTGATGGTAACGCGCATGTTCGCCTTGAGGCGGGTCAGCGCGTCGCGGGTCGCAGCGACCTCGGCCGCGGGAGCAAAATCACTCATGCCCGGACGCTACGGACGCAGCCGGGCGGCGCAAACGGATTTCCGGTGACTTTCCGGTCCGTCATCCTGAGCCGTGCGAAGGACCCAAGTGGTCGGCGCGTGTCCGTCCTTTCCCGTGGATCCTTCGCGCGGCTCAGGATGACGGCAGAGGTGGCCTTACTGGTCTGACATCCCTGTTGCCCGCCCGCGTCCGGCCTGTCTTTCTGCGCGCATGCACAAAGGCCGGCTCGAAGCGTTCAGCGACGGCGTATTCGCCATCATCATCACAATCATGGTGCTCGAGATGAAGGTGCCCCACGGCACCGAGGTGCGCGACCTGCTCCCGCTTTGGCCGGTATTCCTCAGCTACGTGCTCAGCCTCGTCTACGTCGGCATCTACTGGAACAACCACCACCACATGTTCTAGGCCGTCGACCACGTGAACGGCCGGGTGCTGTGGGCCAACAATCTGCTGCTGTTCTGCCTGTCACTGGTGCCGTTTGCCACGGCATGGATGGGTGATACGGATTTCGCGCTGGTGCCGACGATTACTTACGGCGCGGTGATGTGCCTGCCCGGCACTGCCTATTTCATCCTGGCGCGGGAACTGGTGAAGCTCCACGGGCCTCAGTCCACGCTGGCGCAGGCGATGGGCGCCGGCATCAAGGAACGGCTGTCGATCGTGCTCTATGTCTTCGGCATCGCCGGGGCGTTCATCCACCCCTACATCGCCTTCGGCTTCTTCCTCGCCGTGGCGGTGATGTGGTTCGTGCCGGATCGCCGCATCGAACGGCGGCTCGAGGGTGAACGCTAGGCTGCGGCCAATGCATCATCGCCGGTGATAGGGACGATCGCCACCCGGTCGCGGCCGCTGTGCTTGGCGGCATAGAGCTGCTGGTCGGCCAGGCGGAACAGATCGGCGAACGGCAGGCGGTTCTCGAACACGGCGCCGCCGACGCTGACCGAGAGCGGATGCGCCGCGCCCGCCGGGTTGAAGCTCGCGTCCCGCACCGACTCGCGAATGCGCTCGGCGACGCGCGAAGCCTGCTCAACCGTGGCGCCAGGCAGGAAGACGCCGAATTCCTCGCCGCCGAGCCGGCCGACGATATCGGGGGCGCGCAGCATCGATTTGATCGAGAGCGCGATGGTGACCAGCGCTTCGTCGCCGCGGTCGTGGCCGTAGCGGTCGTTCACGGCCTTGAAGTTGTCGGCGTCGATGATGAGCAGTGCGCCGCGCCGCCGCAAATCATGGGTGCGCACTTCGGTCAGATAGGCTTCGACGAGGGTCGAAAACGCCGCGCGGTTCATCACCTGGGTCAGGCCGTCGGTCGAGGCATAGACGGCGAGGCGGTTGTTGGCGATCGCCAGTTCGCGCAGCTTGGTGGCGAAGAACCCGATGATCGGCACGGCGAGGACGACCGGCAGCAGCGCGTCGGTCAGGATCGCCCGTAGCCGTCCGGCATCGTCCATGTTGGCGAAGTTGAACGAGTCGACATAAAACGCTGCGATCACGCACACCACCGATCCGACGATGGTGGATACGATCACACGGCCCCAGCTTTCGGGGGAGAGGTCAAGCTTCATCGCCCAGTGAATCCTTGGTCGTCCCAGACGCCAGGGGAGCAGTGTGGGCGAAAAGCGTTGCGAAGCCTTTGCGCGTGATCGACGCAGTTTTATCTATCCGGC